>CAVOQD010000023.1:0-318766 GCA_963698255.1 uncultured Chloroflexia bacterium | reverse complement strand
ATGTCCAGCCGATAGGCCCCGCTCTTGGCCGTCTCCAGCATGGTCTGGACCTGGTAACGTGCCGGTCCGTGTGATCCACTCGCCGTACCCCGTACTGCAATTCCACTGTTCCTTGAGTTGTTCTCCATGAAACACCCAACACTGCTGGCGGCTCAGGCTGACCAGAAAACTGGAGCTGGAGATCGGTACCGGCGGTCGTTTTTGCGGCAATGGCGGCGGCCCGTAGGGTAGACGTAGTTCCAGCCCGGCGTAGACGGTTTCCTCGTTGGGCAGGTTGTTGTATTCGAGAATGGCCAGCATGGGCGTGTCGAAGTCGCGGGCGATGCCCGGAGAGCGTGTCGCCCACGCGCACCGTGTAGTAGAAGAATCCGCTCCTGAGCCGGGCCGACCTGGGGGCGTTTGCGTGGATCGCCTTCGGTATCGACCGGTTGCCCCGGAATCACGAGTCGATCACCCTCGCGGATGGCGTCGGGGTCGGAAATATGGTTGGCTTTCAACAAGTCGGGCAACGTCACCCCGAGCGAGCGGGCGATCTGGCCGAGACTGTCGCCTGCCTCGACCACGTATTCCTCCAGCGAACGCTGAACGTAGAGATCGCTGCCTGTAGCCGGCAACGTGAGCGTCTGCCCTGCCACCAGACCGGGCGTGCCGATCATCCCGTTGATCTGACGCAGCGCCTCCTCGTTGACGCCATTCTGGAGCGCAATCAACGGCAATGTGTCGCCCGACTGTACAGTGTAGATGCGATTGAGCGTGGCAATCGGATTGCCGCCGCTCTGGCGAAGCGACGGTTCCTCGATTTCGGCTTGGCTCGGCTCCGGCGTCGCTTCAGGTGATCCGTCGCTCGAATTGTCCGGCTCTTCGTCAGGCGGCTCGGCGGATGGCTCTGCTTCGCTGGAGGGCGCTGAGGGCGTCTCAACAGGGTCGTCCCCGTCCGTTGCCGGTACCGGCACGTAGAGAATTTGCCCGGCAATGAGCGTATCCGGATCGGTGAGGCCGTTGAGGCGCATCAACTGATCGAGGGCAATCCCGTTCTCCTTGGCAATCTCACTCAGGGTTTCGCCCGGTTCAACGGTGTAGTACTCCGAGTCGTTCTGCTGCAATGATTCAGCGCGCAACGGCGTCGCTCTCAATGTCAGCAACACCGTGGCGATGAGCAAGCCAAGCAGGCAAATGCGCTGCGCCTGCCGAAGGTTGCGCAGCGCTCGATGATGAGGATGGGCGTGATTTTTTGGTTGTTTCATGTGATATTCTGGCTACAGGTCGGTGGACGAAGATGGACGAGAGCGTACCCGCAAGCGGGTTGGGTTGTCAAGTCAGTCGTCGGGAAAGTCAGATGTAACGTGTTTCAAATCGGCGCGGCCCTCGTGCGAAGCGCAGAGAGCGATTGACTCGCCATTGGGGTAGACCCGTGCGCACGAAGGGCGTGCGCACTAAACGCTAAAATCCATGACTTAATTGGCCGGCAGTCCGAAAGAACTCGTTGTCGCACCCTTTGTCCTTGTGCTATGATAGACCAAGATTGGTCGACTGAAACTGGAGGCACCATGCTTCAACCCAAAACTTATCCTGAAATGGTGGGCAAAGCCCTCGTATTGCAGGGCGAACCCTTCCTGACCATGGCCGATGACGATGAACCATGGCTCGAAGGGCTTTTCCTGATAGTAGTGCTCGGGCTGCTGATCGGACTGGCCAAGTTTGTGGGCGGCCTCCTGTTGACCGTCAGCCTGCCGCCATCCGACGCCATGATCGAGTCGCTGGCGCAGGCTTGGCGCCAGATCGGCGAGCCGTTTGCCCAGGCTGCCGGCGTTGATACGGTCGAGACCTTCTTGCGCCAGCAGTGGGGCCTAGTGGCGTTGGCCACCGGCTACGGCGGCGGATGGGCTCGGCTTCTGGTCTTCATCGTCGCACCGGCGCTATTGCTCGTCCAATGGCTGCTCTACGGGCTGGTTGGACACGGCATCGCCCGTCTGATGGGCGGCCAAGCCAGCCTGAGCCAGACCCTGGGTGCGACCGCGTTGATGGTCGCTCCCCAGGCGTTTCTCCTCTTTGACGTTGTGCCGTTTGTGACGGTCAGCACTGTGATGATCGGCGTCTGGTCGCTCCTGATTTTCTATCGTGCGCTGCAGATCGCCCACGATCTGCCCTGGCAGAAGGCGGTCTGGGTCGCGGTGCTGCCGCCGGCCATGCTCTTTGTCTTGATCGGCGGGGTGACCACATTGGCAGCGATTGTGGTTTCATGGGGAGGCGCATAGGATGCCGACAGATGAGATGAACCAGGATCAGAATCAGCGCGGTCACCGGCCGCCCGCTTGGCAAGCGTGGCTACCGACTTTTGCCCAGATCCGCTACGCCGCGCAACTCAAGCTGGAATTGGCGATAGACGGCGTGCCGGAAGTGACCCATGAAGGGTACACAGCGACTGCCACTGCGGTCGTGGACGCTCCTGTTGCAATGACCGATCCGGCCATCAATGAGGCGACCGATGCCCCGGTAGAGATCGAGCCGGAAAGTGCACCTGACGGCAAGATGGGTGACGGTGTCGACGTCGTGACCGCGGTTGAGGTCGCTCAAGAACCATTGACGGACGAACTGCCGGCGACTTCCATGCGCCAGGGGATGGGCCTGGTCTTCGTGGCCGGCCTGGTGGCTGGGTTTATCCCGTTTTTGGCAAACTGGTACTTTGCAACGCTGGCGGGCACGTCGGTGGCCTTGGCCGGTCTGGTCCCGCAGACGGCTATACCGGACGTTTTCGCCCAGGGTCTCTTTCCCGCTCTGACCGTCTTGCTCGACACAGCGGCAACGATTGGCGGTCTGGACCCGGTCGGTCCCGGCTGGTTGGCCGCCTTTCTGAGTGCATCGGGCGAGTGGCTCAGTTGGCCCCTCAACTGGCTCTCCTCTTGGATCGTCTATGGCCTGGGCGTGTTGGCCGTTGCCAAGCTGCTCGGCGCGCCGACGACATTGCAGCGTTTCTATGCCGGCGTCAGCTATGCCTTCGTGCCGTTGCTGCTCCTTGCCCTGACGCCGATCCCCTGTGTCGGCGGTCTGCTGGCCTTGGTGGCCGCCATCTGGGCGCTGGTTGTCTGTGTACTGGCCGTGCGCGTCGTCACTGGCTTCGACACGCTGCGCGCCTTCGTCAGCGTTGTCGGTCCCGCCCTGATTGTTCTGGTGATCGGCGTCCTGCTCGCCGGCGCAGGCGTCTTTTCCGTATTGAGTGTCTTGATGTAGGGACCGTCGGCGGAACTCATTTCGTCGTCACCGTAGGGAGAGGTCTCAGACCTCTCCCTACAACCGGGCCTTTCCGATTCCGCCCCTCGCTCGCCTCGTCCTCAACACACCCATTTCCGATTCCAATCTGCACAATTGACCCGTCGTCATTTTCGCACTACAATGTGCGCACAAATGTTCTGTTGATCGAACAAGGAAAACGCCTGTGGCCAAGGTTAAAACGCAGTACACCTGTTCCAGATTGTAGCAGTGTGCAGATGAAGTGGATGGGAAAGTGCCCGGAATGTGGCGAGTGGAACACGTTGGAAGAGCAGATGGTTCAGCCTGCACCCAAAACTCGTACACACATGCCCGTGGGCGACGGCACGCTGGCCCAACCGGTCGCTCTGTCCGCCATCACCAATGACGGGGCGGAACGACTGCCGCTGCAGCATGACCGGAACTGAACCGTGTCCTTGGCGGCGGGATTGTGCCCGGGGCGGGGTTGTTGGTGGGCGGCGATCCGGGAATCGGCAAAAGCACGTTGCTGTTGCAAATGGCGGCCGAGGTGGCTGAAACCAGGTCGGCCGGTGCTCTATGTCTCCGCCGAAGAGAGCGCCCATCAGATTCGTCGCCGAGCCACCCGTCTGGGCTTGCTGCGCCCAAACTTTTCGTCCTCGCCGAGATCGTGGTCGATCAGATTGTGGATCAGATCGAACGGATGAGCCCGGCGTTGGTGATCGTCGATTCGATCCAGGCGATCCATACGGAGAGCGGGACCAGCGCAGCCGGTACGGTGAGCCAGGTGCGCGACTGCGCGGCCATGTTGCTGCGCGCGGCCAAACAGTTCAATATTCCCATCTTTCTCGTCGGTCACGTGACCAAAGAGGGGACCATCGCCGGACCGCGCGTGCTTGAGCACATGGTGGATGTGGTGCTCCATTTGGAGGGCGAACGCTTTCACGCCTATCGGCTACTGCGCTCGGTGAAGAATCGCTTTGGCAGCACCAACGAAGTCGGCATCTTTGAGATGAGCGAGCGGGGCATGGCCGAGGTCGACCAACCCGTCCGAACTTTTTCTGGCCGAACGCCTGCCCAACGCGGCCGGCAGCGCCATTGCCGTCTCCATGGAAGGCACACGTCCGCTGTTGGTTGAAGTGCAGGCCCTGGCCAGCCATTCCAGCTTCAGCCAGCCGCGACGGACGGCAAATGGCATTGATCTGAACCGACTGCTGCTTGCTTGCGGCCGTCCTCAGCAAGCGGGTCGGCATAAATCTGAGCGACCAAGATATCTTCGTCAACATTGTGGGCGGCATGCGTATCAACGAACCCGCCGCCGATCTCTCGATCGCGGTGGCCATCGCCAGCAGCTATCGCAACAAACCGGTGCATGCCGATCTGGCCATCGTTGGCGAAGTGGGCTTGAGCGGCGAATTGCGCAGCGTTGGCCAACTCGCCCGCCGCTTGCACGAAGCGTCCAAGCTCGGCTTCACCCGTGCGCTGGTCCCCCGCAACACTGTCGCGGCGTAAAGGGGCCGAAGCCTTTCCCGACACCGTGGAGGTTCTGGGCGCGCCGCACCCTCCGCGATGCGCTGGGTCTTGCCTTGATGGGGTGATCGGCTTTGTAGGGACAGGTCTCAGACCTGTCCCTACGGATCGCCTACCCACAATAGATTTGGGCAGGGAACGAACCATTTCCATCCATCGTCATTGGCGTGACTGTATTCGGATCGGCGTTGGTTCTGAGGATCGACTTGAAGCGTATGAAGATGACCGGCTCGTCGGTGCGAAATCTGATCGCTGGGACACTGATAGTTTGCTTAATCCTTGCCGTGGCGGCGACATCGTTTCCCTTCGGCGTGGCGAACCTGGGTCAACCGCGCTACGAAACGCGCATCTATACGCTGGCCAGCGCAGTCGAGTCATTGCCGGATGAGCGGGTGGCGATTGTCTATGGGGCGAGGGTCTATCCGAGCGGACGGCTGAGCGCCATGTTGCGCGACCGGGTGGACACGGCGATAGCGCTCTACGAGGCGGGCAAGGCAGGAACAAGCTATCCTCAGCGGCGACAACGGAACCGCCGAATATAACGAGCCCGGCGCTATGATGGCCTACGCCATCCAACAGGGCGTGCCTCCTGAGGATATCCAGCCTGACTACGGCGGTCGACGCACATACGACACCTGTTATCGAGCCAAGAAGATCTTTGGTGTGGAATCTGCTGTGCTGGTGACCCAGGCTTTCCATCTGCCCAGAGCGCTCTTCCTTTGCAACAGCCTTGACCTCGAATCCTCGGGCGTCATCGCCGACCGGCGTGTCTATGATTCCGACGCTCGGTCGCCTGGTCCGAGTCGCGCCAGGAACCGCCCGCACTGCTCATCGCCCTGGTGGATGTCATCCGCAAGGCGCCGCCGCCGGTGTTGGGTGATCCGATTCCGATTCAATAAGCGAAACGAAGTAAGGCCGATCCTAGAATTCACGTCCCCGGCACAGCCCACGCAAATTCGCGCTGACCAGAGTAGGTCTGGGCTGTGCCGGGGACGTTCGAGGGATTCAATTTCTTGGAACGGCCTAATCACAATTGGCCCATATTTGCACTCGAGGTAGTGGTCCCTATCTCCTGATACCGTTGGGCTGTGTACAGCCCTGATATGAGGGACGATCGCTTTTCGTAATCAACCCCACCAAGTCTCGCCATCCGCCAGGTGAGCTTGGGCCACGTCCGGATTCAGATCCACACCGAAGCCCGGCTTCTCCGTGATTCTCAGATACCCATTTTCGATGTAGGGCCCGTCGAGAATCAGCAACTCGTCCATCCAATCGCCTTTTCCGGTGACCGTTTCACACGCGATGAAGTCGCGAATGGACCCTGCCCACTGGCACGTTGCCCAGGTGTTGAGCTGACTGCCTGTGTTGTGCGTCGCCATCGGCAGCCCCCACACCTCGGCCATGTCAGCGATCCGCTTGTTTTCCAGGAAACCGCCGCTGTTGCGCAGGTCCGGGTGGAGGATGTCGCATCCCTGATGAACGATGAAGTCTGCGAACTCCTGCCGCCGCCACAGGTTCTCACCCGTGCGGAGATTGGGACCGACGAGCTCGCAGTCAGCCGCTTCCAACTCTCCGAATAGTTCACGATCATGGCGTCTTCGAGCCACAGTGGCTTGATTGGCGCCACCGCCTCCGCGAGATCCGGATCGCGGTGCGTACATCGTATTCCCAATGACAGTGAACCATAATGTCGTGGTCCCAACCGAGTGCCTCACGGCAGTTGGCAAAGCCCTCCTCGATCTGCCGTAACTCGCGCACCGTCAGCACCCGATTGGCGAGATCGCGTCCTGCATCGGTATCTGGCGTTGTGTGTGGAAAGCCGAACTTATGGCAGGTGAAGCCAGCCGGGTCTTCCTTGACCTGCTGCGCCCATTCCTTACACGAAGCTCTGTTGAGAATATCTCTGGGATGCGCGTGATTATAGACCCGAACCTTGTCGCGAAACTGCCCGCCCAGCAGCACGGTCGACGAAACGCCCAGAATTTTCCCCGCCAAGTCCCACAGCGCCATCTCGATTCCGCTGGCGGCCCGCATCAGGGCATGGGCCGAGCCATCCGTACGACTGGCGCCCGCCCAACCGGTTCCTGGATTCGGGTTTTGACCCATCAGGGTGTAGAGCACATCGATCGCCAGCGGATCCCGTCCAATCGAGCGCGGGCTTGATCGCTTCGATCTGCTCCTTCATCCCGACACCCGGACTGCCGTACGCCTCGCCGATACCGTAGAGGCCGTCTTCGGCGATGACTTTCACCAGCGTGTAACTGCGCGGTCCTTGCAGGATCATCACTTTAATGTCACGGATCTTCTGACGTCCCTGTTCAGTCTCGCTCAAGATTTGGAATGGCTCGTCCATGGATATCTCCCTATGAATCGGTTGTGTGCTGATTTGAAAGCTGGAGTAACATGCAGGAATTCGCTGCTGCCTCGCAGTCTGTCGGAGTGAGAGCCGATAGACCGCGGATGCGGCGGATTAGGCTGATAAAAGCCGATAAAATCGGGAAATCAGGTTGTTTTCGCCTAATCCGCCTAATCCGCGGTCTATCAATCCAGTCTCTCCGACAGCCTGCTAGTTGACTGATAGGATGAAGACGAAGGCGGTTGTAGCGATGGAGGAATACCCTCACAGGGCAAGTTCGTCAAAGTACCCTGGTTTGTGATGCCGGTTGCTGCGTTAGAGGCGCTTTCCCCCGGCAAATCCATTGTATTCTTCCAGGAACCACTCGGCCTGCTTTATCATAAAGACGCCGATCTCTTCCCCCTTGAAGGCGAAAGATATGCGGAGCGCTCCCAGATAAATATCCGTGATGGAGACCTCCATATTGAGCGTCTTCTCGTCGACCCACGCTGCTGAGGCTAAGGACTCGTACTCGATGCCAGGGACCGAGCCGATCTGTTCGCCGAAGTAGTTGCGCTGAGGGAACTTACCGGATAGCACGCGCCCGATACCGAAGCGCAGCACATTGTTGCCCTGACCGTTGGTGTACTCCCACGTGCCGTAATCCCCATGGAAGGAGAGGCGCATCCGCGTGATGCCCATCGGGTTGTCTTCCAAAGCATACCAGGCTCCGCCGACTTCCGAAGCCACTCGCGAGTCAGGGCTGCCTGGGATCGGCAGGACCGCGAGCCGCTCGATCTTGTCGGAGAGCGCCGCCTGGGCGTCGCGATCCTCAGGAAGTGGCGCGTCTGAAAGGTGGGGGTAAATCTCCTCCCTCATCACAGCCGGAATGGCGCTGCCTGCCGGCGCACCCTGTGTATCGGCGATGCAGACGAACAGAAACTTGCGGTCGGGAAAACAGATGGCGTACTGGCTGCCCATGCCGCGGAAGGAGAAACCGTTCTCTTGCTCACGCCAGATCTGATAGCCGTATCCGCTGTTTCCCCCGATAACCATTGTCGATTTTCTTCGAGATCGCACGCGCAGGTACTCCTCTGGGAGGACCCTCTCTTCACCCCACATGCCGCCGTTCATGCAGGCAAGCGCGACTCTGGCCAGATCCCGAAGCGTACAGATAACCCCCGATCCGCCCCACGAACCACCCTCGGGCGTACGCACGCACCAGGCGTCAGGGGAGAACCCGATTCGGTCCAGGAAACGCGGGCGCATGTAATCCAGAAAAGGCATGTCCGCGAGCCGTTCGACCGTGGCCGTGAGCACGACCGTTGCCGCGGTATCGTACGAGAAGATTGTGCCGGGAGGATGGGAGGGGGTGCGGTTGAAGAAGGTCCACACCCAGTCGGGATCGTCCCGTGTATAGGATGTGCTCGAATGGGCGGTCGACATCGTCAGAAGGTCGCGGACGGTCGAGGCGGCGAGCCACGGATGTAGCTTGTCCGGCAGTTTGTCCGGGAAGTAGTCGGCGACCCGATCGTCGAGGGTGAGCCTGCCCTCGTCGATCATCATTCCGACCGCCAACGCGACGAAGCTCTTGCTGACCGAATACATCCGGTGCTTGCGCTCAGCCGACCATGGAGTCCAGTATCCCTCAGCCGCGATATTGTTGCGACGTACCAGCAGGAACCCGTGCATGCAGATGCGCTCGGAGTCGATCCGCTGCAGGAAATTCAGGATCGCTCCTGAAGGGATCCCCAAGCTTTCAGGTGAGGGCGCCGCGGTAAACACTGTTGTTCTTCCCATATCTGCTCCTCAAACTTTGGCACTTGCAATACACGAATTGTAAGGGTGAGAGGTCTCATCAGGTTAACGTTGATGGGCGTTGGCAGGGTAAGGCCGCTGCAAGTAATTGAGGTTCTCTGAGGTATTGTGGGGAATCGTCGTCAATTGACGAAACGCTGGTAGAGCATGATTCCTCTGTGAGGTAGCCGCCAAAGACTGGAATCAAGGTTACCCACCAAACCTCAGAGAGCCGTATTGATTCCCCTGGCGACGATGCTTTCGCAGCGGCTTTCAGGCCGTCAATTAGGGATTCGTTTTCTTGGAACGGCCTAAGTGATTTGCTTGATAGAAGAACTATACTCACAATCGTGAGAATAGTCTAGAGAGGTTCTGGAGCGAGGTTGCCAGGGGAGAACGATGGAAGATCAGCGTCACCCACGCAGGCTCACAGCCATTACTGACTACTTCATCTACTGTAGTAGCTACAAACGCACCAACATTTCCTACTTCTTCAAAAAACGGAAGGAGACCCGTGACTCTCACCTGGTCCTTGGTCAGCACATCAATACGCACAGACAACATTTCGAGAATTTTCCGTTTCTCATCAAAATCGAGGTCCTGAATGCTATGCCGTATGGCGGTCGCAAACGCGAGCAGCGATTTCTCATGATCAACTGCCGCGATTCTCGCTTGACAAATACAATTGTAGCACCATTGACAAGCGTTGTCTGACCGGATACAGTCGGCCCTACATCTGGCACGTTGACAGTACGGCTGACACACAACCAAAGACGCACGGCATAGACCTGGGAGACGTCCCAGGTCTTTTTGTATTTCCCAACAAGGAGCATGCCCGATGGACACTGTTCATACAGAACGCAAGAAACCGCTGTTCTCTCTTGGCCGAGTCGTCGCCACCCCTGGTGCACTCGCTGCGCTGGAGGAGGCCGAACAGACGCCGCATGAATTCCTGGATCGCCATATCGTGGGCGACTGGGGCGTTGTGCCGGAAGAGGACAAGCAGTCGAATGACTGGTCGGTGGAGAACGGAGCTCGTATTCTCAGTTCTTACCTGACCGGCAAGCAGGTCAAGATTTGGATCATCACGGAGCACGACCGCTCTGTGACCACGTTATTGACGCCTATGGAGTACTGATGGAGGGAGATCGATGGTCATAAAGACTGTGCCCGAGAAAACTGTGGGCAAGATAAATGGGGCCACGACGATTGGAGGCAACAAGACTGAGGTCAAGCAACATCTCCGCAGTCAGTGGCAGCAGTTGGAAGCCCGTTTCCGGGTTCTGGAAGATCCCGCTACGTCCAACCTCATCGTTTCACAGGGGGTGGATGTACTGGTGCAGGCAACCGGCAAGCTCGACGCTTTGCTCGCTGAATTACAGGCGGGCCAATGGCCGGAGCCGACCGTTGCCCAGCCTGCCTGGGAGACGCTGGAAGACTGGATGTGGGATGGCTGCTGTGAGGCCACCGATGGGTGTATCATCGAACCCGATGGGCATTGCCCACACGGACACCCGTCCTGGCTACTTGGTACTGGGGTTGGTTTGAGTAGATCCTGGGTATCCAACCGCTTCGAGAATTGAAGTGAGCATCGGCTTGAACCAGCAGAAAGGAGTTGTATCCAAACGAATGGCAGGCTGCCGGAGTGACAACCATGACCGCTGTTATGGCGAGCTTTGGCAGTGCTGCGAGTGCGGCAAGACAGTTTGCTCGAACGAGGGAACCGACGATCTTCCGGATCTGTGCGACGACTGTTGGGTGGCCCAACATCACGATTTGCCGTGATGGGCGGGGATCATCCAGACAGGTTTTATAGTTGCTCAGACGGAAGTTGAACCGCAACAAGCGTTGAGAATTGCTCAGCAGATGGTCAGAGAACGACAATCTTTCACGATTTCAACCACGAAATCGCTTGAGGGAGAGGCTGGTCTTTGGACCGCAATGCTGAAGCGAATGAAGCTAACAGGCGACAACATCGCCACGACAAATGTGTACAGCCATCGACATCAGATGCCGCCATCGGTCTGTTCTGTGCTCATTGTTAGCTTCACAGAACGCCGATGGCTTTTTCTCATTGTTTGTTTTGCACGAACGAGAGGAATTCACGGCCCAGTGTTGTAACTTCAAGAGGCCGCTTCTTAGAATTTTCTAATTCAAGCAGCGAGAGCTGGGAAGCATATTCTGAGAACTCGTCGATGTCTCCAATCCGAATCAGAAACCGAACATCAAGATCTTGAACAAATGTCCGAAACACAGGTCGATCAATCGATTGGCCCATGAGTGTCTGAAACCGGTCATAAATTTGGTCAAATTGATCGAGTCTTGCAAATTGCCCAGCATGCTTGTCAAGATCAGCAAGTATTTGCAAGTGAGTAACACTGAGTTCATCAATGTATCGCAAGAACTGAAAAACAAGGTCTTCGGATGAACGAGTGGGATCGGCAGACGAAACAAGAGCATTACGAAGCGCATCGATCTTCTCTTGTTGATGATTTCTGAGAGCAAGGACGGTTGCCTGGTATAGAAAAGAAATAAACGCGTCGTCCTCTTCGAGCGATTCGGGAAGTAGCGAAAATCGTTCCTGGATTTCTTCAATCGCCAGTGAAACTTCGTTCATCCACACTTGTTTGCGTTTTTCAAGAGGGTTAAGGTACAGATTCCCGACTTCGGCAATGACCCCTCCAAACCAAGGTATTGCAGCTACAATACCCGTAGCAATCGCTACTGTTAACTCAGCTTTAGGATTTGTTGGCGGCTGGATCAATGTCAACTCCTTGGGCACCCAATTAAATCATCTTTTGTGGATAATTTGACAATGTCACATTATTATTCAGATTGACCTTTTGGGTAGCAAATGCGCCTATGCGTGGTTCGGTGGGGAAGGGCCTACAGAATAACCGTTTTGCTGTACCGCCCCTCGTGTGAATCAGCCGAAAATTCACTCATTGGCAAGAAACTTTATCGTGATAACAGTGCCTTTCGGTTGAGAATTCTGATGTTCAAACGAATCTATCCATTTGAACATCCACTAATCGAAAGGCTGGAGCAACTGGCTCCCGGAACTTACGACTTGAAAACTGATCCCGATGCCAGCGCAGGAGAGTATCCGGCTGAACGATCTTCAATATCTGTCTCCAATCCGGTGTCAATCTGGCTAGACAGACAAGCTTGATGCGATCCGAGTTGGACAAAACTGGTCGTTTCTGACCACGTTTGAGGATGATCAGTTGCTGACGCAACAGAGCGTTCTCCGCTAACAGTTCTTTCCTGCTTCGAGTCGCGTCAATTACAGCGCCACTGCCGACTGAACAACTCGTTGGCCTGGATAAGAGCATTAGCGTAGCCGCTTGTCAGTTTTCGATCAACTCCCCTCGAGCCGTGATTTTGAGGCTGGATGAGTAAAGTAGCCAGCACGATGGGCAGCGCTCTCGATTGAGCGCTTTCGTCAAAGGAAATACGTCTTGTACAAACCTTCAAAAAGATGGAATAGAGGACGCATGAAAGGCAATGTCACGATCTGAGTCTGTTCACACGAATCGGTTCCTGATTTTCTATCGGTTGGCAAACCATACCCTGTATAGTTGTAACGGATCGTGGTTGGGCGACTCATTGTCAATAGTCTCGAGATCGCAGAAGGGACAGACGTAGGATTCTCGTCCTCGCTTAACATCCGCCAGCACTCCATATGAATCATCAACCATGTTGATGCCCATCACCTGAAGCCGGTCACCGTACCGGATGGGGCCGCGTTCGAAAAGCATCTCCACCACTTCCGCTTCAAACGGGAAGCTGAGGGTCTGTCCCAGATAGTTCGCCCCAACGCTTCATCGCGGCCATCCCATCAACCGGGGCGACACCAGCCAGGACAGCATTCATGTCCCGTCCTTCTTCGCCCAGATGGCTGTAGGCATAGCGAGCGCCCAACTCGGCGATAGCAGTTTCCACGTCTGCGGGCGTATCTCGGGGCGGCACGACTTCCAGTTCGTTCGGATCTGCTCCATACTCCGACCAACTCAGCCCATCTTCCTCACAGGTCTCGATATACTCGCCGGGCATGTTGCGCAGGGTGATGCTGTCGAAGGCGACCATCACAGTAGCATATTCCGTCAGTTGGATCACTCGACCCTGCCACCCACCGATATCAACGTCGAAATCATAGTCTTTGACTCCGAGGTGAAAGCGTACAGAATCTCCTACTGAAAATTTGGCCATCGCTCACGCTTCTCCGAAAAATATCTCATCATAGATGGACTCTGGCGTTCTCGTTTCTTGTTTCCGAAATTCTGCAAAGGCGAGTTCGAGTTCGTTGATCAGACCTTCGTTGGCTCGAAAATAGATGAGAACCTCTTTACGCCACTGGAACCGAAACATTCGCGCCTATCCCATGCTTGGCGGACCATTTTTCAATCACTGGATCGGCATCGAGCCACTCCTGTTCCCCCATATCATTCTGTACCCGCTCGGACTCGGCACGCCAGTATGCTCGATGTTGACGAGCGCAGCGCGAGCCTTGCCGCGCTGTGTGAGCATCACCGGTTGTTCGTTCATCATCTGCAAAATCTCATCCTGCTCGTTGCGTAGATTGGAGACAGGTACAGTTGGCGGCATTTTGTGCATATTGTCCCACTTGCTATTGGCATCTAATGTATGCTGTATTGCCGATTATGGATCGATGCGGTGAATCCGTCAAGAGGTATACGGTTGATTGCAGGGCTTCTCAAAAGTCGCTATTCCGGGCTGAATCGCGGCCTAAACTCGGTTGAAGCACGCATGCCCTTCTCTGGAGGCGCTGCAGGCCATGACGACTTCGCTGCCAGATTGCGGACTTTTGAGAAGCCCTGGGTTGATTGAAGGACACATTCTGGGGCACCGGAGATCGGCTACCCGAGGGGATCGGCCTGGTGCACCGAATGCCCATTGTCGCCCCGGTGCGTGCTTCGGTACGCTTTCATAATCACTAGATTATGGTGTCGGGGGAGCCGGGGGGTACCACCGCACTTAATCGTGGTCGGCGCAATCTGCCGATCCGGAGTTAACATAATCGCCAAAATCAAGCGTTTCCGGTTGAAAAAACACCGATATCGGCCCGTTTGCTAAACATAAAGCTCGGGTTTGGGTCGAAATTTCGGCCTCGATTCGTTACCACGATTAAGTGCAGTCGTACCAGCCGGGGCGACAAGCTTCGCTACTGTCCCAAACGAAATTCCGAATTCAACAAAAAAATCGCGTCTAGTCGGTTAATCAACTCTAGACATCAGAACAGATGTCTGATATACTGTTGATATCTCGTGCACCCCTAGTTCAGTAGTTCCAGACGTTACCATCTCCAATGCGCAAACTGTGCGTGTGGAGAGTGGTATTCGGAACAATTTTCCTTGTGGTGCGAGATCCATGAACGTCTATCTCATGGCGTCTACGGGTGCGACAGCCCGAAACTAAATTTTGTTGAGCTGGCAGCGTGCGTTCGCTGTGGCTCGCCTAAAAGATTGCCCCTGGCAGGCAACAAAGGCGAGTGTCAAACTTTAGCTAGTCTTAGTCGTTCAGATCCATTACAACCAGCGGCCTACAGGTCGCGATCATAAGTGCTCACGAGAGCGCTAGGTATACGAGTAGGCCAGGCTACTGCGTAATATGCCTGGCTGCAATCGAAGAGCAAGTTGCGATCATTGCGCTAGGCATACGGGACAACCGTAAGTCTGGCGTTTTTTGTTTCTGTATTGGGACCAATGAAAGAGTCGAGCATCAGCTTGGCAGGCCGGATACTCGACTCTTTCAATCTAATCAAAGCTTATCAGTTCACTGATTTCTGTGTAACCAGAATCAGTGTGGAAGGATTATAAACATGCGAGAAAAAGATTCAACCAAGCTCGATCTCAAGGTAGAAGTCAAGGGTTTCACACTTGAATTTAGTGCCAAAAACACATTGATACTCGTGTTCGTTACGTCGATTCCAATCACAGTTGTAGTGGCTATGAACGCTATGATCGAGCGATTATTCTAGTCGGAGGAGAGGGGGCTTCTCAACCGGTCCCCTCTCTTGATTGTACCATATAGCGAAACTCTACAATCTCACACGCTCATTGGCAATCATCGCCGCTTCGACATATCGGCTTGGCATCACTAACAATTTTCAGCCGCTACCACGCTTTGTCGCCGTCTTCGTCTATTGTGAGCTGGTCACCAACTAAGTCGATGTGAATCGCGCCGGCTTTTTCGTAGTCAAAGCCATCTGGCCAGGTTGTTTTGTCATTGTATCTGGCACCGCGCACGAGGGCATCGACCAGGTCGGCATTGCTTAGGTCGGCATTGCTCAGGTGGGCAAAGCGCAGGCTGGCAAAGCGCAGGCTGGCAAAGCGCAGGTTGGCACCGTCCAGGATGGCATGGTGAAGGTTGGCATGGTGAAGGTTGGCATCGACCAGGTCGGCACTCCGCAAATGAACGATACAAAAATCGTTTCCAGAGTCGGGGTCTTTCGTAATAAGGCCAGCTTCGTACAAGAATTTCAACACCGTTCCTTTGCGTTCGGGGTTCAACCTTCGCAGTATTGTCAGTGTCAAAACTCTAGCTACGTTTCTCGACGCTGGAGAGGAACCGATTCTTATTCCATTCTCATCGACATCATTCAGATGTTTGTCGATCAGTAGCGTTGATATCTGGTTGAGATAGGTTTGCAAGCCCCCTTCTTGTGTTCGTTCCTCTGCTATTCTTCGATCTTCCTTTGTCCGCTGCTCTGCTATATCCCGATCCCGTTTACGTTCAGATCTATTGAGAAAATAACCGCCAATTAACAGAACGATAGGTATGATTAGAAGAGACAGCCAGTCCCATAGCGTTTTGCCCCGTTGGTAGTCCCATGAAGGGACGTCATACGCACTAAAACCAGTCCACGGCTCAAAACGGTTAACTATTAGAAACACGGCTATTCCTATCGCAAGCGCGATTATTAGTGTCCAACCCGCGATCTGCATCAGTCGCCGCATAGCCTCACCTCTTCGCCTCAATTGTCCATTTGTGCGTTTCTGCAATGGAGCGCCGGATGACCTTGCTTCTGTTCGTGCCATAGCCTGCAACAACAAGCGCGTCAATCCGGGCCAAATCATCGGGATACAGCCGGATCTGCACCCGCTCTGTTCGTGGACTATCGTCTCGATTTTGCCGTCTACCGCGCTTTGTGGCCATGGTTCGATCCTTTCTGCAGGGTGTATTGTACACCCCTTTCCTCTTCGTTATGGGCAGCGCGGGCCGTCTGTGTTGGGTCTTTGGGCTGGGCCGGGATGTAGAGACTCCGATCCCGGCAAAACCGTCTTTCGTTCTCACTTCGTGACAAGTCGGAATCTATCGTCGATGCTTTCCCCGATGGCTTCCTTTCCATGGGATCAACGATTCCGCCTGCTTGCGCTTTGCCGGGGCCGATGGCTTGACGGGGCCGCTATTGAAGATATTCAACACAGCGCCCGCAAACCCTACACGCTTCGCAGGCACGCCTCAATAGCTGAAACCCCGTCAGTTTCAGACGCTATTCTTGGTCATCGAACCTGCTGATGGCAGTCAAAAAGCACTGCACAAAAGCGATGCATTTCTGTCGTCGCCTATAGGTGCCTCAACGCCTGGTTGACAGTCTCAATGTCAAATGCTTCTGGATTAAAGTCCTCCCCGGCCCACATTCGCATTCTCTCATATTCCTCATGTTCGGGATCGGCCAGGATGGTTAGCAGTTCCTCATATCCGAAGATGCCGCCTACATCCTCGGGCGGGCAGGCGCGCTCACCCTCAACACAAGAGGGGTACTGGGCGTCCGAACTGGCTGACAGGGTCCACTCCACCACAATCACATGCAACCATCCGTCGCCGTAGTCGTACTCGTAGAGGAATGCAGCCGGTACGACTGGAAATAGTCTGGCCAAGTGAATGCGACGTTCGTCGCGCAGCGGATCGTCGTCCTCGAATCGATCTTCATAGTCAGGTCGACCGAACTCCTGACCGTTGATGATGAATCGGTGCAGGTGCGAGTCCGTCCAGCCCATTATGATCTGGAGGGCATCGTGAAGTTGAGCCAACGTCAACGAGCTTGGCACATAGAAACGTCGCCAGACGGGTGGCTTGCTGTCCTTCAGGGTCACCACGACTTGGTAAACGAGATCGTCATTGGCCGTGCTCGTTGGCATCTAGCTGCTCCTTTCAACGGTGGACTTCAGAACTGAAATCCGAGATAGCTCCTCCGCCCCGCGTGCCATATTTCGACGCTGCCATCGGTCTGCCCTTTGTGCCCAGGCTAGCTCACAGACGCCGATGGCTTTTTCTTTGCGTTCCTGCATTCGGATCGTCGCACGGCTGAACATATTATGGACCGTCGGTTCGAAGAAAACTGGTGATCTGCGTGTGGATCCCCTCTGTTGTAAGACCAAGTTCTTTGTCGTGGCGCTCAGGTGGCCCGTATCGTTCCAAGACTCGGCGTGGTACACCGATCGCTTTGATCCGGGTCGGGATTGCCTGAAGAGCTCCTGCAATATTCTGTACAAGTCCCCCTTCATAGTATGGCTCCACTAACATCACTTTGGCTGAGGCTTTGGCAACAGCATCCCTCAAAGTTTCCTCGTCAAATGGAACGACTGTCGTAGCGTAGAGCACAGTCAGGTCCAACCCTTCAACCGCTGCAAGCGTCCGTTCCAACATCGGCCCCACGGCTACGACAACTCCGTCACTGCCCTCCTGTTCGAGATGTAGCTTGCCAAAGCTGACAGGCCGGCTGTTGTTGTTCTGCTGGGTGCTGGTGCGAATATAAGTGGGCGCGCCGTTGTTGTAGGTCTGGCGAAGCAGGGTCTCAAACTCATCCGGAGTGCCAGGTACACATACCTGCATTCTCGGCAGTGTCTTGAGGATGGGAACATCGGCCGGACCATGGTGTGTCATGCCATCTGTTCCATAATCGTAGGAGGCGCCGATACTGATAAATGTCCCCCCCAATCCCTGGTAACAGAAGTCGTCTTTGATCTGCTCGAAGGGCCGTTCCGTCACGAAGGGGGTAATGGAATGAATAAAGGGATGAAAACCCTCCAGGGCGAGCCCTGCGGCGAGACTGACTGCCGTCTGCTCCATGATTCCGACATTGATAACTCGTTCGGGAAAATTCTTGAAGGCATCCAGAAAATTGGCTTTGCCGATATCGGCCAGGACGAGGGCGGTGTTCAAATCCGTTTCGATCAGATCGCTTACGACTACATCCATTCGATTGCGCATGGTATCAGGCATTGGTCAGTACCTCCGCAACTACCAGACTGGGCCGATCAGGCGCTGGAGACGACAGAGCGTTTTCGATGGCGTCTTCATCCCGCCCATCGACGGTTTTTGCTTCCCAACCGAAGGCCTTGAACTTCGCCGGGATATCTCCCAGATCTCTCGAACTTGAGCGGTTATCAATCAGAATCGCTGTCAGATTGGAAAGACCCAAGTTCCCCGCCAGCAGAACCGCCTCCCAGACGGAGCCTTCGTTCGTCTCCCCGTCTCCGATCAGGACATAGACTCGGCGATCGATCCGCTTGGCCTTGAGTCCCAGGGCCACGCCGATGGCCATCGGAAAGCCATGCCCAAGTGATCCGGTTGAGGCTTCGACTCCCGGTACACGTTTTCGATCCGGGTGTCCTCCAAGGATTCCGTCCCATTCCAGAAATTTTCTCAGCTCACTCGCTGGAAAGAATCCCTTCTGAGCAAGTATGGCGTAGAGCACCAAAGGCCCATGCCCTTTGCTCATAATGAATCGATCGCGGTCCTCGCTCCGTGGATTGGACGGCATCGATAGTTCAGAATGCGATCGTAAAGAACGGTTAGGACGCCCAGAGTAGAGTATGCGCTGGGATCGTGTTTTTTGTCGCCTGACGTAAGATTCATCAGATTCGCAAGTTGATCCTTGTTTGTGGCCATTATTGCATCCTATCGCGGTCCGACAACTTCATTGTCGACGTCAATATTGTCCAGAATTTCGGATTATCGTCACATTATAGCGAAATTGACGATATTTGTAACCGTCCCTCAACGTTCAAGGGTCTACGCTAGCGAAAAAGCTAGGAGGAGGCCCAAAATGGTCGTCAAAGTAACCGAACTGCCCGCAGAACCACCAGCCATCGCCAGATATTTTACGCAGATGACGGATCCGAGAAAGGGGACGTTGCGCTATCATAAGTTCACGGACATCTTGGTCATCGGGATCTGTGCAGTGATATGTGGAGCCGATGATTATGAAGCGATAGCCGAATTCGGTGATGCAAAAGCCGAATGGTTGGCGAGCTTTCTCGAGTTGCCGAATGGCATTCCATCTCATGACACCTTCTGGCGAGTCTTTGAAGCCTTGAATCCGGAGCAGTTTCAGCACTGCTTCATGCAGTGGATGTCTGCTCTGCGCCAAAACATCTCCAGAGAGGTGATAGCGCTTGATGGCAAGGCCTTGCGCCACTCCTACGCCAAGGAGGAAGCCAAAGCGGCCATTCATATGGTCAGCGCATGGGCGACGACGAACCGACTGGTCCTTGGCCAACGGAAAGTCGATGAGAAGTCGAACGAAATCACAGCAATTCCTCAACTCCTGCGGGCATTGGACATACAGAATTGCATCGTCACCATTGATGCCATGGGCTGTCAAACTGCCATTGCCAACTTGATTATCGAAGGCGAAGGGGATTATCTCCTCTCTCTCAAGGGCAATCAGAGTAACTTGCATGACGATGTGCGACTGCTCTTTGACGACTTAGCCGACAGTAATTTCAGCGCTTACGACTATGATTATGCCCGCACCGTTGACAAGAATCATGGTCGAATCGAAATTCGACACTGCTGGACCATTGATTATCCAAGCCTCTCTGGCTGCCTTCGAGGCGCTGACAACTGGCGCAACTTGACCACCTTCGTCAAGGTTCGCTCTGAACGTCGTGTCGGTGACAAACACTCTGTTGAGGACCGCTACTTCATCGCCAGTTATCAGGAGAGTGCGGCCCATATCTTGCAACACATCAGAGAACACTGGCACATTGAGAATTCCTTGCATTGGGTCTTGGATATTGCATTTCGCGAAGACGACTCGCGTATCCGCAAAGGCAATGGCCCCCAAAATTTCGCGATCTTCAGACACATCGCTCTCAATCTGCTCAAGCAGAACACTGACAGCAAGTTAGGCATCAAGAATCGACGTTTACGGGCTGGATGGGATAACGACTATCTCATGGCCGTACTCAAACCGCTATTTAAGTGAACTCGCGATTGCCCTAGAACCAAGACCGCCATCCCGAAACTCCGTTGTTGTGTCTGAAAAACGACCGTTTTTGGAATAGACCGTTGCGACAACATCGTCATCCGGATATCTACACAGCCCTCTGTTCCAGAATGGCATCTCACAATCAACAGCCCGATACTTGAATGCCAGATCATGTTTTGGTACGCTGTTGGTGTATGACCCCCGTTATCCTCTCACCGAAATCGCCATGCATATAGGCTATGCACGCGTCTCCACCGGAGAGCAGAACCTCGACATGCAGATCGATGCGCTCAAGCAAGCAGGATGTGAAAAGATCTTCACGGACGAGATGAGTGGCGCCAAGTCTGAGCGACCCGGGCTACAAGAAGCCCTTGCTTTCGTGCGAGATGGTGACATGTTGGTTGTCTGGCGTCTCGACCGGTTGGGCCGTTCGCTCAAGGATCTGGTGCAAAAGGTTGAGTCCCTGAACCATGGGCGCCGGCTTCATAGATTTGGTCGGCTGCGTCAATTGCGGCCTGGGGGATACACCAAGCAGAAAAACAGCGTCAGAACAAAAAAGCGGTAGATGGCGATGTCGACTTCATTGTTGTGACGGTTGTTTTTCAGGCTTTGTATTGGCTCGTTTTCTGTTTTGTCATTCTTGCAGCGCCTGCCAAACTTTCTCCGGCGTATAGGGCAGCGAATCGAGCCAGACGCCGGTGGCGTTGGCGATGGCCGCGCCGATGGCCGGGGCCGTGGGGATGAAGGGCATCTCACCCATGCCGCGTGCGCCCAGCGGTCCCTGGGGATCGGGGATTTCGAGAATCACCGGCTCGATGACTTCCGCCACATCCTGGACGCCGGGCACGAGATAGGTGCTCAACTGTTGGGTCAGGATGTGGCCATCCTTCTGGATCAGGTTTTCCAGCAGGGTCCAGCCCATGGACTGGGCGACCGCTCCCTCGATCTGGCCCTCGATCTGCTGCGGGTTGATGGCCTTGCCCACATCGTTGACGCTGATCAGCCGCTTGACGAAAACGTGGCCGGTCTCCAGATCGACCTCCACCTCGGCCACCTGAGCGCAATAGCCATACGTGATATTCGGATCGCCTTCGCCGGTCTCCCGGTTGTAGCCGGTGGTGGCGCGCGGCCGGTAGACGTAGTCGACCCGGGCCGGACGTTCCTCATCTTCCCAATGCTGTAGTGCGAGTTCTGCTGCGCCCTTGATCGCGTTGCCGGCCATAAACGTCATGCGGCTGGCCGACGTGCTGCCGCTGGAGCCGGTCACATCGCTGCTGTCGGCGCTCAGTTCGATCCGCTCGGGATCGATGCCCAGCGTCTCGGCCGCGATCTGCAAGAAGACGGTGTGTGCGCCCTGGCCCACATCCGCGCCCACGCAGCCAACCACGGCCCGCTCGATCTCGGCGCCGCCGTGTAGCTCGACCCAGGCCTCGCAGGATTCAGGAAAGCCCAGGCTGAAGCCCACGTTTTTGAGACAGGCCGCGATGCCGATGCCGGTGGCCGTGCGTTTGCGGGTGGCGTCCAGCGAGGTGAGGGCTGAACCTGAAGAGTCTGCTGCGTGCTGCACGATATCTTCCGGTTGCCGCTGCCATTCGCCTTGCGCCTGCTCCCAGCCGCCATGCTTGGCGGCCTCTTCCAGCACCTCGACGATGGTGCAGCCGGGCGGCATGGCGCTGCGCGTCGGCAGCTTGGACCCCTCGCGCAGCGCGTTGCGCATGCGCAGTTCGACCGGGTCCATGCCCAGCGCTTCGGCCAGCTTGTTGACCTGCATTTCGGCGGCAAAGTGGCCCTGTGCGCCGCCGAAGCCGCGAAAGGCCCCGCTGGGGCAGTTGTTGGTGTAGACCACGCGCCCGGTCACGTCGACGTTGGGGATGGCGTAGGGTCCCAGGCAGGCGAGCAGCGCATTGCCCAGCACCTTGGTGCTGGTGTAGGCATAGGCCCCGCCGTCGGCGGTCAGGTCGACCTGGGCGGCCACGATCTTGCCCGTCGCGGGTCGCGCCCCACTTGGTCTTGATGGTGTAGGGGTGGCGCTTGTGGTGGCCGACGATGCTCTCCTCGCGGCTCCAGACCGTCTTGACCGGGCGACCGGTCTTCCACGTCGCCAGCGCCAGCGCGATCTGGATCGAGATGTCCTCGCGGCCGCCGAATGCGCCGCCGATGGCGGCATGGCGCACGACGATCCGGTCGTCGGGCAGGTCGAGGGCGTGGGCGATCTGCTCGCGCTCCTCGTGCATCCACTGGCCGGCGCAGATCACCTCGATGCGTCCGTCAGGATGGGTGAAGGCCAGCCCGGCTTCGGGCTGGAGATAGGCGTGCTCCTGAGCGTGGGTCCGGTAGGTGGACTCGACAACGAACATCGGCCTGTTCAAAGCCGGCGTCGATTTCGCCGTCAATCAGGCGGTATTCGAGCATGTTGTTGGAGCCGAGATCGCGTTCGCCGTAGGGAAAGGGGAATGCATTGGGATGCAGGATCGGCGCGTCCGGCGCCATGGCTTCGAACGGATCGGTGACGATGGGCAGCGGCTCGTAGTCGATCTGGATCAGGGCCGCGGCGGCTTCGGCCTGCGCCTTGGTCTCGGCGACGACCAGCGCCACGTGATCGGCCTCCCAGCGCACGACTTCGGCCTGTTTCGTGCTGCCCGGCCCGCAAAGCACCGGCTGATCGGGCATGATCAGTCCGTACTCGTTGACGGGTACGTCTTTGGCTAGTAAGATGGTGATGACGCCGGGCGCAGATTCGGCCTCCCGGCAGTCGACAGAGAGGATGCGCCCATGGGGAAATCCGGCGAAGCGTATCTTCAGCCATGCTTGGTCGGGCAGGTCGATGTCCCCGGCATACTGGGCGACGCCACTGACCTTGTCACGGGCGTCGATTCTGGCAAAACTGCTTCCTACTGCGCGCATGGTCGTTTCCTTGGGGTTACGGTCGTCTGCTGAACGGATTGTAATACGGACCTTAATATGGGTCGTAATGTTGGTGTTGTATTCTTGTGCAAGTACTTTCGACGACTCTCAGCGACGAATATTCAAATGAAGGAGTAGCCAAAATGTTGAAAGAGTTTCGAGAATTTATTGCCCGCGGCAACGTCATGGATCTGGCTGTGGCGGTGGTCATGGGTGCAGCCTTCACGGCCATCGTCAACTCGCTGGTCGATGACATCATCATGCCACTGATCGGCGTGCTGATGGGCGGCGTCGATTTTTCGTCGCTCTCTATCCAGGTGGGCGATGCGACGATTATGTATGGAACCTTCATCCAGGCCGTCATCAATTTCCTCATCATCGCCGTCGTCATCTTCTTGATGGTCAAGGCAATGAACAAGGCCGCCGAGCAGTTCTCCTGGACCGGAAGAAGAGAAGGTCGAAGCTGAGCCGGAACTGACTGCCGAAGAAAAGCTCCTTACCGAAATCCGTGACCTGATCGAGGCGCAAAAAGGCTGACCCGCCGTCGGCATACTGTGAGACCAAGCCCGGCCGCTTGACTTCGGCTGGGCTTTTTAGTTGCGTACGAGCATCGGCCCCAGGCGGCGACCGCCGAGAATGTGCATGTGCAGATGATAGACCTCCTGCCCGCCGTCACGGTTGCAGTTGACCATCAGCCGATAGCCGTTTTCGGCAATGCCGTAGTCCGCCGCGATCTTGGCGGCGACCGTGAACATGCGGCCCAATGTCAGTTCGTCTTCCGCCGTCACATCGTTGACGGTAGGGATGAGCTTGTTGGGAACCACCAGGATATGCACGGGCGCCTGCGGGTTGATATCGGCAAAGGCCGTGACCAACTCATCCTGATAGACCATGTCGGATGGGATCTCTTTGCGGATGATGCGGCTGAAAATCGTCTCTTCGGGCATGGGATGTCCTAACCATTTGGTGCGTGTTGCGGCTTGCGATGACGCCATTGTCAGGATAGTATGAGGGGATAGTAACACGACCTGAATCGTATCTCAAAAGCATTGTGTTGAAATTGGCGGCTGCATGACAACATCCTCTCTGCTCGACTCTGCCCGGTCCGACAAGCTGACGACCTCTCACATTCTGAGTACCTGGTGGCCGTTGGCGGCGAGTTGGCTGATCATGACGGCGGAGATTCCGCTGCTGGCCGCGGTCGCGGCGCGCAAGGCCGATCCGGCAATCAACCTGGCGGCCTGGGGCGTTGTCTTCCCGCTGGCGTTGATTCTGGCGTCGCCGGTGACCATGCTTCTGGCCGCCTCGACAACGTTGAGCAAGGATGAAGCGTCGTACCGCAAGCTGCGCAAATATATGCTGGCGTTGGCCGGCGTACTGACGACGATCCATGCACTGCTGGCCTTTACGCCGCTGTTCTATCGGCTGGTCGAGGATGTGATTGGCGTACCGCCCCAGGTTGTCGAGCCGGCGCGTCTCGGCTTTCAGATCATGCTGCCCTGGGCCGCGGCGCTGGCCTATCGACGCTTCAACTACGGCGTGCTGATCCGCTTTGAGCACACGCGTGCAGTGACCTTGGGCGCCATCATCCGTCTGGTCTGTGACGTTGTGGCTATGCTCGTGCTCTTCTACGCCTTTGACCTGCCGGGCATCGCCGTGGCCGCCGGCACCATCGTCGTTGGGGTCATCAGCGAGGCCATCTATGCCAAGATCCGGGTAAGACCGGTTCTGCGCGATGAGTTGAGCATCGCGCAGCGTGTGGCCCAGCCATTGACGTTGCGTTCCTTCAGCAGCTTCTATATACCGCTGGTCATGACCTCTCTGTTGGCCATCCTGGTGCAGCCCATCGGCAGCGCGGCATTGAGCCGCATGCCCGATCCGCTGGCATCGTTGGCCGTCTGGCCGGTGGTCTACGGCGTTCTGATTGTGATGATGAGCGCGGGGCTTGCCTTCACCGAAGTGACTGTCGTGCTGCTCGACCAGCCCGGCTCGGTGCAGCCGCTGCAACGCTTTGCCGTCAAGCTGGCGTTGACCGTGGTGGGCCTGTTGCTGATCATGAATATCACGCCGCTGGCCCAGATCTGGTTCGGCAGCGTCGTTGGGTTGCCGCCCGAACTGATTCCGGCGGCCCGTGCCGGTCTCTGGATCGGACTGCTGGCGCCGGGACTCACCGTCCTCGAAAGCTGGTTCAGCGGTGTCCTGCTCCACAGCCGCAAGACGCGCGGCATCACTGAGGCCATGATCCTCGGACTGACCGTGCTGACGAGCGTGCTGGCTCTGGGCATTGCCTCGCACGCTATGAACGGCGTCAACGTGGTTGCCCTGGCCATGGTCTGCGGCGCCTTGGCCCGTGTGAGCTGGCTCTGGCTGCGCACCCGCCCGGCCCGGCGCGTCATCAGCGCCGGCGAACCGCAGTTTGCGAATTGAAGGAGTTTTTCGACAATCGTAGGTGCGGTTTGCAACCGCACGATCTACGGAAATTTTGGGCGATTCGGAAATCGTGCGGTTGCAAACCCATAGGCATCAACCTAAGGTTATGTTTAGCTGCAGCAGGTTGTATTATATCACTCTGATAACCATGATAGGAGGATATGATGCAACCCAATTTAGAAAAAATCAGCGAAACGATCCAACAGTTTTTCGGTGTGCAAGTCGAGAGCATAGCCAGAAGGACGAAATTCGTCCAGAGACGGTCCAAGTTGACCGGATGTGTGTTTCTGGCTTCCATCGTCTTCAGTATTCTGGAAAAGCGAGAAATGACGCTGTCGAGTTTGGCCCAAAGTTGTCTGGATGTTGGCGTCGAAATCACTGAGCAAGGACTTGATCGTCGCATCAACGCTGGAAGCCAAGCCTTTCTAGAGGAAATGTGGACGCTGTCTCTAGAGCATTTTCGCCAAACTGAGCCGCTGGCAATCAAGTTGCTCAACCAATTCAGCGGCGTCTATCTGGTTGACAGCAGTCAGATCAGCTTGCCAGCCAACATGAGTGAACTCTTTCCCGGTTCTGGCGGCAATGCATCGACTGCGAGCATGAAGGTGCAACTGGTCTTTGATTATCTACGCGGCCAGTTTAAACAGCTTGAATTGACTCATGGGCGAGCGCCGGACCAAGGGTATCGTGGCCACTGGAATGTGCTCGAAAAGGACGCACTCTACATCATGGACCTCGGATACTATGTGCTAGAGACGTTCCGGGCAATCAGTGCAATAGGCGCTTACTTCCTTTCTCGACTGCAAGTGCAGACTGCGCTCATCGATCAAGAAGGAGAGCGAATTGCCCTGGCAGACTTGCTGGCAAACCAGTGTGAACCAGTGGCTGAATACGACGTTCGTATCGGCAGCCGACCTTGTCATCACATTCCATGTCGTCTGATTGCTATCCGTCTTTCTCAAGAAGTGGCCGACCGACGGAGGCAGAAAGCCAAGGCCAATGCTCGTCGCCATGGCAGAACAGCCTCCAAGGAATGTCTGAAACTCTTTGATTGGGGGCTCTTCATCACCAATGTACCTTCGGCTAGACTGCGCAAGGAAGATGTCGCTACACTCTATCGAATCCGTTGGCAGATTGAACTGGTCTTCAAGATGTGCAAAAGCTTCTGCGGTCTTGACTATGTCGCATCTCTGCGGCCGGAACGCATCATGACCGAGTTTTATGCCCGCTTGATCGGCGTGATCCTAACCTATTTCCTGATTGCACCTGTCAGGCTACCTTTTGGCGCCCAGTTCGATAGGGAGATAAGTCTGTTCAAGATGCGTGGTATGCTAGAACGCTTTGCACGTACGTTGCACATCACGCTTGGAATGTCAGACGCTTTTGTTGGGCAGATTCAGGTGTTCTATCATCATGTCGATCATTTCGGCTTCAAGCAGAAACGACGTAAATCCCCCAACTCGAGCCGACTTCTTGCTCTGATTTCTGAGTTCTACCACTGGGATTCCTATGATTTTGAGGACACCCCGGAACTAGACATAACCTTAAGTTGATGCGTATGGGTTGCAAACCGCACCTACATTTTTACTCGCTCAGACCGAATCTTCAAGTCTGCTTGAATAAGTCCCAATCAAAAAGGTCGGCTTCCTCTCGGAAGCCGACCTTTTTCAGCTATTTAGATTCGAAGCCAACGCGTCTACATGACTTCGTAGTAGACCGTCTGTCCGTTGGACGGCTGGCGGCGTGCGGCTCTGGATAGTCGCCAGCCCCACAGCGACAGCGAAATGCCGGCAACCAGCAGCACTGCGGCGATCAGGTAGGCCAATAACTGTGGCCAGATCAGAATCGCAATCGCGAATGCGATCAGGAACAGACCCGGCAACATAACCATCCATCCAAGGCTGCTGCCCGCCGTGCCCATGGTTTGAAACCTCATTGAGGACCTCGTGTTACGATACATTGTTGCAACTCCTACAGAAAACCCGCTTTCGTTCGTCGTAACCGCTTTAGCAGTCTGGACGGCTGAAGCCTTCACTACGAACTTCTTTCTGGGCGCTTAGTCTCTGCGCAGCAGGATCGATGCGTAGTAGAGCATGGTGATGATGGCCTGAATCGCCGCGGCCACATAGGTCAGCGCCGCTGCACTCAGCACCTTATTGACGCCCGTTACTTCCTGCGGCGTCAAAATCGCCAGTGAGACCAGTTGCTCTTTGGCCCGATTGCTGGCGTTGAACTCGACGGGCAACGTCACCAGGGCGAAGAGCGCTGTCAGGCCGAAGATCATCAAGCCCAGCCAGGCAATGGTCTCGCCAAATGCCGTGGACATGAACAGACCGATGAAGAAGATGATGGGGCCGACCCAGCCGCCGACCTTGACGGCCGGCACCAAGGCCGAGCGCATTCTCAAGGCCGCGTAGCTGGTCTGATCCTGGAGGGCATGGCCTGCCTCGTGGGCCGCCACGCCGACCGCTGCCAGATTGGCCCCGCCGTAGACATCGGAACTGAGTCTCAGCACCTTGCCGCGTGGATCATAGTGATCGGAGAGAAATCCGCCGACCCGTTCGACCTCCACATGTTGCAGCCCATTGGCGTCCAGCATTTTGCGCGCCGCCTGCGCGCCGTTGATGCCGGTGCCGGTCGGCACGCCCGAATACTTCTTGAACGACCCGCGGACACGGGCCTGCGCCCAGAGGCCCAGTAGCATGGCCGGCAGAGCAAGGACAAGATAGAGTGGATCGAAGTAGAACATCTGGTATTTTCCTCCTACAATGGGTCTGGGTAAAGATCATCGGCTCTGAGCATTCCCAAAACTGAGTATCCCATTGCTAACGCCGACAAGCAGACCTTTTCGAAGCCCTGGCGATACTTTACCACACCAGTGATAGAATTGCATTAGAAACCGGTAAAAATTTCGTTTGATTTCGTTCTACATCTACGCCCGTGAACGACGCGTCAGCAATGCCAGCGCCGGCTTCAGTTCGTTGCTCTTGAAGAGCAGCCCCGCGGCCAGATAGACCACCGCCGCCAATGCCAGGCCGACGAGCGCTGCAATCCACATGGCGCCGACCGGCGAGAGCCCTGCCGATTGTGTCTGCATCCAGCGCAACCAGAGCCAGACGACGCCGCCCATGAGCAGCGCCGCTCCGCCGTTGCGGACCACTGCCTGCCAAAGGCGTCGTCCTTCGATGCCGTTCATCTTACGAGAGAGCAGGGCCAGCATGAGCAGCATCTCCAGCGTGGTGGCGACGCTGTTGGCCAGCGCCAGACCGCCGAACGACCAGTAGCGCACCCACCAGATCGAGAGCAAGATGTTGAGGAACATGGCCCCGATGCCCACCGAGACCGGCGTCAACGTGTCGTGGAGTGCGTAGAAGGCGCGCACCGTGATCTCGACGGTGGCGTGGGCGATGAGACCCAGCGCGTAGAAGCGCAGCGCATAGGCGACCATCTGGGTGCTCTGGGCCGTGAACTCGCCGCGTTGCAGGAGCACGGTCACGACAGGGACGGCCAGCACGAAAAGCCCGACCGCGGCCGGGATGGTGAGGAAGAGGACCGTACGCAGAATGTTGCCGAAGGTACCGCGCATGGCGCCCCGTTGACCATCGGCGATCTGGGCCGCAAAGGTGGGAAAGGCGGCCGTGGCCACGGCCTGGGCGAAGATGCCCTGGGGCAGCAACATGATCAGCCAGGCGTAGTTGAGCGCGCTCAGACTGCCTTCCGCCAGGCTGCTGGCCAAAATGGTGTTGACCAGAAAGTGCATCTGCACGAAGAAGAGGCCGAGCACGCGGGGTCCCATGAGGCGGGCGACCTCGCGCACGGCCGGATCGGAGACGCTAAGGCTGAGCGAGTAGCGAGCATGATAGCGAAAGAGGCCGGGGATCTGCACAAGCAGATGGCCCAGCGCGCCGACGAGAACACCCGCGACCAGCCCATAGATGCCCCACGTCGGAGCCAGGAAGAGCGCCCCGGCAATGATGGAAAGATTGTAGACCACCGGCGCGACCGCCGGCAGCAGGAAATGCTGCACGGCATTCAATGCGCCCATGATCAGGCCGCTGGCGCCAAAGACGATGGTGCTCAACAACATCCAGCGCATGAGGTTTGCGGTCAGCACCTGTTGCTCGGCCGAAAACCCCGGCGCAATAATGTTGGCCACCAACGGCTCTGCAAAAATGACCCCGAGACCGGCCAATGCAATGAGGATCAGCGTAATACCGTTGAGCACGTGACTGAAGAGCAGCCAGGCGGCACGGTGCTCGCCTTTGACCCAGAAGCCGGAAAACGTGGGGATGAATGCACTGCCCAAGGCGCCGCCGGCCACCAGTTGGAAGAGGAGATCGGGCAGACGGAACGCGGCCAGATAGGCGTCGAGTTCGCCGCTGGTCCCAAACTGCGCTCCGACGATGATCTCGCGTGCCAGGCCGGTGAAGCGGCTGAGCACAAAGAAGACCATGACCAAGAGCGCAGCGCTGGCGATCCCTCGATTGTCGAGCGCGCCGGTTGCGGTTGCCTCTTGCGCTGTTTTGTTCATGTTGGCCGCTTCTGTCGGAGAGGACTCTGATTCAGCCCCGACCCAGACGCCGTCAGATTGTTGTGAAGCAACACGGTCTGTATTTGAACCTTCGTCAGCTAGGGGTTTCCGGTCTGTAGCCATAGCTGCGGATTATAGCACTGCGGCGTCCAAACCTGCGAAGGTTGGAGAACGAAACCGTGGTCCGGTTGCACGAGTTGAACGGATGTGCTACGATTCACCCTGGTCCTTTTGACCTCCGTTGACGCCGATTATTCGCAGATCAGATCAAAGAAGAGCTATGTCTAGTCTATACCTTGCAATGAATGCGTGGCAGGAAATTTTGGCCCGAACGTTTGACGGTTTTGAGATGCAGAAAGATGCCAACCCCGACTGGTTGGTCAATCCCTCAACCAATCGCCGCCTGAAGCTTGATCGCTACTATCCCGAGGCCGGCGTCGGCGTCAGATTTGCCGATCTGACCGGGCGGGGCCAACGACGACAGAGCGAGTGGGAACTGCTGGAAGCCCAGCAGCGTGACCAGACGCGCGTCGAACTCTGCCGGGTGAATGATGTCCAACTGGCCGTGGTCTATCTGATGGAAGACCCCCTCAAACAGTTGGATGGTCTGGTGCGGGTGCTGTCGCGTGCCAGTCGAGTCCTGGCTCAGGGAAACAGGCCAGCCGCGGAAAAATCCCGCTGGATGCCGGAACTGAGTGAAGCACGAATTCGGGCGTCCGATATTCGGGCCCGTGTGGCCAAAGATCCCAACCAGATGATCGCAAATTTGGCCGAAAGTTGGCGAGACCGGGAGACCGGCGCTGTCTCGCGTCTGGCCGCAAGCGACGATTCTGAGACCAGGGAACAGCCTCGACCCGCCAAGACCGGCGCCACAGAATACGCCAGCGGCCAGCGCGTGCGCCATTCCCACTATGGCGACGGTGTGATCACGGACCTCAACGGCAGCGGCGACGACACCACCATCGCCGTGCTCTTTGATGCTGCGGAGCCACGCAATTTCCTCCTCTCGCTCGTCTCCGACAAGCTTGAGGTCATCGCCTAGATCCTGGGCAAGAGGTCGGACTGCTGTCAATGGTCCGGCCTCTTTTTGATTGGCAGATAAATTTTCACCAAACAATTGGAGAGGAATCCCATGGAATATCGAAATCTGGGACAGACCGGCGTCAAAGTTTCGGAACTCTGCTTCGGCGTCATGTCATTCGGCGGTGACGCTGACGAAGAGACCTCGGCGGCCATGTATCGCCAGTGTCGCGAGGCGGGTATCAATTTTTTCGACTGCGCCAATGTCTATGGCCGCGGCCGTTCCGAGGCGATCTTGGGCAAGCTGATGGCCGGCGAACGCGACGAACTGGTGATCACGAGCAAGGTCGGGTCGCCAATGCGCGACGCCGTCAATGGCCAGGGACTGACACGCCGCCACATCATGCGCGAGGTCGAGGATAGTCTGGTGCGTTTGCAGACAGACCGCATCGATCTCTACTTCGTCCACCGTTTTGACGACGAGACGCCGATTGAGGAGACCGTCCGCGCGCTGGATGATCTGGTCCATGCCGGCAAGATCCTCTACCCGGCAGTGAGCAACTGGGCCGCCTGGCAGATCGCCAAGGCGTTGGGGATTTCCGCCAGAGAGGAACTGGCCGCGTTCGTCTGCATTCAGCCCATGTACAATCTGACCAAACGTATGGCCGAGGTCGAAATTCTTCCCCTGGCCGAATCAGAGGGGCTGGGGGTCATTCCCTACAGCCCGCTGGGCGGCGGCCTGCTGACCGGCAAGTACACGCGCGAGAATCGGCCGGCACAGGGACGGCTGGTCGAGAACGCCATGTACGGCAAGCGCTATGGCGAGGAGATGTACTACGACGTGGCCGAGCGTTTCAGCGAATTTGCTGCAGGGATCGGCATCCACCCGGCGACGCTGGCCGTGGCCTGGGTTGCCGCCAACCCCGCCGTGACCGCGCCCATCATCGGCGCACGAAACCTGACGCAGTTGGCCGGCTCGCTCGATGCCGTCAACGTCGACATGACGCCCGACCTTTGGGCCGAGATCGCCGCACTCTCCTATGATCCCGGCGTGGCTACGGATCGATCAGAGGAGCGATAGATCCAGCGCTGCGGCGCAAATAGACCGCGGATGGGGCGGATTAGGCGGACGAAACCGGATTCATCCGGATTTTATCGGCGGAAATCAGCCTCATCCGCCTAATCCGCGGTCTATTGATGATAGACATTGAAGATTCAAAAGACGATTGAATAGACCAGAGCAATGAGAAAACAGCCGAACAGTTACGATTGTTTTATCTGTGGCGTGAAAAATGTGGCCGGGGTGCATGTGGCCTTCTATGAAGTCGAGGACGGCGAGCAGGGTCCGGAGATTCTAGCCCGCTTCACCGGTCAAGATCAGCACCAGGGCTATCCGGGTCGCATGCACGGTGGCGTCATCATGGGCATCCTCGATGAGACCATCGGCCGAGCAGTCAATGTCGACGATGAGGATCCGGCCAATCCTGCGGTCTGGGGTGTGACCGGCGAGTTCACCCTGCGATTTCAGAAGCCGGTGCCGCTGGACGTAGAGTTGACGGCCCGTGGGCGCATTGTCGAGGAGAAAGAACGTATCTTTGACGGCACAGGCGAACTCTATTTGCCGGACGGAACTGTCGCCGTCACCGCTCGCGGACGCTATTTCAAGATGCCGCTTGATGCAATCTCCGGCATTGACCCTGAGACATTGGGGTGGCGCGTCTACGAGGATGTGTGATTAGGGTACGTTGGCGCAGAGTGCCTGCATCGCAAACAAAATAGGTTGACCGCAGAAGTCCCCGGCGCTTTGAGCGCAAAGTGCCGGGGACTTTTACTCGTTTTGCCCACACATGTATGGGGAGGCCGCGCTTTCAGTGATGCAGTGCCAGGACCAAGACTCCGCTAGCGACCATCAGAATACCTAGCCACTCCACAAATTCCGGTCGCTCTCCAAGAAAGATCACGGCGAAAACTGCCACGAGCACAAGGCTGAACTTGTCGACAGGGGCCACTTTCGATGCGTCGCCGATCTGTAGCGCACGGAAGTAGCAGACCCAAGACACCCCGGTCGCCAGGCCGGACAGGCCAAGAAAGATCCAGGTCTTGGAGGGTAAGTTCAGCGGATTGCTCCATTTGCCGGTTAGCCAGACAAAGATCGAAAGCACGGCGATGATGACAGCGGTTCGAATCAAGGTGGCAAGATCGGAGTCAACGCCCTGAATGCCGATCTTGGCGAAGATCGCAGTCAGAGCCGCAAAGACCGCCGAGAGAAGCGCCCAGAAAAACCAAGTTGGTGTCGTTGTCATTGGATCACTTTGCCCTGAATGGAATGGCGTGAGAGATACGCTATGTGAGGACACGATTCCGACCTTCGCAATCGCGAACGGCTGAATCTCGCCGAAGATTTCTGTGGATGACCGACGCCTACTCGGTCAGGTTCAGTCGATAGCCGACGCCGCGCACTGTGACTAGATAGATGGGAGACGACGGCTCCGGCTCGATTCGCTCGCGCAGCCAGCGAATATGGACGTCGAGTGTACGTGTGTCCTCCAAGTAGGAAGTGTTCCAGATCGATTCCATGATGTCCGGCCGTGGCACGATCTGACCATGACGTACCATCAACAACTGCAACAGGGCGCACTGCTTGGGCGTCATGCGATAGCGACCGCTGGGGGTCGACACGATACGTGTCGCAACATTTAGGTGCACGGAACCGCGCTGCAGTTGATAGTCATTGCTCTCGTGGCAAATGTGATGGATCAGTTCGAGCGTTTCCTGCGTTTGTAGCGGCACCCGCACAAAATCATCGAAGCTGTCGAGATTTGCCGGTTCATTGCGCGAGATCGCCAATATGGCTGCCGTGGGCAGACGATAGCGCACCATCTCCAGGAAGCGGGCACGGCTGTTAGGCTTGGCGTCAGTTTCGACCAGGATCACGCTGGGGGGGGTAGACCGAACCAACTCAAGAGCGGCCTTCTGGTTACTGACTCTGGAAAATCGCAACTGAAAGTCATTTTCATCCGACTCGGCGCCGGGGAGCGTTTTGTTATCGGCAAAGAGCGCAGTCAGGCTATCCGCTACTCGAGAGTTTCGCCCAACATAAAGGATGCGAATCGGTGTCGTCATTGCCATGTCTACTATTGCGCTGCTAGAATCGGTGGAAGAGGTTGATCCATTATAGCCAATGATCACAGACGCCGCAATGATCGATAAAGAAACGCAACAGTGCGGAGCTTCAAGCTCCGCACTGTTGCGTTTCTTTTCTTTGTTGTCGGACGTTTCCGTTCAAGCGTCCACGTGGATCTTGCCTACAACTGGATGGCGTCCAGTTCGTCGATCATATCGCGGATCACATCGAAGCCGCCCTGCCAGAAGGCCGGGTCGGTCATGTCGATGCCCGCTTCCTGCAGGATCGCTTCTGGGCGATCCGACCCGCCGTAGGCCAGCAATTTGAGATAGCCGGGCTTGAAGGCGTCGCCTTCTTTCTGATAGCGGCGATAGAGCGCCAGCACCAGAAGCTGGCCAAAGCTGTAGGCGTAGCAGTAGAAGGGCGTGTTGTAGATGTGCGGGATGCTCACCCACTCGTACTGAAATTCGGGCGCTACATCCACGCTGTCGCCGAACTGCTCCTGCAAGTTGGCCATGTACATCGCATGCAACTCGTCGGTCGACTTGTTCTGCATGATGGCGGCATGGGCGTCGCGTTCAAAGAGCACGAAGTAGGCCTGGCGCATGACCGTGGCGTACATGTCATCCACAGCCGAGGCCAGGATCTCGCGGCGCACCAGCGGATCTTGCTCCTCGGCCAGCAGGCGATCGGTCAACATGATCTCGGCGAAGACCGAGGCGGTCTCAGCCAGCGGCAACGCTGCGTGCTGGGTGAGCACCGAGTGGTTCTCGGCCATCATGCTGTGGATGGCGTGGCCCAGTTCGTGGGCCAGGGTGGCGACGTCGCGCACCTTGCCCGTGAAGTTGGCCAGCACCCAGGGCGTCTGGCTGGGCAGCACCGTCATGCAGAAGGCGCCGCCGCGCTTGCCCGGACGCACCTCGCTGTCGATGTGATCTTCGTCGAAGACACGGCGCGCCTGTTGGGCGAAGATCGGCTCGAACTGCTCGAACGTGTCGAGCACCATGGAGACGCCGTCGGCGTACTCGATCTCGCGGTCGGACTCGGCCAATGGCGCGTAGATGTCGTAGCGGCGCAGCTTGTCAACGCCCAGCCAGCCCGCCTTCAGCTTGAAGTAGCGTTGGAAGACGCCGACATTGGCCTGGCAGACTGACAACAGCGCATCGATGGCCGCGTCGGGGATGTCGTTGGAGACATTGCGTGTGGCGATGGGCGAGGTGAAGCTGCGCATGCCCACGTTCTCGTTGGCCCAATCGCGTACCCGATTGGCATAGATCTGGGCCAGGATCTTGGCTTCCTTCTCATAGACTCGGTAGAGTTCTTGATAGGCCGCCGCGCGCAGATCGGGGTCCGGGCCCTGCACGTAGCTCATCAGACGCGTCCCGGGTCAACGTCTTGGTCTCGCCATCCACCTCAAGCGTGAACTCCAGCCGATTGGTCAACATGGAGTAGACCGTGATCAACGCTTCGATGCCATTGGCGTTCTTGGTGTTGATGATCTGCTCAGACTTTTCATCCAGCGTGAATGGCTTGGTGCGCCTGAGATCGGCCAGGAAGTGACGATAGTCGGCGTACTCTTCGCCCTCTTCTTCGCCCTGGGGCAGCAACCGCTCGGCCTGCTCGTCATCCAGATCTTTCCACCAGAGGCTGAAGAACATGATGCGGTTTTCGATGTCGGTCCAGATCTGCTGCAGCCGATTCTGATAGGTCAACGCCTCGGTGGACTGGGTGTCTGCCGAAAACCAGAGGCTGCCGTAGGCGACCGGCGGGTAGAGCAGTTCGGTCAGCTCTTCATACTGTTTGACGATGGCCAAAAACACCGCCGGATCCATGTCCGGGCTCAGATCGTCTCGCCGACCTTCGAGCGCAGCGACCGCGTCCTCCAGCGCCGCCAGCCGGGCCGAGACAATCGCTTCGGACGGCTCCGGCAGCAGATCGGACAGATCCCAGCCGGAGAGTTGGTATTGTTTCGTATTGGTTGTCATAGATTGCTCGATTTCGTTGTTGAGGAAAATGGGGTGGTAGGGATGTGGGGTAGTAGGGGAGTAAGGCGGTGGGGCCTGGAGAGTTGGATCGATCAGAAACGTCAATCTCCTACTCCCTACAGCCCCACTTCCCTACCACCCCACAGCGCTATTCCGCCGCCATCCGACGCAGCACCATGTGCAGAATGCCGCCGTTTTTGTAGTAGTTGACCTCGACCGGCGTGTCGATGCGGCTGATGGCCTTGAACTCGGTGACGACGCCGCTGTCCGACGTGGCACGCACGGTGTAGACCTGGCCGGGGACCATATCGTCGCTCAGGCCGAGGATGTCGAAGGTCTCGAAGCCGGTGAGGCCGAGGCTGGCCGGGCTTTGGCCGTCCTCGAACTGAAGCGGCAGGACGCCCATGCCGACCAGGTTGCTGCGGTGGATGCGCTCGAAGCTCTCGGCGATGACGGCCTTGACGTTCTGAAGCTGAACGCCCTTGGCCGCCCAGTCGCGGCTGGAGCCGGTGCCGTATTCCTTGCCGGCCAGCACGATCAGCGGTGTGCCGTCCTCGGTGTAGCGTTCGGCCGCGTCCCACATGGACATCTGCTCCATGGCTGGGAATGTAGACGGCCAGGCCGCCCTCTTCGCCGTCCAGCATCTGGTTCTTGATGCGGATGTTGGCGAAGGTGCCGCGCATCATCACCTCGTGGTTGCCGCGGCGCGAACCGTAGCTGTTCCACTCGGAGCGGGGCACGCCGTGGGTCTCCAGATAGCGGGCGGCCGGGCTGCCGGGCGCAATCGAGCCGGCCGGGCTGATGTGGTCGGTGGTGGTGCTGTCCGGCATGATGGCCAGCACGCGCGCGCCGACGATGGGCTGAACGGCCGACACCTCGGGCGTCAGGCCCACGAAGAAGGGCGGCTCCTGAACGTAGGTGCTGTCCGGATCCCAGGCGAAGAGTTCGCCGGTCGGTGCGTCGACCTCGTTCCACTCCGGATTGCCGGAGAAGACGTTGCCGTACTGTTCTTGGAAGATGGCCGGCTTGAGGCTGCGCCGGATCTCGGTCTGGATCTCGTCCTGGGTCGGCCAGACATCGCGCAGATAGACCGGCTGATCGTTGGGATCGACGCCCAGCGGCTCGGTATCCAGATCGATGTTGAGCGTGCCGGCGATGGCGTAGGCCACGACCAGCGGCGGCGAGGCCAGGAAGTTGGCGCGAATGTCCGGGCTGATGCGGCCCTCGAAGTTGCGGTTGCCGCTCAGCACCGAGCAGGCCACCAGATCGCCCTCGTGGATGGCGGCGCTGATGTGCTCGGGCAGCGGTCCGCTGTTGCCGATGCAGGTGGTGCAGCCGTAGCCGACGGTGTGGAAGTTGAGCGCTTCCAGATAGGGCATCAGGCCGCTGGCGTCCAGATAGCGGGTGACGACCTGGCTGCCCGGCGCAAGGCTGGTCTTGACCCAGGGCTTGACATCCAGCCGGCCTCGACCGCCTTCTTGGCCAGCAACCCGGCGCCGATCATGACGCTGGGATTGCTGGTGTTGGTGCAGGAGGTGATGGCGGCAATGACCACGTCGCCGTGGGTCAGTTCGAACTGCTGGCCGCCATGATTCGACCTCGACGGTGGTCGCCAATCTGCTCCTTCTCCAGGCCAAAGCCACGGGGACCGACCGGGCGCCGACAGCATGGCGTTCCAACTGGCCTTCATGTCGCTCAGGTTGATGCGATCCTGGGGGCGCTTGGGGCCGGCCATGGCCGGCACGACCGTGCTCATGTCCAGTTCCAGCGTGTCGATGAAGACCGGATCGGCGGCGTCGTCGGTGCGGAAGAGGCCCTGTTCCTTGGTGTAGCGGGCGACCAGCTCGACCTCTTCTTCGGTGCGGCCAGTGCCGACCAGGTAGCGCAATGTCTCCTCGTCCACGGGGAAGAAGCCCATGGTGGCGCCATATTCGGGCGCCATGTTGGCGATGGTGGCACGGTCGGGCAGGCTCAGCTTGGAGAGGCCGGGGCCGTAGAACTCGACGAACTTGCCGACCACGCCCTTCGCGCGCAGCATCTCGGTGACACGCAGCACCAGGTCGGTGGCCGTGGCGCCGTCGGGCAGTGCGCCGGTCAGCTTGAAGCCGACGACCTCGGGCAGCAGCATGTAGATGGGCTGGCCCAGCATGACGGCCTCGGCCTCGATGCCGCCCACGCCCCAGCCGACCACGCCCAGACCGTTGATCATGGTCGTGTGGCTGTCGGTGCCGACCAGCGAATCGGGATAGGCGATCATGTGGCCATCGCCATTCTCAGGCCGCAGTTGCACGCCTTTGGCCAGATACTCCAGATTGACCTGGTGCACAATGCCGGTGGCCGGCGGCACAACGCGGAAGTTGTCGAAGGCCTGCTGGCCCCACTTGAGGAATTCGTAGCGCTCGATGTTGCGCTCGAACTCGCGCTCCGCGTTGTAGAAGAGGGCGAAGCGGCTGCCGAAGCGATCCACCTGCACGCTGTGGTCGATGACCAGATCGACGGGCACCTGGGGATTGACCTTCTTGGGATCGCCGCCCATGCGCTGCATGGCATTGCGCAGCGCTGCCAGATCGACCACGCTGGGCACGCCGGTGAAATCCTGCAACACAACACGCGCCGGCTTGAAGGGAATCTCCACCTTGCCGGCCGTCTCCGGACCCCAGTTGGCGATGGTCTCCACCGCCTCCTTGGTGATCTCAAAGCCGTCGGCCTGGCGCAGCGCGGCCTCCAGCAGCACCTTGATCGAATAGGGCAGCCGGTCGATATCGGCCACATCTTTCAGGGCGTCGAGCCGGTAGAGCACGGCTTCGCCGCTGCCGGTGTCAAAGGTGTCTCTGGCATTGAAGAAATCTAAAAGAGCCATTGTCGATCCTTTCGATAGAATACCGCGCCACATGAGGACGGATATGATGCCGATTGGCCCGTGGCAGGGTGGACCAATCTCAAATTGTGACAGCAATAGCGTGATAGACGGACGTATGTGCCGCTATGATACCAGCATTCGAGTGAAAGGCGGAAAAGTTTGCGCGAAAAAAGGCATTCTATGCCTCGAATTTGTATTCCTCGCGCACGGGGCTGAAAATGTCGAGGGCTCGGCAGCCGTTGGGACCGGCCTGACCGCTATGTTCGACGCCGCCTTCGGCGATGTAGATGTCGCCCGGCTTCAGAACTCGGGTATCGCCGTCGATGGTCAGTGTCAATTCGCCTTCCAGGACGACACCGCCCTGTTCATGGGGGTGGCTATGGGGCGGCAAGACGGCGCCGGGCTTTAGCTCGGCCACGGACAACATCATGTTCTCGCCCCAGAACGTGCGTAGATCGATTCCTGGAACCAGGTTCGTGAGCGGACGCTCTTCGAGCGTGATGTGGGTCATGATCTCTCCTCCTGACGGATGGTTGACTTCAGATCTTGTCCCCAAGTCTACACTGTTGGCGGCAAGTGATCAATCTAAACCAATGCCTTTGCCGAAGTCGGTCCCGAATGAGCCGAGGGGACCGATGAACGGCTGGGTTGGTTTTCAGAACCCTTGGTGATAGAATATCCAGCATGACACGCGGCATGGCAGAAGCCAACTTCTCTAAAGCGATCATCCAGTTTGAGAAGGAGCACCTCGGACGGGGTCCTCTGGACGCGCGCACCTTCTTTTTGGGTGACATGATTCTGGTGCGGCTGAGGGGACTGATGACCCCGGCCGAACAGAAGTTGGCGACCGAAGGAGATGGACGCGATCTGGTCAAGGAGATGCGCCGGCAGCTCTTTGAGAGTTCACGCCCGCTTCTGGAAGAAATTGTGCAGACCATCGTCGGGGCGCAGGTCATCAGCCTGCATACAGATATGAGCACCAAGACCGGCGAACGTATGATCATCCTGGTGGTCGATACGGATCTGGACAAGAAGTTCCCGCCGAATAAAACAAGACGTTAATCTAATTCTCATCTTTTTTGCTGTGCAACAGCTTGACAAATCCTGAAAGTCAGGTATTCTATATCCGCTACAAGCACTTGCAGGTGTTTGTAGACTGCGACAAAATGAGCTGGTTGGCTGTTCGTTTGATTGCCGCACAAATCGAAACCCGCTTATCGCATTAAATCGCAAACCGCTGATTCAGGCAGACTAGGCAAAGTGTAGTCTCATGTGCGTGATAACCGCGCACACGCAGAAGACAGGTTGCAGCGTAAGCCGATGTGAGTCCCGTATTCGGGCCATGTCGGCTTTTTTGTTGCCTGTTGGTGAGGACTGACTATGCTTGTCGAACATAGATTGGGGAGATCATGGCGCTCGTAAAGGAAAACTTGTCGATAACCGAGCCGGTGCAACTCGACCGAACAAATGTCATAGGCTGGCTGCTTGCCTTGATTCCTCTGGCCATCTTTGTTTGGCTGCTGAGCTTGCAGCCAAGCATCGCGGCCGGCCAAAGCATTCAGGGCCAATGGGCGTGGGCGCCGTCGCTGGATATCTATTTCTCCTACCAGATAGACGGCTTGAGTCTGCTCTTTGGCTTGCTGATCAGCGGCATCGGTGCGCTGGTGCTCGTCTATGCGAGCGGCTATCTGGCAGGTGACCGTTACCTCGGCCGCTTCTATGCCTATCTGCTGCTCTTTATGGGCGCCATGCTGGGCCTGGTCTTTTCGCGCAACCTGCTGATGCTCTTCATCTTCTGGGAATTGACCAGCATCACATCCTATCTGCTCATCGGCTACAAACATGCGTATGCGTCTTCTCGCGCCGCAGCCTTGCAGGCCCTGTTGGTGACGGGCGGGGGCGGCCTGGCTCTGATTGGTCGGTCTCTTGCTGTTGGGGCAAGTAGGCGGCAGCCTCGAGATCGATACATTGGTTGCGCAGCGCCGGCAGATTCAGGCCAATGCCTTCTATCTGCCCATCGTGCTGTTGGTGCTGGCCGGCGCCTTTACCAAGTCAGCCCAGTTTCCCTTTCACTTCTGGTTGCCCAACGCCATGGCCGCACCGACGCCGGTCAGCGCTTACCTGCATTCGGCCACGATGGTCAAAGCAGGCATCTTTCTCATGGCGCTGCTGACCCCCGTGCTGGGCGGCACCACGCTCTGGTTCAGTCTCCTGGTCGCGACCGGCACGGTGACCATGATCATGGGGGCGTTTCTGGCGTGGCGCCAGACTGATCTGAAACGCATCCTTGCCTACACCACCATCAGCGCCCTTGGCACACTCACCCTCTTGCTGGGCATTGGTACGCCTGTGGCCTTGAAGGCCGCCATGACCTTTCTGCTCGCCCACGCGCTCATACAAAGGTGCGCTCTTTATGGTCGCGGGCTCGGTCGATCACCAAACCGGCACGCGTGACATCGAGCGGCTGGGCGGACTGGGTCGCGCCATGCCCGTGACCGCGGCAGCCGCCATTCTGGCCGGACTCTCCATGAGCGGCCTGCCGCCGTTGACCGGATTCATCAGCAAGGAACTCTTTTACGAGTCCACCCTCTTTGCACCGACGTTGAATGGGCTGCTGACCGGCGCGGCGCTGTTGACCAATGTCCTGACGGTGGTTGCCGCCGGCCTGGTGGTGATACGCCCCTTCTTTGGGCGTCGCCCCCAGGCGCTGGACCGGCCCAGGGAGGCGGGCCTGAGCATGTTGCTCGGCCCAGCCGTGTTGGGCGGGGCCGGCCTGCTTCTTGGCCTGCTGATCGGCGCGGTCGGCGGCGGCCTGATCGGTCCGGCCGTGAGCACGATAGCCGGCGAACCGACCGCGGTCAAGCTCTCGCTCTGGCACGGCGTCAATCCAATGTTGGTCCTCAGCGCGGCCACCATTGGCCTGGCGCTGCTGGTCTGGTTTGGACAGCGCCGGCTGCTGGCGGCCACGGCTTCGCTCGATGTGGGCGCAGTCGCCGGGCCGCAACGGGGCTACAGTGCACTGCTGACCGGACTGCCGAGGTTGGCGACTTGGCAGACGCGACTGGTTCAACATGGCTATCTACGCGGCTATCTGCTGACCGTCGTCGCGGTGATGACGGGCCTGGTCGGCTTCACACTGCTGAGTCAAGCGGGCCTGCCGGCCATCGGACCGGTCGCCGACCTGTTGTCGGGCGTGGCCCTCTATGAAATCGCCATCGTTGCCCTAATGATAGCGGCCACGGTTGCGGCCGTCACTGTGGCCTCAAGATTGGTGGCGGTGATTGCCCTCGGCGTAGTGGGGTTGGGCATGACGTTGCTCTTTGCCCTCTTCAGCGCGCCGGACCTGGCCATGACGCAGTTCGCGGTCGAGACCCTGACCGTCCTGCTTTTCGTCTTTGTACTCTACCGGCTGCCCCGTTTCCAACGGTTGACCAGTCGCCGCGAGCGGATTCGCGACCTACTTGTCGCCTTTGCGGCGGGTACGGTCATGTCCCTGCTGGTCTTGACCGCTGTGCAAGCGCCCCATCCGATGCATGTGAGCACCTATTTTGCCGAACAGAGCTGGGGCGCAGCCAACGGACGCAATGTGGTCAACGTGATTCTTGTCGATTTCCGGGCGTTGGATACGTTGGGCGAAATCGTGGTGTTGGTGGCGGCCGCGCTCGGCGTCCACGCGCTGGTTCGTCCCCTGTTGGGCGGCGGCGTCGATGGCAAGGAGAACCGCACTGCTCCAGCGGTAGACAAGGCCGACCGCTCGATCATCTTTCTTACCTCCACACGCTATCTGTTGCCGTTGCTGCTTCTGTTGGCGTTCTTCCTCCTGTTGCGCGGCCACAACGAACCCGGCGGCGGCTTCGTGGGCGGGCTGGTCGCTGCCTCAGCGATCACGCTCTATGCGCTTGCGGCCGGCGTGGATGAGGCTCGACGCCTGATACGCGTCAACCTGCGCACCTTGATGGCGATTGGCCTGGCCCTGGCCGTGGGCGCCGGGTTGCTTGCCCTGCTGGACGGAAAATCCTTGTTGACCGGACTGTGGCTGGCATGGCCGGTGCCGGTGGTCGGCAAGCTGGGCACGCCGCTGCTCTTTGACGTGGGCGTCTTTTTGGCGGTGATGGGGGTGACGCTCAAGATTCTGTTCACGTTGATGGAGACGCCAGATGTGGTTCCGCCATCCCAGCCAAAGGATGCCCTGGAGTGATTGCCGCCAAACCTGTCCGCTGCCTGCCCGGTCGCAGAACGTCCGGCCCCTGAAGGTTGAATCTCGACCCTCTACTTAGTCCGAGGAGTTGTATTGATGGAAACCGTACTTGCCCTGACCGTAGGCGTCCTTTACGCCGGCGCTATCTATATGATGCTACGACGCAGCATCGCCAAGTTCATCATCGGCCTGGTGCTGCTGGGCCATGCCACCCACCTGCTGATCTTCACTGTGGGCGGCCCGCTGCCCAGCGCACCGCCTCTGATTGCCGAAGGCGCACAGCAGTTGACCGGTCTCTATGCCGATCCGCTGCCACAGGCGCTGATTCTCACAGCCATCGTCATCAGCTTTGGCATCCAGGCCTTTACGCTGGTGCTGGTCAAACGGGTCTACCAGACCGAGGGCAGCGGCGATCTGGATCAGATGCGCCACACCGATCAGTTGGAGGCTTGACGTTCATTATGGATATGCTTTTGGTTCTACCCCTCCTGATTCCTTTGATCACTGCGGTTCTGATGTTGCTCGCCTGGCAGCGGACGCAGGTTCAACGCTGGCTGGACGTGGCGGGCACGGCCATGCTCTTTGCGACCGGGCTGCTCCTCTTTGCGGTTGTCCGCCGTGACGGCGTCCAGGCTGTGCAGATCGGCAGCTGGCCGGCCCCCTTTGGCATCACGCTGGTCGCCGACCTATTCAGCGCCATCATGCTGGTCCTGATCGGCTTGATCGGGCTGCTGATTGCCATCTATGGGCTGGCCGCGCTTGACAACAACCGCCGCCTTGCCGGCTACCATCCGCTGGCGCAGTTGTTGCTGCTTTCGCTGGTCGGCGCAGTGCTCACCGGCGATATCTTCAACCTCTTCGTCTGGTTCGAGGTAATGCTCATCTCCTCGTTTGTGCTGCTGACCCTGGGCGGCGGGCGCGATCAGATCGAGGGGGCCTACAAATATGTAGCCTTGAATCTCTTTGCTTCATCGCTCTTCCTGGCCGCCGTGGGCATTCTCTACGGCGTGACCGGCACCTTGAACATGGGCGACCTGGCCGTGCGCTTCGCCAGCGGCGTCGTCGAACCGGGCTTGATCGCCACATTGGCCGTCCTCTTTCTGATTGCCCTAGGCATCAAGTCGGCCATCTTCCCGCTCTTCTTCTGGCTGCCGGCCTCCTATCACACCGCCCCCTTGGTGGTTTCGGCGCTCTTCGCCGGCCTCCTGACCAAGGTCGGGGTCTTTGTGCTGATACGTCTCTTCACGCTGCTCTTCATCCAGGAGACGGGCAGCGCCCAGACGTTGTTGCTTTGGGTGGCCGGTTTCACCATGGTCGTCGGCGTATTGGGCGCTGCCGCACAGAACGAGATCCGGCGCATTCTCTCCTTTCATATCGTCAGCCAGATCGGCTACATGATCATGGGGTTGGCGCTCTTCACGCCCATGGCGCTTGCCGGAGCCATCTTCTTCATCGCCCACAACATCATCGTCAAGACCAACCTCTTCCTGATAGGCGGCGTCGTGGCGCGGGTGCAGGGCACAGAGAAGCTCAAACTGTTGGGCGGCCTCTATCGCGCCAGGCCGGCGCTGACCGCGCTCTTCCTGATTTCAGCGCTGGCGCTGGCGGGCCTGCCTCCATTCTCCGGTTTCTGGGCCAAGCTTCTGCTCATTCAGGCCGGCCTCTCGGTCGAGGCCTGGGTCATCGTGGCCGTCTCGTTGGCGGTCAGCGTGCTTACGCTCTACTCGATGACCAAGATCTGGAACGAGGTCTTCTGGAAGGAGGCCGGCGACGAAGCGCACAGCCCGGAACAGGGTCAGCCGCTATCAAGAGGCGCGGCCTGGTCGTTGCTGACCCCGATCACGTTGTTGGCGCTTCTGGCGATTGGGATGGGCGTCATAGTCGAACCGTTCCTGCAGATCAGCCAGGCCGCTGCGGACCAATTGCTCGATCCGGCGGCCTATATCGAGGCGGTCGCCGGCACAATGTCGGCGCCCATCGCCGGACGCTAAAGGAGGAACCCGATGCGATTGCTCAATTTTCTGCTGGCGCTGGCCTGGCTGGCGCTCACCGGTGAGTTCACGCTTTTGAACTTCCTGATCGGCTTTGCCGCGGCCGCTGCCATGATCTGGCTCTACCAACGAGTCATACCGCGGGAAGCGCAACAAAGACGGACGACCGCCTATGGCTTGAAAACGATCCAGTGGATCTCCTTTGGTCTCTACTTTCTCTGGGAGCTGATTCTGGCCAACGTGCGTGTCGCCATAGATGTCCTGCGTCCGAGACCGCAAATCGCCCCGGCGGTTGTGGCCGTGCCGCTGGATGGCTATTCCGACGCCGAGGTGACGTTGCTGGCCAACTTCATCACGTTGACGCCGGGGACGCTGAGCCTGGATGTCCTCGACCGGGTCGATGGCAGCGCGGACGAAAGGCGGCGCGTGCTCTACGTACATGCCATGCATGCCGGCGAGACGCAGGAAGCCATCGAGCGTTTTCGCGACCAATTGCGCGAGACCCTGGGACGCAGGGTCAAGGAGGTAATGCAGTGATGATGGTCGAGACGATTGTTTATGGCGCGGTGCTTCCGTTGCTCGCCGGCGCGGTGCTGCTCATTGCCATCCGCATGGCCAAAGGCCCCCACGTGCTGGACCGGGTGATCGCACTGGACTTTGTGACCGTGGTCATCGTCGGCATGTTTGGCGTCTACGCCATCGCCACCGGCCAGCCAGTCTATCTGGACGTGGCCGTGGTTGTGGCGCTGCTCAGCTTTTTGGGAACGATTGGATTTGCCTACTACATCGAACAGCGTACTCGGAGGCCCGGTCAATGATGTCAACCGTGTTGGAGTATCTGATTGTGGCGCTGCTGCTGTTGGGCGTCGCCCTGATGTGGATTGCCGCCATCGGCATGTTGCGTATGCCCGATCTCTACCTGCGCACATCGGTCTCGTCCAAGGGTGCGACGCTGGGCGTGGCCTCGCTCATGTTGGCCGGCGCGCTCTACTTTGGCGAGCTGGGCGCCAGCAGTCGAGCGCTGGCTGTGATCGTCTTCATGATGGTGACGGCGCCCGTGGCCGCCCACATGATCGGGCGCGCAGCCTACCGTAGCCAAGTGCCCTTTGCCGTCGGCACAATGGAGGACGATGCCGCAGCCGCCGATATTGGCATACGCTACAAGCAGCCACAGGCAGAACCGCTGAAAGGAGGAGAATCGTGGCAGAGCAACTGAACGATGGGTCTGTTTTTGGCAGTCTGAGATCTGTCCTGGAAGATCCAGAAGAAGCGCGTACCAGACCGGCAGAAGATGACGGCCGCGTGCGCGTCACAGAGGGGCAACTGGATGCGGTGGCCATGCGCTGTCGCGAGGAACTGGCCATATCGCTGCGACGAACCGGTACCGGCACCGTGGCGATACTGAAAGAGAATGTGTTGACCGTGCGTGTCGAACACAGCTTGGCGGCCGCGGAGCAACAGTTGATGCGACGCAGCGAGGGACGGGCGTTCTTCCAGCATTACATCGAGGAACTGGCTGAACAGATACATCCCGATCTGAAACGGCATGTGGAGCACATCCTGCCCTACAGCGTAACCTACGTACGTGTCGTTGTGGACTGTGACAACGACTGCATTCTGTTTCACTTCGGCCTCTACCCGCGACCGAGCTGGGCGCGTCTGGCGTGAATCGGTCAAACCTCGAAAAGAGATCGTCAACTCTCATGCTTGTCTAATGTGCCATATGTTGACATTTCATGGAAATAATGCTAACATCTCCATCAATTGAGTAGGCGGACTTGGCAAAGCATGGGCTTTCACCGAAAAATCGGTTGGTAAGCCAATGGGTTGAAAAGTAGGCCGACACAGATGTACCCTCCGGGGACCATCTGCGTTGGCCTTTTTTGTTTCAGGTGGCATCTCTACAGGGAGGATAGCAACATGGTGCAGTTTCAGAACAATGTCAAGACGGTTCTCTTTTTGGGCGCGCTGACGGGTCTCTTTCTCTTCATCGGCGCCGCTGTGGGTGGGCGGACCGGGATGATGTTGGCGCTGGTGTTGGCCGCGGCGATGAATTTGGGCGCCTGGTGGTTTTCGGACAAACTGGCGCTGCGCATGAACGGCGCTCGCGAGGTATTCGCCGGCCGAAGCGCCGGCGTTGCATCGGCTCGTTGATGGACTGGCGTCCCGAGCCAACCTGCCCAAGCCGCGCGTCTATCTCATCGAGAGCGACATGCCCAATGCGTTTGCCACAGGGCGTTCACCCAGCAAGGGCGCCGTGGCTGTCACCACCGGCCTGGTGCGCATGTTGGACACGGATGAGCTCGCCGGCGTTATCGCCCATGAACTGGCCCACATCAAGCACCGCGACACCTTGATTGCCAGTGTGGCCGCAACCGCGGCCGGCGCCATCGCCATGCTGGCCGACATTGTCATGTGGGGATTCATCTTTGGCGGCTTCGGCGGCGACGAAGAGGAAGGCGGCGGATTGGGCGAGATGGCCGGCGGTCTGGTGGCCTTGATTCTGGCTCCCATCGGCGCCCTGATGATCCAAATGGCCATCTCACGTTCGCGCGAGTTCAGTGCAGACGCTGCCGGCGCCAAGATCCTGGGCGACCCCATGCCGCTGGCCACCGCCCTGGAAAAACTGGAGGCCGGCGTTAACCAGCGTCCCGCCGATGTGAGTCCGGCGGCCGCGCATCTCTACATCGTCAACCCGGTCTTGGGCGGTATCGGCGGCCTCTTCCGCACCCACCCGCAGACGGAGAAGCGGGTCGCAGCCCTGCACGCCATGGCCCGACCCGGCAATCCGACACAGCCGTCTGGCCTTTGCACGTTAACCATCGATTCTGAAAGGAAAGACCCTTGAAAGCAAACATCAAGTTCGGCACGACTTCTGGCATTCCGCTCGGCCTACATCGACGTTGGTTTCTGGTCTCCTTGCTCTTGACCGTGCTGCTCGCCGGCTGCAGCCAGAACGTGCCCGGCATGGGGGCCATTCAAGAGAGGGCCTGTGAGCCGCTCACCAACCTGGACGCGACCATCGATCAGTTTGCCGGCATTTCGGCCGATGTGACGGTGGGCGATGTGCGGCAGATCAAGGCGGAGGTCGATGGCGTGGTCTCGCTGCTGAGAACCGCCAATCAGGCGCTCAATGCAACCGCTGTCGAAGATCTCTTGACCTCGTACGACGGACTCGCGGCCACCATCGAAGGGCTGCCCGACGACCAACCGATCGGCGATTCGTTGGCGGAGATTCAGACCGCGGTGCAACAAGTGCAGGCAACGATCGACCAGGCAATTGCGGGACTGAACTGCGGCCAGTAGCGCCCTGTATCGAACCAATCCGCGGGATGGCAAGGTGACAGGATGACTGGCTGCGTAAAGCGCGGTCATCCTGTCACCTTGTCGTGATTTGTGGGTGATCACAAAGCCCGATATAATCCAGGCATCAACCTGGGCACAGGCATGCGCAAGCGATTCGCAACCTAGGCGTCATCCGGTCTCGATTCTCCGTTTCCCGAATGCCGTTTCCTGTTCCCTTCTTGCGGTCTCTTTATACGCCCTTCGAAAGCGAACAGGTCTTCTTGTCTGCCGCACTTCTGATTGACTCACTGGTCCGCACGCTGCAAGTCGGCAGCCTCTACGCCCTGATGGCGCTCGGCCTGACGCTGACGATGGCCGTGATCAAACTGCCAAACTTTGCCCACGCCGAACTGATCACGGTCGGCGCCTATGCCGCGCTGGTCATCTCGATGGGCTGTTTCGAGCAACCCGTTGCTGGTGCTGGCCGCGGCCTTCCTTGTGTCGGCATTGGTGGCGCTCGCTCTGCCATCGCGTCGTCTACCGGCCGCTGGACAAGGTCAATCCGTCGATGTACACGATGATCCTGGCCTCCTTTGCCGTGGGCCTGATCCTGCGCTACATCATCTTTCTGCTGGTCGATCGCTTCGATCTCTTCGACAAGCGCATCCAGGTGCCCACTACAGTCTGGATCCAGAACGACTGGCTGACGCTGACCAACGTCTTCTTCTGGGTGGTGCCGACCAGCATCGTGCTTGTGGTGATCCTCAGCCTGATTCTGAACTACACCGAGCTGGGCCGCGAGATGCGCGCCCTGGCCGACAACGCCGATCTGGCCGCCATCATCGGCATCCCGATTGAGCGGGTCAAGAACCTGACCTGGCTGCTGGCCGGCGGGCTGGCCGGCGTGGGCGGGGCCATGTGGGGCATGTACACATTCGTCAATCCGCTGCTGGGCTGGCTGGCGATCCTGTCGGTCTTTGCCGCCACCATCCTGGGCGGCATGACCAGCTTCATCGGCACCATCCTGGGCGCCTACGTCGTCGCCTTCTCAGAAAACACGCTGATGCAACTGCTCAACCACTACCTGGGCATCGACTTCAGCTTCAAACCGGCGATTCCATTTATCATCATCATTCTGGTCCTGCTCTTCCGGCCCCAAGGCCTGACCGGCTTCGCCGGGCAGCCTGGGCATGTTCAAGCAGGAGCCGACGACGGAGTTATAGGGGTTGAGGATTGGGGAACGGTGGTTGGGGATTAGGCGCAGAGTCGAAATCTCGCCTAATCCCCAATCCCTAATCCCCGATCGCCAATCCCCATTCCATGAACATCGACCTGACGGCCACCATCATCGCCCTGCTGACCTTTTTCGGCATTTCGGCCATGATCGCGCTGAGTCTCAATCTGGAATATGGGCTGACCGGCATTCCCAACTTTGGCCAGGCGCTCTTTGTCTCGGTCGGCGCCTACACCGCCGGGGTGACCTACACGCGCCTGCTGCCGCGGCTGGCCGGCCAGGAGTTCATCTATCCCTGCGGCTCGGGGCTGGGCCAGGCGCTGCAACTGCGCACCGAGATCATGCGCACGCTGCCGGCCATCGGCTTTGCCAACTTTGCCATCACGCTGGTCATCGCCGCGGTCATCGGCGGGCTGGTCGGCTATCTGGCCTCCTATCCGGCCCTGCGCCTCAAGGAGGAGTGGTATCTGGCCCTGGTGCTGCTGGTGGCCAGCGAGATCGTGCGCATCTTCATGCGCAGCTACGAGCCGGTCATCTGCGGCGCACAACGGGCTGTCCGGCATCTCGCAGCCCTTCACCTTCCTGCGCAATCCGCGGCTCTCGTCCATGCTCTTTGCGGCGCTCGTGCTCTCTTTTACCAGCCGCGATCTATTTCTACTGCGAGCGGCTGGTGCGTTCGCCCTATGGCCGTCTGCTCAAGGCCGTGCGCGAGAACGACGTGGTCGCCACCAGCCTGGGCAAATCGGTCAAGCGCACACGCGCCCAGGTCATGGTCATCGGCTCGGCCATTGCCGCCATCGCCGGCGTCTTCTTTGTGGTCAACATCGGCTTTGCCAGCACCAACGACTACGTGATGGCGCTCACGCTCGACATCTGGGTGATGATCGTGCTGGGCGGGCTGGGCAACAACAAGGGCGCGCTGCTGGGCGCGCTGATCGTCACGGTGCTGGACCGGGTGACCGCCATCACGGCCATCCAGATGAACATGCTTGGCTCCCAGTTTGAGTTCAACTATGTGCGCTACATCGTCTTCGGCGTGCATCCTCCTGCTCATGCTGCGCTACCGACCCGCAAGGGCTGTTGCCCGAGCCGCTGCACGACGACGCAAGCGCGCGGGCGTACTGCGTAAAACGGAATGCAGTGATTTTCTGCCATGCTGACCCTGGAACCAACGTCTGCCAAGAACTTTCGAAAGTCTGCTGGCCGTTGACGATGTCTCGCTGACCGTGCCGCGCGGGCCAGATCATCGGCCTGATCGGGCCCAACGGCAGCGGCAAGTCGACGCTGCTCAATCTGATCGCGGGCAGCCTGCAGCCGTCAGCGGGCGGATTCTTTCTGGACGATCAGGAGATCACCGACGCGCCGGCCGACGAGATCTTTCAGCTTGGCGTCGCCCGCAGCTTCCAGGACCCGTCGCTCTTCTTTCGCATGTCGGTGCTCGACAACATGCTGCTGCCGGTGAAAGATCAGAGCGGCGAACGGCCGGCCAAGGCGCCGTGGCATCGGCTCTGGCGGCGGCAGGAAGACGACAATGCCGAGCGCGGCTGCGACGGTTCTGGCCGAGACTCAGCTTGCAGGGCCACTACGCCAACCGGGCCTCCGATCTCTCCGGCGGCCAGATGAAGCTGCTGGAGCTGGCGCGCAGCATGATGGGCGATCCCAAGCTGCTGCTGCTGGATGAGCCGACAGCCGGCGTTGCGCCCAATCTGGCCTACGAGATCTTTGAGCGCATCGAGGAACTGCGCAGCTACGCTGGGCCTCACCTTTCTGATCGTCGAACACCGCCTGGAGATTCTCTTCGACTTCGTGGACAGCGTCTACGTCATGCACATGGGCCAAGTGCATCGCCCAGGGCACGCCGGATGAGATTGCGGCGAATGAAGAGGTGCGGGAGGTCTACTTTGGGGAGTGAAAAAAGGTGACGATTGGGGATTAGGGATTGGGAGTCCTGCCTGACGACAGTCGAATCCCCTAATCCCCAGTCACCAGTCACCGAAACAAGCCATGCTTTCAGTCGAAAACCTTAGCGCCGGATACGGCAAACTCACCATCCTGCACGACATCAGCCTCGCGGTTGACGAGTCTCAGTTCGTGGCGATTCTGGGACCCAACGGCAGCGGCAAGTCGACGCTGCTCAAGAGCATCTACGGCTTCACCAATATCACGGCAGGCGACATCCGCTTTGAGGGCGAGTCGCTGATCGGCATGCCCACCGAACTGGTCGGCGGGTGCGGCCTTGCCTACGTGCCGCAGCGTGAAAATGTCTTCACCTCCATGACCGTGAGCGACAACCTGCGGCTGACCGTGCGCAAGCTGGATGGCCATGCCGCCGACCAGGCGCTGGCCGAAGCCTACGAACTCTTCCCGATCCTGGCCACGCGTCAGCACCAGCGTGCCGGCCAACTCAGCGGCGGCGAGCGGCAGATGCTGGCCATTGCCATGGGCTGGCTGGCCCGGCCCAAGCTCATGCTGCTTGGACGAACCCAGCGCCGGACTATCGCCGCTCTTCGTGACCGAAGTCTTCCGCACGCTGCAAACACTGAGCCGCAGCGGGCATCACGCTCCTGGTCGTCGAGCAGAACGCGCGCAGCGTGCTGCGCTGGTGCGACTACGCCTACATCCTGCGCGAAGGCCAGGCTCGCCTTCCACGGCACCGCCGACGAGATCCAGGCCGATGAAGAGACGGTCAAGGGCTATCTGGGCGTCGGCTTCGGAACGAGAAGGGCAAGGAGCGAAGAACAGAGATCGAAGAACGAAGATCAAGGATCACAGGACGAGGAATGAAGCTCAACACGAGGCCACCCGCTCTTTGATCTTCGATCTTTCTCTGCCAAAATCCACCCGATCACCAATTCCATCCCAAGTCACCTACCCATGCCAACCGCAACCATTGCATTCCAAACCGACAAACCGCTCAGTCAATACGGCCCGCTGGCCGCGCAGGTTGAGGCCTACGGCTTCGACGGCGTCAGCGTCTACAACGACATGCTCTATCAACCGGCCTGGCTGCCGCTGCTGGAGATGGCACGCGCCACCCGGCGTTTGCGCGTGGGCGTGGCCGCGGTCAATCCGTTCACCTGCCACCCCATCAACATCGCCGGCAACATCGCGCTGATCGACGAAGCCTCCGACGGGCGCGCCTATCTGGGCCTGGCCCGTGGCGGCTGGCTCGACTTTGTCGGCGTGGAGCCGCAACGCCCGGTGACGGCCCTGCGCGAGTCCATGGCCTGCGTTCGCCATCTGCTGCGCCAGTCCGAACGAGCCGCTGGCGGGTGAGATTTTTCCGCTGGCCGGCGGCGACTCGCTGCGCTGGTCCATCCTGCGACCGGACATTCCCTTCCTGCTCGGCACCTGGGGCGCCAAGACCATCCGCGCCTGCATCGACCAGATCGACGAGATCAAGATCGGCGGCAGCGCCAACCCGGATGTGCTTCCCCATTTCCGCGCCATGGTCAACGACTCGGCCAGCGAAGTCGGACGCGACGGCGCTGAGATCGGCCTGGCCATCGGCGCCGTCACCGTGGTCGATGAGGACGGCGAGGCGGCGCGACGCCTGGCCCGGCGCGAGGTTGCGCTCTACCTGCCCATCGTGGCCAAACTCGACCCGACGGTCTTCATCGAGCCGGAACTGGCGGCTCGCATTCAGGCCGCCGCCGACCGCTACGACTTCGACGCCGCCGGCGCGCTCATCTCGGATGAATTGCTGAGTCGTTTTGCATTGGCCGGCACGCCGGACGAAGTGGCGACGCAGGCCAATGCGCTCTTCGATGCCGGCGCCGCTCGCGTCGAGTTTGGCACCCCCCACGGTCTGAGCACGGCCGAAGGGTTACGCCTTCTGGGCGATCGCGTATTGCCTGCCCTAAAACGCGCTTGACCGACCCCGCATGACCGCTTAGAATAGGACCCCGCCGCATTGATGGCGGGGTTTTCGTCGTTGACGCACATCGTTGACGCACATCGCAGAGCAAGAGGCCATGCCGATGACCAGACTGCTGTTTCTAGCCGCCAATCCACTGGACACCGATCCGCTACGGCTCGATGAAGAGATGCGCGCCGTCGATCTCGCCCTGCGCCAGGCCGGCTTCGGCGACCAATTTGACGTGCACTCGCACTGGGCCGTGCGCGTGGGCGACTTGCAGGAACTGCTCCTGCGCCACCGGCCCGACATCGTACATTTCAGCGGCCATGGCAGTTCAGCCGGCGAAATTGTGCTTCAGGACGCCAGCGGCCAGGGCGTTGTTGTGCCGGCGAACGCGCTCAACGACCTGTTTCGCGTGCTGCGCGACAACATCCGCTGCGTGATGCTCAACGCCTGCTACTCAGCCGACCAGGCTGCAGGCATCGCCGAGCAGATCGATTGCGTCATCGGCATGAGCGATGCCATCACCGACGCGGCATCCATAGAGTTTGCCGCCGCCTTTTACCGGGCGCTGGGCTATGGTCGTTCGGTGCAGAGCGCCTTCGACCTGGGCTGCAACCAGATCGACCTGGCCGCGCTGGATGAGGCCCACAAGCCGGTCCTGCTGGGCACAGCCGAGCCGACGTCGGTCGTGCTGGCACAGAGTATGGAGACAGGTGACGAAATGGACAACGACGCAACAACCGGTAGCCGCAGCACTGCCGAGCCCTGGTGGGATCGAATGGCGACGAGCATGGGTGACTTTGATGTTGACAGCGCCGGCGGCGATGTGATCATCGCCAATGTCGGAGCCGGGGCGCGCAATGTGGCGGTGGGCAAGAACATTCAGCAGACGGTCTACGAAACGCTCGGCGAGCCGATGCCGGACGACCGGGCCATCATAGAACAGCAGTTGGCCGCGTTCAGGGCGTCGCTTTCCCCTGCCCAATTGCCGGCAGCCCAGTTCCCGATCCAGATGTTGGAGACGGAATTGACCAAGACCGGCGAAAATGAAACGCCCAATGGCAGCGTCATTCGGCAGGCCGGCGACTTTCTGCTCGACAACCTGCCCGACATCGCCGAAGCGTTGGCCACGCTCTTTGCCGTTCCTGCTGTCGGACGTGTACTGGGCAAAGCCGGCCAGGAGACGATTACATGGCTGCGTGACCGCTGTAGCACGACGTTTTTGTCGTAATTTATGTCGTAGCTGGATCTTAAAAAGTGATGGCGTCTGTGTATTCGGAAGTGTATGAGCAACCAACAAGCTCCCCAACAACCCAATGAGCCAAACAATCAGTCCTGGCTACGCCGCCAATGGGCGAATTTGCGCGACGGACGTTGGCGAGACGTCATCATCGCCGACGTTGGCGAAGGCTCGGAGAACGTCGCTGTCGGCAAGAACATCTTTCAGATCAATGTGGGCGGCCGCAACATCACGCCCTACCTGCTGGTGATCATGCTGGCCGCGCTGGTGCTGGTCGTCATCTTCGTCTACCCCAGCATCGAACCGCTCTGGAACCCGACGAAAATGGGCGGCGACACCAACATCGCCGTGGCTGATTTTGGTCTGATGAACGAGAACGGCGCCATCAAGCGCTCTGACTTCGGGGGGACATTGAGCGAATCGGTCTTCAACCAGTTGCTGGACGAGTACCAACTGGTCGAGGCCGAAGGCGGTTTGGACGGCAATGTGGCCATCTGGCATGACAGCCAGACCCATGAGAAGAAAAATGTACGCTTCGGCGTGATCCGCGGCGACACGCCGGAAGCGCGCAGCTCGTCGGCAGCCAAACTGGCCAAGCGCATCAACGCCGACATGATCATCTACGGCCACTTGACCGACCAGGAAAATCCCGAGGGGCTGGTGCTGGAGTTCTACTATGCCTCGCCGACCATCAGCAGCGAGCCCGACGCCATCGTGGGCAACCACCGGCTGGGGCGGGCCGTGCCTGCCCGACTCAGTCTCTTCAATGTCGATCCGACAGTGGCCAAGGCCGAGGCCCGCCAGCCGCTGGCCGACCGCACCAGCGCCATCTTCTACCTGACCCTCGGTCTGACCCAAGGGCTGGCCAACAACCACGAAGAGGCCTTGGCCACCTTCCAGCGCGCCGAATCCGATCTGGACGGGTGGAAAGATGATGACGGCAAGGCCGTGCTCTACTACTTCATGGGGCGCAGCGCCCTGTTCGCCCGCCGCCACGATGTCGCCATCGATGCGCTGGAGAAGGCGTTGGCGCTCAACCCGACCTATGTCAACGCGCTGATCACGTTGGGCGCGGTCTACATCGACAAAGCCCAGCTCTTCTTCGTGCGTGATCGCGAGCTGCCGTCGGAGATCGCCCAGTGCATCCCCGAACACCGGATACGAGTACAGTTCACCCACGTTGGACGACGCAATCGCCGACATCGAAACCGGTCTGGGCTATCTGGAACAGGCCGTCGAACTGGCCCCAGACACACTGACGCCGCCGCTGAAGCAGATGGCCCAGATGACTCGTGCCATCGGTCGCAATCTGCGCGGGCAGGCGGCCATCTTTGCCAACGATTTGCCCATGGCGCAGCAGTCTGTCGACGCGGCGCAGGCCGACTTCGACGCCATTGTCGAGCCGCTTGCCGAGGCCGATCAGCCTCGTTTTGTGGCCTGGACCCATCTGGGGAATGGCGCCGCCCATGTGCTGGATGGCCACCTGAGCGTCGTTGCCGCCGTCGCTGCAACCAATGCCGGGGACGTCGATCTCTCAGCCCGTAAACGGACCGAAGGCATTGAACACTTTGAGACAGCGCTGACTCACTTCGACGCCTGCATCAGCGAGGGCGAGGCGATTCCCGCCGATCTGCTCTTCCAGAAATTTATTCTGGCTTGCGGATGCCGGCCCTACCGCGAGATTGCCGATGGAACTAGACAGGAGCAACTGAGTCTGCTGGATTCGAGTCTGCCGCAGTAGACTCTGTCGCATTAGGATCTGTCGCAGAGAGGAGATCAACCATGAACCGAAACCAACCCCGCCTTTTTCAGGCGGTAGTCCTTGTCTCTTGCGCCGTTGCCTCACTGGCGCTGGCGTTGATGCTGCTGGGCGTCGCTTTAGCCCAGGAGGTCAACAGACTGCCGGCCAATCTGCCGGTCGCCGGTGAAGTGGTTGACCGCTTTGGTGAGGAGTGGGTCTTCTCGGCCTGTGCCGGTGATGTCGTCACCTTGACCATGCAAAGCGCGGAGTTCAGCGGCTATCTGGAACTGTTCCCGCCCACCGGTCGTCGCAGCCTGGCCGAGACCGGCACAGATGGCGACACAGCCACCCTCGAAGCCATCAATCTGGAGGAACGCGGCGAGTATACGGTGATTGCAGGCGGCGAAAGCCGCAACGACAGCGGCGCCTATACCATGACCCTCATCTATGGCGATGGGCAGGACGCTCCGGGAGCAGTTGACGGATGGATGCTGCCGGGCCAGGGCGTGACCAGCACCATTCGCACCCGGTTCGGCGAAGAGTGGGCCTTCCGCGGCTGCCAGGGCGACCTCGTCGACATCGACATGGAGAGCGAGGACTTTGACGCCTATCTTGAGCTGTACGGCCCGTCCGACCGCCAACCGATTGTCGAGGACGACGACGGCGGCCTCCGCTCCAACGCACTGATCGAGCAGTTTGAATTGGACGAGACTGGGACATTCGTGATCGTTGCCGGCGGTGCGTCCAGGAGCGATGTGGGGGCGTACACACTGGTATTGGCTGTTGAGCCGTCTGACCCGACCAGTCCGCCGTCAGCCAATCTGACGCCAACCGCAACCAAGCGCGCAACGGCCACGCGCGCTCCGACCAAGCGTCCGACGCTACGACCGACGCTACGACCGACACTACGACCGACACGGCGTCCAACGGCGACACGAACATCGACACCCACACCGGAACCGGACGTCTGCGTAGTCCAGATCAGCAGCCTCAACCTGCGCAGCGGACCGGGCGTGATCTATGAACCGCCGATTGGCGGCATCCCGCGCAACGCCGAGTTGATCCCGCTGGCGCGCAATGGGGACGCCACCTGGATCCAGATCGAAGTGGCAAGCAGCGGCCGCAAGGGCTGGGTCAGTTCGGCTTCGCAGTATGTGGACTGTACATTCGACCCTGCCGATCTGCCGCTGGGTCTCATCCCGCCGACACCCACGGCCACGGCTACGACACCGCCCACCCCAACCCCCACCTTCACCCCGACGAAGATTGCCGCGGTACCGACACCGACACCGCCCGCCCTGGTGATCTTGCCGGGCGGCGGAAGCCCAGGACCGTTTGAAGGCGATGTGGTCGGCGAGGCCGGTGGATTCAACTTCGATTCCGGCCAGCCGACCTTCCGCAATCGCATTTTCTTCCGCCTGCTCGTGAAAGAACGGGGCCGCTCTCACGACGGCGATGGCGTGGACCGCGTCGAGATCCGCGTGGTCTACGATCCGAACAACGGCGGGCGCGAGGTCTACAGCCGCACCGAGCGGACGCCGGGCTACTGTTCCTTCGGCGGCGGCGAGCCAAACTGCAATATCGTCGGCATCGGACGCAACGCACGTTGGCCGGACACCGACATTGCCATCGAAAACGGTGAATATGAGATCAACTTCACCGTGGTGCGCGACGGCGAGAACGCCCCATCGGCCAACTGGCGTGTGCCCTTCGTGATCGACAACCCGGACCTGGCCAACGGCGGCGGCTCCAGGCCGGACCTGGCGGCCCGAGTCGCACAGACCGGCCCCGGCACGACATCGACGTCGATTTCGGGGCAGGCGGTCTTCCAGATCGAAGCCTACGATCCGAGCCGGGGAAATCGTGACGGCGACGGCATCGATAACGTTGACATCCGCGTCTATGCGCCCGACGGACACGAGGTCTATCAGCGCACTGAGAACAACGTCGCCTACTGCGCCTTCAGCGGCGGCGAACCCGACTGCGACATCTGGGACTTCAACGCATCCGGCGGCCAGTGGCCCAGTGGAGAGTCGTTGCAGGCTGGCCCGCACCGGCTGGAAGCAATCGTACGGGCCGACGACGGTCGCCGGAAGACTGTCGAGTTGACGGTTGAGATCCGTCAGTAGTTTGCCGCAGATGAGTACGTCGTCTGTTTGCCGGACAAGGAGCAAGCGATGAGACACCGACACCCTACACTGCTGATTGCCATCCTGCTACTGAGCGCAGTCCTGGTCGTCGCCTGTGGCGGCAACCGCAACTCTGGCTCCGACAGCGAGGACGAAGTGCAGAGCGGCATTGCCACCGGCATCGCCGCCACCCAGGCCGCGCAGACGGCCACAAGCGAAGCGGAGGCCGCCATTGCCCAGGCCGTCGAGGCGACGTTGACTGCGCAGGCCGCCGCTGCGTTGGCAGACAATGCGGCAGAAACTGCGGCAGAAGCCGAGGCAGAAGCGACGCCCACACCGCCGGCAGCCACGTCCACTGTTGCGTCTACAGCCACGCCTACAGATGAACCGACGCCCACACCGCCGACGTTGGTCGTCATCCCCAACATCGCTGTAACAGCCGAATCGGCGCCGACGCCGCCTGCGCTGATCATCCTGCCCGGCGGCGGATCGGGTGACGGCATGGAGGGCGTCATCGTCACGCAGCCGGAGTTTTTCTTCATCGACGACGATCCGGACACGCCGGTCTTCAGCCGAGAGATGTCGCTGCAAATGTTGGTACGCGTTCTGGATGAAGGCTCGGCAGATGGAGCCGGCATTGAGAGCGTCGAAATCGAGGTCGTCGACGATGGCGGCGACACCGTCTATGTTAAGAGCGAGCAGAGCGCCGGCTACTGCCTCTTTGGCGGCGGCGAACCCGATTGTGCGACCGTCTCCTTGACGCCTGGCGCACGATGGCCGGGGACCAACCGAGCCATCGAAGATCGGGGGTACACGGCCTACTTTACCGTGATCCCCGAGGATTCGTCGATTGACTATGGTGAGTGGCAACAGAATTTTGAAGTGCGCAGGTCTGCATACGGCAATAGCGGAAGGGCCGCCCAGGCTGATATCCGAGCCGAGCTTGTCGCAACGGAATACGGCAGCGCCAGTCGAACGATTGCGGACAATCTTGTCTTCCAAGTCAAGGCGGCCGACTTGGGCGAGGGAAACCGTGACGGCGACGGCATCGATCACGTGGTGTTGGGCGTCATCGGGCCGGACAACAACCAGGTCTACGCCAAGCGCGAGAATGACGCAGCCTTCTGTGCCTTTGGCGGCGATTCGCCCTGCCCGGCATGGGACTTCGCAGAGAACGACAATCGCTGGCCGGATGGCAAGCCAATCCGGCAGGGGACGCACCTTCTGCGTGCAATCGTGGTCGCCAGTAGCGGCGACAGCCAGGTCTTCGATTGGCAGATCGAGATCCAGGCGATCCCGTAAGAAAGGAATGGGTGTGTTGGCGCCTTGCGCCTGCTTCCGAATTGTCCATCCGCCCGTACTCGTGCCCGTCGCGGCAGGTGAAGATTTGTCGGCGACGGGCACGTGATGGGGCGGGCGAAGTCACCATTGTGGTTGGATCTGTTTTCCCGCCCCAACACATGCCCCTACGGTGCTCAACCCATTTTGAATACATCCGAAAGAAATTCCGCGAAGGATGGTTTTCTTCGTGAATCTTGGTGTGCCTTCGTGGATAAAGGTTTCTCCGCATTATCCTCACTGATCACCCCACGGAGAATCGGAATCGCACCCACATCAAATTCTCGTATCATCGCGCAATCTTGAGGTACAATGTTGTTTTGAATTTTCGTGTATAGGTGGACTGCCGATGTTGCGATGGCCCACATAGAGTAGCTGAAAACAGGGTATGACAACAAGTCAAAACGGATCAAAGCAGCCTGAAGAGACCACGGTCGTCATCGCCATGAGCGGCGGCGTGGACAGCTCTGTGGCCGCGGCCTTGCTCGTCGAGCAAGGATACAACTGCATCGGCGTGATGATGCGCCTGTGGGCGGAAACGGGCGCCGGCGAAGGCTCCACCAACAAGTGTTGCAGCCTGGAGAGCGTAAACGATGCGCGGCGGGTGGCCGATCAACTGGGCATTCCCTTCTATCTGATCAACGTAGAAGAAGTCTTCAAGCGTAAGGTCGTTGACTATTTCATCGACGGCCACAGCCGCGGCCAAACCCCCAATCCCTGCCTGGCCTGCAACCGCCACATCCGCTTCGACTATCTGCTCAACTATGCCAGAAGCCTGGGCGCCGACTATCTGGCAACCGGGCATTATGCGCGCCTGGAACGCGACGCAGACGGAACCGTGCATCTGCTCAAGGCCGTCGACGAGCGCAAAGATCAGAGCTACGTCCTCAGCGTCATGGGCCAGGACGAACTGCGCGATGTGCTCTTTCCCATCGGCGGCTACACCAAGCCGGAGATCCGCCAGATCGCGGCCAGCCGCGGTCTGCCCATCGCCTCCAAGCACGATTCGATGGATCTCTGCTTTGTGGCCGACGACGACTATCGCCGTTTCCTGCAGGACTGGGCCGCCGATGCCATGCAACCTGGCCCCATTGTCAACCGCAACGGTGACAACCTGGGCCGGCATCAGGGCCTGCCCGGCTATACCATTGGTCAGCGCAAGGGCCTGGGCATCAGCGGCACGCGCGAACCTCTGTTTGTGCTGGAACTCGACCATGAACACAATACGTTGGTCGTGGGGGTGCAGGACGAACTGGGCGTCGATCGTCTCGTGGCCCGCGATGTCACCTGGACGCAGCGGGCGGTCACGCCGGGCGCCCGCGCTCAATGCAAGATTCGCTATCGGGCCGAGGCAATCGATTGCACGCTCTTTCCTTCCGAAAACGATTCGGTCGACGTGCAATTGGCCGAGTCTTTGCGCGATGTGACGCCGGGACAAGGTGTGGTATTCTATGATGGTGATCGCTGCCTCGGAGGGGGCGTAATTGCCAAATGACCGTACCTTTCCCCCCGGCTCTGCTGCTCAGCCTGCTGTTGATCATCGGCTATGCCGGGCTGTTCCACCTCTGGGGCGGGCAGAGACTTCGAGATCTGTTGTACTATCTACTCGCTGCGACAGTTGGCTTTTTGGCCGGCCATTGGATAGGCACGCTGCTGGAGATTCCTCTGCCGTCGATCGGGGCGCTTCACATCATCGAGGCGTCGCTCGGCGCCTGGCTGGGACTGTTGATCGTCTATCTGCTCCAGCACGGCAGCGAGGCCGATCGGTGATACGGACAAACGACCGTCACAGTACGTACGGGAAATCGAACGGAGAAGGAGAGTCATCGATGATAGCCAGTGCGATAGTCCGCGACCTAGCCATCATTGTGTTGGCGATGCAGGCATTGGTGGTCAACATACTGCTCGGCATCCTGATTTGGCAGGTATGGCGCATGGTCAAGATGCTGGATACCGAGGTGAAGCCGATCTTACAGGACACCCAAGAGACCATCGGCACGCTGCGGGGCACGGCAACCTTTGTCAGCGACAATGTGGTTGACCCGGTGGTGAAGTCAACACGCAGGGCCACCAAGTGGCGCGGCACAGTCGTCTCGCTGACCTCCGATCTGCGCCGTGCGACCGGCAGTTCCCCCAGCGTCGGTCCTTCAGACAACTGATCCAACCGAACGAACCCGGCAGAACAACAAAGGCCACGCAGCGACTGATGCGTGGCCTTTTTGATTTGAGCCTAACCAAAGTCGGTTGACCATAAAGTCTCCGACACTTTGCTCTCAAGGAGCAAGCATCAACTGTTTTGGACGAAGCGTTTTTACTCGAACTCTCCGACGCCGATGCGATCAAGCACGGCTGTGCCGCCGATGAAGAGGGCGGAAACAGCCGGCAACAGCGGGTTGGTCTGGCCGCCGGTCGCTTCAAGAAGGCAGACCGCAACCAACATAAACGCACCCAGTGCCAACAATGTGTTGCTGATATGATGCCGTGCCATCATCGTCTCTCCATTGCCCCAGTGCCAGAGTCATCCATTCATCGGCGCTGCTGGCCGCGTCAAGATGTCGAATCAATATCACCATTATACGACATGCACGTCCGAGATCAAGTTTGTCGTGGGGTTTTGGTCTGAGAAATGTCCCGATTTGGCCTGAAATCGGCTCAATTCAACGAAATGTAGACCAGGCGTAGGATAGCGGTCCGAACTACGCGCCGACCTTCCTGTGGGAGCTGACGGCCTTTTTTCAGCTTCCAGGAAGATTCGGAACCCTCAGTCGGCAGCCCCCGGCTGAGCAGGCAAAACGTCGGCGCGTTCACCCGACTCAACACCGGCATTCTCCGTTGACAGGGCTGAGGCGCTCAGCAGTACCAGCACGATCCAGATAGACGAGGTCATGAACAGGTGGAGCAGTTGCAGCCAGACCGGCGCCTTCAATGCCACGTTGAGCAGACCCAAGAAAAGCTGGAGCGCGTAGAGCGCTGTGAGCGTCTGGGCGAACCGACGCGTCGAGCCACCCGAGCGTCGCCCCGCCGCAAACCAGGCCGAGCCGACCACCAGCGCGCCCACGAGAACGGCGATGATCGGGTGGTAGATGCGCAGATCGACCAGCGTGGCCACGATGGGCGACTCTTCCGGGGAAATACCGGCCGTGAACACGAGCGTGTCGCCCAGTGCGGTCACGGCCCCGCTGGCGCCCAGCACCATCATGCCGATGGCGGAGAGAAGCAGTAGCCAACCGACCGCTCCCTGGCGTCGTACACGAACGGACGGAGCGCCAGAGGCCCACCAGGCTGTCAGCGTGAGCGCGCCCAGCAGCAGGAAGGTGTTGATCAGATGGCCGGCCATCCAGTAGGCACGGGCAATCGACACGTTGCTGGCCGTGTATTCCAGCAGCACCAAGCCGGCACCGATCAACGCTTCAATGATCATGAAGATCATGGTGGCGTTGGCGGCTCGACGCGTGCGATAGCCGCGTGGGAAAATGCGCAACGACCAAACGAAGAGGATGACGACCGCGATCAGGGCCACGCCGCTGCTGATGCGATGGGAAAATTCGATCATGGTCTCAAAACTGGGTGACTGCGGCACAATCTCGCCCTGGCAGAGCGGCCAGTTGCTGCCGCACCCCGCGCCGGACCCGGTGGCGCGTACGTACGCGCCCCAAATAATCACCAGCACGTTGATGCCCAACGTGACCCAGGCAAAGGCGGCATAGCGACTTGCTTTTTCGTTCATGAGTTCCTCTGGTAATAGATGTCAAAAAGACTGGCCCTACTCCGACAGCACGGAGCGAGCACAGCGAAAGCCTACCTGGTCATTGCGAAAATAAGGAGAGTCATCGCCGACGCCGTCGCCATGGTGACCCCAGTGCCGGTGATTGGTCTGCGGATAAAACCAGTTTGGCCGGTAGCTGCCCCCACGAATGACAAAGGCCGGGCGATTGTCGACGCTGGTGTCAACCGCGGGCCCGACCGGATTGAAATAGGGCGAAAAATGATAGTAGCTCTCCTGCCAGGCATCGGCAACCCACTCGAAGGCGTTCCCGGCCATGTCCATGGCGCCGTAGGGGCTAGCGCCTGCCGGATAGGAGCCGACGGGCGTGGTCTCATCAACGCAGATGGACCAGGCGTCGTCGTCCATGTTGTTGGTGAAATTGGCCCGCGAGCAATCGATAAACTCGTGACCCCACGGCCACGAACGCGTGTCAATATTCCCGCGTGAGGCCTTCTCCCACTCCGCTTCGGTCGGCAATCGCTTGCCGGCCCAGCCGCAGTAGTCGCCGGCATCCCACCAGGAGACGAAGAGGACCGGGTAGTTGTCGTAGGCGGGATCGCCGAAATATTGGTCACGATCACGCGATCCCAACTTGCGCGGCAGATTGCAGGCGCCGGCCTCGACACAGGACTGGTATTCCCGATTGGTCACCTCATATTTGTCGATCTCGTAGGTGTTGAGATAGACAGGATGGAGCGGCACCTCTCGCCCCCAGCAGGGCTTGGGTCTGTGCGGATTTCCCTCATCGCAGCCCATGACGAACTCGCCCTCCGGCACGGTCACGGTGCTTCCCAGCTTTTGCGGGTCGAATGGGCCTTCGGTATGGAATATCCAGACCGGCCCCAAGTATTCCTTGCCGTCCGGCTCCACCAGACCGACACGCCAAAAATAGATGGTGTTCAGATCCAACGTCGGCGGGTCCAGGTGCGTCGCGGTTGTCTCGCCGATGAGCGTGTCCGGCGTGTTGTCGCCGGCCTCAAGATAGACGCGATAGTGTCCAACAGGGATGCCGTTTGGCTGCACATGCCAGATGAGATTGACGTTGGGGCTCTGTTCAGTACGCCGGTCGGCAGGGTAAACCGCGGCCATCGTGGGCCTCGGCGTCATAATCCGGGGGAAGTAAAGGATCCATTTTCCAGGGATGTAGGGAATATAGAGATTGGTTGCCGTCGTCTCGCCCGGATCGACTAAGACTCTACGATCGTCCTCTTGGGCGAATGCTTGACCAGAGGCCGAAGACTGCGCCTGCAAAGAGACAAACAGCAGCACAACCAGAAGGAGGCCGCCCCACCATAGACGCTGTCGCCCTCTCCCCTGCCGGCGCCCTGCAGCGGCCAACGATCCTCTGTTCCCGGTCTCTCTGCTCATGGTGTCCGCTCGAAAAAACGAATGGTGAAAAACGAAATCGTAACTATTCAGCCATGGGCAAGATAGACCGCGGATTAGGCGAATTAGGCGGACAAAACCGGATCAATTCGGATTTTATCCGCGGTAATCAGCCTCATCCGCCGAATCCGCGGTCCATTTGCACCGCAGCCTGAACAGTTACACGAAATCAAGAGTTGCTCAAACCGCTTCATCCTGGCCGGCGAGAGCCTGCCTATACATGCTGACAGGACGCTGTTTTTTGCAACCGTCACTAGGCGTATTAATATACCTCAACATGTCGCCAACGAGGAATCTATGCGGCGACCCAGGGATCTCATCGGCAGGCAGTGAAATATGACTCATTCAGCGTCAGAGTTCGATTCATCGTCCCGCAACGACCCATCAGACGGGTCGCCGAGCGCTGACCGCTCACCGTGGACGTGGCCGATCCTGATAGCGCTGATGGTTGTCAACGGGGTCGGCAGCCTCTACTGGATCCGGACCAACATCGTCATGGTCGGCCACGATGCGACCAGCTACCTGGAAACCAGCATCAAGTACACCCGCTTCTTCACCGGCGCCTCCCTGGCCAATTGGTTCCAGGCCATCACCTTTCCTGACTATCGCACACCGGCCATCTACATCGCCACCCAGCCGTTCCTGCATCTGTTCGGCATCGACATGGATGGCGCGCAGATGCTCAACGTCGCGCTTTTGCCGCTCGTGATTCTGGGCACCTACTTCTTGGGCAAACGGATCGCCGGATCGTCTGTCGGTACGGTGGCGGCGGCGCTGGTCGGATTTTTGCCGCTGATGGCGGCTATGTCTCGCCTCTACTACGTCGAGATTCTGCTCACCCTGGTCGTGGTCTTCAATCTGTTGGCGCTGCTGCGCACAGATCGTTTCGCCAATCGAACCTGGTCATTGATCTGGGGGATCAGCCTGGGCATCGGCATGCTGGTCAAGTGGACCCTGCCCATGTATCTGCTCTTCCCGACGCTGCTGGTCGCCTGGCAGAGCCGCTTGCTACATGAGCAAATAGCCTGGCTGCGCCGGCCGCGGCTCAACCTCAAGGCGCTGGGCCTGGCCATCGTGATCGGTCTAGCCGTCGCCCTGATCTGGTTCTGGCCCAATCGGACGGCGGCCCTCGAATTCCCGCTCGGCAACGGATTACTGGTCGCCTGGGCGCTGCCGGCGATCTTGAGCGCCTATGCGATCATCATTCCTTCATCCAAATTGAGCAACTGGTGGGCCGCCATATTTCTGGCTGTAACCATCGCCAGCCTCTGGTACTTCCCCTATATCGACTTTCCGGTCAAGCTGCTGGAGATCGACAAGGAACGGGCACCGGATGGCGCGAGCGCATCGAACCTGCTCAACTACACGCGCTATTTCGGCTTCTTCTATCGTGAACACCTGGGCGCGCTGACCTTCTGGCTGATGATTCCGGCGGGCCTCTTTCCCTGGCTGCGCGCCTGGTGGCGACGCACTACGCTCAACCGCGATGCCACGCTGCTCTGGCTGAGCATTCTCTCGGCCTACTTCGTGCTGTCGATCATTCTGCAACACAACGCGCGCAATCTTGTGCCCCTGCTGCCCCAACTGACGATCCTGCTTGCCATCGGCCTGGGGGCCTACTCGCGGACCACCGGTCGGATCATCGGCGCTGTCTGGATGGTGTTACTGGTGGCGCAGTGGAGCCTCTTCACCTTCCAGCCGCTGAGCAAGGCCTTCGCCGCAAGCAAGCCGCTCTGGGCCGACTCGGTCTACGTGGTTTCACCGGCCAGCGATTCCACCGACCCGGCCTATTGGATCGCGCCCGACGTGCTGGCGATGATCGGCGATCCGCAAGGGGAGCCAGATTCGCTGGGCATCCTGGTCGAGACATGGGAGGTGCATCGGGGCATCTTTCGCTATCTGGCCACCCGCGCCGACCAGAATCTGACCATCATGGCGTTGACCGAGGGCGACAGCCGCGGCTGGAGCGATCTGCTGGCCAATCGCTGGCTGCTGATCAATGACGGCGATAACTCGTTGGTCGCCGAACCGGGCCAGGCGGCCCTGGCGCGCATCGCCGCCGGCGATCCTCTCTTCCACCAACTCTACGATGCGGTCAAGCGCTATCCCCTGCCCAGCGGCAACGCCATCACGCTCTATCAGCGCACCGCCGGTCCCAGCCAGCCGCTGGATTTCCCGGTGGTGTTGATCGAAACGGCGGCCATTGCAGACGCCATCAACGCGCAGTCGAGCCGGTTCTCGACGCTCTACTTCTCCAGCCCGGACATCGCCGCCTGGGTCGGCATCCACGATCTGGACGCGGAGCAGGTCGTGATCGCGGAGAACGGTCAGGAACTGGCGACGCTGCTGGCGGAGGCCGAGGGCACGCTGCTGGTGGCCACTCGCTACGATACGCCGGAGGTGCTGGAGGCGTTGGCTGACGATACCTATGCGGTCGGCGAAGCGGGCGATGGGGACTTCCATTTGACCGTGGCGGGGCGACCCAACCGGGCGACGGTATCGCTGCCTGTCAACACAAGCTGGGACGAGATTGAGGTGACCGGCTTGACGGGATATGATGAGGCCGTTCCCGGCGAGGTTCTGCCGATCGACATGCGGGTGGCGGGGCGCACCGACGGCTCGCTTAAAATGTCGGTCCGTCTGGTTGATCCTGCCGGACAGACCGTCGCCCAGCACGACGTGACCCTGACGCCCGACGTCAAGCTCGGCCTGCTGGTCCCGCCGGACAGCCCCGACGGGCGCTACATGATGGCCGCGGTTGTCTACGACGCGGCCACAGTCGAACCGCTGCTCGACCAGGCTGGAAACCAGGTCGGCAATCTGTCCGAGGTCACGGTTGCGGACAGCCGTCCCCGCCAAGAACAGCCGTAACAAAGAGCTTGAATGGCCCGGCCGGAATCCGGTTGCCTGTGCCCGGCGTCGGCATCAGCGCCCGGCGCTCATCCGATCCGTCAGGATAACGTCCCCACGAGGCATTGGGCAGGTCATCGCTCGGAAAACGTTCGGCGAGCAGGATGGCGTCGATGAGCGTTTGCCCGTTGGCCGACGTCTCATGCAGAGCGACGACTGGATCGTCATCGCTGAGGCGAAAGGGGAGATGGGCGGGGCCGGCCGCTGGATTGCCGTCCGCTACAAAGAGCAGATGGCCGCGGGCGCCGATCTGAACGCCGTCGGGAATGCGGTAGCGCGTCGGATCGCCGGCGTCGTTGCTCAGGTGTTTGCCGCTCAGATCGACCGGGGCATACTCACGGTTGAACAGTTCAATCCAGCCGACCACTTCACCCGGCCTGCCCGGATTGGCGTAGTCGCTCGACTCCTCTGTGGCAAACTCATTGATGACCAGGCGTGGCTTGTCGTCAACACGGGCCGGCGTCAACAGCCCCGCGGTCTGAAACCCCTCCGCCCGCACGACAACACCGCCCAAGAGATCCCGCGCAATGCCGTCTGAGATCTGCGGCTGGATATGCAGCGAAGTCGGCGCTGTGGTACAGGCGTCGACCGCATTGGCGGCCACGACAAAGCTGGCGGGGGAGTCCAATGCCAGCCGGGTACCCGCACTTGCAGGCAACGCCAACGTCAGTCGCCCCTGGTCGTCCAGAATCAGCGGCGAGACGGTCGCCAGCGGCGGATTTTGGCCTGGGTTGAACGGACGGCCAGGCATGCTGCGATAGACCGAAAGATCGAGTAGCCGCCGCTGGATCTCGGTCGTCGTCAACGGGCGTCCGTCGGCATCGGCGAACTGCAATTCGAGGGAGACCAATTCGACCGCGGCATCCCCTGGTCGCCCTCTGTGGGTCAGTTCGAGCGTCAGCAACTCGTTGGGCACAGCCGGCTTGACCCAGGTCGACGGTACCTGACTTGCTTCCACGCCATATTGACCGCCCCGGTTCTCCAGCCAGACCAGCCGCCCGGCGTCCAGATCGACGGCCAGCAGATCGGCATCGGCGTCGCCGTCCAGGTCGGCCAAAGTCACTTCGTTCCCGGCGTCCCCAGCGTTCTCTGCGCCAGCAACTTGGACAAGATGGCGGCTGTACGACGGCGGCGATGCGCCGTCGCTCTCGTACCAGACAGCGCCATGCCCCTCAGCCAGACCAGCCACGATGTCCAGGTCGCCGTCGCGATCTAAATCCGCAGTGGCCAATGAGCGCACCTGCGCGGCATCAAGCTGGCGCGACGCAAACAACACCGGCACGCCGCCCAGGTTCTCATGCCAGGTCACAGCGCCGCCCAGTTCGGCAGCAGAGAGCACGTCGACATCGCCGTCGCCGTCGAGATCGACGGCATGGACCCGATTTGCCCCGTCGATGGCGTTGTCGATCAGGGACTCCAAAAACGTGGCCGGTTGCCCGCCCTGGTTGCGATACCATCGCACGCTGTCATCGTTGAACGAAGACGCGACCAGATCGACCCGGCCATCGCCATCCAGATCGGCGGCTTCAGCAAAACGTGGATCCGAAGCCACCGCACCGAGCGGTCGCGCCTGGAACTGGAGGGGCACCACGCCCACATTCTCGTACCAGACAAGACCGTTGGCGCCGTCCGACGTCGCGTAGAGATCGGGGTCGCCATCGCCATCCAGATCGCGCACGGAGACCATGGCGACGCCTGCAATCCCGGTTGTGATGCCATGATCGACAAAGGCGGGAGGCTGGCCGCCGATATTCTCGGCCCAGCCGATTCGCCCGCCGACATCACCGCCGACATCACCGTCAGCGTCAGTATAGACGACATCCTGGTCGCCGTCTCGGTCGAGGTCGGCGACTGATAGCCAGCGCCCATCGGTGAGGCCATCGATCACGGTGCGGCGGGTGAACGATGGCCGAAGCTGGCCATTGCTCTCGTGCCACTCGATGGCAGTTGGGCCGATAGCGACAACATCCAGATCCCCGTCGCCGTCCATATCGCCGGGGCGGGACAGGCGCATCTCGGGCCGCTGATCGATCAGGCTGGAGCCGTCCTGCGTGAAGAGGGCGCTGCGGTGGATCGTGCGGTTGGCGTACCAGGCGATACGGTTGTCGTCGCGTGAGGCCGACAGCAGATCCATGTCGCCGTCACCATCCAGGTCGGCTGCGTGGACAAAGCGCGCGCCCATGGCCGTGCTGGAGACCACGTGGCGGACGAAGCCGGGGTCGACGGCCCCATCGTTCTCGTACCAGGCCACCGTGTGATCGTCGGTTGAAGCCGACAGCAGATCGACGTCCCCGTCCAGATCCAGATCGGCCGCGGCCACAAGCTTCACATGCATCACGCCTGAGGCGACCACATGGTCCACAAAGGCGGGGACGTCGCCTCCATCGTTTTCATACCACCCCACCTGGTTGTGGTGCTCCGATCCGTAGACGATGTCCTGATCGCCGTCGCCGTCGACATCGATCCCGACAACCGATTTGGCGTAGTCAAACACCAGCGGCGTGGGGGAAGTCGTATGGCGAATCACATGGGTCGCAAACTGAGGCGGTTGCTGGCCCTGGTTCTCGTACCAGGCGATCTGGTCGTCGTTCTCGGATGCTGAGACCACATCCAGATCGCCGTCACCGTCAAAATCGGCGGCGTGAACCGAGACCGCGCCCAGGGTCGCCTCGGTGATGGTGCGTGGCGTGAAAAAGGGATCGGCGCGGTCGCCGTTGTTCTCGTACCAGAGAATGCGGTTATCATCGCGCGAGGCCGACAGGGCATCCAGATCGCCGTCGCCGTCGAGATCGGCGGCAAACATGGAGACGGGATAGTTGATTGCGTCGTAGATGACATGGCCGACAAAGGAAGGCGTTGGCTGGCCGTCATTCTCGTACCAAAGGATTGTGCCCAGGGCATCATCCTCGGGCGCCTGAGCGGGCAAATAGCTGAGGCCGCACTTCGCTGACCGAGGCCACAAATAGATCGATATCGCCGTCTGCATCGGCGTCACCCGGTGTGGCGATGTAGATGCCGTCGACTTCGTCAATGAGCAACGTGGTGAAGCCGGCAGCGCCCCCCTCGTTGCGGTACCAGCGCAGGTGGCCGTCTGTGCGCGAGGCCGAGATCACATCCAAAACGCCGTCGCCGTCCAGATCGGCCGTCTTCACCGAGTGCGCGCCCTCGGCGTCCACGGCGATGTTCGTTCCCGAATCAAAGGGGATGCCGGTGAGCGAAGCGGCAGACACATCAGCGGAGGCGACATAGACGAACAGAGAGAGCAGCGCCGGCATGAGCACCGGAAGCGGGCGGGCGCGCAGCGGGGTGAAAGCAGAGACACCTAGCCGGCGTCGATGGGCCGGTTCGGGAAATGGATGGTTTGGAGTATCAAGTGGATTCATTGTGGTTATTTCCGACTCATAATACCGGCGGCGAGACGCCGCTGTGATACGACAGTGAAACAGTCTGACCACCATCATCGGGCTGAGATGCCCGACCTACATGCCCCTATTCGGAACGAGCCAGAATGAGGTAGTCTGAAACATGGCCGTCGCCGGTCAAGACCGGCAGAACATGGCTGTCATCGGCGCCATAGACCTTCAGGATGATCTGCTCTACAGGCGATGCGGTCGACAGCCCGACCCGGTCTGTAAAGTCGTCCAGACCGCCCGGCGCGCGATCGACCTGGGCCACGAGTTGGCCGGCGGCATCCAGCGCTTGCAGCGAGAAGCGCAGGTCCGGCGGGGCCGCTTGCGCCCAGTCCAGATCCACGGCATAGCTGCCTGCGGTCTCACCCTGAGCAACCCGGTAGGCATCGAGCGTCAGGGCGCCATCGAACGAATTGGGTTCGGATACCCATGGGCTATCGCTCGCTGCTATCACGTATTCGACGACGCGTTGGCTGCCGATCCAGGTCTGGCCGCCGCGATAGCCCCACTGGTCGAGCCAGCGTTCGGTGGTCGATCCGGTATCGCCGTCATCCGTCTCCTGCAACGTCAGCCAGATCCGATTGTAGGGTTCCAGCCAGGCCCCCAGGCGCGCCGAGGCGGCGTCATCCATGGCCGGCTTGCGCAGCCAGCCCAGATAGGCAAGATCGGCAGGGCCGCTGTTCATCCACAACCACTGTCGCCCCTCCGAATCGTAGCCGGGCAGCATGTCGAGCAATGCCAGATCGCCCGGCCCGGCAGTGTCGTCGAGCAGCGCGAAGATGGCCAGATTGTCGGCATGGTCGGCGGTGCGCTCGTGCCAGCGCGGATCGTCGGCCGAGCTGAGGACGATGGTCAGGCCGAAAAGCGCCAGGGCCAGAACCAGGCCGGCGGTCAGTCCGGCCCGTCGCCCGGCAGTGGTTGCGCGTGCGGAAAACCAGAGCAAGGCAACGATCAGCCCGCCCAAGGTCAGTATCGCCGTCCATTGCCAGATCGCCAGCGATCGCAAAAACGGTTGCAGCCACCAGACATCGTGGGGACCCTGGATCACCGACTGCCAATAGGTGATCAGGGGCGAATGATCGACGCTCCAGAGAAGCTGCTCGAATGTGACCCCGGCCTGCATGTCTGCGGCCTCGCGCAGTTCAAAGTTGACGAGCACAGCGGGCAGTTGTACAGCCACAGAGACGCCCAGCAGCAGACCCGTCGCCCAGCGTGCCCAACGTGAGGCCGTGCCCTCGACCAAGCCGTCCAGCGCGGGCAGGGCCAGCATGGCGATGGCCGGCATGGTCACCACGATCATACGCGGACCCCAGGCCCGGCCGCCGGGCCAATCGTACCAGAGGGCATAGAGCACAATCGGCGCCAGCAGCGAGGCCGACGCCAGCAGATAATCGGGCAGACGGCGCCGATGGGTCCACTTGGGCAGGCCGAGCAGAGCCAGCCAGAGCAGCGGCACGTACCAGAGCAGGCCCTTGCCGGGACTGACCAGCAGTCCGGCCAAACCCAGCCGGAGCGGCGTCGAAAAGGACTCAAAGGGTTCGAGCGGAAAGGTCCATACCGTGCGAAAGCGTGCATAGTTGTAGCCGACAGTGATGGCGACGCCGATGGCGACCGGAATCGCCACGCAGAGGGCCTGAAGGATCAGTTCGCCCAGGACGAGGTTTTTGCGGCCTTCCCAGAGGCGCGCATAGATGAGATAGATGGCGAAAAACGGCGCAACCACAGCATTGGACGATTTGGCCAACGTCAGAATCGCCAGACCGATACCGGCCACGAGCAACGGAACATACCCCCTCCGTACCACGCCACGTCGAAACGCGACCGCGCCGGCCAATGCCATGCTCAGCCCCAGCGCACCCAATGATTCGCCGAAGAGCGTGCGCGCGTAGGGCCAGAGCAACGTGCCGAGGCCCAGGGCGATCGCGCCCCAGAAGGCCGTCTTGGGCGCGTAGTCCAGGTAGAGCGTCAGTCGGTAGAAGCAGTATGCAGCCAGTGCGGTGACCAGGGCGCCGGTCAGGAAGGCCAGTTGGACGGCGCCGGCGCCCGGCCAATGTTTGCCGACCCACAGGAGGGGCAAGGCGATCAGGGACGCGCCGATCCCCTTTTTTGAATAGAGATTGCCGTCAATGCCGGCGATGTTCTGGGGTGGTGTTCGACTCTGATCCCACTCCATCTGATTGACATGCCAATGATTGACAGGCCAACCGCCGCTGATCGAGATCGTCTCAGCGGCGGACAGCGCCGAAAGCTCATCCACGGCATGGGGCACGCCGCTGTAGGAGAGCAAATAGACAAAAAGCAACAGGAGCGTGACCCAGAGGCCACTCCACTGTTCAACAGGCTGATAAACAGGCTGGGGCGCAGATTGTCCGCCGCCTGTCTCCGACGAAGTCGATGGGGCGCTACTCGACATCAATGGTTCCAAGCGTGATGGCATCGTTGAGCACCGGCATCTCGTTGGCGGTCGAACCGGCGCTCAAATCGGCCGTGACGGGCAATCTCTGCAGGTCGGCGGGGTCATAGGCGCCGAGAACAACCTGATAGCGACCGGCAGGCAGGTCGTCGGGAAGCGTCAACATCAATTCGTCGGGCACGGGCAGATCGGGCAACCAGTTGGAGGTCGGGAAGAATCCGCCCAGCGGGGGAGAATCGACCTGGGCCGCCAAACCTCCGTTTGCGTCCAACAGATGCACGAAGAAGGTGTAGTCGGTATCCTGCCGTTGTTCAGCCCGCCAGATCAGCCGCACAGGAGCCTGATCGCCCGGACTGGAGCGCTCCCTCCGGCAGGTTGGTTTCGAGCAGCGTGATGGTCGGGCCAAAGCGCGCCAATGGAACAACAGTCTCCAGATCGGTCTCTTCATCGGTTTCATCGTCGCCCACAGACAGGTGGCCAATGACAACCGGCAAGCCGAAGGCTCCGAGATCTGCCGGGTTGTAGAACGAGACTTCAAGCGCGTAATATCCAGGCTCAGCCTTCTTCGGAATGGTCAATTGGTGGCCGTCTGGCCAGACCTCGTCGGTCGCCCAACTGGAAGTCGGCGATCCCCACGGCCAGCCTTCATCGCGTGCCAGTTCCTCGCCATCCATGCCGACCAGACGCACAAGCACGTTCAGGTTGTTTTCGATGGTGCGTCGATTCTGAAGATGCAGCGTGAGATCCAATGTGTCGCCGGGTTGAACCCTCGCTTCCGGCGCGCTGTACCCGCCCAGCACGATACTGTCCTGCCAGATGGCCAGCGGCGACAGCCAGAGCGTTCCTTCATCCGGCAAAGTCACGGGCACGAAGGCATTCTGCCGCGCATAGACAACAAACGGAATCTCTTCATTGGTGTCGTCGTTGTCCAGGCCGACCAGAATGCCGCGCGGCGGATCGTCGGCCAGAAACGCATCCAGGTCGCCGGGGGCAACAAGGTGGAACTGCTCACGCTCAGCCTCGCTCACGAGCGGTGCAACGCGCCATCCAAAGGATCCCGTGGCAAACTCAGGATAGATGGACGCCCCGCCCTCCAGCGGTTGAATCGGTGACAGCGTCAGGACGCGCCCGTGCTGAACCAGTTGGGCCGCCGCCTGGCTGCGCTCATGCATTTTGACCGGGTACCACTTGTCCGGCGTGAAGACAACCGCCAATCCTTCAGCGTAGAAAGGCAGCGCAAGCAGAACTGTGACGAAGACTGCGCCGGCGAAGAAAAGAAGTCCTCGGGGTTGCAGCCGATCGGGCCAGGCGTTGAAGGCGTAGGCGCTGGCAAGGACGATCAATGGAAACAACACATAAAAATATTGAGGCTGTGAAGGCGTGGCGGCAAAGGCCCCGATCAGGGCAAAGACAAGGAGGAACACGGCAAAGGCATAGCGGAACAGAGAACTGGCCTTGTCATGCACTTGGCTGAGCGATCGCGTTCCCCACATCCGCTGACGCACCGATTCAAGCAGAGGCACGCTGCCGAAGAGGAGCACGATGACTGCAATCAGGTTCCCCGGTTGCGTTACCAGCAGTTTGGCGAAGTAGACAAACTTGCCGATCAGCGTCATGGCTTCGACCTGACCGCCGGCCTGATAGTACTGTGTATTGAGTTGAATGTATTCGAGGTTTCCGAAGATGAATGCCTGCGGATCGACCACGAACAGCACGATGGCCGGCGTGAAACCGAACAGAAAACCGGCCCCAAACATAGCGACGCCGATCCAACGATCTCGTCCAGTGTAGGCGGGATAGAGCCAGAGCACCAGCAGGAAGGGAATGGCAATCAGGGCGAAAGAGAGGCGCGTCGCCGATGCTAGGCCCATCAACAGTCCGCTGGCGCCCAACCAGTATGGAGAACGCCGCTCGACCAGTGCGTCGCTGTGGATAAAGAAGGCGACTAAGAGCAAAAAGACCGGTAGATCGTGGTTCCATGCGCGCCCGCTGGTGTAGGTAAACAGGGGGATCGCCATCAGCCAGACGGCGGCAAAGGTGGCAAAGAGCAGGCGAATTCGCAGCCGTGCGGCCACGCGCCTGCGATAGGCCGCGAAAAAGATCAGGCCCAGTGTCAAAAATGAGAAAAAAATTGAGACAAGGCGTGCGCTGAGCAGCAGTTGCGAACTGAACTGGTAGACAATCGCATAGACCAGGCTGAGCAGTGGCACATGGAAGTAGGCGAAATCGGCATAGGGCAGAAGCGACTCATGGGCCAGCAGCGTGGCCCCGGCCACGAACTGATGCTCATCATGATTCAGGCCGCGACGCATATTGACGCCCAACAGCAGCACAAACAGCGCCCCAAAAAGCAGGATGACAGCAACCGTCAGGAGAAATTTCTCCTGACGGTTGCTGCGTAGGGCGCTTTTGCCCTCGTCTGCTGACACGTTTTGAGGATACTCTGATTGCATAGTTGGCTTCTATAACATCGCTATTGGGCAACCACCGGGCTATTTGGCAATCACCGGCAGAAAGATCCTATGGTCTGCGCAGACGAGATAGATTGGGACCGATCGCTCAAGCCCATCCGACGCCGACTGCGCCAGAACAAGAACGGCCTCATCAAAAACGGCGTTCCGCTCATCCGGAACTACCGTTACGCTCACCGTGGCCGGCAGATTAATGTCGCTGGGCTCAACGGTCGCCCAGGGAACAGCGGGCTCGATTGTTGCCGTCACCTGTTGTCCATCTGGCCCAGCAACCAAAATATCCTGCAATTGGGCGGGTGTATCGGCCTCACAGGACTCGAAAACAAACAAGAGATGATCCGGGTCGGCGAAAATGGCTTCCTCTACCGTCGCGAGAATCGGTATCGTCAAGTGTGGATTTTCGATGTCCATATCGGCGGCATCGATCTCGATGGCCGTCGAATAGTCACCCACCAGCAGTTTGGTCGCATCGAGATAGACTTGAAGGGTGGCAGGCGTACGATCGGAAGAGGTGCTGACGCTGATCCATGCCGGGTCGCCCTGAACTGTGTACGCAAACGGAATCGGTGCATCGAACCCTGTGTTGATCAGATCGATATTGTAGGGTCCGCTTACCACGCCCAGATCGATGGTTTCGATCAGCGACTCCGGTGAAGCGCTAAGAATCGAAGGCGGCGAAAACCCGGCAGCGTCCAGATCGCCGACGACCACGGTGCGAAGATTGGTTGTACGACCGAAATTCAAGTTGTTCTGGTTGGACTCAGGCTCTGTGTAGATGCGAATGAAATTGTCGCGGATAATCACAATCTCGTCCTTGCCGCCGTCACCGCCAATGATGTTGCCGCCGGCCCCTTCACGAAAGCCGTTGTCACTGTCCAATGTCGCTTCAAAGGGATTGGCCGGATCGCCGGAACTCCACGATTGTCGCATAAAGAGGCGTGGCGCCGCGATGTCAGACGGCACATCGCGCAGCATGAAAATCTCGTCATCGCCGCTGGCGTTGACGTCGGCCGCGAAAAGCCGAAGCGGCGGCGGGACAAAGGGCTCTAAAAAGAGATCGATCCACTCGTCGTCCGCATTCTGGTACTGGAAGACAAGAAAACTGGCCAGCGGAACGGTGGCGTCTCGCACAGCGATCAACTGATTCATACCCTCCCAACTCGCGGCCACGATGGCATCGTTCCACTTCCGGCTCTCACTGCCAATGTTGAAAAAGCGATCTGCTTCGTCGGTCATGCCATTGTCAATTCGATAGACCGAGAGCACGGACAGCCCGTCGTCGACCAGCACAACTTCATCAAGGCCGACGTTGTTGGCGTTGCCGGTGCGCACCTGGTCCCACTCGTGCCGGAAATCCCGATAGAAGCGTGTCTCCCAGGAGCGACCGTCGTCACTGGTGGCAGAGAGCAATGTGATTCGGGACGGTGTCTCGTCGTCGCCGACATCAGGCAAGACCGTGCTGATGACGATCCCGTCCATCACGCCGGTCGCCGAAAACTTGCCGACGGCGATGTCAACGGGCGCGCCAACCAGCGCGGGCACCGTGGCAGTAAATAGCGTGGCCCAGCCGATCCCGTTGATGCGCATTCCCGGCTGAACCGCGCCTTCGGCCACCACGGGATCGTAGATGGTCAATCTGGTTCGCTCGACGCCGTCGTCGTCTGTCCAAGGGCCAATGGCCGCGATCTCGTCATCGCCGTCGGCGTTGAAGTCACCCAGAGCGGCATCGTACCAGCCGCCGTCCGGGCTGCGCCACTTCACCACCGGATTGTCGGCCGTCTGGTCCGGATCCAGCACGCGAATGTAGCCGTTGCTGTCGATATAGACGATCTCGTCAGTCTGGTCCAACTCGGACTGCGCCTGAAGTGAAGCGCCGCAGAAAAACATCAGCGCAACCAATCCGACCGAAAACAATCGGACAAAGATTCGGCTATCCATACTCGGTTCCTTGCACCCGATCTACTGGCATGTAGATCGGGAGATCTTGCCTGAGGCCACCAAGGGGAGGTAGGCCCGCGGATCCAGCAACTCCTGCACGTTCAGCGTCCCCGGCGTTGCCGCACCCAGCACCGTCCATGTGTCGCTGCCGTTGGGGTATCGACCGAAGGGAACATCTGTCGTCTGTTCATCAAACGAGATCAGATCGATCACCTGGTTGCCCTTTGCGTCCGTGTCGAAGAGACCAATACTTTCGCCTGTGCTGGACAACCGGAAATTGGTGTGGAAGGGGCCCTGGGTCTCCTCAGCGTCCGCAATAAAGACCACGTAGCCATGTGCGGGCACAGTCACCCCGGCCGGAATCCGATACTTGGTCGGTTCGCCGAGATCATCGGTCAGATACATCCCCCCCAGATCCGCGGCCAGTGGAGCGGCATTGTAGATCTCGATCCAATCGGGATACTCGGTGATCTCATCCGGATCGGGCAATGTGCTGTCATTGCTGGCCATGAACTCGTTGATGAAGAGGGTCTGTGCAGCCGGCTCGTCATCGGTCCCGCCGTCATCTGCGACACCGGACAATGACTCCGCCAACATCGGGGCCTTGAACAGCGCATCGCGGGCCGTGCGCGAAGTGAGAATCATCGAAACGTTGAGTTCGTTTGCCGAGGTCACACAGGCATCCGTCATCTCCACGACCAAGAAGAGCAGTTGCGTCTGGCCCGGACCGATCTGGGCGCTTGCGGATTCATCCGGCATCGACGCCACCAGCCGTTGTTGGCTGTTCAATGCGGGTGCGGCCAGATGCACCAGCAGTTGATCCTGGCCGGGATCGAATCTGCCGTCCTGGGTGTCTCGATAGATGGCGACCGACTCGACCCAGCGCTGAAAGGATTCATCGTCCAGTTGACTGCCATCGCCGTTCCAAAAGGTGAACTCCAGGGAATGCAGTTCAATATTGGCGTCGCCCGCTCGCCCACGGTGGGCGACGAGAATTCGCGCAAGTTCGGCAAACTGTCCGGAAGCATTCACGTCGGAACTACCTTGTTCGACACCCACGGCATAGTTGCCGCCACGGTTTTCAAACAAGGCGACCACGCCGTCATCACGCGAGATCCCGATCAGATCGCTGTCGCCGTCGCCGTCAATGTCATCAGCGTGAACGCCATGGGCGGCCAACGCCCGATCATAGACAAGACGGGGCGTGAACTGGGCAGGCTGCTGGCCGTTGTTCTCGTACCACTTGAACGCATTGAGCTTTTCGATGGCGGCAACCAGATCGATATCGCCGTCGCCGTCCAGATCATCCCCATAGACCGCATGAACACCGTTGGCCGTTTGATCGATGGGTCGCCAGGCGAATTCGGGCTGAGGGGCCCCGTTGTTCTCATACAATGAGACGGTATGGTCGAATTCAGAGGCGGCGAGAATATCGACATCGCCATCGACGTCGACATCTGTCGCATAGACGTGTTGAGCGCCATCGACGTAGCCGACGGTGTACGGCGTAAACGAGGGCGAAGGGCCGCCGTTGTTGCGGTACCAGTTGATCTCGTCGTCGATCTGGGACGCCGACATCAGATCCAGATCGCCGTCGCCATCCAGATCGGCGGCATAGACAGAGCGTGCATACATGGCCTCCGTGCTGACCACATGTTCGGCAAATCGCCCCCCTCGCCCGTCGAGGTTTTCGTACCAGGCGATCTTGTTGTCGCCATGGGAGGCCGAATAGACATCCTGGTCGCCGTCGCCGTCCAGGTCGGCGGCCAATGCCGCGCGTGCGCCGTTGGCGTTGCTGCTGATCACACGGGTGGTGAAGGCTGGCGTCGCGCTGCCGTTGTTCTCATGCCAAGCGATTCGATTGTCGGCTGTTGCGGCTGAGATGATGTCCAGATCGCCGTCGCTGTCCATATCGGCGACATGGACCCAGCGTCCGCCATCGGCGGCCGGATCAACGATATATTCCTGGAACGTGGGCGGTTGCGTTCCGTCATTCTGATGCCAGCGGATCTGATCCCCGAAAATCGATACGATATCGGTATCACCGTCTGAGTCCAGATCGCCGGAATAGGCCATGCGCGCCTGCCGGCCGACAGCCACCACGGCACGCGTCTGGGGCGCATAGTATGCGCTGCGATGGACCATCAGATTGGGATACCAGACGATGCGGTTGTCGTCCTGCGAGGCGGAAAGCAGATCGAGCAGCCCGTCGTCGTTGACATCCGCAGTGGAGACGAAGCGTGCGCCGGCGGCGGCCGGAGCCAGTTCCTGCCGTTCAAACGACGGCGGGGCGCCGCCATCGCTCTCGAACAACACCACGCCTTGATTAGCTGCGGCCATCAGATCGATATCGCCGTCGCTGTCGACATCGGCGGCGGACACGGATTTCACATGCGGCACTGCGGTGGAGACGACGTGCAGCAAAAACTGAGGTCCGTTGCCGCCGGTGTTCTCATACCAACCGACCTCGCCGTCCTCGTCCGAGCCGTAGATCACGTCCAGATTGCCGTCACCGTCGACATCGGCCAGGTCGACTGCCCGCGAGAAGTCGAGTTCCGGCGACGGCAACCGGCTGGCGGTCCGAATTACCCTGGGCGCAAAACGAAGCGGCAGCCCGCCCTGGTTCTCAAACCAGGCAATGGTGTCGGTATTCTCGGCGGCGATCACCACATCCAGGTCGCCATCAAGATCCAGGTCTCCGGCCTTCACCGCTGCCGCGCCGTCCGTCTGGTTTGTAAGCTCGTGGTAGGCAAAGCTAGGGTTGGGGCCGCCCAGATTTTCGTACCAGACCACTTTGTCGGCCCCACGCAGGGCCAGCATCAGGTCGGCATCGCCGTCACCATCCAGATCGGCGGCGTCGATCGCCACCGGATAGCCCAACCCATCGTCGATTTGAATGCGGGTGAAGGCGGGGTTGGCCTCTCCATTGTTTCGATACCAGACAAAACGGGACGTTCCGGCCACGATCGCGTCGAGCGACTCGCCGTCATAGATAGTCCCATCGACGGAAAGGCCGATACCGGTGACAAGGATATCCATTGCGCCGTCCCGGTTCAGATCGGCGGCGACAACGGCATAGGCCCCGTCCACATGATCGATATAGATCGGCGTCAACTGCGGATATTGGCCGCCCATGTTGCGATACCAGCGGACCGAACCGTCCACGCGAGAGGCGGAGATCAGATCGTTGTCACCGTCGCCATCGAGATCGGCCGATATGACCGTCTGCGCGGCAAGCGCATCATCGACAATCGTGAGCCCGTTGCCGATCGGGAGATCGGATGACGGCTGAAGCAGTTCAGCGTCCAACGCAGCGTCCAATGTTGCGGCCTGCGCAGTCGGACGACCGGCGGCCAGCAACAACACCATCGTCACCAGCGCCGCAAGCATAGGCCGACGTAAACATGGTGACTGTACCGGACCGGCAGGAGACGCATGGAACAATGGGTTTTCACCGGGTTTGAGCAGATCGGAGAGAAATTGTATTTGAGAAGTCTCCATATTTTTCACACTGCAATCTTCGAACGACCAATATTCCACCGTTGAGTACTTGCAAAATTATCCAATATTCAGTAGTTTACTCGGTAGACAACGTGCGCCAACTTTCTCAATCATAATCTATGCTGCCATCTTTTCGTGAACCAGTCTCCTACACCGCGGCACTCAGTGCCCGCCAGAGCAGCCGACAGCCGAGCATGGTCAACAGGATTCCCGCTAGTATCCGAAACAAGCCACCCATTGATAGCAAGGCGCTACTGTTTGCGCGGACACTCCTGCATCAAACCATTGCTGCGGGCATTCGTGTGGATGACGCTCTTTGGGATCGCTCTACTCTGCATGCCTGCCGGCCATGCCATGGCATGGGAGGAGGAGAGCGCGGATGAGGCGGCCATCGCAGTGTCCAGCCCTGTTGTCATCAGTGAAATCCACTACAAGCCCGAGCCGTCTACCGAGTGGATCGAATTTGTTGAACTGCACAATGCCGGGATTTCACCGGTCGATCTGTCGGGATGGTTACTGGACGGCGGCATCCGGTTCCTCTTCCCCGCCGGCTCCAACCTTGAACCCGGCGGCTACCTGGTCATTGCCCAGAACGCCGATGCCTTTAGCGCGAAATACGGCATGCCGGCCATGGGGCAGTTCCAGGGCAGATTGGGCAATGAGGGTGAGCAGCTCACCCTGCGCAATGCAACAGCAGAGATCATCGATGACGTGGCCTACCGTTTCGGCTTTCCATGGCCGACGGTCGGCACGCCGCCGGGCCACTCGATCCAACTGATCAACCCTGCTCTGGACAATGCACAGGCCGGCGCTTGGCGTTCCGCCGATCCCAGCCCTGGTCGACCGGGCGCGATCCAGAACGGCGCTGCACCGCCCTTTATCGATAAGGTCTCTCACACCCCTGAACAGCCAACCTCGCACGACGATGTGACCATCACGGCGCGTGTCCAGGATGCCAACGGTGTGGCGTCTGTCTCGCTATTATATCAGATCGTCGCGCCCGGCAGATATGTCGCCCAGCATGACCCGGTCTACCACTCGGATTGGACACCGCTGGCCATGGAGCGGCTTGAGAACGACCGGTGGCGGGTCATCTTGCCGGCGGCGTTGCAACAGCATAGACATCTGGTGCGCTATCGCATCCACGCACGTGACGCCACAGGGCGTGAGCTGACCGTCCCCTACGCCGACGATCCCCAGCCTAACTTCGCCTATTTTGTCTACGATGGCATGCCGGCATGGACGGGTTCGGTCGACGGCCAGCCGGGAAACCAAGTGACGTTTGACTTCAATCAGATGCGTCCCCTGCCGGTCTACCACTTTCTCGCCAAACGCACAGATGTGGCGGACGCCCTCTTCATGCCGCCGTCGGATTGGGGCGCAGGCTACGAGGGAAACGACTTTCTCTGGCGCGGCACGCTCGTCTACGGCGGTGCTGTCTACGACCATGTCACTTTCAGAGCACGTGGCGGCACAACCCGCTATGCCACCGGCAAGAACATGTGGAAGATCAACTTTCACCCCGGCCACCGCTTTCAAGCCTACGACGATTACGGTCACCCTTATCCTACGCTGTGGGACAAACTCAATCTGTCAGCAGCCATCCAGCAGACCCACCGAAAACACCGGGGCGAACAGGGCCTGTTCGAATCGATCAGTTTCCGCCTTTTCAACATGGCCGGCGTCGAAGGACCCCTCACCCATTTTGCCCAACTCCGTGTCATTGATGAAGAGGCCGAGATCGGCGTCAATCAGTATGAAGGTGACTTCTGGGGTCTCTACCTGGCCATTGAACAGATGGACGGACGCTTTCTGGAGCAGCATGGGCTACCCGACGGCAACCTCTACAAACTGGAAAACGGCGGCGCAGAGAAGAACAATCAAGGCGCCTATGCCGACCCGACCCACAATGACATCACCGGATTTATCGTCACCTATGTCACCACATGGCAGGATGACAACTGGTGGCGGGCCAATCTCGATCTGGATCGCTACTACAGCTATCGTTCCATCGTCGAGGCGATCCATCACTACGATATCGACCAGGAAAAAAACTACTTCTACTTCCTCGATCCGGACACCCGAATGTGGTCCGTCCATCCATGGGATCTGGATTTGACCTGGTCGGAACAGATGCCCGGGACCGGCAATGAGCCCTTTTTCGAGCGCGTGCTCGGTCGGGAGGCATTCCAGATCGAATACCAAAATCGCATGCGTGAACTGCGCGATCTGCTCTTCAACCCCGAACAGATGACCATGATGCTGGACGAACACGCCAACTTCATCAACACATCGGCGGGCGGTCCCGCCATGGTCGACGCCGACCGCCATCTCTGGGACTACAACCCGATCTTCGGGACCCGCTACGTCGATCCCAAGCGCACCTACCCAGGCGAATTCTACCGCGCCGCCGAGACAGGCGATTTCACCGGCATGGTCAATCTCATGAAAAGTTGGGTCAATGAGCGGGGCGCATGGATCGATCGCGAGATCCTGACCGACGATGCATTTCCCTACACGCCGGCCGTCAGCTACAGCGGAACGCCCGGTTTTCCGGCCGATCAGCTTCAATTTTCCGCCTCGGAATTTCAGGATCCCCAGGGGTCGCAGACCTTCGGCGCCATGCAATGGCGCATCGCAGAAGTGACCAACCCCGAAGGGCCGGTCTTCGATCCGGCGGCGCCGCGTCTGTACGAAATTGACGCGGTCGTCGAGAGCGAAGAGATGACCGCGTATTCGCCGACCTGGACCGTGCCGAACGGAGCGGTTCAGCCGCTGCATACCTATCGTGTGCGCGTACGTATGAAGGATAGCAGCGGGCGCTGGAGCCACTGGTCGCCGGCCCTGCAGTTCATCGCCGGCGTTCCGGTCGCCGCGCCGACAGCCGATCTGGCGCTGACCGAGATCATGTACCACCCAGCGCCCATCGGTCCCCGCGACGGCGACGACTTCGAGTTCATCGAGTTTGCCAACACCGGCGAGGCAGTCATCGATCTCTCCAATTTTCACTTCACCCAAGGCGTCGGCTATCACTTCCCGCCGGGCAGCGCACTTGACCCCGGCGAGCGCTTGATTCTGGCCAGTGAACGCAGTGCGTACGACGCGCTCCACGGCGCGGGAAGCGCCTTCGACGAATACGGCAAGCGGTCTGAGCAACGGAGGCGAGCGACTGACATTGGTCGACGGCTATGGCCGCGCCATCGTCTCGCTTGCCTACGACGATGAATCGCCCTGGCCCCAGGGCGCTGACGGAGAAGGCTATTCCCTGGTGCTCAACAACGAACGGAGTGATGATCAGGACCCGAACAACTGGCGACGCAGCAGCGCGCTCGGCGGTTCACCGGGCAATGCCGATCCGCAGCCGGTGCGGATCAACGAATTACTGAGCAATCCGGTTGATGGCGCAGATGATCGGGTGGAACTGTACAACGTCGGCGATCAGCCGGCGGATATCAGCCATTGGACGCTCACCGATGATCCAACTCAGCCGGCAGCCTACCGGATCGCAGACGGTGTCGTCATCCCGCCCGGCGGCCATCTGGCTCTTGCTCCGCACCACTTCGATTCGTCGGCAAGCCGGTCTACCCGACCGGACTTCAATGTCGAGGGTGGAGAGATCTACCTGTTCTCAGCCGACGGATCCGGCGTCCTAACCGGCTATCGCCATGGATTTGATTATGGCGCCTCGGAACCGGGCGTGTCGCTGGGTCTCGTGACGACCACCGACGGACGCGAGCACTTTGTCCAACAGGAGAGGCCGTCGTTCGGCGAAGCCAACGCGGGGCCGTTGGTGGGGCCTGTCGTCATCAGCGAGATCGACTACCGCCCTTCAAACAGCGACGAATTTATCGAGTTGACCAACATCAGTGACCAGCCGGTCAAGCTCTACGATCCGCTGGATCCGACCAGCACTTGGCGCATCGACGGCATCTTCTACGAGTTCCCCACGGGAGTCGAGATCCCTGCCGGCGGTTCGCTGCTGGTCGTGGCCGAGCGACCGTCCGATGCCTGTCTAGCCCGTCGCGAGGCCGGAGAGACCATCGACAAGCAGCCCCAGATCATCGGACCGTACCCAGTCCACCTGGCCGATGGCGGTCAAACAATTACTCTTCTGAAACCGGCTCCATCGGTCAACGACGGCGGTGAGCGCGCCTATATCGAGATCGACCGGGTTGACTATGACGACGGCTGGCCGTGGCCGGTAGCCGCTGCCGGGCAAAGCTCGGGGCTGCGTCGTGTTGATCTCGCCGGGTTCGGCAATGAGCCGACCAACTGGCAAGAGGTCAGCGCGCAGCGCGTCAGTGATGGCAGCCGATGCGAACACGCCTCACGTTGAGCTCTGCGCCTTCGAAGCATTTCATGGTGAAATCGACAGCGGGGCCGTTGAGATCCACTGGGTCAGCTATGCCGAAGCCAATGTCGCCGCCTACCGGCTCTGGCGCAGCGAAGCGGGAACCCGCACCGATGCAGATCTGCTCAGCGATACGCCGATCCCGGCTCAAGGCACAGACGGGACTTCGGCACATTACCAGTTTGTGGATTCAGACGAACAAGGACCAAATCGGAGCACCTACTGGCTGGAGGCAGTCAGCGAATCAGGTGCGATCAGCGAGGTCGCTTTCACGCGTACGCAGCGCGCTGTCCGCCAATCGTTCTTCCCGATGCTCAAGCGCTGAAAGGCGAATATCCATGCCCCTCAAACCGAGCGCTCAGCGAGTTCAAGATGCCCTGGCCGATCTAGGATTCGACAACCAGGTTATCGAACTGGCCGATTCGACGCGTACGTCCGCTGAGGCGGCCAATGCCGTCGGCTGCGAGATCGGCCAGATCGCCAAGTCCCTCATCTTCCAGGGCAAAGAGAGCGGCAAGGCGATCCTGATCATCGCCAGCGGCGCCGATCGGGTCAATGTCAAGACGATCAAGGGGCAGATCGGCGAGGCCATTGTCCGGCCGGAGGCCGACTTCGTTCGCGGGCAGACCGGATTCGCCATCGGCGGGGTGCCGCCCATCGGCTTGGCGCAGGCGATGACAACCTTGATCGACAAAGACCTGCTTCAATTCAAAGAGATCTGGGCGGCCGCCGGTCATCCCAACGCGCTGTTTCAGTTGACGCCCGATCAGTTGGTCGGAATGACCGGCGGCGAAGTCGTGGTCGTGGTGTGACGCCTGAAACCAATGGGCCGGATCTGCGTACTGATCAACACATGGGCTGTGAAGCGCCCTGTGGTGGATCGAACAAAATGTTTGCTGATAGTGAGGAAAATTCGAGATGACAACCGACGAAAATCGCAACCAGTTACGCCGCCAGAACGGCATCATCGCCGGCGTGTGCGGAGGGCTCGGCGCATTTTTTGGCATGAACCCGCTCTGGTTCAGACTGCTATTTCTGTTGCTGCTACTGCCGGGCGGTCTGCCGGGAATTCTTCCCTATGTTGTGCTCTGGATCATCATCCCGCGCAAGAAGTAGCTGCGAGTCGATTGGCGTGAGAAAAGATAGACCGCGGCATTCGCGGTCTATCCTTGCAGCCAACTGCCGCCCTCGTCTTTTGCCAGCAGTGCAATGTCGACCAGAGATTGGGGACCGTCCAGCGCCAGGATCAACGGCAGCGTTCCCTCGATGCCATGGATCGTCTGCCAGATCCCCCGCTGTACATCGGTGTTCCAAACGTCCACAAGAAACTGTGATAGCCGCCGGCGGTCAGTCGTTGTGAGTACCGCCACCTCAGCGGCAAAGAGCGCTGAAAAGCGTCGCAGGTGATCCGCGTAACGATCCCCCATGCTTATGCCCAACACGGCGAGCAGATCGGGCAAGAGCGACCAAACTTGTGCCAAATAACCGGCATCGAGCATCGGCGCTACCAATCCGTCCACAAAAAAGGCGATCAAGGCATCGCCGTCCAGCAGTATGGGCGCCCATCTTCGCAGTTCAGCCAAGAGGGGCTCGATTTCCTGCACGCTGCGATTCTGCTGCAAGTAGGCCTGAAACCGCAGCCGATTGTCGCGCAACTGATCATCGGTGACGGTTTGCTGAAAGAGGCTTCGCACCCTCTGGAAAAAACCAGGGGCATCCACGCGGCGATCAAGCAGATTTAATGCCTCCTGAGGACGGTGGTGGGCCAGGTAGAGTTCGGCCAATCCCCAGATCGTGGCCCGCTCCGCGTTTTCACTCTCGATGGTCGGAATCCACGCCAGCGCCTTCTCGGTCTGCTCGGCGGCCAGCGCAACCTCGTCAATGGCCAGCAAGCCCTTGACCAGAGCGATGGCGCCTTCGCTGCGGGTGGGGTCGGTGGGTGCGATGTTGTCGACGACATCGATGGCCAATTTGATCGCACCCAGTTCGACCAAGGAAGCGGCGGCGCCGGATGCCGTCCACCCGTCGCTCTTCATGCCCAACACGGCCAACACACGGGCCAATTCGGCCCGCTGCTCACGCGTGATTCGGCGGACAGGCATAATGCGAATGGCTTCCTGGAGCGCATAAACCTGGAAATCGATGTCCGCATTGGCCTGTGTGCGCTTGACCTGGCGCAACAACTGTTGGTCGTTCCTGCGCAGTGCCAGCCCGCTCTCTCGCCGCGCCTCCTGAATATTGGCAATCGTTTCGAGATGGCTGACCACTTCATCAGCGTATCCGGCACGCGCCAGAACGGCCACAGCAACACGATGGCTCTGCATGGTCGTCAGCGAGGCATATCGTATGATTCCTGCGCATCGCTCGATCAGTTGGCGATCAGAAGGTTTGTCCGGATCCAGATCTTTGGCCACCGCCTGTAGCAGAAGCGCGCCTTGCTCACCGTATCGCGGATTCGCAATGGCGATCAGGGCGGATGTCAGCGGGTGCCGTCCGCCGCCGGCCAGCGATTTGGCCAGCAGCGAACGGTGTTCGGCATTGGCCATGATCCGCTCCCACGAGCCGCGAAGCTGGTCGAGCCGCTCCAAGTAGGTGAAGACCGACGCCGACGCACCGATGACGGCTTGCGTTGCTGCGGCCAACAGCAACTCTTCGTCCTGACGTGCATCCGATAGACGCACCTCGTCGAAAAGGATTCGATCCTGCGCGCCCAGTGTCCGCTCAATCAGGCGCAGGGCTTCCGGCCGATCGGCGGCGCGATTGGCCAGTTGATAGAGTGTCTGGGGAATGGCCAGCGGATCTCGATCGGAGCGCAACCGTGCCGTGCTGAGTGCGGCCTCGGCGGCTCCGGTCTCGGCCAACGCACGCCGGCAGCGACTCATCAGCCAACTGTCAGGACGCCAGACGTTGCGTTCTTCTTTGAGAAACGCCTGCTCTTCGATGGGGATAGCTGCGGCCCGGCGAAGCACATCAATTGCATGATCCGCCAGTGAGTACGTCTGGGAAATGGAAGTCTCGTCGTTGACGAGCGTCTGCTGTTCGAAGGTCACACGCTGCCTCTGCCCTTATCCCATCTGCACCAAGACAAGCCAGAAGATCAGCACCGTCAGCAGTAGAATGCTTAGGAGTATGAACGCCACCCCGGCACGACGAAAACGGAAGGAGCGCTCGACGAGCTTCCCATGGGCAAGATGGCTCTGAGTTCCGCCGGCCAGCGCGGCCGAGTTGGTGGGTTTGACCTGTCTGACGTTGGCCAGCCACCAGGCCCGCCGGCAAAAGGTCCAGGCCCCGATATCGCTGGCGCGTACCATCGACCGATCCTTGGCCATGCCGCTACTCGGCTCCGGTGTCCAGCCGCATTTCGAAGCTGGAGAGCGCCGCCCGCATCTGATCCTGGCGGATGGCCAAGGTGAGATCGCCCCGAGTCCGCTCCAACACGCTGCGCAGGACATCGGTGTTGCGACGCAGTCCGTAGGTGATGGCGTCGGGGAAATCGACCGTAATCAGCAGCGAATAGACGTCATCCATGAATTCAAGATAGGGCTCGGCTTCCTCTACCTGGCCGCGCCGGATGAGATCGAGCACAAAGCGACGCATCTCGGTACCGGCCTCGCTCATGCCGCGCAGGTAGGTCGGCGGAGAGACCTGGAGATCGTCGGGCGTGGGCCAATCTTCACCGCGCACGACAGCATAGACAAGATAGGCCTCGACCAGTTCCTTGAGGGCATCCTGTGTGTAGCCGGCATGGTAGAGCATGGGATGATCGACCAGCGCTTCGACCATGGTGACGGCCTCGTCGCGCGCTTCCTGCAGCAGTTTCTCGGCTTCGTCCCAGTCGTGGCGATGGATGGCGCGGATGCTGTGGGCGCAGAGACGAATGAGGCTGCGACTGCGCTGCAAGGTATCGTCGCGCAGTGTATTCGTCTGGGTCAGTTCGCTACGAATCGATTCAACGATGTCGGTCAGTCCGTCTTGTGACACGGGAAGATTCTCTTCTGCTGGATACGATTGGAGCCGATAGCCGGAGCAGCGTCCATTATACTGTACCGTAGTTCACGCGCCATAATCAACGCGTGATTCAGTCAGTGGGTGATTTGATCAACGATGAACGAAAAGAAAGCCGGACTTCTGATCAGAAGTCCGGCTTCCTGTTGTCCGAATATCAAGTGAGTGAGGCTAGAACGGAATATCCTCATCATTGGTCACCGGTCCATCGCCGGATGCGGCCGGCGCACCCTGTGCTGCGCTCATCCCGCCGCCATCGCCATCAGACCGGTTGCCCAGGAATTTGATCGTGAAGGCCGTCAGGTTGAGCGACGCACGATTGTTGCCTTCTCGATCGACCCAAACTTCAGGTTCTTCAATTTCGCCGACAATCAAAACCTGCCGGCCCTTGCTCAGATACTGGCTGGCCGTCTCAGCCAGCTTCCGCCAAGCAGTCACACGGAACCAGGTAGTCTTGTCCTGGCGCTGACCTTCCTGATTGGTCCAGGAGCGATTGACGGCAACGTTAAAGCTCGTCACTGGCACACCGCTGGCGGTGTAGCGCATTTCCGGATCGCTGCCCAAATTGCCGACAATCGTCATCTGCTGATACATGTTGCGTCTCCTTTCGGGGGCTGAGGGAATAGATATATTTGCCGAACAGACCGTCTCGATTCAACGTCTCCCGGAACTACTTGGAACGCCGACAGACGATCTGCCTTGGCTATCTATTCTACTGCCCTACCGGAACAATGTCAATGTCTGAAAAAGCCAAAGAACGTTTGTTCGAATTGTACCAGATTCTTGTGTTAAGTACAAATCGAAAAGAGGCATCGGCGCACTACTGGACGCGGTTTTCAAGTCGTGTGATAATAGGCTGCATAAGCATTTCAAAGCCTTATTGTGGCCCTTTGCGTAGCGGTTGCTTCGGTCTCACCCATCGACAACCTTTCTTGCAGGCCACACAATTCAAGAGAGATTGTCAAACACGTGAACCTACCGCAGATACAGAACTACTTGCAGAAAACCGCTCTAGACGGCTGGCTGCTCTACGACTTCCGCGGGACCAATCCGGTTGCGCTGCACATTGCCGGCATTGACCGCAGCGGCACCCGACGCTGGTTTCTGTGGATTCCCGCGTCAGGGAGTCCTCGCATCCTGGTCCAGTCCATCGAGGTCAGCACCTTCGCCGATGTCGCGCCGGAGATCGACGATGAACACCTCACCTACATCAGTTGGCAGGATCTGGAGACCAAGCTGGCCGCCATGGTGGGCAGCAGTCACGGAAAGACGCTGCGCATCGCCATGGAGTACAGCCCGCGCAATGCCATTCCCTATGTCAGCACGGTCGATGCGGGCACAAAGGAGATGGTCGAGTCTGTGACCGGGGCCGAGATCGTCAGCAGCGCAGACCTGGTCCAGTTGACCCAGGCAGTGCTGACGCCCGCACAGATGGAGAGCCACCGGCGCGCAGCCGCGATCTGCATGGCGGCCAAGGACGCCGCCTTTGCCTACATTCGTGCGCAACTGCTGGCCGACAAGCCGGTCAGCGAGTACGATGTCCAGCAGTTCATCCTAGACCAATTTTCAGCCAATGGCCTTCTGCCTGACCATCCGCCCATCGTCGCGGTCAACGGCTACGCGGCCAATCCCCACTACGCGCCGTCCGCCGAACGCTTCAACCCGATCCGACGGGGCGATGTGGTGCTGATCGACCTGTGGGCGCGCGAGACCAAGACGCCCCAGGACTGTTACGCCGACATCTCGTGGACAGCCTACTGCGGAGAGAAAGCGCCGACCAAGGTTGCAGACATCTTCGAGATCCTGGCCGCTACCCGCGACCGGGCCGTCAGCTTCATCCAGGAACGGCTGGACAACGATCAGCCCATCTACGGCTACGAAGTGGACGCCGTCTGCCGCGAGATCATCATCAATGCGGGCTACGGCGACTTCATCAAATCGCGCACGGGCCACAGCCTGGGCAGCGATGTGCACTTCTGCGGTGTCAACATCGACAGCTTGGAGACAGTGGACCAGCGCCAGTTGATACCCGGCGTGATGTTTACCATTGAGCCGGGTATCTACATGTCGGCGTTCAACTTCGATGACAGCCCTGTCGCCAAGGGGCTGGGCATTCGCAGCGAGATCAACTGCTTCATGCACGAAGATCATGTGGAAGTGACGACACTGCCGCTCCAGACCGAGATCCCGGCGCTGCTGGCCTAGACATTTCAATACCGTTTAGTGCGTACGCCCTTCGTGCGCACGGGTCTATCCCGAGTATCAGGCCAATCGCCCTATGTGGTTCGCACGAGGGGCGTGTGAACTGAACAGTGACATGTTGGACAAATCAAGATGAACAATCATCACCGACAATACGATAGCCCGCCCAAACGGGTGGCGCTCTTTGTCACCTGCATGGTCGACATGATCTACCCGAACGTCGGACTGTCGACCGTGGAGTTGCTGGAGCGCAACGGCGTCGAGGTGCTCTTCCCGGAGGAGCAGACCTGCTGCGGACAGCCGGCCTTCAACGCCGGTTTCCGGGACGAAGCCCGGGTGCTGGCCAAGCGCTATCTCGACATCTTCGAGCCGCTGGTACGCAGCGGCCGCGTCGATGCCGTGGTGGCGCCCAGCGGCAGTTGCACCACCATGGTCAACCACTTCTACCCGGTGCTCTTCGAAGAGGGAACCGACAGCGCCGACTACGAGCGTGCCCAGTTTCTGGCCCGGTCGACCTTCGAACTGACCGAGTTCCTGGTCGATGTGCTGGGCGTGACCGATGTGCATGCGCACTTCAACGGCAAGCTGGCCTATCACGCATCCTGCCATCTGCTGCGCGAGCTGCGGGTCGATGAACAGCCTCGCGCGCTGCTCGCCAATCTGGAGGGCGCGGAACTGGTCGACATGGCCGGCGATGACGAATGTTGCGGGTTCGGCGGTCTCTTTGCCATCAAGAATGCGCCCATCAGCACGGCCATGGGCGAGCGCAAAGTCGAACACATCATCGAGAGCGGCGCCGATGCGCTCACGCTCTGCGACGTAAGTTGCATGACCCACATCAACGGCTTGCTCAGCCGCCAGGGCCATTCGTGCCGCGCCGTCCACATTGCCGAAGTGCTCAACAATCAGGTTGATGTCGCCCCCGACATAAAGGCCAAAGAGACGCAGTCCGCACCGGAACCGTCGCGACGCTGGCAGGACGGCAGAGAGGGCGCATCAACATGACAGTCTCACCCATCAATCTACACGCACCCTACAAACAGCGAGTCGACGACGCGCTCAACAACCCGAGCCTCAAGACCGCACTCAACCGCTCGGTGGGCCGCCTCAGCGCGGCGCGGGTGGCGGCCATGTCCGCGGTGGACGGGCCTCTGCTGCGCACCCAGACGCGGCAGATGAAAGAGCATGTCATGCGCAATCTGCCCGACCTGCTGGAGGAATTGGAACTCAACATCGTGGCCAATGGCGGACAAGTGCACTGGGCCAAGGACGGCGCTGAGGCCGGCCAGATCGTGCTCGATATCGCACGCAGCGCCCAGGTGCAGAAGGTGGTCAAGGCCAAGTCGATGACCACCGAGGAGATCCACCTCAACGATCTGCTGGAGGGCGCCGGCATCAACGTGGCCGAAACCGACCTGGGCGAGTACATCATCCAACTTGAGAATGAACCGCCCAGCCACATCGTGGCGCCGGTGCTGCACAAGCGCCTTGAGGACATCGCCGAAGTCTTCCATCGTGAACTGGATATTCCCTACACGCTGGATCCGGAGGTGATGTGCAACGCCGCCCGCCTGCAACTGCGCAAGGAATTCCTCAGCGCGGACATGGGCATCAGCGGCTGCAACTTCGCCATTGCCGAAACCGGCACCGTCTGCATCGTGACCAACGAAGGCAACGGCCGCATGACCACCTCCATGCCCCGGGTCTATGTGGCTGTGTTGGGCATCGAAAAGCTGGTGCCCACAGTCGAGGATGCCTTTCTCCAGTACCAGGCGCTCTGCCGCAGTAGCACCGGACAGCAGTGCAGCGTCTATCTCTCCATGACCAGCGGTCCGCGTCGAGAGGGCGATGTGGAAGGGCCTGAGGAATTTCACGTCGTGCTGTTGGACAACGGGCGCAGCGACATGTTGGCGAAGGGCTACGGCGAGGCGCTCATGTGCCTGCGCTGCGGCGCCTGCCTCAACGTCTGCCCCGTCTTCCGCGAGATCGGCGGCCACGCCTACGGCAGCACCTACAGCGGCCCCATCGGCGCGGTGATCAGCCCGCTGCTCCACAATGACGTCACCAATGCCGAGAAGCTGCCCCACGCCAGCACGCTCTGCTGCGCCTGCCGCGACGCCTGCCCGGTCATCATCGATCTGCCCCGGCTGCTGCTCGATCTGCGCAGCGACCAGGTGGAGGACGGCGTGGCGCCCTGGGTCGACCGGCAAGCCATGCAGGGCTTCACCCAGACCATGCAGAGCCGGGGACGCTACGAGAGCGTCGGCAAGATGGGCAGCTTCGGCTCGGGGATCCTGGCCGGGCTGAGCGGGGGCAACATCACCTTCATGCCGCCCCCATTCGCCGGCTGGACCAAGAGTCGCGACTTTCCGCCCCTGGCCAAGAAGAGTTTCCGGTCGCAATGGCGGGAGCGAGCAGTCGAAAAGGAAAGAGATTGGAAAATAGACAGTAGGGTGGTGGGGATGTAGGGAAGTGGAGGGTGTAGAGATTGGGTTTCGACCAGAGGCCCATCTCGCTCCCCAATGCCCCACTCCCCTACATCCCCACTCCCTTTATCACCAAACGAGAACCAACCCATGTCAACACGCGACGATATTCTCAACAATCTACGCAGCACGCTTAACCGGCCTGAACTGCGTTTTCCGCCGGCCAATCCGCAGCCGTTGACCGCCGAGACGCGCATGACCGTCGGCATCATCGAAGAGGGCAAGGGCGACGACCGTGGCTTGGCCGAGCGCTTCGGCCGCGAGTTGGAGACGCTCCACGGCAGCTATGAGATCGTGGAGACGCCCAGCGAGGCCCGGTTGACGCTGATGAACCGGCTGATCGGCTGGGTGGCCGAAGAAGAGACCGGTCGCAAGGGCGCTCGCTTCGAGACCGGCCAGGATCGCAAGGTTCTCTGCTGGTCCGATGACGCGCTGCCGGTTTCGGGTATCGCCGAGACCATGGCCGACATGAACCTTGAATTTGTTTCGCCAGACCAGCTCAATTCAGCCGCCGAGCGTGACGCCGTCAAGTACATCCGCTACGGCCTCACCGGCGTCGAGGCGGCCTTTGCGGCCACCGGCTCCATGCTGGTTATGTCGGGTCCCGACACCAGCCGCTCGGCATCGCTGCTGCCGCTGCGCCACATCGCCCTGATCCCGTTCAGTCGCCTCTATCCGACCATCGAAGCCTGGCTGGCCGAACAACGCGCTGCCGAAAAGCTGCACGATCTCGTACGCGAGAAAGCCAACCTTTCCTTGATCACCGGTCCCAGCAAATCCGCCGACATCGAAATGAACCTGACCCTCGGCGTTCACGGGCCGAAGTTCGTGCACGCGATCCTTTTTGATGGGATGTAGGGTTGTGGGAGCAGGGTTGTGGGACAGTAGGGATTGGAGTTGCGACGAATGTCCACTCTCCGCCCCCACTTCCCTCCTGCCCCACATCCCCACAGCCCTATCCCCAATCCCTAGTCACATATCACCAATCCCTAACCACACAACGAGGCAACCAAACCATGACCGAACCATCCAAAACCTGGCGTGTCGCATTCATCGGCGCCGGCACCATTGTCCAGCGCGCCCACATTCCGGGCTTCCAGCGCATCGACAACACGGAGACCGTGGCGATCTGCGATGTCAACGCCGGCCGCGCGCAGGAAGTGGCCGACGCCACCGGCATCGAGAGCCGTCTACACCGACTACGAAGCGATGTTGGCGGAGGTGCAGCCCGACATCACCGTCGTGGCCACGCCCAACGTCTTCCACAAGCCCATGACGCTGGCCGCCATCGAGGCCGGCTCCAATGTGCTCTGCGAGAAGCCGCTGGCCCTGACCTATGCCGACGCCGTCGAAATGCTCGACAAGGCCGCCGAGAAAGGCGTCGTCCTCAATGTGGGCACCCACTTCCGCTATGCGCCGACGACGCGTGCGGCCAAGGCCCACGTGGACGCCGGCTTCCTGGGCAAGATCTACGCGGCCCGCGCCATCTGGCAACGGCGCTCCGGCATTCCCGGCTTCGGCGGCTGGTTCACCAACAACGCCCTGGCCGGCGGCGGATCGCTCTTCGACATCGGCATCCACGCGCTGGACCGTGCGCTCTACCTCATGGGCTACCCCAAGCCCATCTCGGTGACCGGCGCTTCCTTCGCCGAGTTTGGCCCGCGGGGCATGGGGCTGGGCGGCTGGGGCAACGAGACCGTCGAGCCGATCCCCAACGCCGCCTTTGACGTCGATGATCTGGCCTGGGCCTTCGTACGCTTCGAGAACGGCGCGGTCATGCAATTTCAGGTCTCCTGGGCGGCCCACATGCCTGAGGAATCGGCGGCCGAACTCTACGGCACGGAGGGCGGGGCCTATCTGGACAACAGCGACCTAAGCCTGTACACAACCATGAACGGCCAGATGGTCGACATCAAACCGACGATCGCCCAGGGCGGCCTCAACTCGTACGCCTATCTCATGGAAAACTTCGTCCGCTATCTGGACGGCGACAAGAGCGCCGAGATCATGACGCCGACGCAGGCGCTGACCAGCGTGCGCATCGTCGACGGCATCATGCGTTCAGCCCAGAGCGGGCGCGAGGTTGTGTTCGAGTAAATAGACTATGACAAGGTGAGGGGGTGACAAGGTGACAGGAGCTCGCCCCATCATCTTGTCACCCCTCACCCCCTCACCCCTCCTGTTGACCTCTAAAGACACCTTACAAACAACTTACAAAATTAAAAATTAGACGTATCTTTCGCCATTTTCAACCGTCATCATAGAAAACGGGAGCGATTTCGTGCGCGCAGGTGCGATTCGTTTCGATCCTTTGAATACAGCAAGTTCATCGCCCATCATCGTTGGAGGAACTATGCGGAAATCATTGTTGCTGATTGCGCTGCTGACAGTCGCGATTCTCATGCCCAAACTTCTGCTGGCCCAGGGTGCGGCCCCGTTGTTGGATCAGCCGCTCGACGGCTGCTATGACGTTGTGGTCGTCGGCGTGGGCCTCTACAACGACTCGCCGCCGATCGGCATCGAGAACAGCGTTACTGTGCCCGCGCCTCCAGGGCCGATTGTGGCGGCCTACATCGAGTGGGTGGGAGCGGAAGACACGACGCCGGGCGGCGAAACACTCGATGGTACCAGCACCTTGCTCATCAACGGCGTGGACGTGCCGGGTATATTGGCAGCGCCCTTCAATCTGAGTGGGAACGCCGGATACGATCCGCGTGCCCATACCAGCGCCGGGCCGCGCGGCTGGTTTTCCTGGCATGCCGAAATCGGGCCGGACGGACTGGGCATCGTGCCCGAAAACCTCACGACGCCCATGGAACTGACCATCTCCGGCTGGGATTCACCGGCGCAGCAGACCAACGGGGCGACAATATCGCTCATCTATGAAACCGGCGCCTGCGCTGTCGAGAACCGAATTCGCTTTCTGACCGGCGTGAACTGGTATCACTACCACGCCGGTGTGCATCAGTTTTCAGAACTGCTCGTCTATCCGGTTGAGCCTGAGCCCATCGATCGCGTTGTGAGCATGGTGTTCAGCCATGCCGGCACCGACAAGAATCAGGCAACCTGTCGCGGCGGGGCCGTCTGGATGATCGCGGATGACGGTACGCAGCCCATGCCGGGACAGGGTGATTTCGATCTGCTGGCGACCGGCGACAATGACGGCGACGGCATCCAACGCGGGTACGGCATCAACGGCGGTGTCGAGATCCTCAATGACCCATTCTCATCATCTACTCTGCCCTGTGCACCGGGCATCAACCTTGCGCCCGATGAACCGTATGCCAACGGCCATCCCTATCCCGGCGGCGCCTCGACAGCGCCCTATCGTGCCGTCTCCATCGATCCGGGCAGCGGTGGCGACGTCGGAGCGCCCGGCGAATGGGGCGTGCTGACAGCCCAGATCCTGATCCCAGCCCATGCACGGTGGGTCGCCTTTCAACTGGAGTCTGAGCCGGATCAGAACGGCGAATCGGGCAGTTGGGTCGGCGGCGGCGTCTTTCTGGTTGTGCCGACCGCCACAATAGGCGACCGCGTCTGGCACGATGCCAACGGCAATGGCATTCAGGACAACGGCGAAGAAGGCATCGACGGCGCCACGGTTCAACTGTTGGACAGCAACCGTAACGTCGTCGGCACTACAGTCACCAACGATAGCGGGATCTATTCATTTGCAGAGTTGGCCACCGGCAGCTACGCAGTCCGTTTCACTAAACCTAGCGGATTCGTCGCCAGTCCGGTGAACATTGAAGTCGGCCCAGATGGCGATGCGTGGGACAGCGACGCCGATCCGACCACCGGCGAGACCGAGCTGACGAACCTGCTTCCCAGCGAGGCCGACTTCACATGGGATGCCGGATTCTATCGGCCAGCGTCCATCGGTGATTTTGTCTGGATCGACACCAATCGAGACGGCATCCAGAACGACGGCGGCATCGGCGTGAACGGCGTGCAGATTGACCTGTTCGGCGCCGGTGCGGACGACGTCTTCGGCAGCGCCGATGATGTGACACACATGACCGTGACATCCAGGTCAGGCGGGCGTGACGGCGACTACACCTTCGCTAACCTCGCGCCCGGTCGCTACTACGCCATGTTGACAACGCCGACCGGCTATGTCTTCACGCGGCAGGGCGCCGGCGCAGATCGGGCATTGGACTCAGACGTCGATCCATCCAGCGCAAAGACCGCGGTCTTTGAGTTGTTGTCAGGGTCGCAACGAACCGATATCGATGCAGGTCTTGTGCAGTCGGTATCCGCCATTGCTGTGGAAAAAACGCCTGATCTGCAACGGATCGAATACGGCGCGACAGCAACATTCCAGATGCGGGTGACCAACCCCGGCGAACTGGATCTGAGCGCTGTGATGGTTGAAGATCCGGAAACAGCCGCGTGCGACCGACTGATCGGCGATCTGCCGGTCGGCGGCGAATTCACATACACCTGCTCTGCCGAGGATGTCCTCGTCGATTTCACCAACACGGCCACGGCCACCGGCATCGATCCCTTGAACAACGCCGTTTCAGCCAAGGACGATGCGTTTGTCGATGTGCTGCCGGCCATCACAGCCAGCAAGACTGCCGATCCGCTCGCGGTCCCACGCTCGGGCGGCGAGGTGACGTTCACCGTGTCGATTGCCAACGCGGTCGACGAGGCGCTGACCTTATCCACGCTGGTCGACGACATTCATGGCCCGCTGGACGGCCAGGGAACCTGCACATTGCCTCAGTCAATCGCGCCTGGGGAAGCCTACACGTGCAGCTTCACCGTGACCGTTTTTCCTGAAGAAACGGGCGAAACGGACACGATCACAGGAACGGCCTACGATGATGACGGCAATATGGCTGAAGCTACGGCCACAGCGACCGTGTTGCCACGCCCCGGCCAAGGAAAGGTGGGTGACTACGTCTGGTATGACATCAACAGCAATGGCCTTCAGGATGGCGCGGAAACGGGCGTTCCCGATGTGCGCGTTGAGATCTTCACGGCTGACGATAGGTCGGCGGGTGTGACACGAACCGATTCTCGTGGAGCCTATCTGCTCACAGGACTTGAAGATGGCGACTTCTATCTGGTCTTTACCGCGGACATGCTCAGCAATCCCTTCTCGAATTTCAGCCCGCAACGAGACGGAACCCCGCTACGCGACAGCGATGTCGTGACATCGACCATCAGGAACAATCCACTGAGCGGGCGGACCGCGCTCTTCACTCTGCCATTGGACGGCGTCGACATGAGTCGCGATGCCGGTCTGGTGATCCCGACGGTCATTAGCGACGACGAACCGACCGCGATCGAGTTGCTGAGTTTCACCACGAAGCCGGCTGCCACAGGTATCGCCATCGAGTGGGTGACGGGCGCTGAACTTGACACAGCCGGTTTTCACATCCATCGCAGTACGACGCATAACCGAGCGGACGCCGTGCCAATCACGAATGCCCTGATACCCGGCCAAGGCGCGGACGGAGGCAGCTATCGAGTCGTCGACGATGCCGTCCTGCCGGGGGTCTACTATCACTACTGGCTGGTTGAGGTCGAAACCGACGGGGATCGCAACGAGCATGGTCCCATTCGCGGCCGCATTCAGCCGGCGGCCACGGGGAGCGTCATCATCTATCTGCCGTCCATCGCAAACCATTAACAAAGTGCAGGTCTACTGCAAAGCAAGAATTGGCCGCAGAGAGGCGTAGATGATTCAGCCTTCAGCCTGAGATTGAGAGATTGCAGACCAGTCCGTAATCTCTCAATCTCAGCAGTTCACGAATTGTCATTCTGAGTGGGCATTTTTGAGCACTTCACTCTGGCAAAGGGCCAGCGAAGAATCTCGCTTTTTACCAAATCGTGACTAGTGAATCTCGGGCCGAAGGCCACAGTCGCTCGATTCAGCTCACATCGCCTTTCCAATGTATTTTCATCAAAAAATACCGCAAAGATTGTCAGAAATGACCTACGTATCCAGTGCAAAATGGGTGTATAATTGATGAAACAGGAGATCGAAAAAGCGAGGAATGGCAGGCAGTTCGGCTTTCAAACGAGCCATATTTCTCTCTTCGTAACTCACTGCGAAAGTCCGGTATAGGAAGAATGACAGGAGCACACGCTGATCGCCCACCCTATGGCAACCGCTGGCGCGTCGCCTGGACGCGCAATCTGCTTTGTCTTCGTTCTTTGAAAACCCTACCCACTGCGTTTAGCGTTTGATCTTCCTGCATGATGGCCGCAATGACGCGGCCGAAAGGAGGTCCCCGTGAAACGGTTTCTAAAGATACAGGGCAATCTCGGCAGAGAGCCTTGTACAAAGACTGCTTGTCCGAAGACTGCTTCGGGCAAAACCGTAGAATCATCGACATTGCGCTTTCGTTGGTCTTTGCTCGGTATGATTGCACTGGTGATCGGGCTTGCACTCTTCTGTTCGCCCCAACTCGTGCACGCACAGGGTTCGACGCCGCTGCTCGATCCGCCGCCTGAAGGCTGCTTTGATGTTGAAGTGACCGGCGTGCCCATGTTCGGCGCCGGTACTGGTACAGCCACAATCTCACCGCCCAACGGTGAGATTGTGGCTGTTTTGCTTGAGTGGGTCGGCGCCGAAGATACATCGCCCGGCGGTGACGTGCTTGACGGTACCAGCGTGCTGTTCGTCAACTCGACACCGGTTGTCGGCACGTTGGCCGCCCCATTGGATGTCAGCGGCAACGCGGGATACGATCCACGTGCCTACGTTGACAGCGGGCCGCCCGGCTGGTTCTCGTGGCATGCCGATATCGGACCGACCGGGCTGGGCATCGTGCCGGCCGATCTCGACTCAGATCTGCCGATCACAATCGGCGGATGGGATTCCAGTGCGCGCCAGACCAATGGCGCTACAATCACACTCATTGTTCGATCTGATCAGTGTGCCGTCGAGAATCGACTCCAGTTCCTAACCGGCGTCAACTGGTACCACTACAGAACGCCGGACCACGCCTTCTCCAAGTTGCTGGTCTACCCCATCGAGCCCGAACCGATCGAACGGCTGGTACGTATGGTCTTTAGCCATGCCGGCACCGATCATGGACAGACGGCTTGCCGGGGCGGCGCGATCTGGATGCTGGCCGACAATGGTTCGAAACCGGCGCCCGCGCCCGACGAATACGATCTGGTCGCTTTCGATGACACGGACGGTGACGGCATTGCCCATGGCTACGGCATCAACGGCGGCGTCGAAGTGCTAAACGACCCCTTCACTTCTCCGAGCCTGCCCTGCATGCCCAGCCGAAATCCGCCGCCCGACGAAGCATACGCACCGGGCCACCCCTATCCAGGCGGAGCCGCGACAGCGCCCTATCGAGCCGTGGCCATGAATCCGGAAAGCGGCGGTGATATCGGTGAACCGGGTGAGTGGGGCGTGATCGAAGCCACGGTGGTGATCCCGCCGGGTGCGCGTTGGGTCGCCTTCCAGCTTGAATCGGAGGCCGACCAAAACGGTGAATCGGGCAGTTGGGTCGGCGGCGGCGTCTTCCTGATCGTGCCTAAGGCATCCATCGGTGATCGGGTTTGGGAAGATCTGAACGCCAACGGCGTGCAGGATGATGGCGAGCCGGGGTTCGGCGGTGTCCCCGTGGCGCTGCTGGGCGGCGACGGGGCAACGTTGGCCAGCACGGCCACGGACAAAGACGGCTTCTACCACTTCACCGATCTGATGCCGGGCGCATACAGGCTCCACTTCACTGCGCCCGACCGCTATGCATTCACCACGGCCCATGTTGAAAACGGCCCGCTCGGCGATGCAGGAGACAGCGACGCCGATCCAGTCAGCGGCCTGACGCCGCAGACCACCCTAGCTGTGAGCGAAATCGACAACACCTGGGATGCGGGATTGGTCCGACTGCCGTCGGAAATCACCATCGTCAAAGATCCGCCGCTGCAGGTGATCGCCCCCGGCGAGACCGCACGCTTCACCATGACGATCACCAACAGCGGGGATCTGGATCTGACCGATGTGATCGTCAGCGATCCGCAGGCGCCCGACTGCAACCGTGACATCGGCGACCTGTCGGTGGATGACGTGGTTGCTTATACCTGTCAGCCTGACCGGCGTCCTCAAGGACATGACCAACATTGCCCGTGTCGAAGGCATCGATTCGTTCGGCATCACGGTCACTGACGAGGACTCGGCCGACGTTGATGTGACGCCCATCATCGAAGTCGAAAAGAGCGCCGACCCGACGGTGATTCAGGGCGAAGCCGGCACCGTCACCATCTCTGTCCGGGTCACAAATACGGTACTTGAAGCGCTGGAGCTATTCTATCTCGATGACGATGTCTTCGGTGACCTGAATAGACTCGGCACATGCACGCTGCCCCAGATATTGCCTGTCGGCGGCGGCTATGCCTGTGAATTTGACGCATTGATTGTGGCCGCGGAAAATAGTCACAGAGATGTGGTCACGGCCATCGCTCGGGATGACGAAGGCAACGAAGCGTCCGCCTCCGATGATGCCACGGTCAACTTTGTGGAGCCGGCGCGCAGCGGAATCTTGGGCGACCGAGTTTGGCACGACAGCAATGCCAATGGCCTCCAGGACCCGGGCGAGCAAGGCGTCGCGGACATCTTCGTGAACCTGCATGCCGCCGACGGGACGCCGCTTGTCCTCACGACAACCGATGCTCAGGGGTACTATAGTTTCCTGGATCTGGCGGCAGGCGACTACTACATCTCCTTTGCCGTGCCGGTCCAGTTCGACCGCTTCAGCGAACTGACCGCACCCAACCGGGGCACAGACGATGAGCGGGACAGCGATGCACTGCCGACGGAAAGCTCAGGCTTGGCCGGACGTACAGAGGTTTTCTCCTTGGCGGAAAACGCCAGCGATCTGAGTTGGGACATGGGCTTGCTGGTGCCGACGGCCGAGATTCCAACCGACGAACCGGAGCCGAAAGAGGATCGATCGATCTACCTGCCCTTGATCGCCCGCTAGGGTTGATCCGTCAGTGATATCACATGTGGGAGCGCCAAGCCCCCTGCTTGGCGCTCCTCCGCGTACCACCTCCTTGAAATCCCTTGGTGTGTGCCGTTTTCAGATCCCCTCGTTGTACTCCGCCAAATGCAACATTCACGAAAAAAAGCACCAAACTCCATATTTGATGCCTCTTGATGCCTCTTGATGCCTACTTTGATGCCTGCCGCATGCGAATATCTGTATCATACAGTTCAAATCCAATAGATTACGAGTAAACTTCGACTTTTCTGTCCATTGTCTCGTTTGAGAAAAGGAATAACTCATGAAATCCATGCTTCAAGGTCGACACATCCGCATCCTGCTTGCACTGTCCGCCCTGACCATGTTTGTCCTTAGCGCCGGCGCACCGGGCGCTTCCGGCTGGTAATCTTGGGCATAGCGACTTTTCCGTCCATTGACTCATTTGAGAAAAGGAATAATCATGAAATCCATGCTTCAAGGTCGACACATCCGCATCCTGCTTGCACTGTCCGCCCTGACCATGTTCGTCCTTAGCGCCGGCGCACCGGGCGCTTCCGGCTGGTAATCTTACGCATTTCGACTTTTCCGTCCATTGACATTGACTCATTTGAGAAAAGGAATAAATCATGAAATCCACGCTTCAAGGTCGACACATCCGCATCCTGCTTGCCCTGTCAGCCCTGACCATGTTTGTCCTTAGCGCCGGCGCACCAGGCGCTTCCGGCTGGTAATCTTACGCATTTCGACTTTTCCGTCCATTGACATTGACTCATTTGAGAAAAGGAATAAATCATGAAATCCACGCTTCAAGGCCGACACATCCGCATCCTGCTTGCCCTGTCCGCTCTGACCATGTTTGTCCTTAGCGCCGGCGCACCGGGCGCTTCCGGCTGGTAAATCTGTTCGACGCTCCAACAAAACGGCGACATACGGTGATCTGATGCTGAATGCAATACGCGATCTGCGCAAAGGTGAATCGTGATCCTGTTGTGGGGTATTGTATTTGGTTTGTTGGCTGGTCTGTTGAGGGCTTGGTATGGAGGCTGTAGCTATCAAGCGCCATCAGTGCGTGGCATTGTAGTGGTGTTGATAGCGTTCATACCGCAGTTTCTCGCATTTTTCGCACCGTTCACACGGACGCTGACAACATATCGAAGCGCGTCGCTCGCGCTTGTGAGTTCACAAGTGCTGCTATTGTTTTTCGTTTGGCTAAACCGACGGACGCCTGCATTTTGGGTCATGGGCGTTGGCCTATTGTTGAACCTTCTTGTGATCGTGTCCAATGGCGGTTTGATGCCCATTAGCCCAGACACTATCGAACGATTAACTCCCGATAAGCCGGCCGAAACGTGGGAGATTGGCACTCGTCTCGGCACCACAAAGGACGTTATTCTCTGGGCATCGGATACTCGATTTGAATGGCTTGCAGATCGATATGCGGCGCCGGATTGGTACCCGCAAGTGGTGGCCTTTAGTTTTGGGGATGTCTTAATCGCACTCGGTGCATTTGGCTTATTTTGGACGGCAGGTCGTTGTCCTCAGCCTAAAAAAGAGTGAATCATTGGGGCATGTACTTGTTTCCCAAAGAATACAATAGGGTGGAGGATCTCAAGTGTTACTATCATCATTTTCTAGCACTCATGACAGACGCATAAAAGCCGGCAACAGTAAACAAGATGCCGTCGAGCCATTCAGTCTCAGTTCCTCCAACCCAGAAATCAGTTATTTGTTGAGCGCCGCAATTGTAAGCAAAAAATTCGCCAAGATGCTGCTTCAAGATCCGGAAATAGCTCTTGAAAAAGGGTATCAGGGCAGGAAGTTTAATGTCAGTGCCAAGGAACGAGAAGTAATCATGGCGATTCGTGCAGCCACTCTTCAGGAGTTCGCGGCTGGGTTGATTGGTCAATTCTCGATGCAAGCCACTTTGGATATTGGCAGTGTCTAGAGTAGTTTTTGCCAGATCGGACTGACCGCTTTGGCTTGGATTCGTTCACGAAAAGACATGGTGCAGTTCTCTCCATTGCATGAAGACATACAAACTCTTTCGTGCGGACACAATACTCCTACAATGTGCTTCGTTGCTTATCTGTCGTTCAATTTGGGATCTGAATATTCTCACTTCTCCAAATTACAGGGCCGCCGCTGAATTTCCTGCCGTTTTCGGTGGGCATCGCCGGACTACAATCCAATTTGGTTGTACGACACGGAGATCCTTTTAAGGATCTCTGTGCATGTCTATTGCAAGCACATTGTGTAGGGTGAAGGTCTGAACACTGTCTCTCTTTGGTCTTGAACTTATGGGCTATGGGCGCTATCGTGGGAACCAAAACCCGGCAAAACTTGAGGCTGACAAGGTGATCAGTGTTATACTGGGTTCCGCTAGTCAAGAAATATGCAAAAAACAGAAATACCCGTCGCTGCGCATATCGTGTGTACTTGGTACAATCGACCTGTAATCAATGGCGGATTGGATACAGAAGTCGGTCCTGTATTCAGTAAGGGTTCTGAGCATGGACGGTGACTCTTGATGGACCACACGATTTTATGGATATCTAGCAGCCGAAACAGCTACACAGGTTGGGCTAGCGTTTTCACAGACCCCGACATTCAGGTCTTGCGAGTTAATGAACTCGAATATACCCTTGGTCAGTTCGCGCATATGCAAATAGACCTTGTTATATTGGAGGCAGGCGGTATTGTGAAAGACGATATTGACCTATGCTGCCGTCTGAGGAAGCGTTTCGATAGTCCATTGATACTGCTGACTACGAATGTCACCGAGGATTTCGCGGTTGCGGCCTACGGTGCAGGAGTTGATGAGTGTATTTTGGGCCACATTAGCCCAGATCTGCTCCGCGCAAAGGTTGGTGCGCGTATCAGATCGATCGAACGAATGGCTCGGGATCCCGCGCCACTACCTCCTGAGGTCGACTATTTGCTGAAGCAGCCCGTAGATGATGTACGCCGATTTAGTCATTAACCAGCCAAACCGTAAGTAACCCACCCAGCGAATTCCTTTTTCGACTCGATTTTGTAGCCTGTTCCAAAAAAGAATCCCAAGAAAGCCCCGGACAGACGTTGGCAAATGCCAACGTCTGTCCGGGGCTTTCTTTCAAGAAGACAATCCGATTGGATTCGTCCTACCCCATCACCCACGGACTCTCCATATTCCCATCCTCGCCAAAAGCCAGCGGCACTTCGGCGGCGATGGTCAGGCGCGGGTGGGCTTCGATGAGCGCGCGCAGACTGGGGCTGGCGTAGAAGCGGTCCAGCGTCAGCGTGTCGCGGATGAAGACCATGGCGGCCTCGTCCTGGGGCACGGCGCAGCAGCGCAGCGAGACGTTGAGCGCCTGCCGGTCGTTGGGCATGGTGATGGGCAGTGCCGCCCGGTACATGCCGAAGATGCCCGAGGTGACGGCGTTCATGTAGGTGGCCTGCCAGTCGATCTTCTCGGCCACGCGTGCGGTGGTCACGTTGGCCAGGCCCAGGCCCGAGGCATTGCCGTGGGTCTCCTCGGTGAAGTCGAGGACCGTGATCACGGCCACGTCGACCTTGCCGAAGGCCTCGGGCTGGCGCGGGATCATCAGGCGCGAGATGATGTTGGTGTCCATGCCCGTGCCGCTGATGTTCTTGCCCAGATCGCGCACGACCAGCACGTCGACGGCGTCGAAGGGCAGGCCGGCCAGCAGATCCTTGGCCTCCTGCAACAGATCCGCCTCAGGTTGCAGGCCGACCTGGGCGTCGGTCAGACCGACGATCTTGGCCGTATCGTCGTAGGCGTTTTCGATGGGGCAGATGGCTCCCGCGAAGTTGCTGTTGGTCTCGTAGACGCGAGCGGCCGGCGCCAGATATTTCTGGAAATTGGCCCCGCCGCCGGAGTGCATCTGCGCCGCGCCGAACTGCTTGCCCAGGCCGATGACGCACATCTTGGACGGACCGCTCTCCAGATGCGAGCGGAAGTCGGTATGCGGCTTGATGCGGCTGACCAGAATGGCGTGATCCGCGGCCATCGAGTCCTTGCCCTGGTAGAGCGGCGGCCCGTTCTCGATGCTGCCGATCTGCTCGACCTCCATCGTCGCGCGCACCTCAGCGCCCACGCTCTCCTCGGTGACGCCCAGGAAGGCGAGCATCTCCTTCTGTCCGTCGGCTGTGGCCCCGCCGTGGCTGCCCATGGCCGGCACCACATAGGGTTTCATGCCGGCGGCGCGCAGCCCATCCACCGTCGCCTTGACGATGGCCGGCAGATTGGCGATGCCGCGGCTGCCCAGCGCCCACGGCCACCGTGTCGCCCGGCTGCATGCGGTCGAGAATGCCGCTTTCATTGAGCGCTGCCTGCGTCGCCGCCGCAATGTCGTCTACCTTGGGCGCGTCAAAGCGCTGCTCCACTTCGAGCAACGTGGAAGGCAGGTTGGCGGGGAAATCGAGATGGGAAATTTGGGATAGTAGGTTCATGGGAGTTCCTCCGGATCGATTCTTGTTTGTTGCTGCGTACTGCGTACTGCGTATTTCGGTACTGGAGCAGTTCTGTCGCAGTGTACGGAGGTCTTCACGGATGTTGCGTTTGTTGGTCTGAGAGCATGGTTAGGAGAAGACGGATGATCTCGAGTCAGATGTAGAGCGATGTTCGCGACTGAGTCCGAGCGTATGCCGGCGCATAGTACCAGTTCGGCTTCCGGCGAAGCCAGGGCGTATTCGTACAAGCGAGCACGATCTCGCCTGACTCGCCGAGCCTTCAGCAATGTTGGCGCACAGAGCCGACGACTGATAGAGCTGATCGGCCAGGCTCCGCGTACGTCGATTCATTCGGCTTGCTCACGTCCGACCATGACGGGTGTCACGTCAAGAACAGCGCCAGCCGATGGAACGACATTCAGCCAAAGCGAATGCATCGCACGGGAATATTCCGCCGCGCACACGATGTTCCCGATCCTGAAGTCATCATCAAACCAGCTCTTGCGCAGTACGCAATTACGCAGTACCCTTCACCCGCTCCACAATCTCCCGCAAAATCCCCTCAAAATTCTCCTGCGCGACCTCGAACGCCTCGTTGCTGATGACCAGCGGCGCGCCGAAGACGACGATCTCTGCGCCCATGTCCAGGGTGTCGATGGCCTGCTCGATGCTGAGACCGCCCACGGCCTGCACGGGGATGTCGACGGCGGCGAGGATGTCGGCCAGGTCGTCCAGCGGGCTGAGGCCGGGGATCATGTTGCGTTCGTCAAAGCCGGTGTGCACGATGATGTAGTCGACGCCCAGATCCTGGGCCTGCTTGGCGCGGCCGGGCTTGTCCGGGCAGAGCATGACGTCGGCCATGACCTTGCCGCCGTACTGCTTGGCCATCTTCACCTGCTCGATGATGCTGGCGTCGTGGGCCACGCCCATGACGACCACCATGTCGGCCCCGGCCTTGAACATCATCTCGGCCTCCAGCCCGGCCCCGTCCATGGTCTTGAGATCGGCCACGATGGGCACGTCCGGAAACTCGGCACGCATGGCCTCGACACAGCGCAGCCCCTCGGCCAGAATCAGCGGCGTGCCCGCCTCCAGCCAGTCCACGCCGGCCCGCACCGCAGCCCGCGCCAACTCCATGGCCTCGTCGATAGAAGTCACGTCAATCGATACTTGGATGATTGGTTTCATGAGGGATCCTTTGTTGTGGTGAATGGGATTGGGATAGGGATTGGGAATGAGTGCTGCGTGATGCTTGCTGCGTGATATTGGCATAGACAATGGCTGAGCGCATTGGAACTGGTTATCAAAGCGACGCCAATGACAACCGATGCTATCCGCAGACCTCACGCAGCAAGCAGCACGCAGCATCCCTATTCCCCAATCGCCAACACCGACTTCACATTCTCTCCCTCCTCCATCTTGGAGAAGGCTTCTTCCCATTGATCCAGCGCATAGACGCCGCCGATGACCGCGTCCATGTTGAGCTGGCCGTCGGCCATGAGGCGCAGGACGCGCTCCCAGGTGGCGTAGGTGTGGCTGAAGCTGCCCTGGAGCGTGACCGCCTTCTGCACCAGCGGATCCAGGCTGAAGTCCAGCGGCTGCGGACCCCAGCCGATCTTGGTGATGCGTCCGCCGGCCCGCACCATCTCCATGGACTGTTGCAGCGCCCGCGAGACGCCGGTGCAGTCCACGACCAGGTCGGCGCCGAAGCCGTCGCCCAGGTCGCGGATCAGCTCCATGGGATCCTGGCGCTGGATGTTGATGGCGTAGTCCGCGCCCAACTCGGCGGCCACCTCCAGCCGCCGCTCGTCCACATCGGTGCCCAGCACGATGATGGGACCGGCCCCGCGCAGCTTGGCCACCTGCAGCGCCATGATGCCGATGGGGCCCGGCCCCTGGATGACGGTCATGTCGCCCGGCTTGATCTCCGTCTTCTCCACCAGCGCGTTCATGGCCACGCAGACCGGTTCGGTCAGGGCCGCGTGCTCGAAGGGCACGTGGTCGGGAATGCGATGCAGGATCTGCGGGCGGGCAGCCACATACTCGGTCATGGAGCCGCCGATCAGCGCGCCGTAGCCCAGCCGGTGCGGACAGAGGTTGTACTCGCCGCTGAGGCAGTAGGTGCACTGGCCGCAGACCGTGGCCGCGGTCTCGCAGGCGACGCGGTCGCCCACCGCGAAGCCGGTCACATTGGCCCCGACATCGGCCACCACAGCGGAGAACTCGTGGCCCAGCACCAGCGGCAGGTTGATCTTCCAGCTCTGATGCTCGCGCCACATGTGGACATCGCTGCCGCAGACGCCCACCGCCTGCACCTTCAACAACACCTGATCCGGCGACATCACCGGCTCCGCCACATCCCGCACCTCCACGGCACGGTCTTCGTATGCGTATTTGACGACGGCTTGCATGGAATAGATCCTTATGTTGGAATTGGATGTTTGTATTGTGCTGCGTGCTGCGTGCTGCGTGAGGTCTCCGTGTAGACCATCAGTCAACGCGATTGGTGACACTGTCTGTATTGACTAACCGCTACCAATGGCGTTAAGCCAACTATCCGAAACCTCACGCAGCACGCAGCACGCAGCAGATCTCGTTCGATCACGCCATTTCCATCAAAAATACTTCTCCCGCATCCCCTTCAAAAAGTCCACCGACTCCTTCATCTCGCCCATGCCGTTCATGCCGTCTTCGATGCTGACCCAGCCGTCGTAGCCGGCGCCGGCCAGGAGGGAGAAGATGGTGTCGTAGTCGTTGAGGCCCTGGCCGGTGATGCCGTGTTGGAGCATGTCGGGATAGCCGATCATGCCGTCGGCCTGGAGGACGTCGTCCAGGGTGGCGCCTTCGGTCAGGTAGCGGTCGCTGGCGTGGACGCTGACGACGCGATCGACGACTGCGCGCAGCAGGGCGATGGGATCGTCGCCGGCCACGATGGCGTTGGAGGGATCGTACTGGACGCCGAAGTATTCACGTTCGGGGATGGCGTCGAGCACCTTGAGGAAGACATCCATGCGCTGGGCGAACTCGGGGTAGAGCCAGTGTCCATCCTTGTAGTGGTTCTCCAGGCCGAGGATGATGTCGTGCTCACGTGCGACCGGCAGCAGTTCTTCGATGGACTCCTTGACCCAGGCCACGCCCTGATCGACGCTGACCTCGGGATAGCGCTGGCCGGTCAGCACGCGGCAGACGGCCTTGGGACCGCCCATGCGCCGGGTGACCGCGATCATCTTGGCCTCGTGCTCGACGGCGCGCTTGCGGGCGTCGGCGTCCGGGTTGGTGAAGTCGGGCGAGCAGCACATCATGGGCATGGCATAGCCGGCCTCGTGAATGGCCTCGGCCACCGAATCGACATAGTCGTCGTCGAGCTGCCAGAGAAAGCCCTCGTACATCTCAAGCCCCTCGGCGCCCAGCGGCTCAGCCATCGGATCCAGTCGAAGACGCTCATCGTCCGGTCATAGGAGATGGCGTCGAGATAGCACTTGGGAAACGCGGATATCTTCATGGTCGATCTGATCCCCGATCTTGTTTCATTGTGGTTGCGAATATCTCTATTCTGCATCCGATTGACAGGATTGGCAAGCATTTCAAAAATGGTTGCACGACAGTTATCTTGTAGCTACATCGCGGCGCAATGTGTCCCCAAACATGTGAACCGCCAATCAAAAAGAGGGGACGCCAGTGCTGGCGTCCCCTCTTCAGAAAGTCAGAACAAAAACCGCTACTGAGTGGGAAACTGAACCGTCAACGATACGCCGAGTTGGCGCAGCATGGGCAACACCTGCTGCAGCGGTCCCTTGATGGCGCCAAGCGCGGTTGCCGCACCGTCGGACATATTGCCGCCCAGGTCCATCAGGTCGAACAGTTCATCCTCATTTTCAAACTTGAGATAGGGCAAAATTTCGCCGTTGACCGAAATAAGAATGCCGCCCGGCGTGACCTGCAGGCCGACGCTTTCAATGCCCATTTCCGTAATGTCCGAGACCTGATCCGGTTCCAGGTTGGCTGCGGCCAATTGACCCTGAATCATGCCCATCATCAACGGATTGATGCCGCCGAGTTCAAACGAGCCATCTTCCGCGTAGGTCAGTTCAAGCGCCAGTGCGGCTCCGGCATCGGCAATCGTCCGAATATCAGTCGCGGCCAAACCGTCAACAGCCTTCTCGCTGTAGCGTCATGGGGATCTCTGCGTTGCCGTCCGCGACCGGGAAACGCAGCGCAAAGTTCAGACCCATCTGCGGGAGAAGCGGCAGAAGCCCGCCGGCATCGCCGATATCCTGTCCCATGGCGTCCAACAGGCTGACCACGGATGTCAACACTTCAGCATCCCAGACCAATGCAGGAGCGGGCTTGCTGTTGATGAAGATCAACATTCCGTTGGGCTGATTGGAAATCTGGACATGTTGGACATCGGCCTTCATCAGGCGTTCGATAGTCTCGGGATCCAGAGAAAGACTGGACATGATCCTGACCGAGTGTTTCGCCCAGCGTCGCAGCCGGAATGCCCGCGATGGTGGCTGCGCCTTGCTCATCAAAATCGATATAGATCATCGGAATGTCGACAACCAACTCTTCGGCGGTCCCCGGCGTTACGCCGTCACCGATTCGTGGACCGCAACCGGCCAGAAGAAACATGGAAACCAGAAGCAGAACGGCCAGCATCCAAACCACTTTATGTTGGTAATGAAACCGTGTATGTCGCACTGTTCTATCCCTCTTTTTGAATGAATTCGATTGGCTGATTGGCGTTAGGTAAATTGACGGGCAAAAACGCTGAAGATTCCACCATTCTTATAGCACACCCTTCCGACACGGTCAATCGAGATTATCGTCGTGACAAATTCGTGACAAGACCGTCGACGCCGGAGATGTAACCATTTCCAACAGAATCAAACCTGCCATGGCCTCTTCATCCGAGTCCCCGCACATGTCGAACGAGGGGCGAAGCCGAACACAGACGTCTGGCCGATCCGGATGACCGAAGAGCTTGCAGTGATTATCTTCTGTCAACTGTATACACCGGATGCCGGCCGGTTTTCCATGAGGCATGCCGGGAATGAATGAAGAGATGGATGGTGCAATGCAACAGGCCCCGCAACCCGGTCGACAGTCCATAGCACAGATATGTGTGTTGTTGTCGATCAACCGGCCGACGCACATCGTGACAGAAGACCGTGTCATTAAGACCGTGTCAGAAGATCGTGACGGAAAACTGTCAGACATTCAGCGAAGCGATTGTCGATAGGCGGTAGCAACACCAATCCAGTCATGGTCGGCTGCGACTGCCGCAAAAAGTTAAGGGGGCATGTTCCGAATAGTGTATCACAAAATACGTACAGAACCTACTGTTGAAAATTACGCCTGTACAACTGAGGCTCGGGGCGAAAACGTGCCGGCAACGGCCCGGTGCTTCTTCTTCATCTCTAAATCGATCTGGACCGTTCCTGACACGTAGTAAGCTCACGAAGTAAGCTCACGTAGTAGGCTGTCGTGCTTGCCACGTCAACGCGGCAGAACTATACTGGCGACATGAAGACCGCCACGAATCCGCACGCCCATCTGCATGTGCATTCGCACTACAGCCTGCTCTCGGCCACGCCCTCTGTGCAGCGCTTAGTCGACCGCGCGCTGGACGATGGTCTCACCCACCTGGCCCTCACCGACGCCGATTCCCTCTACGGAGCGGTTCAGTTTTCGAATGCCTGCCGAGCCGCGGGCATTCAACCGATCATCGGCATGACGACCCGCATCCAATCATTGGCGAACAACAGCGCTGCAGCGTTGAACAGCGGGACCGGAAACGGTCTGCTGGTGCTGTTGGCCACCGGGCTGACCGGCTACCAGTCGCTCTGCCGGCTTTCATCTTTGTTGCAGGGACATGCCGACCGAGAAGAACGTCTCATTCGAGGGATCTCCTGGCAGGCATTGAAGGAGAACGCAGCCGGGCTGATCTGTCTCTCCGGCGGGCGGCAGGGTTGGATCGAGCGTTGCCTGCGTGCCGGAGACGAGGCAGCGGCGGCACGAACCGTCGGCAAACTCGCCGGGATCTTCGGCGATCAAGCTTTTCTCTCACTCGAACTACATCGACAGGAAGATCGGGCCGTAGCCCAGACAGTCACGGCATTGGGCCAACGCTTTGGATTGCGTACTGTCGCCGTCCAGCCCATCTACACCATGCGCCCTGCGGAGCGCGCCAGGCTGCGCCTCCTGCGCGCCATCGATCTCAACTGCCCTCTGGCCGAACTGTCGCCCACGGCCATGCCCGACGCAGGCAATGATTCTGTGGATCTGCATTGGCTATCGCCGTCCGAACTCTCCGAGCGTTTCGCTGAGTTCCCCGAGGCATTGGCGAACATCAGCGAAATCACCGGACGATGCCAATCGGCGCTGCCGGACAGCCATCCGGTCTGGCCCAGGCCGGCGCTGCCGCCGGACATGGCCGCGGACACTCCGGATGACGAGGCGCTCTCCACGTTGGCAACCGCCGGGCTGGCGCAGCTGTATGCAGCGTAGAGACGCAAAATTTTGCGTCTCTAGTGAGGCAACTGCTCGTCTACAACGTGAACTATCGGTCATCAACGAGCATGGCTTTGCGCCGCTTTTCCTGGTGGTGGCGGACATCGTGCACTATGCCCGAGAAAACAAGATCCCGGTCAGCACCCGCGGCAGCGTCGCCAACTCGCTGGTCGCCTACTGCACCGGCATCACCACCGTCGATCCGATCGAGCACGATCTGCTCTTTGAGCGTTTCCTGAACCCGGCCCGCATCACCCCGCCCGACATCGATCTCGATTTTTGCAGCCGGCGCCGCGACGAGGTGCTCAACTACGTCCGCGATACCTATGGAGCCGACCATGTGGCCCTGGTCGCCACCATCAGCACCATGCGCCCAAAGTCAGCCGTGCGCGAGACGGGCAAGGCCTACGGTCTTGACGCCGCCGAAATCAGTCAGACTGACCCGAATGCTGCCCGGCGGCTGGCATCCGGACCCGCGCCGGCGTGACAAACGCAAACTGTCCGACATCCTGGAGCAGGTCGACGATCCCAGAGAGCGCCAGGTGCTGAGCGACGCCTACGCCATCGTCGGCACGCCCCACCACCTGAGCATCCATCCCGGCGGCCTGGTCATCACGCCGGGGCCGCTCACCGACCATCTGCCGCTGCAATGGACGGCCAAGGGTTTCACCATCACCCAGTTCGACCACGGCGATGTGGAGCAGATCGGGCTGCCCAAGATCGACCTGCTGGGCATCCGCGCCCTGACCGTGCTGGCCGATGCCGCCGCGCTGGTGCGCAAGCACCACGATGCCGGCTTCAGTCTCGAACAGATCGAGGAGGGCGATGCCGAGACCGAACAGATGCTGAGCCAGGGCGACACCATCGGCGTCTTCCAGTGCGATTCGACCGGGGCGCAAGCGCACGCTGCGCCAGCTCAAAGTGCGAACGGTGCGTGACCTGGCCGTTGCCAATGCCTTCTTCAAACCGGGGCCGGCCACCGGCGGCATGGCCCCGGCCTTCATCCGCCGCTACCGGGGCGAGGAGCCGGTCCACTACCTGCATCCGGCGCTGGAGCCGATCCTCAACACGACCAAGGGCGTGCTGCTCTTCCAGGAACAGATCCTGCGCGTGGCCAGAGAGATTGCCGGGTTGAGTTGGGAAGAGGCGGATCATCTGCGCCGCGGCATGAGCAAATTTCAGACGGACGAAATGAAGGCCATGCGCGAACGCTTCGTGGCCGGTTGTCGACGACCGCAGCCGGACGGTCCTGGTTTCACGCCCGCGCAGGCGGCCACACTCTGGGAGCAGGTGGAGGCCTTCGCCGGGTATGGCTTCAACCAGGGGCACGCCACAGCCTACGCCGATGTCAGCTATCGCTCAGCCTACATCAAGGCTCACTGGCCGGCCGAGTTCTGCGCCGCACGTCTGGTCGATTGGGGCGGCTTTCATCACCAGGCGATCTACATTGCCGAGGCCATCCGTCTGGGCATCGACGTACGTCCGCCCCATGTCAACGAGAGCGGTCGCAAATTCACGCTGACCCGCCATGACAACGTGCCGGTGTTGTGGATGGGGTTGGGCCAGGTGCGCGATCTGCGCCGCAGTGCGGTCGCCGAAATCATGGGCCAACGAAAAGCGAGTCCCTTCGTTGATCTGGCTGACCTGTTGCGCCGCGTGCCGTTGCAGGCCAAGGAGATTCGCCACCTGATTCAGTGCGGCGCGCTCGACGGACTGGGCGAAAGCCGCGCGGCCATGCTCGAAGAGTCGACCGAGCTATGGCGGGCCGGCGGCGCCCAGCAGATGGCCTTCAGCTTCCCCGCTCATCGACCGCCGCCGGAGACGATCCGCCAGCGGCTTCAGTGGGAGCAGCACATCCTGGGCCAGCCCCTCACCGACCATCCGCTGGACGCCATCGAACTGTCCGAAGCGTCTGCCGGCCGGCAGATGCTGTCACTGATCGACGTGCCGGCATCCGCAGGCCGGCCCATCGTGGTGCGTTGCACACGTCTGCCCGGCTGGCCCGGCGGGCGCGGCTTTTTCATCGGCGACCGGCAGACCTATCTCGTGGCCATCGGCGCAAAGGGTTTGTCTTCGCCCAAGCCGTGGCAGCCGCTGGTCATCCGCGGCCGGTGGCATGCGGATGAATGGGGCGGCGGCTGGCTGCAGGTGGATAGCGGTTGAAGGTCTATAGACTCACTGATGCATGCGCCAACCGCCGCCGACGTAGAGCAACTGGCCGGTCAACCAGCGAGCCTGTTCCGAGGCCAGAAAGACCATGACGTCGGCCACATCCTCAGGCGTGCCCAGCCGACCCAGCGGCGTGCCCTCGTTGATCATCACTTCCGACTCAGGCGTGATGTAGCCGGTCTGGATCGGGCCGGGGGCCAAGATGTTGACGGTGATGCCATATTTGCCCAGTTCAGCGGCGGCAGAGCGGCTGTAGGATTCGATGGCGTGCTTGGAGGCTGCGTAGCTGATGTTGGCCGTATGTGCGTGGGCCGCGTCGGTGCTGGTGTTGATGATGCGGCCCCAGGTCGCGCCGCGGGCCAGATAGCGCTTGACGTACTCGGCCATCATCATCACCACGCCGCGCGTGTTGACCGTGAAGTGCAGATCGATCACCTCGGGCGTGGGCAGAGAAATCGTTGCCCCCTCATCGCTGGTCAACGACGGGTCGAAGGTCTCATGAATGCAGACCGTGTGGTTGTTGATCAGCACGTCCACAGGACCGAACGCTGCCTCGCAGGCGTCAAACAGCGCAGGCACGTTGGCGACGTCGCCCAGATCGGCCTCCATGGCCGCGGCCTGGCCGCCGGCAGCGCGGATCTCCTCGACCAACCCATCGGCCGTCTGTCGCTGGAAGGCCCGGTAGAGCTTGTCGCCGCCGACAGCCTCGTCCTTGGCCATGGCCAATTCCTCGTCCGAATAGATTGTCGGCTCACGAAAGTACGAGATGAAAACCTTGGCCCCGACCGCGGCCAATGCCCGCGCCGTGGCCGCGCCGATGCCGTGATTGGCGCCGGTGATCAGGACGATTTTGTCTTTTAGTTGCGGATCGATCATGGTTATTTTCCTTGGCAAATATGAACGGGCTGGATAGAGCACGGGAAGACCGGATTGAGCGGGTTTGCACGGATTTTCTAAAGGAAGGTATAGTGTCGTGTCAAGCGTGAAATGATCGATTGAACCTCCGGGAGGATTAACCACAGCATCTCTGTTTGCGGCAGGCCCCCTCCCGGAGGTTTTGCTCAAATCAGCCTTGACACGACAATAGTTCAATATCTAGCCGTTTGCAAATCGATTGTCCAGTCACTCAGACTGCCGATTACGCGTCGGCGATTGGAGAATCATTTACGAAATCGAGGACGATATTCTGCGCATTGTTGTGATGAAAGTGGCGCCCCGTGGTGAGGTGTATCGATGACTGTACAGTTGATTGAAAAGAATGGAAAACCAGAGTGGGCCGTGATCCCGTTCGAGGAATATGAACGGCTGGTCGCCTCTGCTGAGGGTTCTTCTGCTCCTTCTCTCTACCCCCGAATGTCTTTCAACACCACGCCGTCCTTCATGACGAGCTTGATGTTGTCCACATCCTCCAGCGCACGGATGTCCACCAACGGATCGACACCGGCGACGACGATGTCGGCCAGTTTGCCCGGCTCGACCGTGCCCAGGCGATCCTGCCATTCGAGACACTCAGCCGCCACCTTGGTCGTGGCCACGATCGATTCCATGGGACTCATGCCGATGTTGCACATCAGCCCAAGCTCGCGCAGGTTGGTGCCGTGGGGCATGACGCCGGCATCGGTGCCCATGGCGATCTTGACGCCGGCCCGATAGGCCCGGGCGATGCTCTCGCGATGGGTGTCGATGGCCTCGCGTGCCTTGCGCAAGCCATATTCCGGCATCGTTCCCGTGGCCTCGCCGATCTCGACCACGGCCAACGGCGCCAGCAGCGTCGGCACCAGGAATGTTCCCTTGCGCAATCATCATGTCGATGACCTCGTCGTCCAGGAAGATGCCGTGTTCGATGGAGTGGATGCCGGCGCGCACCGCGTTCTTGATGCCCTCCAGTCCCTGGGCATGGGACATGACCTTGACGCCCCGTCGATAGGCCGCTTCCTGGACGATGACGTCCAGCTCGGCGGGCGAAAACTGGGTGAATTCAGGATGGTCGGTGGGGCTGAGCACGCCGCCGGTGGAACAGATCTTGACCACCTCGGCCCCCGCGCGCAGCACCTCGCGCACCTTCTTGCGCACTTCCTCCACGCCGTCGCAGATGGCGATCGGGCATGCCGGGATAGGGCGGCATCAGATCGAAGGACGCGCCCGAGGCCATCCAGCCGTCGCCATGGCCGCCGGTGATGCTCAGCGCCGTGATGCTGATCTGCATGCGCGGGCCGACGATCAGCCCCTGCTCGACCGCGGTCTTGACGCCCAGATCGGCGCCGCCTGCGTCGCGCACGCTGGTGATGCCGGCGTCGATGGTGTTGCGCATGTGCCTGGCCGCTTGATAGAACTTGAGCGAGAAGGGCTCGGTCATCATCTTGGCCATGTTGACGCCCTCGATCATGATGTGGACGTGGGTGTCGATGAAGCCGGGCAGTATCGTGCCGCCCAATGCATCGATGACCGTGACATCGCCTTCGGGCACGGTGACCTCAACGGCGGCGCCCACTTCAACAATCAGATTGTCCTTCACCAACACGGCCGCGTCCAAAACCGGTGCGCCGCCGTTGCCGTCAATCAGTGTGCCGTTGCGAAACAGTGTGTAGCTCATGATTTCCTCAGCATTGATGAAAAAGCAGAAACCACAGATGAACGCGGATAGGCGCAGATTTTCACTGATAAACCACGGATACAATCTGTGTCCCATCCGTGCCTATCCGCGTTTATCTGTGGCAAAAATGTCCTAGTCCAGCTCCCCCATGACATACCGCCGCGCGGTCTCTGCCAGCACGGCGGAGCCCAGCGGGAAGACCTCTTCGTCGATGGCGAAGAGCGGCGTGTGGTGGTTGCCGCCATTCGGGACCTGCGCGCCCAGCATAAACATGGCGCCCGGTGCGGCCTGGGCCATGTAGGCGAAGTCCTCCGCGCCCATGCCGAACGGTTTGTCGACGACATTCTCTGCACCTGCCAGATCTGCAGCAACCTCACGCATCCAGTTGTTGACCTGGACGTCGTTGTAGAGCGACGGATAGCCCTTGGTCAGCACAAACTCATACGACCCGCCCATGGTTTCGACCAGTTTGAAGCATTGCTCCAACTCGGCCCACAACTGCTCGCGGATCTCCTGCTTGAAGCTGCGAATGGTGCCCTGGATGTAGACTTCACTGGGGATGACATTGGGGGCCGCGCCGCCGCTGATCTCGCCCAGGCTGATCACGCACTGCTCCAGCGGATTGATGCGCCGCGACGGAATGCCGTAGAGTGCGGGCAGGACGACGCTGAGCATGTAGAACGGATCGGTGCCCTCGTGGGGATAGGCCCCATGGCTGCCGGTGGCGCGGATCCAGACCTCGAAGCTGTCGACCGCGGCCAAGCTGTACTCATCGTCGAATTGCATCTTGCCCGACTCTCGCATCGAGGCTACGTGCAGCGCGATGACCTTGTCCACGCCGACCATGGCATCGTCGGTCAACATGGCGGTGGCGCCGCTGATGCCGTTGGCGTCGAAGGCTTCCTCAGACGGCTGGAAGAGCAGACGCACGTTGCCCTGCCACTTTTCGCCCTCTTCGACATAGCTCTGCTGGAGCAGATGGGCCACGCCCAGCAGCATGGCCGTGTGGGCATCGTGGCCGCAGGCGTGCATGACGCCCGGAACCTCGGACGCGAAGGGCAGATCGACCGCCTCCTGGATGGGCAGCGCGTCCATGTCGCCGCGGATGCCGATGGTCGGCCCCTCGCCGCTGCCGATCTGGGCCACGACGCCGGTGCGGCCGACGCCGGTGCGCACATTCTCGATGCCGATCTCGGCCAACGTGTCGGCCACAAGCTGGGCCGTGCGTACTTCCTGGAAGCTCAATTCCGGGTGGGCGTGGATGTCTCGCCGCAGTCGGATGATTTCGTCTTTGAGTGCAGTTGCTTTGTCGAGCATGGTGTTCCCCTTGCTATCTGAATGTTGATCGTTTTTTGCCACAGATGACACAGATAACGGATGATCACAGATGATTGATTGTCAGACACGACTATCTGTGAATATCGTGCTATCTGTGTCTATCCCGACAAATCTTTTCTCGATCTCCGCCGTGCCAGCGCCGCAAACGTCGCCACGTCAATGTTGGCCCCGCAGACGATGACGCCGACACGTTGGCCGCGCAGACGCTCGCGCAGCGGACCGCAGAGCGCGGCCGTGGCTGCGGCGCCCGCCGGTTCGACGGCCAGCTTCATGCCGCGGAAGAGCAGCGCCATGGCCGCACGGATCTGATCGTCGTCGATCATGACCAGCTCGTCCACAAACTGACGGCAGACGTCCATGGAATAGGGCATGGTGTAGGGCGCACCCAGGCTGTCGGCGATGGTGCGCACCTTGTCGATGGACGCGGTTTCGCCGCTGGCAAAGCTGCGGTGCATGGTGTCCGCGCCCTCCGGCTCGACGCCGAAGACGCGACAGTTGGGCTGCATCTGCTTGACCGCCGTGGCGATGCCGGCCAGCAGCCCGCCGCCGCCGATGGGCACGATGATGGCGTCCATGTCAGGAGCCTGTTCGCACCATTCCAGGCCGACCGTGGCCGTGCCCAGGATGGTCTGGAACCCTTCAAAGGGATGGACGAAGAGACGGCCCTCTTCCTCCTCGATCTGGCGCACGCGGTCGAAGGCCTGGTGGATGTCGGGCATCAGCTCGACGGTGGCTCCGTAGGCGCGACAGCGTTCGACACGCGCCGGGTTGGCGTTCTGGGGCATGACGACCTTGGCGTCGGTCCCCAGGATCGCCGCCGCGTACGAGACGGCGATGGCGTGGTTGCCCGCGCTGATGGCGGTGACGCCGCGTGCAAGCGCGTCGGCGTCCATGTCGAGCATGTTGCTGAGCGCGCCACGCGGCTTGAAGGTGCCGGTCTGTTGGAAGAGTTCGAGCTTGAGGATGACCTCGGTCTCTTCATCGAGCGCCTCGCGCAACTCCTGGTTGTCCCAGCGCCAGACCGGCGTCTCGACCACGTAGGGATCGATGCGCGCTCGCAGCGCCCGGATTTCGTCGATGGTAGGGATCTGGAGTTCCCCTGGTTCAGTCATCTGTTTGTCCTCTGTTTGGTTCTTCGAAGAATGTGAGGGACATCAGACCGTCCTACGCCAGAACCATGGGCATTTGCCGCGAATCTTCCATCGCCATCGAACGGCTGCCAGCGCCTGCGCAAGCCTGGCAACGCCTTCCGCCAAGTCGTCTTCCCCATAAAATGCAAAGCTCAGGCGCAGGCAATCGCGTAGCGCCTGGCGACTGGAAAAGCGCACGCCGGGCTGGAACGCGACGTTTTGTTGTCGGGCTATTGACAACAGCGTTTCGGCGTCCATGCCGTTGGCCAGTCGAACCCAGAAGAAGAAGCCGCCTGCGGGTCGAACGTAGGCGATCTGATCGCCCAACTGGGTTCGCAGCGCGTCGTCCAGCAGCGCCACTCGACGGCCATAGGTCGCTTTGAGCGTGGCCAAATATGTCTCTTGCAGACCCAGTTCCAAGAGGCTACGCACGATCGACGACGTCAATGGGTTGAGCCCGCCGCCGCTGTCGACCATGCCGCAGGTGACGAAGCGACGAACCAGTTCAGTCGATCCCTGGATCCAGCCGAGCCTCAGACCCGGCGCCAGGATCTTGGAAAACGAGCCGACTGAGAGCACGTTGTCGCCGGCTGCGTCCTGGTCGATCTTCTCGCCGGTCACGTAGGCGGCAAAAGGCGTGGGCAACGCAGCGACGTCCGCCTCTTCACGATAGTTCAGCAGATGGTAGACCTCATCGGCCACAATCAGGAAGTCGTATTCAAGACTCAGCGCCACCAATTGATCTCGCCGTGCCTGAGAGAGGGTGACGCCGGTGGGATTCTGAAAGGTCGGGATGGTGTAGACGAAACGCGGCCGTTGGCTTTTCAGCGTCTCGGCAAGTGCATCAACCTTCATTCCTTGCTCGTCGATAGGGATACTGACCACATTGAGGTGGTGGTCGGCAAAGATGCGCAGAGCCAGAAAATAGGACGGCTCTTCGACGAAGATCGTGTCGCCGGGCCGGGTGAAGAGCGTGCAGATCAGATCGAGAGCCTGGGACGCGCCCGAGGTCACGAACAGGTTGTCGGCAGAGACCGGATGGCCGTAATGCCGGCCCAGAAACGCCGCCAGTTCAAGGCGAAATAGGCCATCTCCCTGTTCGTTGCCGTAGTTCAACATGTCCGGATCGCCCTGGCCCAGTCGATGGGCGCTGGCCTGGCGCATGATCTCCAGCGGCAGCAGATCAAAGCCGGGCTGGCCGATCCCCAGGTCTATCATGCCCGGCGCTATGTCTACTTGCGCAGTTCGGATCTGTGCAGTGCGGATCTGTGCCGTGCGAATTGGTGATGGGCTTGACGACAGAGATGTTGGAGACGAAGAGGACATTCACAAATACCGTGTTGGTTGGTAAGCTGACCTTCTCAGGGCGTATGAAAACTGTCCGTCAGTATAGCGCCATTTTTCTACATGGCATAACGCGTCAGCGTGGTTTCCAAGCCGATCTTTCGTCGCAGGCCCATTCACCTCGGATGGCTCACCTGTACATCTCTGAGGCAGACCTGAGGCAGACCTGAGACAGACGCTGAACAACGTGCCGTGCATGGTTGTGATATCAGAGGTATACCTCTGGTATCATGGCTGCACAAATTGCCGTAAATGGCGAAACAAAAGTGATACACCGGTCGTTCAATAAGTCGAATCGGGTTCACTTTCTGTGCCTGGCTTCAGACGTTAACGTGCAGAGCCGGGCTGTTCAGCCGGCATGTCTTCGATTCATGAATCTCGGCGCAATTCTCAAAAAAACAACAACGGATTTCTGAAAGGACGCGGAATGCAAATAAAATCAGTAGTACTGGTGGGTGTGCTGACCATACTGACCATGGCCTTTGCGGCTTGTATTCAGCCGCTGACGCCGCCGGCAGATAGCGGTCAGGAAGAGAGCACCGCCATGCAGCCCGAGGCATCGGCTGAATCACTGGACGGCGAAGAGACCACGCTCTATGTCGGTCCGACCCAGGTCGACTGCGTGGGTGAAGGCCCCATGACCTGTATGCTGGTCAAGACCGAGCCGGACGGCGAGTACACCTTCTTCTACAACCAGATCGAGGGCTTCGACTATGTCCCCGGCTACGAGTACGAACTGTTGGTCAATGTTGAAGAGGTGGCCAATCCGCCCGCAGGCGGCTCGTCGCTGAAGTACACGCTGATCGAAGAAGTCAGCGCCACCGAGGTCGGCCCGACACTGGAGGGCACGCCCTGGCAGATGGTCGCCCTGGCCGACGAGGACGGTGAGCCGATCGAGATCGTTGCCCGACGTCGAAGTGACCGCACTCTTTGAGGACGGCAGGGTCAGCGGCACTGACGGCTGCAACAACTACGCCGGCATCCTACACCGTCGACGGCACGTCGTTGACCGTGGGACCGGAGTTGATGGGCACCATGATGGCCTGTCCCGGTCCGATCATGGACCAGGCAGCGGCCTACACCGCTGCGCTGACCAGCGCAGCCAGCTACGCCATCGTCAACAACCAGTTGCGCATTTTGAATGAGAGCGGACGCACCGTCGTCACCTACGATGAGCGAATCCCGACATCGCTTACCGGCACGACCTGGAACGCCATCGGCTACAACAACGGCAAGCAGGCCGTGGTCTCCATCGCCATCGACACCGAGATCACAGCGGTCTTCGGCGAGGACGGCACGCTCTCCGGTTCGGCCGGCTGCAACAACTACACTGCCGGCTACGAAGCCGACGACGAGAACATCAAGATCGGCCCGGCCGCGGTGACCATGATGATGTGCGCCGAACCTGAAGGCGTCATGGAGCAAGAGGCGCTCTATCTGGCCGCGCTGGAGATGGCCAACGTCTACAGCATCGACGGCGACCGCCTCCAGTTGCGCACCAGCGAAGGTTCGCTGGTGGCAGACTACACGGCGGCCAGCGACAGCGCTGCACAGGCGAAAAGCGGCATCAGCGTCACTCGACTGCTGCGCGACTCGGCAGCGCCAGGCGATCTGACGGAGTCGCTGGCCAATATGGAGTACAAGTCCGAATATACGGCCGGCGGCACTGCACCGCTGGAAGACGGGACATATAGCGAAGAAGCTGCGCCCGGTTCCGCCAGCAAAATCGAAGTGAGCCTGACGGATCAGGTGGCTGTAGGTGAACTGAACGGCCAGCCGGCTGCCGCAGTCGTCCTGGTAACCAACCCCGGCGGCAGCGGTACGTTCTATGACCTGGCTGTGGTCATGGAGCAGGATGGCACGCCGGTCAATGTGGCGACCACCAGTTTGGGCGACCGCGTTCAGATCAACTCGATCGCCATCGAGGACAACCAGGTGGTCGTAGACATGGTCCAATCCGGCCCGACCGACCCCATGTGTTGTCCGACCGAGCATGTCATCAACACCTATGCGCTGGAGGGCGATGAACTGGTTGAAACGTCCAGCACGCTGGTGCCGATGGTCGGCGATCCGGGTGAAGCGTCACTGCCCGCAGACGGTGCGTGCCGCAGAGGATGCGGCAGCCGAGTCCCAACCGGCGGTCCGAGACGGCATTGTCGGCGTCGAATGGCACTTCTTCGAATTTGAGAGCGGTGACGGCAGCCAGATCTTTGTCGACAATCCCGGATCGTTACACGCTCCTGCTCAGTCCCGACGGTTCAGCCAACGTGGTGGCCGATTGCAACAACGGCAGCGGCAGCTACCAACTTGACGGCAGTTCGCTGACCGTTGACATCGTGGCCGTCACGCGTGCGATCTGTTCGCCCGATTCGCTCTCCGACGACTATCTGCGTCTGCTCGGCGATGTGGTCACCTATGTCGAGAACGACGATGTACTGGCGCTCAATCTGAAGATGGACGCCGGCAACATGCTCTTCCAACTTGCAGATGCAACCGCCGATCAAGTTCACCGGCCGACTGATCTGATTCCTCAGGATGCCATCGCCGTCGATCCCGGCGAGCTTGCCACCTCCTACCACTGGCAGGTTCTGCTGCCGACGCCCTACGATGCCAGCATGCCGCCGGCGCCTGTCGGTGCACCGGCCCGTGCCGTGATCACGTTTGACTATCTGCCTGCGCCCCAGGCGCTGGCGGAGGGCGGTCCCTACATCGTGATCTACCCGGTCGAAGAGTATGTGAACCTGTGGCAGGACGCCGGTAATGAGACCATTGCCAAGACAGTGACTGCCTTGCAGACGCTGCTTGCAGAACAGCCCGCCACGTCCGCGGCGCCGATGCCGATTCTTCCTCCGCCGGGCGCCGTCAACGATCTGGCTGTCCAGACTCAATACATTGATTTTGGCAGCGGCAACGGCGTGCGTTTTGTCGGTCGCCTCTCCCAGGATGCGTCGCCGGTGCTGAATGGACAGACTGACTACTATGTCCAGGGTCTGACCGAGGATGGTCGCTTCTATGTCTCTATGCGCTGGCCGGTGACCACATCCGCCTTGCCCGGTTCGATGGAGGAGATGACACCTGAGCAACAGCAGGCCATCGAGAACGATTTTGCGACCTATATGCAACAGACAACGGATATGCTCAATGGACTTGAACCGTCCGATTGGGCGCCGAATCTTGCAGATCTGGACGCGGTCTTCAAGTCCCTGTCCATTGCGATGCCTGAAAGCCAGTAGTTCACGGCGTGAGGCCATTCCATCTCATCACAAGGAGATCTGAGGCAGATATCATGAGCATACAATTACGTCAGAACCCCCTCTTTGCCCTGCTCGGTCTGTTGATCGGCATTGCGATAGCGTTGCTGGCCGTGCCGGCAATGGCGAGCGCACTGCCGACTTCGGTTGAACCGGCGCCGGCAGCCCAGGAGACCGAACCGATCTTCGCGTTGCCGGGTGTGCTGCAGAAAGCCAACAACCAGCCGTTTGACACCTTCCTGGTGACCAACGATAACGTACTCTACGGCCTTGTCGGCAAGACGCCGGAAATCGAGGCTGAAATCACGGCCTATCGCGATCAGGGCACGGATACGACAGTCAAAGTTTGGGGCACGCTCTACCCAAATGGCCGCATGTCGAACAAGCCGGAGATCATCGTTTCCAACATCCAGTCTGAGGGGCCGCCGCCCACCAGTGGGTCCGAAGGCTCATCGCCCGGCACAGGCACCTCGGTTGCCATTGTGCGCGTCGACGTGGCCAATGTGCGATCCGGTCCGGGCACGGCCTATTCCGTTGTCGGTCAATTGAAGATGAACCAGGTCTGTCCGATCACGGGACGCAACACAGACAACAGTTGGTGGTTGCTCGACTGCGCCAATGGCATCGCCGGCTGGATATCCGATTCCGTGGTGAGAACGGTCGCAGACCCGGACAGCATTCCGATCATCGCCGTGCAGCCACCGGCTGTGGTCCAGCCGCCGACACCGGTCTACACCGGTTGGAAGGCCTCATACTTCAACAATCAGACCCTCTCCGGGGCGCCGGCCGTCGTCCAAGATGTAGCCGAGATCAACTTCAACTGGGGCAACGGCAGCCCCAACCCGGCAGTGCAGTCGGATTATTTCTCGGCGCGCTACGAACGAACCGTCAACTTTGCAGCCGGTAACTACCGTTTCTCAGCCACCTATGATGATGGCGTGCGCGTCTACATCGACGGCCAGATCATCATTGACGACTGGAATGCCGGTTCGGCACGCACAAGTACGGCCGATCGTTCGCTATCCGGCAACCATGCGATCACGGTCGAGTATTTCGAGGGCACCGGGTTGGCCTCGCTAGCCTTCTCATGGGCCACCTATCAGAACACCACGCCGGCGCCGACGCCAAATAAGGGCGATTGGGAAGCGTCGTACTTCACGAATCCCGATCTGGCGGGCGGTCCGGCCTTGGTCCAAGTCGAAGCACGCACACCCTATCCGTTGGACAAAAACTGGGGGACCGGCTCACCGGCACCGGGCATCATCCCCGACGACAACTGGTCAGCCCGTTTCCGCGCAACCTACTACTTTGACGCCGGGGACTTCACCTTCAAGGCCAAGTCCGATGACGGCGTGCGCGTCTACCTGGACGGCCACCGGGTCATCGATGCCTGGAGCGACGGCAATAAGGAGGTCCAGAACACCTTCAATGGCGTCGGCGCCGGCGATCATGAGGTCGTGATCGAGTACTACGAGCGCACCGGCAACGCCTATGTGCAGGTCTATTGGTGGCGGGAGGGATCGAACACATCCAACAACCCGTATGCCAACACGGAGTACTAGCAGTTTGTCGGGGTGAAAGAGAATGGGACGCGGATTGCACGGATCCGGGCGGATCAGGATGGATTTCTATTGATTTGTCCCTGAGAATCTGTCGAATCCGCGTCATCCGCGCCCCATCGGAGTAGATGGATCTGAATCAAATGGACGTCCCGAACGGGGCGTCCATTTGATTTGGGTGTGTTTCAAAATGAGTTGAGCACACCTATCTGATTTTGGTCTGTTGGCGCCAAAGCATCGCCGAATGGGCCACCGTTTTGGCGTGCATTTGGGGTCCGTGTTACGCTCCAACGCTTGGCGTGCTGTATACTATCTAGTCAGGATTGTGGACAAAGGCGGTCTGAATGGTCGATCACCGCCGCCAATGGAGACTCTGTCCGAAAGATTGACAACGAGAATTTTTTGCAGGGATGCAGGGGGGAAGCATGAGTAATCTACAGAATGAAAACGGCGCCGTCACCGGCACGTTTGCTGTCAAGGCCGGGATGGCGCAAATGTTGAAGGGCGGCGTCATCATGGATGTTGTCACGCCAGAGCAGGCTCGCATCGCCGAGGAAGCCGGCGCCTGCGCGGTCATGGCGCTGGAGCGTGTGCCCGCGGACATCCGCCGCGACGGCGGCGTGGCCCGCATGAGCGACCCGGACATGATCAAGAAGATCATCGAATCCGTCACGATTCCGGTGATGGCCAAGGCCCGCATCGGTCACTTTGTCGAGGCCCAGATTCTACAGGCCATCGGCGTCGACTACATCGACGAGAGCGAGGTGCTGACGCCGGCCGACGAAGAACATCACATCAACAAGCACAAGTTTGAAGTGCCCTTCGTCTGCGGCTGCCGCAACCTGGGCGAGGCGCTGCGTCGCATTGCCGAAGGCGCGGCCATGATCCGCACCAAGGGCGAGGCCGGCACCGGTGACGTGGTCGAGGCTGTTCGCCATGCTCGCAGCGTCCAGGGGGCCATCCGTCGCATCGCATCCATGGATGAAGACGAGTTATTCACCTACGCCAAGGATATCCAGGCGCCCTACGCGTTGGTCAAGGAGACTGCGCTGTTGGGCCGGCTTCCGGTCGTCAACTTTGCGGCCGGCGGTGTGGCCACGCCGGCCGATGCCGCGCTGATGATGCAGTTGGGCGTCGACGGCGTCTTCGTCGGATCGGGCATCTTCAAGAGTGGAAACCCGGTCGAACGGGGCAAGGCCATTGTGCAGGCCGTCACCCACTACAACGATCCCATGGTGCTGGCCGAGGTGAGCATGAACCTGGGCGAGCCCATGGTCGGCATCAACGTCGACTCGCTGTCCGAGCAGGAACGTCTGGCCCGGCGCGGGTGGTAGGGGCTTGGAGAGTGGGGCAGTGGGGATGTGGGGCAGTAGGGTGTAGACGAATGCCTTGCCGCTTGCCGCTTGGTCTATATGCACGACCAAGTCTGCCAGTACCCCACATCCCCACGCCCCTACTCCCCAATCAAATACGTAAGCAACCAACGAGACAAAATGACACCTACCCACCCCACAACCATCGGCGTGCTGGCTTTGCAGGGCGCGTTTGCCGAACATGTTAAACTGTTTGGGCGGCTTGGCGTTCAGGCGATTGAAGTGCGCAAACCCGAACAACTGAGTGGCCTGGACGGCCTGGTGATTCCCGGCGGCGAGAGCACGTCCATGGGCCTGATCGCGCAGCGCTGGGGATTGGTCGAGCCGCTGCGCGATTGGGTGTCCGGCGGCAAGCCCACCTGGGGCACCTGCGCCGGCATGATCTTGCTCTCTGAGCGGGCCACGGGTCAGAAACTGGGCGGGCAGATACTGATCGGCGGCCTGGATGTGACAGTCAACCGCAACTACTTCGGCCGCCAGGTCAACAGCTTCGAGACGTTGTTGGACGCTCCTCGACTGGGCGACGAACCGTATCCGGCTGTCTTCATCCGCGCCCCGGCGATCGTGGAGATGGGGCCAATGGTTGAGTCACTGGCGGCTTTGCCCGGCCGCGACGGCGAGATCGTACACGTCGCCGTTCGCCAGGGGCCAATTCTGGCTACCGCCTTTCACCCCGAGCTAACCGCTGATCTGCGCTGGCACCGATTGTTTGTAGGGATAGTTGAAGAGATCGCCTAGATCGTAGGGCAGATATCCTCACTGCCCTACTCCTCAAAATCTCATTATGCAAAAAGGGTAGGCCCAGGTTTCAGACCTGGGCCTACCCTTTTCACATAAAACCGGCGTTACATCAATGTTCGGTTCGGCCGTCGTTACCCATCAGACTTCTGAACCTGGTCATCGTCGGATGACGTCACTTCGCCACTCTCTTGACTCGGTTCGTCTGCGCCTGAGACCTCGGCGCTCGCTTCGACAATATCGTTGACGTCGGCGCTGATTTCGTCGCTGGTTTCAACAACCTCGGTGGCGACTGCTTCGACCGCCTCGCCGGCGTCGTCAATCGCGTCGGCCGGCGCCGGCGGGATGATCACATCCGGTTCGACTGCGGTGGCCAATGTTGGCGCAACGTCATCGACTACTGGACCCGACGGCAGCAGCGGCCCCGGGTCGGCGCTCGGGCTATCGTACATCGGATGTTCGCGAGCCAACTGACCGTACAGATTGTACTGAAATAGGGTCAGGAAGAGCACACTAAACGGTATTGTCACAGCCAGGCCGATCACGCAGAGAATCAGGCCCAGAAGACCGGCCAGCATGCTGACGACAAAGCTGACAGCAAAGACTACCAGCATCACGATGATCACCTGGCCCAAGTTGGCCTGGGTCCACCGCCAGATCTTGGTGACCTTGAGGCCGCTGCCGATATGCTCGTCATGGGCAAAGGAGATGGTGAAGCCAGGGGATGCCAGCGCGACAAAGATGCCGTAGAGCATCAACAGACAGGAGGTGCAGATCATGATGGCTGAGCCGATGAATGCACCCACGTCGCCGCTGTCGGCCAATGCGCCACCGATGAACATCGGGACCATCATCAAGTAGGCGGCCAGTGACCAGACCAAGGTTACGATCACATACTTGAAGCCGCGGGCCAAGTCTCCACCCCAGTCATCCCATTCCGGTAACGGCTGCGCTTCTCCGTCACGCACATTCTGAAGCAGCCGAATTGCATAGCCGCCGAGAATGAAGAAGCCGATGAAACCGACCAGAAGCGGCGACAGCAACATGCTGATCAGCACAACGCCGATGCCGATGCCGACCTTCTGTATCCAATGATCATCTTCTGAAAAAAATGTGATTGCTCGTCCAATATCCATCCATTCCTCCTTGCCAGGGCCTGTCTAAAATGCCGCTGAAGTTGAAGCGAACTATTGCTTTGCGCTGCTTTAGCTCTACCAGTTCAGACATGTATGAGGCTGGTTGCCCAGTGGTGTTTTCGAAATTGTAGCATAGCACCAGAGGTGCAACAACCCGCTTTGATCCGACTATCGATCTTTACGCAATCGGTTGGGGAAAGTTTCCGGGGCGGGGGATTGGGGAGATTAGTGATCATGAAGAGCCAATTGGATTTCTTCAACGACCCACGGATCGGTTTCGGCTGCCAGGGCCTTCTCTAAGTTTGTGGCGGCGAGAGGGAACTGATGCCGAGAACGGACTCGCCCTAGCGCCCATGCAGCGTGGCCGCGTGCAAGCGGATGCTCGTCGGCAAGGGCCAGTTGAAGCGCGGGCACGGTCGACGGATCGGCCCAGTTGCCCAGGGCCACGCAGACGTTGCGCAACATGCCGGCCCGTTTGGCCCGTTTGATGGGCGAACGGCGGAAGTGGGTGCTGAAGGCGGTCTGATCCAACCAGTAGGGCGTGTCCGGGGAAAACCCTTCAAGCAGCGGTGGAGCCAGGCGTGCCAGCTGCGCGTGCAGGCCGGGCAACAGGGGCTGCCGTTCTGCCAGGCGTTGATTCCAAGGGCAGACTTCCTGGCAGATGTCGCAGCCGAAGATGCGATTGCCGAAGGCCGAGCGTAGCTCGCGGGGGATGGGGCTGCGCGACTCGATGGTCCAGTATGAGATACAGCGCTGCGGATCAAGGTGGAATGGGCCGATGAAGGCGCCGGTGGGACAGGCGTCCAGACAACGTGTACAACGACCACAGGCGCCGGTGGCGAAAGACTGTCGGCCGTGCTCTTCTTTGGTTTCAGCAAAAGACCAGGCGCCCAGATTGTCGGCCCAAGGAAGGCCCGCTGCAACCTGATCGGCTGTGATGGAGCGGCCAACAGTTTGTGCCGGTTTGGGATCGGGCACAAGAGCTTCCGGCGTCATCACCGTGGCCAACAGCAGCCAACTGCCGTCGTTTGGATGAATCGTGCAGCAGTTTTTACCGGTGAAACCGATACCCGCACGCATGGCCCAATCGCGTTCCAACACCGGGCCGGTATCGACCAGACATTTGCCCCGCGTGGTGCGACCGGTCAACCCGGCGATGAAGGCATCCAGGGCATGCAGTTGGGGCCGTATGATCTCGTGGTAGTCGTCGCCCCAGGCATAGGAAGCGATGATGCCGCGGCTGGGATCGTCGCGCGTCTCGGCGGGCAACGCAAACTGGAAGTGGTTGACGGTCAGCACGATAATCGTGCGAAACGATTCGCTGTCCGACTCTGCGCCTTCGGCCAGCAAGGCCGGATTGCGCCGTTTGTCAGCATTTCGTTCCAGGTATGCCATCTCTCCGGCATGCCCTTGGGCCAACCAAACGTCAAAAAAATCCGCATGCGTGGCTTCGTCCACAGATGCGATACGGCAATAATCAAAGCCCAGACGCCCGGCTTCGGTCTTGACGGCTCTGGTGAGTTGCACTGGGTCCAAAGGATCGCACTCCAGTTCTAGATCCCCGAAACCAGATCAAGGACCCCAAACAGCTTCAAAATCGACAACACGATCACCGTGATCAACAGCCGCCGCACCCAGAGGTTGGCGTTGGGGTTGCCGACGGCAAAGCGCGCGGCCAGCCAGGCGCCGATGCTCTGGCCCACGGCCATCAGCGCACCCAACCACCAGTTGACCTGGTCGTTGACAATGAAAACCACGATGGCCGACAGACTCAGAGCCAGGACGATGACCAGCTTGACTGCATTGGCTTGGGTCAAATTGTAGCCCACGCCCATGACCAAGCCGGCCAGCAGGAAGATGCCGACGCCGGCCTGGATGAAGCCGCCGTAGATGCCGATGACGAAAAAGAGGCCCAGCATCAAGATGCTCGGGCGTCCTGGTGTGACTTCGGAATGCACACGCAGCCAACGTTTGGGGTCAACGAGGATCACCACCAGCATGATGATCATGACGATGCCGATGGCCCGGTTCATAGCCTCTTCGTTGAGATCGACCGCGATCATGGCCCCGACGATAGCCCCCAGCATGGCCGGGATCGTGTACCAGATGCTGCCGGACGTGTCCAGCGCGCCCTTGCGCTTGAAGGTGCCGATGCCGACGATGTTCTGCACAATGACGCCGACCCGGTTGGTGCCATTGGCCACGCTGGGCGGCAGTCCGAGAAAGATGAGCATGGGCAACGTGACGAGCGAACCGCTCCCCGCCAGCGTATTGATGATGCCGGCCAGGATGCCGGCGGCGATGGCGAGCGGGTAGACGTACCATTCCATGGGGTGTGGCTCCGGAAGAATTGCCGATTGACAATTGTCGATGATCAATTGTCAGTGGTCGGCTGAACGAATAATTAATGGTGAATTGATAATTTTGAATGGTTAATGGGGCGGGTGGCGAGGGGCTCTGGAATTCGTCCCTCGCTCCCCGTTCCTCACCTTACAATCGCGGTGTAATCTGAGCCAGCCGTTCCACCGTCTTCTCCAGATCGTCCATGGAAGAGGCGATGCTGAAGCGGATGTGGCCTTCGCCTGCTGCGCCAAAGGCGCTGCCCGGCGTGGTGGCCAGCAGCGCTTCCTCCAACAGGATCTGCCCGATCTCTAGGCTGCTTTTCTGAGTACGCGTGAATTTGGGGAAAACGTAGAACGCGCCTTCCACCGGCGGACACTCAATGCCCGGAATCTCATCCAGCGCGTCGAGCATAAAGCGGCGACGGGCCGCGTAGGAGGCGGTCATCTCGTGGACGCACTCCTGCGGGCCGTTGAGCGCGGCCACGCCCGCGGCCATGGTGAAACTGTTGGCCGACGTGATGCTCTGGGTCTGCAACGTGCGCGCCAGCTTGGTCACCGGCTGGGGCCCAGCCAGCCAGCCCAGACGCCAGCCGGTCATGGCGTAGCCCTTGCTGAAGCCGTTGATGATGATGGTGCGCTCGGCCATGCCCGGCTCGGCCGCCAGACTGTAGTGCACGGCGTCATCGAAGAGAATGTGTTCATAGATTTCGTCGCTAATCACGTAGAGATCGTGCTCGATGGAAACCTTGACGATGGCGTCGATCTCGTCCCGCGTGAGCACGCGGCCGGTCGGGTTGTTGGGACTGTTGACCATCAGAACCTTGCTGCGTTCGGTGATGTGCGATTCGAGCAACTCTGCGCTGACGCGGAAGTCGTCGTCCGAAGGCAGCGCCACATGAACCGGCACGGCGCGCTGCAACTGCACCATGGGGCCGTAGCTGACCCAGGCCGGATCCAGAATGAGGACCTCGTCGCCCGGATTGGTGGTGGCCGCCAGGGTGGCGTAGAGCGCCCACTTGCCGCCCGGCGTGACCATGATCTGCTCGGGTCTGACCTGCACACTGTTCTCTCGCGCCAGTTTGTCCACGATGGCGTTGAGCAGCGCCGGTGTGCCGAATGAGGGCGGGTAGTGGGTATCGCCTGCCAGCATGGCTGCGTAGGCGGCGTCGATGATGTGGCGCGGCGTGTCAAAATCAGGCTCGCCGCCGGCCAGATTGACCACGTCGAGACCCGAGGCCTTGAGTTCGCGCCCCTTCATCATCATCATGGCCGTGACGGACGCAGGGACGGACTCGACGAGTTGGGAAAGTTGTTTCATGGGTGGGTTCTTTCGTTCGTGGTGGCGAAATAGGGTGGTGGGGAAGTGGGGAGCGAGAAAAGACATCGCTACACTCCCTACTGCCCCACTTCCCCACAGCCCTACTGCGTGCTACCCCAATACGTCCGCAATCGCGGTGCAGAGGTAGTCCATATTGGCTTCCGTCATGCCGGCCACGTTGATGCGACCGGAGCCGACAATGTAGATGGCGTATTTGTCACGCAGCGCCTTCACCTGGTCGGGATTGAGGCCCGAGAAGGAGAACATGCCGCGCTGTCCGGCGATGAAGCTGAAGTCCTGCTCCACGCCTTTTTCGTTGAGCGTCTCCACAAACAGGCCGCGCATGGTGTTGACCCGCTCGCGCATGTCGGTCAGTTCCTGCTCCCACTCGGCCCGCAGTTCGGGATCGGTGAGAACCGTGGCGACGATGGCCCCGCCGTGGGCCGGCGGGTTGGAATAGTTGCGGCGTACGGCAACCTTGATCTGGCTCAAGGCCGTCTGGGCGGACTCTGCATCGGCGGCCACAACGGTCAGTGCGCCGACGCGCTCGTTGTAGAGTCCGAAATTTTTGGAGAACGAACTGGCGATCAACAGTTCGGCGCCGGGGCGACAGAGTTCGCGCAGCCCCTCAGCGTCCTCTTCGATGCCGTTGGCAAAGCCCTGGTAGGCGAAGTCGACCAGCGGGATCACGCCGTTTTCAGCGATGACATCGCCGACCTGCGCCCATTGCTCCAGCGTCAGATCGACGCCGGTCGGGTTGTGGCAGCAGCCGTGGAGCAGGAGGATGTCGCCGGCCGGGATCTGCTTGACAGCGTCCAACATGGCAGCAAAATCGACGCTATTGGAGGTCTTGTCAAAGTAAGGGTAGCTCTTCTGTTCCACGCCGGCCGCCGTAAAGACATCCGGATGATTGGGCCAGGTCGGTGCGCTGAGCCAGATGCGTGCGCCCGGCAGGTTGTTGGCGATGAAGTCGGCGGCCACGCGCAGCGCGCCGGTGCCGCCCGGCGTCTGCACGGTGGCGGCGCGGCCGCCGGCGACGATCTCGTGGTCGGCCCCCAGAATCAACTTCTGTGTGGCCGCATCGTAGCTGGCGTTGCCGTCGATGGGCAGGTAGCTCTTGCTCTTCTCAGACGAGAGCAGCATCTGCTCCGCCTTCTTGGCTGTGGCCAAAATGGGCGTGTTGCCGTTGGCGTCCTTGTACACGCCCACGCCGAGGTTGATCTTGTTCGGATTGGGGTCGCTCTTGAATGCCTCGGACAGACCGAGGATCGCATCGGGCGGTGCGGCGGTGATCTTTTCAAACATGGTGGGTTTCCTTTGTGATCGCTGTTGCTAATTTCGTTATTGATGGTTCGAATACAGGAACCGCAGATGGGCGCAGATATTCTCAACATAGTTCTTGTAGGTCACACTTGCAGTGTGACTACGTCGCATAGGTTAGGAGTATCAGTCGAGCAAATGAAACTTGTCCGACTGCAAGTCGGACCTACGAGAATCATGATTTCATTAAGACGTGAATCCAGAAGAAATCTGTGTCCCATCTGTGAAAATCTGCGTTCATCTGTGGCAAATCTTTTCTCTTTCTACACAAACAGATCGACAAACTGAAACTGTTCGACATCCACAAGGCCCTTGTCGGTCAGTTTTAGCTTGGGAATCACTTCCAGCGCCATGAAGCTCATGGCCATGAATGGATCATGCAGTGTGGACCCCTGATCAGCGGCCGCATCAAGCAAATGCTGGTAGGCTTCGCTCACCTCGACGGCCGGGCGATCGCTCATCAGGCCGGCGATGGGCAAGGCCAGCGAGGCCACGACCGCGCCGTCATCGACCACGACCAGCCCGCCTCCCATGGCGGTGACGGCCTGGCCGGCCAGCCGCATCGTCCGCATCGTCCGCGCCGATGATGACCAGGTTGTGATGGTCGTGGGCTGCTGTGCCGGCGATGGCGCCCGACCGCAGACCCATGCCCTGGATGAAGCCGAGTCCGGTCCCGTTGTTGCCGCTGTGCCGGTCGATGACGGCCATCTTGAGCAGATCCCGGCTCGGGTCGGCCACGGCCAGGCCGTTCTTCACTGAAGCCGAGACGAGTCGCTCTTCGGTCACCAGTTGATCCGGCAGCGTGCCGATGGCACGGATCGTTTCACCCGTCGCCCGAATGGTCAAATCGACGGCGTCCCAGTCGATCTTTACGCTGCTGGCGACAGAGGGCGGAATGGGTCGGGATCGGATGGGCGGCGCTTTTACCATGGCGCCGTGTTCGGCCACCAACTCGCCGTTGACGTAGACCTGGCGGGCCGACGGCGCGTCCAGGTCATCGAAGATCATCAGATCGGCTAGACGTCCGGGACCGATAGCGCCTCGGTCGCGCAGACCGAACCAATCGGCCGTGTTGAGTGTGGCCAGGCGAAAGGCCGTGATCGGATCGATGCCGTAGGCGATGGCCTCGCGTACCATGTAGTCGATGCTGCCCTGGGCCAGCAGGTCGCCGGCAATGCGATCGTCGGTGCAGAAGCAGATGCGCCGGCTGTTCTGCGGCGTGATCAACGGCAACAGCGGGTGCAGATTGCGTGCGTTGGTCGCCTCGCGGATGAAGACGTAGAGCCCGCGTGCCAGCTTCTCGGCCGCTTCCTCAACGGTCGTGCACTCATGTTCGCTGCCGATGCCGGCCGCGACATAGGCGTTCAACTGACGCGCCCGTGAGGGCAGGCGCGTGGCCGTCGATGGGACGCCCGCGGAAGGTGTTCAGCTTGGCCAGCATGTCGTGAGCGCCGTTGAAGACGCCGGGGAAATTCATAACCTCGGCCAGACCGATGACCGTGCCGTCGGCCAGCAGCGGGGCCAGATCGGCGGCGTCCAGACGCGCGCCGTTGGTCTCCATGTCCGTTGCCGGCACGCAGGACGGCGCCATGAGTTCCACATGCAGCGGCAGTCCCCGGCTCATGTCGGCCATGGTACAGACGCCTTGAATACCGGCGACATTGGCGATCTCGTGGGGGTCGGTCACTACGGTGGTTACGCCGCGGGGAACCACGGCCGACGCAAAGTGGGGCGGCGTGCAAAGACTGCTCTCGATGTGCACATGGGCGTCGATCAGGCCCGGTGCAACGTAGGCGCCCTTGAGATCGACGGTGTTGGCGGCTGTGTAGTTGTGTCCAACACCGGCGATAACTGCGCCGACAATGGCGATGTCTGCATTCTTCGATGGCGCCCGAAAAGACATTGATGATGCGACCGTTTTGCAATAGCAAGATCAGCCGGCGTCTCGCCTCGTGCGACTGACAACAATTGAGAAATATCCACCCGGCTCCTCCTGGCTGAAAACTTTGCAGAATTATAGCACAGATCTATTGCCATTCGGCGTAGGCGCTGGGCATCGATTTGCGTGTGCCCAGCACCAAGCACCAGGCAAGCCAGAGCAGAAGACCGGCGGCGATGAGGGTGAAGCGGGGCAGCAGAAAAGGGGCAGGCAGCAAACAGGCTCCGGCGAAGACAGCCGGCAAAGCCCATTCCCGAGACAATGCCTTCAGTCGGATCAGGTCGATGCCAATCCATGACGTGACAACGCCGCGCCATGAAGAGCCCGGCTCCAAACAGGCCGAGAGCCAGCGAGTCGATAAGGGGGATCAGGTCGACGGCGTTGGGCTGTCCGGCTGCCGTAGGGCAACACATTCATCCAGACGACGACGCCCGCGATCAGCAGCACCGCCGCAATGATCAGAAGCCCTGACTGCAGCATTGAGCTGATGCGATGGGCAGGCGAATAGCTCCACATCAGCGCCACCAGAACCAGCATCCACGAGAAGATCGCCAGCATCCACAGCCAATTGCCGGCTGCCCACAGCGTCGGGTGTTCGACGAGCCAGACTTGCCTGGGCAACGTCACGCCGACGATTCGATAGCCCGTGCGCGTCGCAAAGATTGCGAATGTCGTCGCAACTAGGAATATGAGACCGGAAAAACGAGCAGCTTGGATTACTTTCATATCGAATAGTCGCATAGTCATCGCTGATTGCATGAACGGTAGACTGCTAATCAGTGTACCCGATCTTGTCTTTGCTGTCACTTGAAATTGATGGTTGAGGTTTTTGCGAAAATGTCGTACAATGGTCGTGCACCCTCCCAGGCTGTGCGTTTTGTCATACCTGCGATTAGAGCGCCGCCTGCTTACCACGCTTTTTGTCTCTCAAATGGTTATTCCGTAGAACTCTTTGACGTTGTACTGACTGCTTGACGTACTGACTGCTTGACAGCGGCTTTTGCTGTCCAGGAATTTCCTATGAAGCTTACATTTCACGGCGCTACCAGGGAAGTCACCGGCTCAATGCACTTGCTGGAGGTCAATGATCGACGCATTCTGTTGGAGTGCGGCCTCTATCAAGGTCGACGAGCCGATACCTACAAGCGCAATCTGAACTTTCCATTTGATCCGGCGTCCATCGACACGCTGGTGTTGAGCCACGCGCACATTGACCATTCGGGCAATATTCCCAATCTGGTCAAACAGGGGTTCAAGGGCAACATCTGGTGTACTTCGGCTACGCGCAATCTGTCTACGTACATGCTGTTGGACAGTGGCCACATCCAAGAACAGGACGTGCTCTACCTGAACAAGACAGAAGCGACGCAAGGGTGAGCCGCTGGTTGAGCCGATCTACACGCGACAGGACGCGCAAGAGAGTTTGGATCAGTTCATCGGCGTCGGACTCTATCGGTCGGTGACGATTGCCGACGGCGTCGAGTTGACGTTTCACAACGCCGGGCATATCCTCGGCGCCGCGATTGTCCAGTTGGATGTTGAGGAGCGCAGCAGCGGAAATCGTAGACGAATCGTCTTCAGCGGCGACCTTGGCCGCAAGGATGTGTCGATTCTGAATCGACCGGACCTGCTGAACGATGCTGACATTCTGATCATGGAGAGTACCTACGGCAACCGGCTTCACGAACCCTATGTGCAGGCAGCCAAGAAATTGCGGCACATCGTCAACCAGACGGCCCGGCGCGGCGGCAAGGTGATCATTCCGTCCTTTGCCGTAGGGCGCACGCAGGAGATCGTCTACGCGCTCAACAAACTGGATGCCCAGGGCGACATTCCAAGCCTGCCGGTCTACGTGGACAGCCCGCTGGCCGTCAACGCTACCGACGTCTTTCGCATGCACCCTGAGGCGTGGAGCGCTGAGGTGCAGGAATTCCTGGTCGAAGGCCGCAGACGCAGTCCATTCGACTATGCCGAGGTTGAATATGTGCGCAATGTACGCCGCAGCAAGCAACTGAACAATCTCTATACGCCGGCCGTGATCATCAGCGCCAGCGGCATGGCGGAAAGCGGACGAATTCTGCATCACCTGAAGAACAACATCGGCGACCCGGCCAACACGATCTTGACCGTCAGCTTTATGGCCGAGCATACGCTGGGGCGGCGCATCAAGGACGGCGCCAAACAGGTGCGCATCTTCGGCGAAGAGTACGATGTGCGGGCCAACGTCGAGTCCATAGACGGCTATAGCGCCCATGCAGATCAGACTGAACTGCTGGGCTGGGCGGATAGCTTCGACCGCAGCCGTTTGCAACAGATGTTTCTGGTCCACGGCGAAGCGGATGCGGCGGAGACGCTGGCCACGAAGCTGAGGGCCCAGGATATGGACCCTGTCACCATACCGCGATTACACCAGTCTTTTGAGTTTTGAGGATTGAGAAAGCAGTCACCCCACAGAAGGAAAAGCAGCAAGACAACACCCGAGGGGACTTACCCGACGAATTTCGTTGGTATCATGAAGGAGAGAATCATGAAAACGACCGTTCAGTGGAAACAGATTGTACGAGTAGCGCCAATCGTTCTGACGCTTATGATGGTCATCAGCACTGTGCTGATCCCGGCCAGTGTTTCGGCGGCGCCTGTCAGCCAGATGGGCATGCCGAGTACTCAGTACTACACCGTGCGTGCCGGCGATACCCTTTCCGGGATTGCGATGCAGTACGGCACATCGATGTACGCCATCATGCAGGCCAATGGCATCCAGGATCCCAATCAGATCTATGTGGGCCAACGACTCATCATCCCGAGCGGTTCGGGAAGCATGGGCGGCGGATCCATGGGCGGCGTGATATGAGTGGCGGCAGCATGGGCGGCGATATGGGTGGCGATGTCCAGTGCAAAACCTACCACACGGTAGTACATGGCGAGACCGGCTCCGAGATCGCGTTGATGTACGGCGTGAGCACCTATTCGCTGGCCCAAGCCAATGGCCTGCCTGACGTCAACAACGTCTGGGGCGGTCAGAAGCTCTGCATCCCGGCCGGCCCGCCGCCGGTCAACGCGCCGACGAAGGACTACGAGTATCCTAAGCCGAAGCAGATGCCCATGCCGGAACCAATGCCGATGCCCATGCCGATGCCTATGCCAATGCCAGAAGCGCATGCCCATGCCGATGCCCATGCCACCCATGAATGGCGGATGTCAGGTTCATAAAGTGCAGGCCGGCGAGACTTTGGCCCAGATTGCCCACGCCTACGGCACATCGGTGTACGCCCTGATGAAGCAGAACGGCATCCAGGACCCCAACAAGATCTATGCCGGGCAGGTGCTCAAGATCAACTGCGACGATATGGGCTACATGCCAATGCCGGAACCGATGCCATGCCGATGCCGATGCCGATGCCGGCCCAACACCCGATGCCGATGCCTCGAGCCAATGCCAATGCCTGCCGAGCCAATGCCGATGCCGGCCCAGCGCCCGATGCCCATGCCTCAGCCAGCATGCCGGAGCAGGGACACATGCGTGCGTCCTATGCTGAACCAATGCCAATGCCGATGCCAATGGGTGAGCCTATGAAGATGTCGTTGCGGCCTCAGGAAACCTGGCGCGGTTCCTACTTCTGCACCAAGGATCTCAGCGGCGAGCCGGTGATTGTGCGCGATGACTACGACGTGCGCTTCAACTGGTACGGTGGCAGCCCGGGCGAAGGCCTGCCGGACGATCGCTTCAGCGTCCGTTGGGAACGCAATGTCTACTTCGACGGCAGCGTGTATCATTTTGAGGCCACTGTTGATGACGGCGTGCGCGTCTATGTCGGTGAGAACCTGATTATCGACTCCTGGCGCGAGCAGCCGTCCACCACCTACACGGCAGATGTACAGCCGCCCAAGGGCGTCCACAAGGTCACGGTGGAGTATTATGAGGAATCCAACATGGCCAGCGTCCAGGTCAAATGGGACAAGGCCATGGGGCAGCGCTGGTAGGATTTTGGCGCTTCACCAACCATGATCAGAGTTCACGGTTTGGTGAAAAGCGAGATTCTTCGCTGGTCATCTGCCAGTATGAAGCGCTTGGGAATGCCCGCTCAGAATGACAAATCGTGAACTACTGACGATAACAGAAAAGCGGTCGGACAAGATGTCCGACCGCTTTTCTGTTATCGTACTTTGTACCGCTACATCTGTGTCGTTGGCTGCTCGTCCTTGATGAAAATCGAGGATGGAGAGCATGAGGACGACTATGAATTGGAGGGCAATCCAACATAGTCAGCGGGCATCAGGGCGAGTTGTTCGGCGGCATCCTGCAAACGGACGGCCATGGAATCCATGCCGGCGGCCGTTGCGTGGGCGTGGGCATCGCGCAACAGATCGACCGTCGGCGCATCTACAGGATCCAGACGCGCGATCTCCAGAACGACATCGACATATTCCTCGATCAGGCTGCGATTGCCGGCAAAGGCAAGCGCCCGCTGCAACTGTGACCGGCAGGTCGCCAGGTCACCCTCATGGGCGGCGATACGGGCCAATCCCAACAGACCCTGGACATGTGTGTAGGGATAGAGATTGATCGGATCGGCCAGCGCTTCCTGCAACATGCGGCGCGCCGTTCGAATGTCCTGGTGGGCCAACGCCACCAGGCCCAATCCAATCACGGCGCTGTTGCGATGGTTGCGGAACGAATCGCTGGTGTCAAGGAAGTTGTGTACCCGTTGCAGGCGGCGTTCGGCCTCGTCGATTCGCCCGGCGTGCAGTGACTGGAACGCACTGGCAATGCGTGGCCACATGCTGATCAACTCGGATGCGCTGTTCTCACCCGGCCGATTGAGCGCCATACTCTCTTCGTTAAAGGCCTGGCTCTGAACCAGATTACCCTGCATGCGAGCCGTCACTGCCAACTGAAAATAGACGATGGTCGCCAACGAACGTTGGTTGGTCTCCAGGGCTAGATCGGCAGCCTTTGTCAGACAGTGCATGGCCGCTTCAAGCTGCCCTTGTACACGTAGCGTCCAGCCGTAGGTCATGAGCGGCAACACGGCATGCACAGGTTCCAGGATGGCCAGCGTGTTGATAACCGGATCGCCCGGCACCTGGGGCGCTGGCACGAAGCGGTTGCCAGCCGTCGGTCTCATCGGCCGAGGATGCGCTGTAGATACGCTTTCGGCGTTCGAGCAGGTCCGTGATTGTCTCTGAGCGACTGGATATGTTGCCTGTCCAGGAAGCCCTCAATCAGTTCGCGCAGTAGTTCATTGCTCTCTCTCTGCTGGCCAACCAGTTCCAGCATAAAGGCCAGACGACTGTGAGCGGTGAGCAACAGTTCCAGGTCGTTCTGTTTGCGAGCCCAGTTTTGGAGGCGTCGGTAGGTATCGGTGACGCCGTCCGGGTCGAGCAGGCTCTCGTAGGCAAGGCCGCGGCCCTGCAACGCTCTGCAAGCCAATTGAGCCTCATCGCCCTCGCCATGTTCGATGATGGCAAGCGCATGGTCGAAATGGTCGATGGCCTGGCGCAGTCCGAACGCCTGCAACAGTTGTTCTCCGGCCAGCACCGAGTAGCGGGCGAATTGTTGCCGTCTGCTGCCGCCGGCCTGCCCGAAGTGGAAGGCTGCCTCAGCCGGGTTGGCGACAGCCCGGCCCAGCTCAACCAGAGAATCGCCAACGCATCGATGATGGCGTCGGCGTTGCAGCGTGTTCATGCTTGAATAGACCGCCTGGCGCACGACTTCATGGCTGAAATCGAGACGTTCGTCCGATCGTTCGACGAGGAACTGGCGTTGCAGCAGCACATCGAGTGCATCGAGCGGATCGTCTTCGGCTGCCTGTTCGAGCAGATCGATGCTGAAGTCCCGGCCGATGACCGCACCCAATCGCAACACGTTGCCTGCAGGGTCCGGTAACCGCTCGACTCGTTCGAGGATGATCTCATGGACGCGCTGGTTGCTGTGCAAGGAGAGAATTTGACGATACTGGCTCGACCAGATGTCGGTCTGCGCAGACGGATCCCCTGCTCCGTTCTCCCCGCCGTTTGACTGGAAACGTTCGTTCGAGCGCTCGCAACGCCTCGGTCACAAAGAGCGCGTTGCCGCTGTGTCGCTTCGTGCAGGAAGCTGGGCAAGTTCATCGACCTGTTCGATCGGCGCGCCGGTGAAAAGTTGGACCAGTTGTCGCACCTGTTGCAGGCTCAGCCGTTCCACCTGCACGATATGCTGTTGGTGCGAGCGGTTGAAGGCATGGAGCAATGTCATCAACGCTTGATTTTCGACCATGTCGTCGCTGCGGCAGGCCAACAGCATGAAAAGAGGGAGTTCGCCGAGCCGTTGAGAGAGCCGGCTCAACACGGCCAAGGTATCGGCATCCGCCCAATGTAGATCGTCCAAAAAGATCAACATGGGGCGCAACTCGGCCAACTCGGCCAGGAATGCGACGATGCTGTCGATCAGGCGTTGGTGGCTTTCATCGGTGCGCAACGTGTGATCGGCGTGGGATGCCGCCAGGTTGGGGATGAGATCCTGCAAACTTGGCACGATCTGGGCCATCTCCACCAGACTGGCATGGGGCAACTCGCTCAGCACGTGATCGGGCAGGCTGTGCAGATAGCGGCCGATGCTGTCTGCCAGAGGCGAAAAAGGAAACCTCTGCTCAAGTGCCTGGCAGGTGGCGCTGATAACCGTGGCGCCTTGTTCGACGGCCTGTTGCAAGGTGGTATAGGCCAGGCGCGTCTTGCCCACGCCAGCTTCTCCTTCGAGAACCAACAGATCGCCTTGACCGGCCAGTGCGCTGCTCAGCAGTCGTTCCATCTCGGCAATCTCTTGCTCGCGTCCGACAAAGAACGAGATGAACCGTTCGTCCAATGCCGGCAACAGTACGCTCTGGGGAAGCGAAACGGGAGCCGGCTGGGGCCCTGGGGCCGGCAATGAGGCCGGGGGTGAGCCGTTGTGGATGCCGCTGCCGCTGGTGAGGTGGGAGACGTGCTGCATCGAAGTGCGGCCGATGGGATCGATCTCACCGTTGAGTATACGTTGGTGTAGCTGTTGCGTAAGCGGGCTGGGATCGGCGCCCAATTCCTCGGCCAAAATAGTGCGGCAACGCTCGTAGGTGAGCAAGGCCGAAGCGCTGTCGCCCGATTCGGCCTGGCAACGCATCAACAATTGGTAGGCATTTTCGCGTACCTCGTCGCGCGCCAGAATGCGCCGACAAGCGGAGATGGCCTCGGCAAAATCATTGGACGCCGCTTGAATCTCCGACAGCGCCAGCAGGGCGTTGAAATAGCGTTCGCGCAGTCGCTCGCGCTCGTTTTGCACCCGATCTGCATAGGGATCGCTGATGAGGTAGTCATCTTTGTAGAGGCCAACGGCATCTTCCAGGAGTTGGCGTCGTTTTTCCGCATCGCTACTGCGGTGCGCTTGATCGAGTGCGCGTTCGAAAATATCCACATCCAACCAGATGTCTTCGTGGAGGTGGAATGCGTAGCCCGGTGTCTGGGTGATGACATAGCGAGAGGGGGCCCGGCTGATTCGATCCGGTTCCAGCACATTGCGCAGCGCATTGATGGCGCTGCGCAGCGTCGTCGCAGCAGCGCTGGGTGTGCTGGTCGGCCACAGGATCTCGATCAGCCGATCGGTTGAGACCGGGCGCGGCCGTTCCGTGATCAATATTTTCAGCAACTGACGGGCTTGTCGGGTGTGCCAATCACTCTCAGTCACCGACAGGTTGTCGCGAACGACCTGCAGGGTCCCGAAAGCCCGGATCTCTATGATGGGGAGCATAACCGTGCCTATAGATTGCGCTATCGCAATCGACTACTGCAATCGACTGGCGCCAATCATCCGCAGGGCGTCAGTCGTTGCGAACATCCAGCACCTCGATGGTCTGTTCGCCGACAAACTGTTTGCCGATCAGTCAACAGATATTGACTCGGCAAAACAACTTTATTCTAAACGATCCGATCCTATTTGACAAGGACTTATAACGCACTGCGGCATGGCCTTCATGTCGGTTCAAGTTGCCCACAGAAATAAAGCGTGCTATTGTACCTCACTGAGAGAAAATCGATAGAGAATCTGTATGACGAAAGGAAATTTTGTGCCTACAATTTCACTCTGGCGACGGTTCGGATCCCCCGCCAAGGCGATCGCTCTATCGACGGGGCTGGCGTTTGCGTTTGCCTTTGTCCTTGTTTCACCTATGATACATTCGGGAAATGCCGTTCTCGCGCAAACGGATAGCACTACATCGATCACCACACCGAACTCCGCCACGGACCCAGCCACGAATGAACTGCGATCGACCGTGCTGCAGGGCCAATTGCCAACGTCTGCCAGCCGCCATTTCCTAGGCGTCGAGACGCTCCAGCGCGATGGCGTGATTGTGTTGACCCTGAGCTACGATCCCTACAGCGATCCCCAGATGCGTGGGTTAGTCAATTTCCAGGTGCTGGACGAAGACGGCTTGCGCCAATATCTGGCCGGCGGCGACCTCGATGTTGAGGAGATCGCATCGGGCAGCCTGGTTCAGTTCGATGCGATCGGCAACAAGATGCGGGCCGCATTCCAGGATTCGGGCCGCGGCGACTACACCGCCGTGATCACCAACGACTCGACGACGCCGGTGACCTACACGCTCTCTGCCCTGGGGGCCAGCCTGATCGACGACGCCGGGCAGACGACCCTTCCCGCTTCCATGGCTGCCGATGCCGCCACAGCCAGTTCCATGGGCGGCATCTCCTCGCCGTCACCGAGCGAGGCGCCGGCGGAGGAAGAGTCGCTCCTGGATTCGGTGGGCTATGTGCCGATTCGAGCCCGCCGGGTGACCGGTGAACTGGGCGAGTGGATCACCAAACACTATCTGGAAGTCGATTCCAGCATGCGAGACGGGCTGGTGCGGCTAAAGATGACCTACCAGCCTGATGACGTCAAGGAATTGCTCGGCAAGACGAATTTTCTGGTGCTGGACGAAGACGGCCTGCGGCGTTACGTCGCGGGCGACAACCCGCGCAATCTCAATATCGCTACCGGCTTTCCATCCCCGGTCGGTGAGGACGACACCACCCTGTTGGCAGCGTTCAAGGCGTCCGGTGATAGGAACTACACCGTGGTCGTCTTCAACGATTCGGGTGTGACGTCGACCTATGTGTTGGAAGCCAACGGCGCACTGCTCGAAGACTTCTACGGCCAGACCAATGAGTCCAAGGTCGCCGCCTTGGAACAGGCTGCGCTTCGCGGCGAACTGCCGGCTCCGACACCAACGCCTGCACCGACGGCGCGGCCAATCACCCCGCTCTACGGTCCGACGCTGACGGGCGAGCTGACCAATCCGTTTGAGCATCACTATTACGGCCTGTTGCCCGACTTTGTAGACGGCACCATGATTGTGACCATGGACTTCGATCCGCGGAACACCCAAGAACTGGCCGAAAACATCAACTTCATGATCCTGGACGAGGACGGCTGGCGACGCATGATCGCCGGCGCGCGACCCGAGGATGTCGAGATCGCCACCGGCTATGTGGTTGAATACGGAGATGATGCAGGCAAGTTACGCGCCACCCTTAATGCCTCGGGCAAGGGCAAGTACACGATCGTCGTCTACAACAACTCGTACGTGCCTGGCCTCTATTCGCTTTCGGCCCAGGGCGCGTTGCTCGAAGATGCGTCTGAGCAAGCTATCGAGCTGGGCTTGCCGTAGCTGGGTTTCGAGTGTAGTAGCAGGCTAGACCAGAAACGAACAGCCATGACTCAATCGAACGAGTTGTGGCTGTTTTTTGTTTGCTGCCCGGGGCTGGAAGAGAAGAAGGCACGCCCATCTTTGACCGTAGCGGCTGGCGGCTGGAACGTGGGCGTGTTTCCTGACCAGAGGATCGAACTTTATTGAATGGCCCTGAAACTAGACATCCTCAAGCCGTACCGGTGTGACGAACCCTTCCGGTTTGACGGCCAGCACCGAGCAATTCACCTGGCGCAGCACGCTCTCTGCCGTGTTCCCGATCAGCAAGCCGGCAACGCCCCGACGGCAGACGGTTCCCATGACAATCAACTCGATCTTGTGCGTTTCGGCCATGTCGGTGATCTGTTTTCGAGGGTTTCCGTGCAACAGGTGGATCTGATGGTCCAGGTCTCGCAAGTCATATTCGGCCATCAATGCAGAGACTCGCGATTCGTGGAGCGCGCGGGTCTCATTCATCATCCCTTCCATCTCCACAGAGGACAGACTGATGTTGCTCCAGCGCATCAGTGATTCCGCCACCATCGACCACGCATGGATGATGTGCAGTTGACTGTGGTTCAAGCGGGCAAGGGAGGTCGCCAGATCCAGGATCTTGCGATTCAGCCCCTCTTGAACCGAATCGGAGGGATTTGGATCGACGGCTGCGAGAATGCGTTTGAAAGCCGTCGGTCTGGCTCGGTTTGATCACCCAGACCGGACAGGGACACTTGCGCATCAGATTCATGATGGTAGAGTCAAGAAAGAAGCTGCCGATTGCGCTCGATGGCTCGCCGGCCGTCATCACCAGGTCATGGTCGGCACGCAGCACCTGGCGGATGATTTCGAGAAAGGGCGTGCCGCAGAGGACGGCGGCATCGGCTCTGATGCCTTGATGCTGAATCGCTTCCCTCACCGTATTCAGCTCGGTTTTCTGGCCCTCGGTAAGCTGTGTCTGCAAATCTTTGAGCCAGACCGACGTGACGCCGGTGGACCGAGACAGGTCATCCAGCACCGTGACAATGGTCAATCGGCCCTGATTTCTTCTACACAACGCGGTTGCGTGGTCCAGGAGCGGCACGGTTTTCGACGTGCAGATCGAGCACCACCAGCACATTGGTGAACCGCTGCATCGATACGCCTCCCTTCGTCGAATTCGCTAACGACTATATGCGAGTGGCCACGAGATCCTGATTCCCTGGGGGATTGTGTGACGGATGGTCGCCGTGACGGCGATCCCACCACTTTTCCAATTCCACGCCCCAGAAGACAACCGTGCTGAGCGCCAGCGCAATGGTTAGCTCCAGCGGCGACAGCGCCTGCGTCTTGAAAACCTCCTGCAGGAAGGGCACATAGGTCACTGCCATCTGCAAGACAGAAGGTGAGCAAGTACCGCGCCCAGCAGCGGCTTGTTCGACCAGAAACCAATCGTGAAGAGCGAATAACGATCTGAACGGATCGCCAGCACATGCCCCATCTGCGACAGGGTCAGCGTGGTGAAGACCAGCGTCTGCCATGCGGGATTGCCCGCGCGCCACGCGACCCAGCCGACCAGCAGCGAGACCAGCCCCATCAACAGACCCACCCAGATGATGTGGCGGCCCATCCCGCGGCCGAAGATATTTTCGCTCGGGTTGTGGGGCGGACGCTGCATGGTGTCCCGTTCCTTGGGTTCCACGGCCAGCGCCAGGCCGGGCAGACCGTCGGTGACCAGGTTGATCCACAGAATCTGCAGGGGCAGCAGCGGCAGCGGCATCCCGGCAAAGGGCGCCAACAACATGACCCAGATCTCGCCCATGTTGGAGGTCATGGTGTACTTGATGAACTTGCGAATGTTGTCGTAGATGCTCCGCCCTTCTTCCACGGCGGCGACAATGGTGGCGAAGTTGTCGTCCAGCAGCACCATGTCGGCCGCCTCTTTGGCGACGTCGGTGCCCGTGATGCCCATGGCGACGCCGATGTCGGCCTTTTTGAGCGCCGGCGCATCGTTGACGCCGTCGCCGGTCATGGCCACGAACTCGCCCTTGGCTTGGAGGGCCTCGACGATTCTCAGCTTGTGCTCGGGCGAGACGCGGGCAAAGACGGAGACCTCGTCCACCTGCGTGGACAGCGCATCGGCAGAGAGATCGGCCAATTCGCGCCCGGTCAACACATGGTCGTTCTGCGTGATCCCCAACTCCTGGGCAATGAACTGGGCCGTCAGCGGGTGGTCGCCCGTGATCATGATGGAGCGAATGCCGGCAGTGACGGCTGTCTGCACGGCCGCGCGCGCCTCCGGTCGCGGCGGATCGATCATGCCGATGAGGCCAATGAAGACCATGTCGCGCTCCAGATGCGGCTTCGTCGGTCGCATCAGGCTCCTTATCCAGCGGACGAAAGGTTACGCCCAGCACACGCTGCCCCTCCTGCGCCAGTCGATTGTTGGCTTCGACGATGCGCCGGCGATTTTCGTCCGTCATGGCGATGGCCTCGTTGCCGGACCAGACTTGGCTGGAGAGATCGAGCAGCACATCCACCGCGCCCTTGCAAAAGGCGACATAGGGCGCATCGCGCCAGGGCGCGTCGGTCTCGTCTGGTTCAACTGCCATGCGATGCACGGTCGTCATGCGCTTGCGCTCGGAGGTGAAGGGCGCTTCGGTCACGCGCGGCCAGCGGCTGTCCAGGTTGGCCTTCTCCATGCCGAGCTGGGCCGCGGCAATCACCAGCGCGCCCTCGGTGGGGTCGCCGACTGTGCGGAAGCGCCCATCTCCCTCCTCGGACGGTTCCAGCACGGCGTCGTTGCAGAGCGCGGCGGCCTTGAGCAGCAGATCCAGGCTGCGCACGTGGGTCTGCGCCTCAGGGTTGAAGATGGCATCCATCACCGGAATGCCGTGATCGAGCAGGCTGTCATACTGCTGCCGCGCGCCCAAAACATCCAGCGCGGTGACGGTCATACGATTTTCGGTGAGGGTGCCCGTCTTGTCCGAGCAGATGACGGTGGCCGAGCCGAGGGTCTCCACCGCAGGCAGCTTGCGGATGAGCGCGCGGCGCTTGAGCATACGTTGGGCGCCCAGCGCCAGGGCGATGGTCACGACCGCGGGCAGCCCTTCGGGCACCGCGGCCACGGCCATGCTGATGGCGGTGAGAAACATGAGACGCAGTTCTTCGCCGCGCAGCAGCCCCAGACCAAAGACGACGGCGACAATGACCAGGGCGGCCACGGCCAACCCACGTCCCAATTGGGCAAGACGACGCTGCAAGGGCGTCGGCTCGCGTTCGACCGTCTGCAGCAGGTCGGCGATGCGGCCCAAGCTCGGTCTGCATACCCGTCTCGGTGACCACGGCCACGCCGCGTCCGTAGGTGACGGTTGTGCCCATGAAGAGCATGTTGTGCCGGTCGCCCACCAGCAGGTTCTCGTCTGTGAGCACATCGGGGCTCTTGTCCACGGGCTGCGATTCGCCGGTGAGCGCGGCCTCTTGCGTTTGCAGGCTGGCGCTCTCCAGCAGGCGTGCATCGGCAGGCACCGCCGATCCGGCCTCCAGCAACACGATGTCGCCGGGCGCCAGATCCGTCGAGGAAATCTCCCGGAGATGGCCGTCGCGGCGCACGCGGACGATCGGCACGGCCATCTGCTTGAGCGCGGCCATGGCGCGTTCCGCCCGATATTCCTGGCTGAATCCCAGGATGGCGTTGAGCACCACAATGGTCAGAATGGCGACTGCGTCTTTGAAGTCGCCAATCGCCGCGGAGATGATGGCCGCCACGATGAGCAAGATCATCATGGCGCCCATCAATTGATCTTTCAGAATGAGCCACGGACTCTTGACCCCGCGTTCGACCAGTTGGTTGGGGCCGTATCTGAGCAGGCGACGCTTGAACGTCGGCCTGGGTTAGCCCGCTTTCGAGCGTGGAATTTAAGGCTGCCAAAACCGCCTGTTGGTCTGTCTTGTGCCAATTCGTCACGGGAGTATCTCCTGGTAAATTGAGTGCATTGAGGGTACGTCTTTCAGACGTTGATTACGCACTATACACTTCGTTGTTATTCGAACTACTTGCTTCAATGCTATCTGACGGCGGCAGCGCAACTTCTGATTCTGCCGGACGGGGTGACTGCCCCATCAAGTGAGCCAATGCATATCTGGCAATAATCTTCGCTGTAGCCAAAACTGGTACAGCCAATATCGCGCCCAAAATACCCCCTAACGCAAGCCCCGCGATCAACGTCACGAAAACCACGCCAGGATGCAGTCGGAATGCTCGCCCCATGAGTTGCGGACGCAACCAGATGTTATCGACTTGCTGCACGGCTATCAGGACTAGGATGAGAAGGAGGCCAAAGCCCATGCCTGATATTGGCAACCAGCCACTGCCATAGAGCCAGACGAGGAGACTCGTACTTAAGATGGAAAGGAGAATCACAACGGCAGCAATGAATAGCTGCATTCGCAAGAAAACGCTCCATGCATGATCGATTTCGTCCAACAAGCGCTGGCCTTCCATCCGGCAACGATGCGGCACAAAGCTAAGAATCCATGGTTTGATCTTGGGACCGTCTTTCAGGAAATAGAACAGCGTAACCAGAATGACTATTCCCCAGAGCATATTGTCAAATGCTCGTCCCAGCACGATACCCGAGTTGCTGAACAAGGCCGAGAGCGCGTTGCCGACGGCCTGCTGAAAGTCATCTAGGAATAGTTGGGGCCGTACCCTGACTCCTAAGAAGTCATAGGGTGTCGATATCTGGCGAATGGTCTCGTGCCAGACCGCAATTAGTTCCACACGGAAACGTTGCATCTGGTCCCATAAAACAGCACTAACCAGTGCCAGAAATCCAACGACTGTGACGAGCGTCGTCAAAAAGACAGAGACCGCGGCGGCTGTATGACCAAGACCCGTGCGACGCTGGAATTGATGCGCTACGGGATCGAGCAGATAGGCAAGCAGCCCCGCAATGACCACGGATTCCATCAGCGGGCGGACAAAGACAAATAGCAATACAAGCAGTGCCAGACCGCTCAATCCAAGCAAGAGAACGGTTGTCTGCAGTGAACGCTTTGATAGAATTGCGTCCATATTCGTTCCCATTGATGCAGTCTGTCTTGTCTCACGCATTATTGTAAAGCCCTTCACGCTTTAGCGGTGCGCAGCATTTTTCACAAGCAAGCGGCGGCGGCATACTGTAGCTCTCTCTTTTTGGCGGAATCGACCGTCATTTTGTGTTTGTTACGATACCCAGCCCTAGGCGACGCGTGACGGATGTTCTAAATCCGTCGGGTTTCACCGTCAGCACCGAACAATTGACATGGCGCAAAACGTCCTCTGCCGTGTTGCCCATAATCAACCCTGCTACACCCGTTCGGCAGACCGTGCCCATGACCAGGACGTCGATCTTCTGTCGATGCGCCAATTTGGGGATCTGCTTGCCGGCCTCACCTTTTACCAGGTGCACTTTGTGGGTTAGTTCACCCAGATCGTATTGGCTGAGGAGCGTTTCGAGATGGTGTCTGTGTTCATTGCTGACCTCGCGCAGGAATCGATTCACGTCGGTCTGGGAAAGGCTGGTCTCTTGCCAACGTAGAACCGATTCATATTCGTAGTGCCATGCGTGGACAATGTGGAGTTCAGCGCCATACTGTTGCGCCAACGATATGGACAACTGCATGATCTTGGTGTCGAGCGCAAAGTGATCAGGGTACTCGGGGTCCGGATCCACGGCGGCCAGAATGCGCTGAAACCGCCCGGTCTGTGTTGGCTTCAGCACCCACACCGGGCACGGGCACTTGCGCATCAGGTGCATCGTGGTGCTTCCGAACAGGGCCTGGCGTAGGCCGTCGCTGCCGTCGGCGCCGATGATCACCAGATCGTGCCGGGCCGACAGAACCTGGCGGATAATTTCCAGGAAGGGCGTTCCACAGAGCACCCGCGCTTTAGCCTGGATTCCACTCTCCTGCAACAGCGCAGCGATATCGGCCAATTGGCTGCGCCGTTTTTCGACGATCTGTTCCTGAAACCCGGCTGACAGTCTCGACGCCGTGAGCAGACGCACGGCGCGACGCATCTCTTTGACCACGGCGCACACCGTCAACTGTGCCTCATTCTGAATCGCCAATATCTTGGCATGTTCAAGACAATCAATCTTACATAACAGGGTTGATTAGTTGACAATAAAGGAGAACTGCGCCAGAAGTAGGGCATGAATATCAAACAAGCCACTACAGACCTGGAGCAGTTCCGGGAGTCATTGTACCAGAACTTTGAAAATCGAGCCGATACGTTGATGGACCTGCTGGATGCCATGTGCAGTATGCCATCGGCGAAATCGGTGGTGGAATATAGCCTGGCCAGCGTCTTTCGGCCGCAGTTACTCGACACTCTTCAAAGCGATCGCCGAGATGGAGTTGGAGGAGATGTGGTTGCCCCATCGGTTGGCTCCTTATCTCCCACGCCCTCAAGGATGGCCATTCTGGCTGTTGATGGTAGACGTTACGCCCGCACCTCGGCCCTATGCGCACACACTGGAAGACCGCGGCATGGTCTATCAACCAGAGGTGGTGAAAGGCAAGTTGCCGGTGACGATCGGTCATCAGTACTCGACAGTGTCGCTGGGATTGGAGGTCGAGGAAGGTCTTTCTTCCAGTTGGGTGCTGCCCTTGCTCAACGAACGAGTGTCAACCGCTCAAGACAAAGAGATGGTTGGCGCTGACCAAATCAAGGCGTTGCTACGAGATGAGAAGCTGCCCTTTGGTCGAGAATTCACCGTCGAGGTGGGGGATAGCAGCTACAGCAAGCCGGCCTATCTCTACAGCCATCGTCAGTTTCCGAATCTGGTCACCATCGCTCGGGCCAGAGGAAATCGAGTCTTCTATCGTCAATATGAACCGACAGAGGAGGAAAAAGCGACTCCAAAGGCCGGTCATCCCACCTGGTATGGAGAACGGTTTGCTCTGGCAGACCCGACAACTTGGGGCAAGCCGGATGAAATCCTGACCTTGCCGGAGACAAGTCGCCGAGGCAAAGTCTATCAAGTAGAGATGCAAGCGTGGCATAATCTGTTGATGACCGGCAAGAACAAGCCCGTCCGCTTGCCCATGCACGAACATCCTTTCACCCTGGTGCGCATCGTGCGCTACGATGAAGATGGCAAGCCGGCCTTCAAGCATCCGCTCTGGTTAATCGTCATGGGCGAAAGACGTCATGAACTGACCTTGTTGCACATCCAGCAGGCCTATACCAGCCGCTTCGACCAGGAACACTTTTTCCGCTTTGGCAAACAGAAGTTGCTTTTGGCTGATTTCCAGACGCCCGATGTCGAGCATGAAGAGCACTGGTGGCAACTCGTTCATATCGCCTATGCTCAACTTTGGATGACCCGTCATCTGGCTGATGTTCTGCCCAACCCTTGGGAACGCTACTTGCCGGCCATGAAGCAATGTCTTACTTCCCCAACCCTGGTGCAGCGAGACTTCGCCAGGATTATTCGCCAGTTGGGGACACCGGCTCAACCGCCCAAACCCCGAGTTATTTCAACGGGACGGCGCAAGGGCACGAAATTGCCCAAACGACCACGTCAAAAAGTGGTCGTTAAGAGCCAGATAGCTGCTCAAGCGGCCTGATTTTGGCTCGATTATTCAATTGTAAAGGTTCTCTCTCAACTCGAGTTCGGTCGAGGTGAGAGCTCGTTGTCCAAAGTCCAATCAAGAATGGCGCCGCCATTGTGGATGGCGCTGCCGTCGTTGATAGCGCTGCCGTCGTTGATAGCGCTGCCGTCGTTGATGGCGCCGTCAACGATCACTAGGATATTTCGAAATCTACGCATGTCCTCCTCTCCTGTTCACAGGCTAGATCCGACAGCGGAAACCCGGCATCTCCTTTCAAGGGCGGTGTTCTTCACATGCTAGTTCTGAATGGCGTAGGTCACCTGCAGTTGCGAAGTCACGCTCAGCTCGCCCGGTGAAGCGGGGGCATCCCCGTAGCCGGCCGCTTCGGGAAAACCGCCGGCATAGTATCCCCCGCCCGCGCCGATGATTTCGCTCACGCTCACGACTTCACCAAGGGAAACCCCGCTGAGCGCGGCCAATTCCTCAGCTTTGGCTTTGGCGTCGGCGATGGCCGCTTGCCGTGCCGTGCCTTTGACGGTGCCCGGGTCGTCCGATCGGAACTCGATGCCGTACATGTTGTTGGCGCCCGCCTCGATGGCGCTGTCCAGCAGCATGCCGACATTTTCGATTTCGCGTATAACGACGATGAGGCTGTTGGTCACGTGGTAGCGAGTGTCGCTTCCGCCAGTCGCCTCTTGACCGCCCATGCGTTCGGACCAAATGCCAAAGCCCGACGTCTGGATATCTTGCTCAGCAACGCCTTGCTCTTTCAGAGCGGCCAGTACATTCTCAATCGTCTGTCGATTTTCCATGCTGGCTTCTCTGACCGTCGGTTTGACAACGTCAACGCCGATGGTTGCACGCGCTGACATTGGGCTTGATGCGAACCTTGCCTTCGCCGACAACGGTGATGGTCCTTGGCGTGGTGATTTCTGTATCGGCCTCCTGGGCGGACACCTCCGGCAAAAACAGCCTGCCCGGCAGCATAAATAGGCCGACTGCGCTTACAATTGCGAGAATCGCCATGGTGAATGTGGCGATGTTGATCATCTTTCGTTTCATTGGTCCCCCCGATATGCGACTGCGGCAGCGATGCATAAGCATCTGTGTCATCACTATACATGACGGCTGTGCTAAACCTGTCACAGATCCGATAGAAAGGGTGTACAAAGCTGTGGGGTATGTGAGTGGAGATATTGTGAGGGGGAGTGTAAAAAGTGCGATCTATACAATCAGCACGGGGCGTCCTGCCCCTTCGACAATCCGGGACGTGATGTCGCCGATCAGCTTGGCTGGGCCAGTGACGGCCGCATGTGAACCGATCACAACCAGATCATAGGCATCGCCATGAACCATTTTCAAGATTTCGAGCAATGGGTCGCCTGCGCGAACTTGAAATTCGACCGATAGACCCATTCCTTCGAGATGCGCCAGAGTCTGTTGCAGGTTGTGCGCGTAGATTGTGTCTCCATGCAAGTAGCTGTCCGAAGCGTCGGGCAGATCTTGCAGATGCGCGGGCATATTGGCATGGGGTGTCGCAACATGGAGGAGGGTCACGTCCGCCGTGAATGCGGCGGCAATGCGGCCGCCGAGATCGATCGCAGCATCGGCATGATGAAGACCGCCGCTGCAGATGAGCACTTTCTCCACAGCGGTTGTCTCCTGTGCGTGGAAGCTGCACAGCACCGGTCCTTCGAGAACGTCCAATAGGTGGCGCATGGTCGGGCCGCGCAACAGTCGGCGCCATAGCGGATGCTCCAACGCACCGACCACGACCAGAAAATCGCCCCGAACTGCTTCAGCCGGGATAATCTGCTGCGCATCGCCCGAGACCAGTCGACTGTCTGCGATGATCCCGCCATCTCGCAATTGTTCGGCCGTTCTCGCGACGTCCTGCGTGACTTCCTTGCGCCGCTTGGGCGATTCGACGATGCCGAGGATGACGACCGGCAGACGAAGAGCCAGGGCAAAGCATACACCGAGCCGCAGAGCGACTCTGCTATCGGCGGAACCATTGGTGCAGAGCAGTAACTCCGTCATCATTCACTTTCGGTCAGCGGTAGAGGACAATACCCAATGCGCCCGCGCCGACCAGCACGACAGCGGGTGACACTTTGAATAGAAGCGCGAGCAAACTCGCCCCTGCAATCGCGAATTCTCGCCAGGACAGCGTTCGGTTTTCAATTGCCAGCTCGTAGGCGATAAAGACCAGTAGCACGGCCAGAGCCGGGGTAATCCCGTTGACAAAGGCGTCGACCCAGCTTTCTCCGCGCAGCCGCTTCAAAAGCATGGCAATGCCAAGCATGATGATGGTGGGCGGCAAAATTGCCGCTGTACATGCCACAATTGCACCGGGCACGCCGGCCGCCCCATAGCCCACGTAGACGGCCAACTGCAACGCGTCCGACCCCGGCAAGAAGCGTGAAAAGGATGCTGCCTCCACGAACTGCTGGTCCGTGATAAACCTGGGGACCGTCTCCTCATGCAGAATGCCGAGAGAAGCCGGGCCCGATGGCGATAGGAGGTTGATCTTGAGAAATATGGTGAAGATCTGCGTCAAATAGACGAAGAGCCGCGTTCCTTGTGCAAATCCGCTGCCGACCACCTCCACGTTTCCGCTCTCCACATTTTGAACCGCCGACACCTGCGGTTCGGGTCTGTCAGTTGGTGTGGGTTCCGGTGTGTCGGTCGGCGTCGCTATCGTTGGCGTCGGCTCCGGCGTATCGGTCGGCTCGGGTTCAGGCGTGTCGGTCGGTATTGCTTCGGTTGGCGTCGGCTCGGGTGTTGCGACTGGTGCGGTCGGTGTGGTTGTCGGCGGGTCCGTGAGCTTCTGCCACCAGACTTCGACCAACGCATTTCCGGTACGGTCATAATATTCCACCTTGATGCGCTGACGACCGTCGAGCCGTACGTCAGCCCGATAGACTTCCCAACCGGGGCTATCCTGCCACTGATCGATCACTCGGTTGTCGTCCACCCAGACGCGGACACCGTCGTCAGCGCGTGCATAGATTCGATAGGTGGCCGGTTCGAAGTCAATCTTTCGCGTCCAGCGTGCGGAAAAGCGATCGCTGGGCAGGCCCGGCGCGGCAGCGCCGGATCCCCACTCGAAGTCAACTGTTCGGTCATTGCGAATGACCGTCGGATCGCCGGCAAGATTGCGGTTCGGCCAGTATTCCCCTTTCCAGTCCGCAAAGCTGCTCTGCTGATCGACCTTCTCCCACCAGACGTCGCTCATAGCGTCACCGATGCGCTCGTAGAACTCGACTCGCACTGTGTGCATGCCTTCGGCTAGTCCGTAGTCTGCCGTAATGCCGCGGTTGCTGCCCTCACGCCACTCGTCCACAACCAACCGGTCGTCAATCCACATAGGCACGCCATCGTCCACGTTGATGTGAAAGCGATAGGTTCCTGAACCAAACTGAACTGAACGTGCCCAGCGTGCAGAGAAATTGTCCGGCGGGATCGTTGCACCGGGCGAACTGCTTCCCCAGTTGAAATTGAGCACTGGATCATTGCGCACCAGCGTGGGGTTGCCGCTCAGGCCGGTATTGGGCCAATATTCGCCCTTCCAGTCGGGATATGCGACCAGCGAACCGGCCTTCTCCCACCAGACCCGCGCGGTCGCATCGCCGGTGATTTCGCGATGTTCCACGCGAATGGCGTGGAGTCCTTTGTTCAGCGCGTAGTTGGCCACGACCTCGCGAGCGCCGCCGTTGTGCCACTCATCGATAATCAGGTTGCCGTCGACGAAGAGGCGTAGTCCATCATCCATCTGGGCGCGAAAACGATAGATATCCTGGTCGAATTCGACCGTACGCATCCAGCGTACCGAAAAGTTGTCGCGTGGCACGCCTGCTCCGGGCGAGTCCTGTCCCCAGGTGAAATCGACAGCAGGATCATTGCGTAGCAATACGGGTGCGCCGACCAGATTGTCGTTGTCATAGTAGGCGCCGCGCCACTCAGGGAAGTTGCTGATGCGTGCCCACCAGAAATCGATGTGGGCACGCTCAGTCGCCTCAAAGTACTCAATCCGGATCTGGCGGGCGTCCGCTGTTTTGAAGGTGCGTTCAACCGAGACGGTTCGCAGTGATGTCTCGCTCCATTCGTCGATGACCAGTTCGTTGCCGATCCACATGCGCACGCCGTCATCAAAGGTGAGGTGAAAGCGATAGGCGCCCGCGGGGAAATAGATGAGGCGTGTCCAGCGTGCCGAGAAGTCATCCGGCTGCAATGTGGCGGCCGGCGCTGCGTAGGCCCAATCAAATTTCACATTCTGGTCCCTACGTACCAGCGCTGGTTTTCCCTCTAGTGTGCGATTGCTGTAGTACTCACCGAGCCAGATCTGTTCCTCGACCGCGCTAGGTGTATCCGGTAGATTGGGATCGACCCGAATGATCGGAACGGTTGCGTCGAAGTCTGTGTAGACGCGCGCGACCCAACCTTCAAGGCCGCTGCCCAGGCGAATGCGCAACCAGTCGGTATCGACGCTCTGACCGAGCACCGAGAAGGAGATTCCGGGTGAGAGTACGGTGAGTACCGCATATGCGGTGGACGGGCCCGCGCGCAGATTCACCCGGCTGGATGATACCTGGGCTGTGCCTACGGCTGGAGCGGATACCGGCTGCTTTCCGCCGGTGGCGACCATCGGAAACAAGATTGACTGTTTGGTGTCGCCGGACACTTTCGGCGCTACCACAGACAGATCGGCTGTTGCTTCCCTATCCGATGCAACCGAGTGAGCAGTCACTTGAACGCTATCTGCCTGTGTCCAGCGCTTATCAGTCGGGAAGAGAAAGGAGATGATGAATATCTCATCGTCCCCAGTCCTGGCGACGGCAAAGGTGTCGGAAATGGGCTCGCCTTCATAGACAGAGACCAGGTCGATCAATACGACCTCGTTGGGTTGCCATTGAGATCCGATCACGACCACCAGGCTGCCCGGCTTTGCGGACTCCGGTTCCACATAGATGGCGGGCGTCCGCTCCAACGGCACGCTCAACGGTCCGGCACAGCCAACCAGTAGCAGCATAAGCCCCACAGGCAGAGCGAGGCTGAACCAAAGATAGCGCCATCTGGGCTGATTGCGGATTTTCGAACGTGGAATCATGGATGCTCTCCTGTTGGTACTCAATTTGCCTGCTCTATCCCGACGTGCCGGCAAACCGACGACATTGCTTTCCGGATCTCGTGAACCGGACCAATCAGGGCCAACCTGAGCGAGGTCGTCGTCCTCCCTAGCTTTCAGTGTATACACTGGGTGTATGATTCGGGTGGTAAAATGCGTGGGGAAGTCATGCAAAATCGGCAGAGGGTTTGGACAAATCTCGTGCCCAATCCTTGGGGGGCTAGAAAGCTCTGCCTGGCTAACCGAGCATTCCCCCGAAGTTCTGAGGGACAAGGGGCCTGCCCAATGCCCGCTCCGAATGACAGCAACACGTTCATTCCATTTTGAGCGCCGGGTATCCGCCGAGGAGCACTCGGAACGACAGATCGTGAACGACTGTATCGATCTGCTCCAGACTGCTAGAAGCTGAAACTGTACATGATCGCGTTGGCGAAGGGACGAAACTCGCTGGTGCGCTCACTGGGATAGGTGGCCTCAATGACGTAGATACGGCCCAGCGGTCCCTGGAAGTAACCGCGCATCTGTTCAACGCCGTCGTCGGCAATCGTTCTGATCGAGCGAACGCCGCGCAGGGTGTCGAGTTCAATGTCATTGGTCAGTCCAAGCTGACTTTCGTTGGCCGCCAGCCACTGCTTGAGGGGAAGCATGTCCGGATTGTCCTCAAGCGATGTGCGCACGACCAGGCCTTCGCCGGCGATGTCATCGAGCGTTCCGCCGGACGGATCTCGGCTGGCGATCACGACGCCCTGACCGGAGTCATCGATCACAAACCACGAGCTGGGATAGCTGATGCTGTAGCCCTGTTCTGCGTTGCGATAGGCGACCAGATCAGGTGAAAACCATGTCCACTGATCGAGCAGGTTCTCCCAGACAGGGCGACAAGTATCCTGGGCAGATCGCGCCATGTCCACTGTGAGGGTCACAAGGCGCCCGTCATGTACGACTTGTGCGAATTCTGTGACGTATGGCGCATTCTTGTTGTCGCGAATCGTGCGTACGGCATCCTCGCCGTCTAGCTGAAACGTCACTGCATTTGAATAGGTTTGGGGCATCTGGGCCAGCAACGTTGACAGCGTGAATCCATAGATATTGGGCTCCACGTTGACTTCGACCAGGCAGCCGGTTGCGCGCATGGTTTCCCGATTGGCGGCGCCCGGATCGAGGTTGCTGAAACTGGCCAAGATCGGGCGGTTGCCGAAGCCGGTGAACCAGGCCTCGGGATACTGAACAATGTAGCCGAAGGCGAGATTGGCGTAGCGGCCCGGCGTACTGATCTCAAGTTCGGCCATGCCAAGCTCGTCGTCCACATTTTCAAGGCCCGCGGGCGTCGATGAATCGGTCTGCTCTGCCGGCGCCACGTTTGGCGTCGCGTCGCCTTGGGCTGCCGATTGGGTTTGACTTGCCGCTGTCGCTTCCACTGTGGACGGTTCAGGTACGGCAACCGAAGAAGGTGCTGTGGGCAGAGTGCTTTGACACGCGGCCAAACCAAAAACGATGGCGATGGCGAAAACATTCCTGCGAAACATGGTCATATGATCCTCAAATGGATGGAATTTGGTGATTCAATCAGAACTGCGACAGCATCATCGGGCTGTCGGCGAGACGATATCGCCCCATGGCCAGATGAAGGATTTCGTTGATGAGCGCCTGGTAGGTCATGCCCTCAGCCTGCGCCATCATGTACAGATTGCTGAGGATCGGGTCCAGGGTTGGCAGCGTATCGATCTCGATCAGGTAGGGCAAGCCGTCGGCGCCCAAGCGCAGGTTGACACAGGCAAAGTCGAGCGCGCCGACCGCAACAATGGCCGCTGTGGCCAGTCGATGTATCTCATCCGCCTGCGACGCTGCAAGACGTGCGGGACAGTGATAGTCGGGCGCGCCTGGCGCTCCGCGAGGCATGGCGCGCACGGTGGCGCTGTATACGCCTTGGCCTGCGCTTCCGGTCGCGTCGATCTCCAAAATTGGAAAGAGATGAAAGCCGTTGGCCTCACGCGTTGGACTGGCAGCCGCATGCGTTCGGCGCGGCCCTGGCCAATTTCCGATGGCGCCCACGACAAACTCTCTGCCCGGTAGATTGGTCTCGACCAGGGCCGGTTGCTGATACTGCTCGATTGTCCAGCCCACCCGTTCGCGCATCTGACGCTCATTGAGTACGACGGAATCGGCATCCACTCCCATGCCCGATCCTTCGTGTAGCGGCTTGACAAAGAGTGGGAAGTGGCCGATCTGTTTCTGGATCGGTTCGTCGGCTGACGTGAATACCTGGAACGGGACAACCGGCAGGCCGGCTTCGTGCCAGGCGTTTTTGGTGGCCGCCTTGTCGAGCGCGATCGCGTGGCCCAGAACGCCGGATCCTGTGAACGGAATATTGAGCATCTCCAGCAACGCGGGCACGTGCGACTGCCGATCGCGGCCGTCGATGCCCCGCGCCATATTGAAGCAGATGTCCGGGTTGACCCGGCGAATCGTATCCAGAAGTGACAGATCCGCTTCCAACTGAATGACCTCATGTCCTGCGGACGCCAGCGCGTCGGAAACAGCGTTCACCGTTGCCTGCGTTGTGTATTCAGCCAACGCATCGGGCGGCGCGTCCGGGCTCAACATGGACGAATGATTAAGGTTGTAGAGTAGCGCAACATTTAGGTGATTCATCGCTGACTTCGCAATCGGTAACAACGGACCAGGCAATCGAGATGCTTTCTCCGGCGGCGTCATGCCGAGCGCGGTAGATCGGTGGGCAGGATTTTCCAAAACGTTCTCCTTTCAATGACAGCCGGCAATGATCGTCCTCTTGAATATCGCGCTCCATTGTCTCAGCGCCATGTCAATATCTGTGCGAATATGGTTGGAAATTCTGACCGTAGAACGAAGAGCGAGGGGAGAGGCGTGTCCGTAGGGCAGTTCCCGGAACACTGATCCATTCAAGGCACGAAGAGTTGCCGCTGTTGGACGGTCAAGCGGCGTCGCAGAGGGATCGCAGATGGGCGGGCGAGGAGATGCGTGTGAACCGAGAGATGGCCTAGAGGTCGATGTCCTGCCCGAACAGGTATCCGACGCCCGATACCGTGTGGATATAGATCGGCGTGTGCGGATCGGGTTCAAGTTTGGCGCGCAGACGGTTGACCAGGCCACGCACCATGCTGCGATCCCCTTCGCCTGTGTAGCCCCACACATGCTCGACCAGGGTCTCTGTGGGCAGCACCTGTCCCTTGTGGACCATCAGCGTATGCAGCAGTCGAAACTCAAGCTGGCTGAGTCGCTGGGGACGGCCCGTACCTATCCGAACCGTGCGGCTTGACGGATCCAGTTGCACGCTCTCGTGTTGCAACACCGGGATGCTCTGGCGGAAGACAGCGCCTGCACGCCTTTGAAGTGTTTCCACATATTTGATCAACAGCAGCATGCTGTACGGGCGTGCCAGAACGATATCCGCCCCGGCCGCTAGCATCTCAACATGGGTCTGCTCGGTCAGCGGATCCACAATTGCGATGAGCGGTGCAATCATGGTATGTCGAATCGTGCGCACATCGGCAACGGGATCAGCCAATGACGAGGCAAGGATAATACAGTCGCCGGGATCGGTTTCCCAATCGCATGACAGTTGTTCAAGCGTGCTGACGGCAACGCCATGCATGCTTGCCAAGTGCAGCGCCTGGGTCAAAAGGGTCTCCTCGCGTACATCGTCTGTCAGAATATAGGCTCTCATGGCTCTTGGGTAGGCTCCTCATCGGCCCTGTGGTCGCCCGTACTTTTCGAGATGATACCAGGTGTTCTATCCCCAGTATGCCACAGAAGAGCCGCGTATTCGAGTCCGTGCCTGATTCCTCCGGCCTGTCGTTCTGTCGTAGGCGGATTACGACCGTTGAGAGCGTCACTTCTGCGGTCATACGCAGTCTGCAAGACCAATATCCGATCATTGTCGCCGATGTCAGGTATTCTGCTGTCACCCTAGATTTGCACTGCCTGTACCTTCAGTTGCGCCCAGATCGACTCTGTTATGCGATCCACACGACTCAATTAGAACATGTGGACTACTTTGACGTAGGTTCAAAGCCTGCAACTATGGAAACGTGCCCATGTCTGCACTATCCCAAATTCGTGAGATTCACACTGAAATTCGAGAGATATATAAGAACGATGATCTGCCCTGGGTCATTGGCTATAGCGGTGGCAAAGATTCAACCTCGGCGCTCCAACTGGTATGGTACGCGTTGGCCGAATTGCCTGAAGAAGAACGTACAAAGCCGATCTACGTGATCTCGACCGACACGTTGGTGGAAACGCCGGTCATCGTCGAGCAGACGACGAACGCAGTCGAGAAGATAAATCGAGCTGCCCGTGAGCAGAAGCTTCCCATCACGGCGCAGAAGCTCTCACCGATTCTGGATGATACCTTTTGGGTCAACTTGCTGGGCCGCGGCTATCCCGCGCCAAACAGTGGTTTTCGTTGGTGCACAGAAAGGCTAAAGATAAACCCCTCCAATCGGTTCATCCTGGGTAAGGTAGCGGAATATGGAGAGGTTCTGCTGGTTCTCGGCAGCCGCCGCGATGAGAGCGCCACGCGCAATCAGGTGCTTAACATGCATCGCTTCACCGGCAAGAAGCTGGCTCGGCACGGCCAACTGCCTGGCGCCTGGGTCTACATGCCCATCGAGGAATTCACGACCAACGACATCTGGACCTATCTGCTCCAGGTCAAATCACCTTGGGGCGGCGACAATCGCCAGTTGGCCGCGCTCTATCGTTCGGCCCAGGACGGCGAATGCCCGCTGGTGGTGGATTCGACTACCTCTTCCTGCGGCAACAGCCGCTTCGGCTGTTGGGTCTGTACGGTGGTGACCAAGGACAAGTCCATGGAGGCCATGATCGATTCCGGCCAGGACTGGATGCAGCCGTTGATGGACTATCGAGATTGGCTGTCTGAAACCCAGGATCCGGAGAACAAGCCAGCCCAGCGAGAGTATCGAGGGCGTGATGGGCGTATTAAGATCACCGACGATGGACGCCTGCGCTATCGGACCTACACGCCGGAATTCTCCAAGGAGATGGTGCGCAAGCTGCTTGAAACCGAGAAGGCCGTTCAAGAACACGATCCCGAATTCCAGTTGATCAGCATCGACGAACTGCGTGAGATTCGACGCATCTGGGTAATGGAACGACAGGATTGGGCCGATTCGTTGCCAGTCATTCATCGAGAGGTGACGGGGCGTCAAGTCGAGTGGGAGCAGATCGACGTCTACGCGCCGGGAGAAGCGGAAGCCGAATTGCTGCATGAACTGGGCAAGGAATACAAGGTGCCCCATACGCTGCTCCAAAAGCTCTTCGACGCCGAATGGCAGCACTATGGCATGCGCCGCCGGGCCACGATCCATCGATCCATCGAAAAAATCTTCGCCGAGGATTGGCGTTCAATGGACGAAGTGGACCAGGTGATGCGCGAGCGACAACAAGCCGCGTACGGAGAGTCCCAATGATCATCCGTCGTCTCCAATTGGAGAACTTCGGCATTTACAGCGGCGTGAACGAGTTCGACCTGACGCCGAACCCAGTGGCTAATTTTCACCGGCCCCTTGTGCTCTTCCGCGGCAAAAACGGCGTGGGCAAAACGACCTTCGTCGAAGCCATGCGTCTTTGCCTGCACGGCAGCTTGGTGCTTGGCAGTCGAGTTGGCCAACAGGAGTTCGACGACTACCTGCGGGACAAGATTCACCGGGTCGAAAAGCAGACACAGGGCGATCAAGCTGCGGTCGAAATCGAGTTTGACCATGTGGGTCTGGGCAAAAAACAGCAGTACCGTGTGCGTCGAGAATGGTCTATGCGCGGCAGCCGGGTGGAACGAGCCATCTCACTTTGGGAAGATGGGATCGAGCAAACGAATATGGACGCCGAGGAGTGTGATCGTTTCCTGCGCGAGCTGATTCCGCCCGGTATCCTCGATATCTTCTTCTTTGATGGCGAACGGGTACAGACCCTCTCTGAAAGCGGCGAAGCCGGCAGCGCACTATTGGCTGAAACATTGCGTTCTCTGCTCGGCATCGACTTGGTCGACCAGTTGGGCCGTGACCTGGACATCTACATCGGCCGCCAGGAGAGCCACGGCCAAGTGACGGAACTACAGGCTGAGCTTGAGGAAACCAACGCGACGTGCGATTCGATTTTGGAAGAGCTTGCGGTCTTGCAGGAGCGACAGGGAGGGCTCAAAGTTGACCTTGACGCGCTGCACGAGGAGATCAACGCCCGCGAACAGGAGCTGGCGAGCCAGGGCGGCCAATATGCCGCGCAGCGGGAGCGGCTGCAGGCAGAGGAACAGGATCTACAGGATGCAGTCGAAGCGCAGACCAGGGCTGTTCAGGATCTGTGCAGCGGCCTGATGCCCTTTGCCATCGCACCGAAGATGTTGAACGCGGTGGCCGAACGGCTCGAATTGGAACGAGTCCACGAACAGACTCAGGCAGCCCGCGCCATTCTGGGGGAAAAGCTGGACCGCCTGCAGGTCGACCTCTCGTCCGATGCATACTGGGAAGCGCTTGGCTTTTCGCCGGAACCGCTGGCCAGGCAGGCGCTCTATGCCAAACTGGTCAGGCGACCTGAACGAACTGGTCGATGGCCCGGAGTTGGCAGATGAAGATGTGATCTTGCGCGTCTCCAATGATGAACGACGGCAATTGCTGCGCTGGATCGATCAGGCGCAGCAGGAGGTGCCGCTGGATTTCGCCGACGCCATCGGCCAACTCGCTACGCTCCAGGAGAAACAGGTCGCGGTTCAGGCCGATCTGGCACGTGCACCAGATGAAGAATCGTTACACGACGTGATCGCGGTCCTGGGCGCACTCAATCAACGAGCTGGGGCCAAAGAGGCTGAATTGAGTTCGCTCGCCAAGCGCATTGAAATGCAGGAATCCCGGCTGACACACTATCAAGCGCAGGCCGAGCGAATTCGGCGACAGATCAACGAGCGCGAGGCAGAGACCAGCAAGCTCTATCTGGCGACCAGGAGCCAGGAACTGCTGTCCGCGTACAAGGCCAAGTTGGCTGAACGCAAGATCGCACAGGTGGAAGAATCTCTTGGTACGGCGCTTCAACCAACTCTGCCGCAAAGAGACCTTCCTCGACCGCGTGGTCATCGATCCGTTGACCTTTCAGATGACCCTCTATCGGCTGGGCCGGCGCTTTGGACGTCAACAGCTTTCGGCGGGCGAGAATCAGCTCTTTGCCACGGCCACGCTCTGGGCACTGCGCGAGGTCTCTCGTCGTCCCATGCCCGTGGTGATCGACACGCCGCTGAGCCGGCTGGACAGCGAACATCGCCGCAGCATGGTACAGGAATTCTACCCGCATACCAGCCACCAGTTGATCATCCTGGCCACAGATGCCGAGATCGATGATGCAACGCTGGAGCAATTACGGCCGGTTATCTCTCATCTTTACACTTTATCTTTCGACTCGATTACTGGATCTGCCAAATACAGTCGTGCGTAAGCGATGATTAACGAGGCTGAAATACGTTCTTACGATGCCATTGAAGGGATTTCCTGGCGGGCCGTAATGATAAGTCCTCTGGTTCGTGGAGACTCCGGCTTTCGAACATCAAAAGGTGACCAGGAACATTGGATGTTTTGGATATTTGTGGAGAAAACCGTATCACAAAACTGTCTGTCATCGTGACCAACCCTTCGTCAAAAGTCCAGTGACAGAGGCCGCATAGTGCTAATCCATTTTGCGGGTCGTCATTCTGGCTTACGCTCCAGGGGATGATGTGTGCCGCCGAAATCGCAGTGTGTCCATCTTGGGTTAAGATTCGTACTCCACAGATAGCGCAGCGATGATTGTAGGCTTTGACTATTGCGCGACGAAACCCCTGATCTCTTACTGCATTAGCGACATTTGAGCCAAATTCTTCTCCTATCTCCTTCAACAATTCATCGATTCTATCTGATTGCAACAAAAGATCTTGCCTATACATTTCTGCGCCTCTGTTAATCAGAGGTTGCACATACAAATCTGGACGCAATTCTTCGGCGAAGTACATCTTGATCAGCGTCGTGCGCAATACTTCACGGCTGTGATCCTCTAACATTAGATCATACAGTTGTCTATCCAGTTTGGCTCCGATAATTGTCTCGTTCAATACGGAGATGGCATGAATACGTTGAACTGTTTCAACGACATTCTCTTTTCCAGGTCTCGGTAAGAGACTCCAGAATTCATCTCCGGATAGATGCCAGAATGGCATGGCTATGTTGCCACGTAGACGACCCATTGGCAGGACCAAAGACCAGTAGACGGCGAACAACTCACCGAGGTCGGGAGTTAACTCAATCAAATTTGATTGGATGACGCCATCGGCAATTGAATCCATAACAGCCAAGAGTAGCAATGGCTTATGCGGCGCGCGATACATGGTATCTGCGGACCATCGTGCGCGACTTTTGTCGGTGCGTAGCTTGGCAAACTGGTCTACATAAGTCGTCAGTGCATCTTGTTCCACAGAATCTCTCCGAAAACTCCAACATCATCGAACCAGCGATCCGGTGTCGCCGAGAGCGCCAGCCGGTATTCGATCTGATGCGGATAGTGCTGCCGACTGCGTTCCGCACCCAAATGATGCGCTTCGTCGGCGATGAGTAGGGCAGGGCCTTGCAAGCGGGCCAGCGCGGCCTGGAAATCCTGATCCGCAAAGGTCGTGTGGGTGACGATCACTGAGATGAAGTCTCGGTATCCGCCATTGAAGTCCAGAATCTGGTGATTCAGATCGTCCAGCCAGCGAGCCTTGCTGATATAGGCCAATATCGGTTGGTAGCCAAAAAGGATTGCCTCCTCTGCCCATTGATTGACCAGATGCTGGTAAGGAACTGCGATGATGACAGCTAGACGCTTAGTGCGGTCGAACAGTCGTGAAGAGCCGGCCAACGCCGTAATCGTCTTGCCTGTACCGGTCGCCATTTCCAGCAGACCTCGGCAGTTCGCCTTGAACCACGCATCAATGGCGTCGGTTTGGTAGCCGCGGAGTTCTATCGACGACGGTATGTAGGGCCGTGGCCGTTGGTAGCGGCTGTTTGCTTCACGAGCCAGCCGCATTTCCTCGATCCAGGGCGGTTCCGGATAGGGGCGTTCTGATGTGCGCAGCTTGAGAATCTGCTCTCGCGCCGCTTCCGGCAGGTCGAAGATGCGCAGATTCGGATCCCGGTTTTCCCAAAGCAATACGAACTTGGCCACATCGGCGTCGACGAAGTCTTTGTGCTCGGTTTTCCAGGAACAGAAGACCTTGAAACGCTCGAAGTTGCCGGAGACGCCGCGGACCGTCTCATTGTTGGATCCCTCAAACGAGACCTTATTGCCGTCCGCATCGAAGAAAATGCCAAACTTGGTGTGAAACTCGCCGCCGGCGAGCTTGTTGACCGGCAGGGCCAGCCGGATTGCCAGGATGCCATCTGCAATCATCCAGGCCAACGCGGACAGCGTGTCGGCGTTGAGGGATTTACCAAGATCATCAATGTTGCGCGCTAAAATCGAATGCAATCGGCTATCTTGATTGGCTTGGTCACCCAATTGGATGGCTTCCCAATCGTCGGCATCCAGGATCGGGCTGGTGATCAGGCGCATTCGTCCATGGTTGGCGGCGAATTGCACAATCCCGACCGAGACAGTGCGCAACCAGCCGGACGAGAAATAGCCTACGCCGCGGTCGTAGCGAATTGACGCGCTCAGCGCTGGCACAAAGAAGTCATTCTGTACGTCGTTGGTTGAATTGTCGAGAACCAGCGGGAAATCAGGGGTACGTAGGTTCATTATGACCATAGTGTCATCGCTGACAGGTTGGATGGATTGATTCAATCGTACCACACGACGTGAACATGGGAAAACACTGTGCGGGATCTAGCCTCTGTGATGATATAATAAAGAAGATGCGTAATTTACCACCATTAAGGATGCTAAATATGACTACAAAAATATTGCCAATTAGCGATCTGCGCCGTAGAGCGACCGGCATCATCAAGACATTGCGTGAGGAGAGGGACGTCGTCTACATCACCCAGCACGGTCGTCCCGCTGCGGTTCTGGTCGACTATGATGTGTATGAGGCGATGGTCGCACAGTTGGAAGAGGCTGGTGAACAGGTCGAGCAGACTTCCGCTAAGACCCAATCCGAGCGAACGCCTTATAGTTTCCTGACCGTGGCTCAATCTGTTGATCTCAACGGCCCTGCCGACTGGTCTTCCAATTTGGATGAGTATCTCTATGGCGGTAAACAGATTGACGGCGACTGAACTCTTTCTCGACACGAGCTATGTGATCGCACTTGCGTCTGCCAAGGATGAATTTCATGCGGCGGCGGTTTTGCTCGCGCAGCAAACCGCTGAATCCGGCGCAAAGATCGTCACCACGCGCGCTGTTCTGCTGGAGGTTGGCAATGCTCTTTCAGGCCGACAGCACCGCGCTACAGCCGCCGCGCTCTTGGATGCCCTCGACACAGATCCCAATATCGGTATCATTCCACTGACCGAAGCGCTCTACCGGCTGGCGTTTGACCTCTATCGGGATCGCACCGACAAAACGTGGGGCCTTGTGGACTGCGTCTCATTTGTCGTCATGGCCGAGCGTGGATTGACTGCGGCACTGACCGCGGATCAGCATTTTCAGCAAGCCGGCTTCCGTGTGTTGCTTCGGGAGTAGGGAAAATTATCCTGAAATGACCGCAAACCGAAGTCCATTTGATATTGTACTCATGCCAATGTACATGGAAGAGTGAAGTTATTGCATTTTTGGGGAGCTAGAAGACTGTCGCGAAAACCGAGAGTCTCTTGACAATCACGGGATGCGGCGCTAGAATGGCGTTTAGATGATGTTTTAAGCGGCATTCTAGCGCCGTCTGGATGGGAGTTAGGAGCCAAAAGGAGCCAAAATGAACGCAACACCACAGATCGTCCCGATCACTCGGATCCAGATCGACGGCTGGCGGTTGATCTATGAGGTATATGACAGCGACAGAACGATCACAGTCATTCGCATTGTGCGTCGAGACGCCAATACCTACGTGTGAAAGAAAGATAGACCAAGCTGAACTTGAGTCGGCTCCCAAGGGCTTCCTGACCGTAGCGCAATCTGTCGATCTCGACGGACCCGCCGACTGGCCGGTCAATTTGGATTAGGCGCTTACAAAATAACATCGACAAAAAAGTGTCGATAGGCGCACGAATCTTCGTCGATGCTGCCGAAGGCCCTATTTGCGCCGCCGTCCTGAGACACCAGCGAAGGCGCAAATATGTAGTACCTCTATGACGGCAAATGGACCATTGACAGGATTGCCGCCGCCGTGGGAGAATGTCAACAGTCGGTGCACTGAAAGTAAGTCGAGCGGAGCAGAGTCCAATGGTAGAGGTCAAACTACACGAACGCACGCAGGAACTTCTAATCGATCCATCTTTAGGCGACGCGGACATTGACAGCAAGATTCGTGGTCTTCTCCGGACAGAATATCTGCACCAACTGGCCCGCCATCGCCGGACAGACAAACTTTTTGCTGAGAAATTTGGCATGTCTTTCGACGAGTTCATCCAACGACGTGTAACCAAAGAACTGCACTATAGTTGGGATGTCGAACAGGATGCTATGACCTGGGAAACGGCCATCGGCGGCATCCAAACAGCAGAGCGTAAACTTCACGAGTTACGTGCGATCGGCGATGAATAGCAGCATCGCCGCAATTCGTGCGGAGGCTGATGAGGCCCTCAACAGCGTCTGGTTCATCCAACGGCTCGAGGAAATCGAGCGGACTGACATCACGCTCGCGCTGCGCCTTCACATTGGCTCGGGGCTTTTTGTCCAGGTGTTCTGCGGCGAACGTTCCGGCGCTCTCTACTTTGCACTGGTTGAAGATAGCCAGCGAATATTCGGCATCGATCGTGAGCATGGCGAATGGCACGTTCATCCTTACGGAAGCCCTACGGAACATCAGATATTGAAATCTGGGCTTGGTCGCAAGCCGCTGCTATCCTTCTTGAGTCGAGTGGAAGAGATATTGCTTGAACTTGATCTCCTTTAGCTCGTCAAAGAGATAAAGAACAGTAAGCAGATCGAAAAGCGGCATTGCGCGATGCGCAATGCCGCTCTCTTCATTTGCACCGATCTCTGATCATCGAGGTCCCCATCGGGCGAATTGGCTAAAACCCCTGCAACTTACTCAAATCAGCCACGCCATCCGGCAGCCCAGCAACGCGCTGCACCAGCGCCAGCCGTGCCTGCCGCACATCCTCGTCCTCAGCATTGACCATGACGCCGTCGAAGAAGTCGTTGATCGGCTTCTGCAAAGTATTGAGTTGAGCGCCTAGTGTTTCGCCCGGCTCGTCTGCGGCGGCAACCGTTTCTGCGGCGGCAAGGGCAGCGTCGTGCAGCGCCCGCTCAACTGACTCGGTGTAGGCGGCTGGGTTGAGTTCGTAGATCTCGTCCAGATTGCGCACGATGCGGGCCGTGCGGGCGTAGGCCGTGAAGGTCTCGTCCCAGCCGGGTTGGGCCACCAGATCGGTGACCACTGCCGCGCCACGCAGCGCCGCGTAGGGGTTGTCGCCGCGCACGGCCAGCACGGCCTCGACCACGTCGTGGGCGTAGCCCGCATCGAGCAGCACGCCCTGGAGTCGCCGCGTGATGAAAGTGGCGGCCTCGGCCAGCGTCTCATCCGAGACGTCGATGGGCTGGAGCGCGGCGGCCGCAGCCAGCCCGGCGCGCGATGCTGAAATCAGTCTCGGTGGCGATCAGGGCGTTGACGATGCCCAGCGCGGCACGGCGCAGACCGAAGGGGTCGGCGCTGCCGCTGGGGATGGCCCCGGCCGCAAAGAGGCCGACCAGGCTGTCGAACTTGTCAGCCAGGCTGAGCGCCAGCCCGGCAGTGCTCTCCGGCATGGCGTCGCCGGCGTAGCGGGGCAGGTAGTGCTCGCGGATGGCCGTGGCCACGTCGAAGGTCTCGCCGCTGCTGAGCGCATAGATCTCGCCGATGATGCCCTGGAGACTGGTCATCTCCACCACCATGTTGGTGACCAGATCGGACTTGCAAAGGGCCGCCGCCCGGACGACGGCCTCGTTGGCCGTTTCGTCAGCGTCCAACATGGCGGCGATCTGCGGGGCCAGCGATTCGAGCCGCTCCACCTTGTCGAGCATGGAGCCGAGCTTGGCGTGGAAGGTCAGCGTGCCCAGGCGCTCGGTGTAGGACGCCAGCGGGCGCTCGGTGTCGTGGCGGAAGAAGTAGGCGGCATCGGCGTAGCGGGCACGGATGACGCCCTCGTTGCCGGCGCGCACCACATCGGGCTGGGCCAGACCGCCGCTGTTGGCGATGGTGACGAAGTAGGGCAGCATGTTGCGCTGGACGACTGCCCCTTCCATGCCCTCGCCCTTGGCAAAGACCGGGAAGTAGCGCTGGTGCTTCTTCATCACGGCGATGAGCACCGGCATGGGCAGGTCCAGATAGCGTTCCTCAAAGTGGCCGAGCAGCGCTTCGGGCGCCTCGACCAGGTCGGTGACCTCGTCGAGCAGGTCGCTCGTCCTCGGGCGAGAAGCCGTCGACACGTGCCGCCGCCTCCTGCACCAGAGCGGCGATGGTCTCGCGGCGCTCGTCGCGGTCCAGAATGATGCCCTGTTCGGCGACGGCGTCGAAGTAGTCGCTGCTGCTCTCGATGGCAAAGGTCACAAATTGACCGGCCTCCAGCGGCGTGGCCGCGTCGACATAGCGGGGCGCACGGCTGGCGTTGCCGCTGGTCACATCGGCCCAGGTGAAGGGCACGACAGTCTCGCCGTAGAGCGCCACGAGCCAGCGCAACGGTCGTGGGTAGCCCGCATTGCTGGCGTTCCAGCGCATGGTCTTGCGCCAGCGCAGGCCGTCCATCAAGGCCTGGCAAAGCTCGGGCAGGACTTCCATGGCCGCCTTGCCCTCGACGCCCTTGACCGCGTAGACATAGTCGTCGCGCACCTCAAGATCGCCCACATCGACGCCCTGGCCGCGGGCGAAACCCTGGGCGGCCTTGGTCGGCTTGCCGTCGGCGTCGTAGGCACGATCGATACTGGGGCCGCGTTTCTCCACGACCTCGTCGGCCTGATTGGGGGCCAGTCCGGTGACGTAGGCCACCAGTCGGCGCGTGGTGCCCGTGACGCTCAGATCTTCATACGCAAGCTTGTACTCGTCCAGCAACTGGGCCAGGTTGCGCTCGATCTGCTCGATGCCGTCGACCACATCCTGGGGCGGCAGTTCCTCGGAGCCGAGTTCGAGTAAGAGATCCTGGGGGAGGGTGACAGGGTGAGGGGGTGACAGGGTGACAGGGGATTCAGCCGCCCCTCGCCCCTCGCCCCCCGCCCCTTCGCTCAATCCACGGATATTCCTCATGCTCCCGCTGCGCCACATACAATTCCGAAATCGCCCGCGCTTGCTTGCGCATGCCGGCGAAGAATTTGGCGCGTTCGGTGACGCCGACGGCGCCGCGCGAGTCGAGCAGGTTGAAGGTCTGGCTCTGGCGCAGCACGTAGTCGTGGGCCGGGGCGACCAGTCCACGCTCGATACAGGCGTCGGCCTCGGCCTGGTAGATGGCGTAGAGCGTCTTGAGCCGTTCGACGTCGGCCAGTTCGAAGTTGTAGACGCAGTTCTCGACCTCGGCCGCGCGATAGACCTCGTCGTAGGTGTGGACGCCGTCGACGTCGATCTGCCAGACCTCGGTCTTGTTCTGGAGATACATGACGATGCGATCCAGCCCGTAGGTGATCTCCACGCTGACCGGGTCCAGCGTCAGGCCGCCGGCCTGCTGGAAGTAGGTGAACTGGGTGATCTCCTGGCCGTCGAGCCAGACTTCCCAGCCCAGGCCCCAGGCGCCCAGCGCAGGCGATTCCCAGTTGTCCTCCACGAAGCGCACGTCGTGCCTGGTCAGATCCAGGCCGATGGCTTCCAGGCTGCCCAGATAGAGTTCCTGAGGATTGCCCGGATCGGGTTTGAGGATGACCTGGTACTGGTTGTGCATCTGCATGCGGTTGGGGTTCTCGGCGTAGCGACCATCATCGGCGCGGAACGAGGGCTCCTTATAGGCCACGTTCCACGGCTCGGGACCCAGCACGCGCAGCACGGTGGCCGGGTTCATGGTGCCGGCGCCGACCTTCTCGCTGTAGGGCTGCCAGAGCGTGCAGCCGTGGGCCGACCAATATTCGTCAAGTCGGCGGATGACCTCTTGCATGGATGGGATATCGTTCATGGTTTTCTCTCAGTCATGGTTGTCAAACTTGGCTGTCCTCGTTCTCGTTCTCGTACTTCGTTCTCGTTCGCGAAACACTCGGGTGATCGAGAACGAGGACGAGTACGAGAACGAGAACGGTCTACAATGCCCGCATCGGCACGGGAACAAAGATCAATATAAAAATGACAATTATCGCATAGCCGATCCAGCGCCGTCTTCGATCCAGTTCGGTGACGTCGTCCAGCGCGGGCGGGTGGTAGGGGCCGATGACGGCGAAGATGAGCATCATCCAGAAGAACCAGCCCATCCAGCCGACCCAGACCAGCCGCGGCAAGTACTCCTGGACCATGGGGATGCCGGCTACACCCAGCACGGCCAATATGCCGATCGTGACCCGGTTGATATAGCGGGCCTTCTCGCCAAAGAGCGCAAAGACCGTGTGGCCGCCGTCCAACTGGCCCACCGGCAACAGGTTGAGCGCCGTGACCAACAGACCGGCCCAGGCCGCCGTCGTCACCTGGTTCATCAGCACGTCTTGGCCGGTGATCGGATTGGGCAATAGCATGCCGAAGGTCCAGATACTTGGCGAACAGGTAGAGAATGCTGTTCCCCTCCAGCCAGCTTCCTTCGCTGAAGTACCGGCACCTGCATGGGACTGGTGCTCAGTCCGAAAAAGAGCAGCGGCACGGCCAGCACCAACCCGGCCAGCGGACCGGCCACGCCGATGTCGAAGAGCCGTCGGCGATCCGGCACCGGCTCCTTGAGCTGGATGAACGCCCCCATGGTCCCGAAGGGCGGCAGGGGCAGCGGGATGAAATAGGGCAGCGTGACCGCCACATTGTGATAGCGGGCTGCAAAATAGTGGCCGAACTCATGTGCGCCCAGGATGCCGAGCAGGGTGGCGGCAAAGGGCAAGCCCTTGAGCAGATTCTGGGGCAGGAAGAGCTGCCATGGGCTGGTGATGCCGCCAAGGTTGGGGCTGTACATGGAGCCGACGAAGAGCGTGCTCAGCACCGTCAACGCAAAGAGCAGCCCGTTGATCCACTGACGAGGATGGGCCTCCGGCGCAATGCCCGCCATGATGCGCAGCGTGACAAGATCTGCGTCGCCGCCCGGCATGGGGCGCAGCAGTGGCGTGTAGCCGCGGCTTTTGAGTTCACTCAGCCAGCGCGGAAAGACCTCGTGGCTTGGGCGCAGCAGTCGGCCCCGAAAGACAACAACGCCCAGCGTGCTCTGCTCGCGCGGGAGCTGGGTCGATTCGACCAGCATGTCAGGCGCGATCAGTTCGCCGATCTCGGCGGCCAGTGCATTGGCTTCGGTTGTCAGCAGATCGCGTGCCTGCTGGAAAGTCAAAGATGTCGGATAGTCGGACATGGAAAACTGCTGCTTGCCGCTTGCTGCGTGAAAAGTATCGTGCATCGCTGCCTAAGCATTGGGTCTGCTGGATGACCTCTCACGCAGCACGTAGCACGCAGCAGACCAATACTTATCGAAGGATTTTACCGCAAAAGCCTGATTAATGGTATAACTTTGGGCACTTTGCGCGCACAGGAATCAACGACAGGAGCCACAGATGCATCCGTTTTTGGAAGCGATTGACAAGCGTCCCCTGCTGTTCGACGGCGCCATGGGCACGCTGCTCTATGCCCGCGGGGCCAGCAGCGAACAGTGTCTGGAGGCGTTGGTTGTCAGCCGCCCCGGCTGGGTGACCGAGGTCCACCAGGCCTATGCGGCCGCGGGCGCGGACGTGATCAAGACCCACACCTTCGGCGCAAACCGGGTGCGTCTGGCCGAGCACGGCCTGGCCGACGAGGTGCGCGAGTTCAACTTCAAGGCTGTGCGCCTGGTGCGCGATGTGCGCGAGATCGTCGGGCGCGCCCTCTTCATTGCCGGCGACATCGGTCCGCTGGGCAAACATCTGGCCCCCATGGGGCCGCTCTCCCGGCAGACGGCCCGCGAGGCCTTTCACGAACAGATCTCCGTGCTCTGGGAGGCCGGGGCCGATCTGCTGCTCTTCGAGACCTTCAGCGATCTGGACGAACTGGTCATCGGCGTGGAGACGGCCAAGGCGATCTGCGATCTGCCCGTTGTGGCCTCCATGACCTTTGCCGAGGACGGCCTGACGCCCTCCGGCCACACGCCGACCGATGTGGTGGCGGCCTTGCAGGGCGCCGGCGCCGACATCATCGGCGTCAACTGTTCGGTCGGGCCGACCGAGATGCTGGGCACCTTGCAGGCCATGCACGAGTTTGCGCCTGACAAGCGCCTGATCGCCATGCCCAATGCCGGCTATCCCGAGCGTGTGGAAGGCCGGCTCTCCTATCCGTCCAGCCCCGAATACTTTGCTCGACGGGTGGCTCGCTTCATGGAATATGGCGCCTGTGCGGTCGGCGGCTGCTGCGGCACGTCGCCCATGCATGTGCGCGCCATGCGCGGCGCGGTCGATGTCGCTCTGGCAGAGCAGGCGTCGGGCGTCGAGCACGAGATCCCGGCCCTGGTCGCCGGCGAGGATCTGTCGCAGATGCGCCTTGGCATGGCCAGCGACTATGCCGTGGACGATGACGGCCCGACATCGTTTCTGCGCAAATTGCAGGCGGGCAAGTTTGTGATCAGCGTGGAGGTGGACCCGCCGCGCGGCTTCAGCGCCGAGAAGCAGATCGAGGGCGCACGCCACGCCAAGGCCATGGGCGCGGACGCGGTCAACGTGGCCGACAGCCCCATGGCGCGCGTGCGCATGAGCGCGCTCTCGCTCTGCATCCAGATCCAGCAGCAGGTCGACATCGAGACGATCCTGCACTTCACCACGCGTGATCGTTCGCTCATGGGCCTCCAGGCCGACCTGATCGGCGCGCGGGCGCTCAACGTGCGCAATATCCTGGCCCTGACCGGTGATCCGCCCAGCCTGGGCGACAACACCGACTCGACGCCGGTCTACGATGTGGACAGCATCGGGCTGGTGCGCATCATCGACAAGCTGAGCCAGGGCCTCGATCTCTCCGGCCGCGAGATGGGCCAGAAGGGCAACTTCACCATTGCCGTGGCCTGCGATCCGACGCGGTCCGATCTGGCCGAGGAGGTGGATCGCTTCCACCAGAAGGTCAGCGGCGGCGCCCATTTCACCATGACCCAGCCCATCTACGATCCGCAACTGTGGGTCAATTTCCTCAAGATGTACAACCAGCGCCACGGCGAGTTCCCCGTGCCGGTGCTCATCGGCGTGCTGCCTTTGCAGAGCCACAAACATGCCAGCTTCCTGCACAACGAGGTCCCCGGCATCACCCTGAGCGAGGATGCGCTGGCGCGCATGCAATCGGCCGGCAAGGCCGGCCGCCAGGAAGGCGTCAAGATGGCGCAGGAGTTGTTGCTGGAGTTGAAGGAATTGCCCCATGTGCAGGGCGTCTACCTCATGCCCAGCTTTGGGCGCTATGAGACGGCCTGTCAGGTGTTGGAGGCGTTGACGCCGGAGGAGCGAGGAGTGTAGGCTGCGGCTTGCTTCGTGCTGTGTGAGGGAGGCTGCTGCGTAATGAGTACTGCGTAAGGTTTTCGGGGAGGATGGGGTTTTGTTGATTGGGTGTTCTTCGTCAGGGGCGTGAGGAATGGTGAATTGTGAATGGGGTGCGTGGAGCGCTACGGTTTAGTGCGCACGCCCACGTGCGCACGGGTCCGCTGTCAAGGCCGGAAAATCTGCGCGAAGTCTTCATCATCGCGCAGATGAATGAGTTGGATCCAGGTGCGGTTCTCTTCAGCCTTGAAGATGATTTCGTGACCCGCTACCAGCCAGCGGTACCATCCTGCTTCCAAAGGTTCCACGACACCTTCAGTAGGACGACCGTCATTCGTGAGCATTAGGCGGCCCAAGGCAATCATCAGCACGACAATGTGCTGGAGATTGCTGTCGATATAATATGCGGCTTCGTCCGAATACTCAACCAGCCACATCGTCGGAAATTCCGTCGTGAATCTGTTTGATGATCTCAGGGCCGTGTCGTTCTTCCAGTTTCGTCATTAGCTCACCGAAACTGATCCAACTGCCGGCTTTGTCGTTGCGCTCATGGACTTGTACTGCGCGAAGAAGCAGCCGAGCCCGGCGTAGCTCAGCGACCATCTGGTTCCATTGCTCTACGCTGACTAATACGGCGCGCGGTTTGCTGCGCTGCGCCAAAATGACGGGCGCGTCGTCCATTATGGCCAAGACTCTCGTTCTGCCGACGGTGCATGTCGCTGACCGGTACGATCTGTGGAACTTCGTTCATGGTTTGCCTCCAAATTCAATCTAGGTGACTGTCCAAGAATAGGTTCGTAGTGACGGCTTCAGCCGTCCAGACCGCTTTAGCGGTTACTACGAACGAAATCGCTACGTTCATTGCGGACCGTTACTGAGACGCTCGCCTTGCCTGCAAGCTGGGCCTGCGAAGCTTCACCCAGGATCGGGGGCCGGGGGGGCTGAAATCCAACCCCGTTCCAGCAAGACACAATCCGTTCCTCCTCTCAATCCGTTGTAGTTTCAAAAACAGCGATCAGGGTGCAAGGAGAGAACCCCTGGCAATACGAAAACCGCTGCTGCCGAACCAACCGTCAGGATCGTTCCAGCGACGGTACGCGCACCGCACGCTGCCGGCATTGCGGCCGAAGGAGCCGCCACGCAGGATTCGAGGTTTGTTGCTATTCAACCGCTCTCGCCCATCATCAGCCTGATATGGATACCCCGCATAGGCCGAACTGCACCACTCCCAGACGTTGCCGGCCATGTCGTGACAGCCGTTGGGACTGAAGCCGTCTTCGTACTGGTCCACTGGCGTCGTGCTGCCCGACCCGTCCGGCTGGCAATTGGCCCGGCCTGCATCCCACTCATTGCCCCAGGGCCAGAGCCGGCCATCCTCGCTGCGGGCAGCCTTCTCCCATTCGGCCTCGGTGGACAACCGATAGGGCTGGCCGGTGCGTTTGGCCAGCCACTCAACATAGGCCAGGGCGTCATTCCAGGTGACGTTCACGACCGGATGATCGGTCAAGCCTTCGGGGACGCTGCCTTTGTCCCAATGGCGAGGCGCTTTGTAGCCGGCGGCCTCCACAAAGGTGGCGTACTCCGCGTTGGTTACCGGATAGCGGCCGATTTCGTAGGCGTCTAGCGTCACCTCATGCTGGGGCTGTTCTCGTCGAAACAAATCTTTCCCCTGAAACTCCTTGGCCCAGTCATAGCGCGTTAGCATGGCTTCGATCTGTTCGTCGCTGGTTCCCATCAGAAACGGACCGGCGGCGACGGGAACGAGTTCCGGCTCGAAGGGGAGGCGCGCGATACGGACCGCCGGCGCCTTGTTGGGCGTGGTCTGGCGGGCCAGGGTGATGTAGGAGCGCACGGCAATCGAGTTCAGCGTGTCGAAACGCGCGTCCTCGTCATCCACGCAGAGCATGAGCCGCCGCAGCGCCTCCTGCCCACTGAATTTCTGTAGGGCCTCAGGCAACTCCAGCGGCGTTTCTCCGTCACCCCCCTCGCCCCCTGCCGCCCAAAAATAGGCCTCTAACTCACGCAGATAGCCGGGCCGAATACGCAACAGTGCATAGAAGTCCGGGTGTGCGTGCTGAATGGCCATGATTTTGGCCAGGCGCACAGGCGTGATGCTCTCTCGCAGGTCGGATTTGCGCTCCACCAGCCGCGAGAGCAGCAGAAACATGTTGAGCGTGCGCTTGACCTGGCGCGGGTTGGAGGGCAGCCCCACCGCAAAGACCTGGGCGCAGCGCGGGTCGGGCAGGGCCGGAGCCAGCGCTTCCACGTAGGCGTGCATGGCCTCGTCCTCGATGGGCGGCAGGTGGAAGGGCAGTTGGATGATCTTTTCCAGATACTCGTGGGCCTTGACCTCGCCCTTGTAGCGCAGCCGCGCCGCATGTTCGATGGCCTCGGGATCCAGGGCCAGCACGAAGATGCAGCCCTCTACATCTAGGAAGAGCTTGAGCGCCTCCAACACGCTCATGGCCTTGTCAGGCAGGCAGCGATCCAGATCGTCGACAAAGACGACCAGTCGTCTCGCCTCTTGGCCCTCGCGGCGCAGCAGCGTGTTGACCAGCGTGCGGAAGTTGCGCTGGAACTGTTCCAGCGAGCGCAGTTGGGCCTGATAGTGGACCAGTTCCTGGCGGCGGAAAGCCTGGGCCAGTTCACCGACCTTGCCCACTGGTTCGCCTTTGCCCAATTCCTTGCGCGCCTCGGTCAGGACATCGGCGGCCATGCCCGCAGCCGCCAGCCCCGGTCCCAGGAAGGAGAGCGCCAGATTCACTCCCAGCCCCGCGCCCGCAGTCAACGCCTGCCCCCAGTTGATGTTTCGCTCGCCGCTCTCGCTCCACGATGTCTCGTGGTAGAGCGCCTCGCGCAGCAGATCGAGCAGTTCTGCGGGCGACGGCTCGCCCTCGACCGCAAGCGGCGGATCGGCCTCCAGCAACTGCTCCAGATCGTCGAGCAGAATCAACAACAGGGCGCGCCAGAGCGCATCCTCCTGGTTGTACTTCCAGGCATTGAACCAGACCGTGCGATGCAACGGCCTGGCGGTCTGACCCGTCCCGCCGGCCACGCGGTCGCGCAGCATGGTCATGAGACTGGTCTTGCCGGAACCCCAACTGCCAAACAGCCCCAACGTTAACGGCGTGCGCGTGTTGGCGTCGAGCAGAATGTCGGACAGGGCGTCGATGTAGGGCTGAAAACCGAGGCCGTCAGCGCCGGTTGGAAGGTCATCGAGAATGGGAGGGTAGAGGGTTTTTGCCATGGTGGAGGCTCCGGGTGGGGCGAAGGTCTGCGTAATGACGTACTGTATATTGACGTGCTGCGCAAGGTTTTTGCTGCGGATCTGGTCAGACGAAACGGCGTACTCAGCACCAAGATGGTACCAATCACGCGCACATCACGTCAAACAGACCTTACGCAGTACGAAGCACGCAGCAGCCCTCGCTTGCACTCGTACAGCTTTGGCGCGGTCTGTGGTAAAATTGTCGTCGTCAGAATGACCGACAGCCGAAAGCACGATTCAGATCACAGCCAACCAGATCGCAGCCAAGATGACCACACATGACCGGTGAGATGATCCCGATCTCCGATCCAACATCACAGACCCGGCAAGCCGAGGTGGATCGCCTGCTGCATTCCATCCAACGCCACGAGATGGCGACGCCGGTGTTGCTCTTTTTGGCCGGCCATCGTCCGTTGGCCTTTGTGATCGGTCAACTGTTGCATGTCGCCGCCCCCATGGCCGATCTTGCGGGGTGGACAGGCTGTGACGACTGGGCCACGATTTTTAGCGAACCCGACGGTCCTTCCACGCTCGAACAGGCGCTGCAAAATGGACGTAAATTTGACAACTGAGGAGATCCTGGCGGCCTGGCAAGCGATGATCGAGGCCAACCAGGAAGCCGGGACCGCGCCGCTGCTGACCCTGGGCGAGAGCGTCACCTTGCTGGACGGCATGCCCGGGCTGATCGCCTATCACGAACTGGCCACGACCCGCACCGATCTGACGGAGCCGGCGGTGCAGGCGGGCGGAAGCAGTGGGATCTGGTTTGCCATGCTCTCCGATGAGAGCCCCGCGTACGGCGATGCCGCTCTTCGCCGGTGCAGACGCCGCCTCTGTGCTGGCGATGGAAACGTTGCATGTGCGTCAGGTCCATGCCAACCGCCATCTGCCCGCGCCGGCTGTTCCCGGTCGGCTCCCTGCCGGTTTTGTCTCCCACCTGGAGCCGACAGCCACACCGGGCAGGACATTGTCTTGGTCGGCGCTGCCCTTTGCGCTGATGAATCCCGCGCCGATTCAGCCAGAGACCAGCGCTGTCGGCGCCGCTACTGATTGGGCAGCCACGGCCGCCGTCTTCTTGGCGCTCTGCCTAATTCTCCTGGCTCTGGTTATCTGAGGCAGCCATGGATAATCAGCGTCCCTTTCCCCTCACCGCCTACTTGATGACCGCCATTGCCGTTGGAGCCTTTGTTCTGCTCGCCGTCGATCGATCCGGCTTGGCGCCCGCTTTGAGCGCATTGACCAATCAGTTCTATGTGTGGTTGATCCTGTTGGGGGCTGTCGCACTGCTGGTCGGCGTTGTCAATGTGATGCGCATCCACCTGCAACGCATCCAATCCGGGGCGACCGGCTGGATCCACAGTTTGGCGCTGGTGGTTTCAGCCGGCATCGTGCTCGCCGCCGGGCTGATCACGGACCAGGGAACCCAAAGCCCCCTGGTCGAAGCGATCTTCGACGGCCTGATCCTACCGGGGCAGGCGACGCTCTACGCGCTGTTGGCGCTCTTCATGGCCGCGGCCGCCTATCGCTATCTACGCATCGACCGCAGCGGCGGCGGCTGGATGTTGGCCGGCGCCTTGCTGGTGTTGTTGGTGCAGATGCCCGCCGGCAGCCGGATCTGGCCACAGGCGATGGTCAACGCCACTTTCTGGCTTGTCGATATGCCGGTGATGGCCGCCCTGCGCGGGGCGCTGTTGGGCGGCAGCGTCGCCCTTCTGGTGGCGACAATCAGTTTCTTGCTGCGGCAAGATTGACGAAGAGATATTGACCGAGAGATATGGCAATGGCGAACCTCACCTGTCCACATTGTGGCACTGCCAACCGAATCGGCTCTAATTTCTGCAACAAGTGTGGAACCGATCTGCGCGAGGAAGAGGTGCCTGCTTCGACAATTGACGACGCAGTGCCGACTGCCGCCATTGCTCGTGCCGCTGAAATGGCCGCTGAGCAGATGGCCGCTTCTCCGGACGAAGCAGACGAAAACGATGCCAAAGATGGCGAGTCTGCCCGCAACCTCGAAGCGGAAGCCGGGGGAGAAGCGCCGCCCGCTCCATTGCCCCCGCTCTTTGATCTTGGGTCTGGCATCGATCACATCCACCCACGACGATAGCTTAACCCTGTCACAGCCATGGCTGCGTGCGCCTGAGGACGAGATGTCATACGTCCGACACGCCGGGCGTCGGGTCGACACACGGATCTTCCGACGACCAGTCCTCGCAAGAGAGCGCCGACGATCTGTTTAGCCAGGCCGGTGCGCGCCTGGTTGCCGGCGTGCAGGGCCTGCTGGATCCGCTCAACATCACCAGCGACCCGACCCAGCCGGCTGAGACAAACGCCATCCTGCCCACGCCCGTCGTCGATGAATTGAGCGCCCAGCAGATACGGCATATGCGCCGCATCATGTCCGAAGAGCCGGTCTTGGCCGCGCAGCCGGCGTCGCCGCAAGGGACGCACTATCCGTCTCTGCGGATTCCCTGGATTTTCTGGCTGATCGGTCTTGCCGTTTTGCTGCCAATATTGGGCATCGTCAGCGAGCCGGTTGGAACCGCCCGAGAGTGGCCAGGTGTCGCACAGGCCTATGACGTCATCGAGAGCCTGCCGCCTGAGGCCGATGTGCTGGTCTATTGGGCCTACGACCCGGCCACATCGGGTGAACTCGATCTGGTCGCCCAGCCGGTGATCCGGCATCTGTTGCAGCAGCGGGCGAATTTGACCTTTGTCAGCCTGCTGCCCGGCGGTCCTGCCACGGTCCGCCGTCTTGTCAGCAGTACGCTGGCGTCGCAGATCGACCCGGCTGATGTGCCCGTCGCCATGCACCGAATCACAGAGCGCAACTTCTACCTCACCGGCGGCGCAGTCGTTCTGCCGTTGCTGGCCAATGGGCCGGAACTGTTGTCCACTTCCACCGGCGACGGCGCGACGCTGATCGGCGCCACAACGCCGCCCCTCGATCCCGATCTTGGCGTCATTTTGGCTGCCCGCGCGGAAGACGTCCAGCATTGGCTCGAACTGGTCCAGCCGGTAGAGGCGGGCTTGCTGCGGACGACGGTCGTCGCAGTGACCGGGGCGGGCGTGGACCCGATGGTGCGTCCGTACCTGGACAGCGGCCAGTTGAGCGGGCTGGTCAGCGGCTTTGACGGAGCCGAGTCCTACCAGCGCTTGCTGGCCGAGCCGGTCCCCGAGTCGGCGCAGGTGGCCATGCGTCTTCAACTGATCGCACAGAACTGGGCGCACATGGCGTTGCTGTTCGTTCTTGTGATGGGCAATATCGCCGGGTTCGCCAACCGCGGCCGCAATCAACAGGACGACGAGCATGCTTGATCCTTCGCAGCCGCTGTTTCTGCACGATGTCAGCCTCTGGCTCGGTTTTCTGGTCTCGCTGGCCCTCTTCAGCCTGCTGATCGGCGAGAATTTCCTGGCCCGGTTCACTTTGCACATCCTGGTCGGCGCCACGCTTGGCTATGCGGCCGTGCTGGCCTGGCAGGTCGTACTAGAGCCGATGTTGGTGGCCCCGTTGTTGGACGACCCGAGCGCCAATCTTGCGCTCCTGTTTCCGCTGCTGCTCGTGTTGATCATGTCGGCCGCCGGCTTGGAGCGAGTCTTTCGGTCTCGACATCCGACAACGCAACTCGCTGCGTGGCGACGATTGCTCAGCGTGCTGGGATCGTTTCCGGTCGCCCTGGTGCTGGGTCTGAGCATTGCCGTGATCACGCTGGGCACGATTGAGGGGACGCTTGCTCCTCAGGCCTTGCGTGCGGCCGCCACCGGTTTGGATGGGTCGTCCGGCATTGTGAACCTTCTGGTGGGCGCGCTGATGCTACTGATCACGACCGGCGCCTTGCTCCAGTTGCGCATCAAGCCGGCGCGCGACCTGGCCAATCAGCCGGCCTGGGTGCGATCTCTGCTGCTGGGCTGGATGGCCATCGGCAAGCGCGGCCTGTGGCTGGCCGCCGGCGTGATCTTCGCCCGTCTGATTGCTTCTCGCTTCAGTCTGCTTATCGCACGCGTGCATTTCCTGGCGAGCCAACTGGAGACGACCGGATTGTGGCAATGGTTGCAACGATTGCAGGCTGACAGTTTCGAATTGCAGCGAATCAATTGATGGCAAATCCAAGCCTTGTTTTTCCTGACCAAATTGAGAGCACACTGGCCTTGGCAGTCGAACCGGATCGGATTCGTGCATGCTTGCTTGAGCCGGTTGCGCGTGAGCAACGGTTGGTGGGTTGGATCAACGTCGAACGCGATCCGCATGCGGCATTGAGCGGCCAGATCGCGGTCATCTGCCAACGTTTGAGCAGGCGCATTGGCCGCGAGATCTGGAACGACATGGCGCACAGGCCCTTTCGACGCAGCGCAAATCCTGTGCTGTCACCCAGCCTGGGCTACGTCGTGGCCTCCATCAACCCGCGCCCCCGTCTGCGGGTCTGGCTGGCAGGGTTGAGCGTCCACCACAGTCTGTCCGCTGCGGGCAAGGCGATCTCGGCCACACCGTCCAAGGTCGTCGGCAGCACGACCCTGAGCACTCGCTCCGACGCTCATCAGTTGGCCATCGAATTGATCCGTGCTCGCCCAGATGTGCTGGTGGTAGCGGGGGGATTCGACAACGATGATCCCGGCGCACGCAACATGGTGCTGGCGCTCTGTCGTCTGGTCGGCGACGCATTGAGCCGTCTGCGGCCCGAAGATGTGCCGCTGATCATCTATGCAGGCAATCGTTGGGCCGCGGATGCCGCCCGGCAACAACTGCATCAGTCGGTGGACAATCTGCGTGTTGCCGCCGTCAACAACATTCAGCCCGCCCCGGACACAGTCTACCTGACCGAACTCGTTCGTGCGCTGCGCAACGAGCATTGGCGATTGAGCCGCCAGACCCTGGGCGTCGCCGCCATCGAGCAATGGATCAGCGAGCCGGCGCAACTGGCTGCGCTCGATTCCGGGTTCGCCCAATCGCTGCGTGTCTGGATGGAGTATCAGGGCCTGTCTGAACTGCACGGCGCCTATGTCGCGGCCAACTGGCATCTGCATGTCTGGGCCAAGCAGGGCCACGAAGTCGTACGTATGGAATATCTGGAAGCCGATCAGCCGCTTGTCGGCCCGGCAGACTGGCCGCGCTTGCAACTGCTCAGTGGTCCTCAGCCGGACAACAACGGGACCTTGCCCGCGCTTCGCTGGTGGGATCGCAGTGGCATGGCGCCCATGGTCTCTGCACTCGGTCAGATCTCCCCCGCCGCCATGTTGCAAGTGATGCAGCGCGACCTATTCCGGCCTTAACTATGAATTCACTGTAAGAACCACGAATTCCACAAATTTCACGAATTTTCTCAGTCGCACAATTCGTGAAATTCGTGTCATTCGTGGTTTTCGCAGCAGAGTCACTCATTTCTTCAGTCACACTGTTGTTCCAACCAGGAAAAGAGAAAAAATGTTTGCAGAAGTCGATATCGATGCTGTCAAGACCGCAACCCCTGACTTCCCGATTCATGAACTCATTGCCACACGCTGGAGTCCGCGGGCATACAGCGACCGACCGGTGGAACCGGAAAAACTGCGCAGCCTTCTGGAGGCGGCGCGCTGGTCTGCATCGGGCGGAAACGGCCAGCCCTGGTCGTTCTTCATCGCGTCCCAGGATGATCCGGAAAATTTTGACAAGATGGTCGGCTGTCTGATGGAAGGCAATGTGCCGTGGGCCTCGAAAGCGCCGGTGTTGGGTTTGGTGGTCGCCGCGACCGTGCGGGCAAACGGAGCGCCCAATCGATGGGCGTTCTATGATGCAGGGCTGACTATGCAGAACCTAACCTTGCAAGCCACCGTTGAAGGTCTCTACGTACACCAGATGGGCGGCTTCCAACCGGAAACGGCACGCGCGACCTTTGCCATTCCCGAGCACCACGAGGCCGTCACGATGTTCACCATCGGCTACCTGGGCGACCCGGCCCAACTTGCCGACAACCATCGAGAACAGGAACTTGCGCCCCGCGTGCGTCGTCCCCTCTCTGAGTTCGTCTTCAGCGGTACATGGGGGAACACGGCTCCGCTTGTTGCGGACGAATCATTGTAAAGCAATCTGTACCACGACATTTATGTCGTTGGGTCTGGCCCGGCCAAGGTTGAACCAACGACATAAATGTCGTGGTACAAAATGTCGTGGTACAAATAGCCCGGTTCCCAACATTCATGAGATGAGTTCCCGGATAGACACCCAGTGATGCACCTGTTCAAACGCGTTGGTGAACGCCTCGATCCCTATCTGATACTCCTGCTTGTGCTGAGCGGACTGGCTCTGACGCCGCTCTTTGCGCCCGGCTACTTCTACACGGCCCACGACGGTCGCCACAGCGTCTTCTACCTCAACATGTTCGACGCCTCGATCCGCGACGGCGCGCTCTGGCCGCGCTGGGCCATGCACCACATCCAGGGCTACGGCTATCCGACCTTCATCATCCAGTCGCCGCTCGGCTTCTACGTGGCCGAGATCTTCATGCTGCTCGGCGCAGGCGCCACGCTGGCGGCCAAGCTGACCTGGGCCGTCGCCTTTCTGGGCAGCGCCTGGGGCATGTACCGGCTGACGGTCCATTGGCTGGGCACAGAGGACGACGAGAGCAGCGGGATCGACCGGGCGAGACTGGCCGGACTGGTCGCCGGGCTGCTCTACGTCTACATCCCCTATCACCTGGCCGGCATCTATGTGCGCGGTGCGCTCAACGACACGCTGCTCCTGGCCTGGTATCCGTGGGTCTTCCTGGCCTTCGACCGGCTGATCGCCCAGGGCGGCGTGCCCTGGGTGGCCGCGCCGTCTGGGTGTCGCCATTCTGCTGCTGGCCTGCACGCTGCTGACCCATACATTCTCGCTGATCTCGTTTTCACCGCTGCTGGTGACCTTTGTTCTCTTCCGGCTGGGTCTCAAGTGGTGGCAGGGACGAGACCGTTCGCACGCTTGACGACAACGCGGTTCCGACGCGTTCCTTGCGTTCGCTGCTTGGAGCGGCGCTGATGGCACTGGCGGGCGGCGTCGGCGCGTTGCTGCTCTACGCCAACTTCCTGTTGCCGTTGCTGGTCGAAGGACAATCGTTGCAGCAACAGGTCTACAGCACCGGCACCTACGACTACCGCAATCATTTCGTCTACTTCGGCCAGTTTTTCAGCCCGTTCTGGGGCTTCGGTTTCTCCGACGATCCGACCGGCGTCAACGACGGCATGGGCTTTCAGGTCGGCTCCATGGCCATGCTGATGCTGATCGTCGGCATCTATCAACTCTGGCGTGGCGATGACGAAAACGGCATGCGTTGGCGACCGATCATGATCTACCTGCTGGTTGCCGCGCGTTGCCCTGCTGCTCTTCATGACGCCGCTGGCTGCGCCGCTCTGGGCAGCGGTCCCCACGCTGGGCATCATCCAGTTTCCGTGGCGGCTGCTGTCGCTGGTCATTCTGGTGGTCAGCGCGCTGGCCGGTCTGGTGACGGCCAATCTGCTGCTTGGCGAGCGCAATCAGGTCGACGCAACCGGCGGCGCGTTGCTGCTGGGGCTGTTGGTGATCTTTGCCGGCTACAGCTACATCGGCGCAGAGATGCAGCCGGTCGAGCCATGGCGGGAGGATGGACGTGCCGTCTTCGCGTTTGAGCGCGAGCATCCGGATATGATCGCGCTCACCGAGTGGGTGGACGAACCGTTCACCACTTCGCCCATGACCGACGGACTATGCCTCAGAAGACTATGTCGAGGAGCATGGCCAGACGACGTCGTTGACCCGCCTAGCCATTGTCGAAGGGGCGGGCGAAGTGCTCAGCCAACAGAGCGGCGGTTCGAGCGGCGGCGGCGTTGTGCGGATGGACGAGCCGGGCGTGGTGCGCGTTCACCTCTTCTACTTCCCCGGCTGGCAGGCGCGGGTGGACGGCGAAATCGTGGAGCATCGAGTGTCGCCGCCCAACGGCACAATCGAACTGGATGTGCCGGCAGGCGAACATGAGATCGACGTGCGCATGGGATGCGACGCCGGTGCGCCGGGTGGGCGCCGGCGTCTCTTGGGCCATGTTCCTGATCGTGCTGGGCTTGATCTTCTGGCCGCAGCGACGCAAAGACGATGATTCGCCTGTCCGAAGTGAGGATGTAGCGAAAATATGAAATTCGTAGGTGCGGTTGCGAACCCATAGGCATCAACCTAAGGTTATGTTTAGCTGCAGCAGGTTGTATTATATCACTCTGATAACCATGATAGGAGGATATGATGCAACCCAATTTAGAAAAAATCAGCGAAACGATCCAACAGTTTTTCGGTGTGCAAGTCGAGAGCATAGCCAGAAGGACGAAATTCGTCCAGAGACGGTCCAAGTTGACCGGATGTGTGTTTCTGGCTTCCATCGTCTTCAGTATTCTGGAAAAGCGAGAAATGACGCTGTCGAGTTTGGCCCAAAGTTGTCTGGATGTTGGCGTCGAAATCACTGAGCAAGGACTTGATCGTCGCATCAACGCTGGAAGCCAAGCCTTTCTAGAGGAAATGTGGACGCTGTCTCTAGAGCATTTTCGCCAAACTGAGCCGCTGGCAATCAAGTTGCTCAACCAATTCAGCGGCGTCTATCTGGTTGACAGCAGTCAGATCAGCTTGCCAGCCAACATGAGTGAACTCTTTCCCGGTTCTGGCGGCAATGCATCGACTGCGAGCATGAAGGTGCAACTGGTCTTTGATTATCTACGCGGCCAGTTTAAACAGCTTGAATTGACTCATGGGCGAGCGCCGGACCAAGGGTATCGTGGCCACTGGAATGTGCTCGAAAAGGACGCACTCTACATCATGGACCTCGGATACTATGTGCTAGAGACGTTCCGGGCAATCAGTGCAATAGGCGCTTACTTCCTTTCTCGACTGCAAGTGCAGACTGCGCTCATCGATCAAGAAGGAGAGCGAATTGCCCTGGCAGACTTGCTGGCAAACCAGTGTGAACCAGTGGCTGAATACGACGTTCGTATCGGCAGCCGACCTTGTCATCACATTCCATGTCGTCTGATTGCTATCCGTCTTTCTCAAGAAGTGGCCGACCGACGGAGGCAGAAAGCCAAGGCCAATGCTCGTCGCCATGGCAGAACAGCCTCCAAGGAATGTCTGAAACTCTTTGATCGGGGGCTCTTCATCACCAATGTACCTTCGGCTAGACTGCGCAAGGAAGATGTCGCTACACTCTATCGAATCCGTTGGCAGATTGAACTGGTCTTCAAGATGTGCAAAAGCTTCTGCGGTCTTGACTATGTCGCATCTCTGCGGCCGGAACGCATCATGACCGAGTTTTATGCCCGCTTGATCGGCGTGATCCTAACCTATTTCCTGATTGCACCTGTCAGGCTACCTTTTGGCGCCCAGTTCGATAGGGAGATAAGTCTGTTCAAGATGCGTGGTATGCTAGAACGCTTTGCACGTACGTTGCACATCACGCTTGGAATGTCAGACGCTTTTGTTGGGCAGATTCAGGTGTTCTATCATCATGTCGATCATTTCGGCTTCAAGCAGAAACGACGTAAATCCCCCAACTCGAGCCGACTTCTTGCTCTGATTTCTGAGTTCTACCACTGGGATTCCTATGATTTTGAGGACACCCCGGAACTAGACATAACCTTAAGTTGATGCGTATGGGTTGCAAACCGCACCTACGAGTATCGGAATATTCTGTGAGTCTTCAACAAGCTGGACCAACGATTGTGGACAGCGAGTGGCATGACATAATCTGTGTCCATCAACAATCCCTCGCGAAGGATCACTGTACGCAAAGCGATAGATCACCTGAGGTGAAGGACAGCGGGTAGGTTCGTACCAAACATGGCTCGCTGCCGTGATCTCCCTCCTGTTTTTAGATCGAAGGAACCCGACAATGACGTCGGGTTCCTTCGCGTCAGTCGTCTGCTGACGTCTCCGGCTTTGTGAAGATCACAACGTCCTTGTCGACAAATCGAGCCTGGCCGCCCATTGCCCGGCCAGCCAGTCAAAGGTCGCTTCGGAGTAGAAGCAGACATGGGTCATGTCATTCTTGTAGTGCCAAGCCGCAAAGGCCTGGCGATCGATCACCCGCTTTGTCATGATGGCGAGCAGCCCGCCGGGTCTGAGGCAGCGCCACAGGCGATCCAGTTCGCGCATGGGATGGTGCAGGTGTTCGACCACTTCGGTTGCTGTGATGAAATCGTACGTTCGATCGAAGACAGTTGGATCGTCGGCGTAGAAGGGATCGTAGATGGCCATCCGATGGCCCGCTTCCGTAAACATCACGGAGAGGGTCGGCCCGGGGCCGCAGCCGAAATCCAGCCCGCTGCCGGCAGGGGCCAGGCGTGCCTGGACCGGCCCAAACGTGCGGCTGAGAAAACGCCGATAGCCGTCGTCACCGGGTGAATTGCAATGAAGATCGTACTCAGCCTTCTCCGCCTGTGGCGAGAGAAATTGATCCGGTGAAACAAAGACCAGCGCGCAGTTGAGACACTGGTAGAAACGGCGTCGGTTGTCTTGGTAATAGTCGTCGGCTCCGCCTGTGCTGCACAGCGGACAACCAGGTTTTTCAGCCACTCAACACCCCATTCATTGCTCGTAGGTACGGCTTCTGCCGTTTCTTCCTCGTCCGGCGAACGTGCCAACTCCCACAAAAACTGCTACAATCGTCTCGCTCTGAGCCTGTGTTGACGACAGAGCCGGTCATTCGTCCGCAACTTTCGCCTTTGCTGTGTCGATGATTGTTGGAGATAGGCGAATTGACACTGGGATGACGAAGGCGCAGGCGGGTTGATCCGGCTTCGACAGACTCAGCCTGCACGATTGAATACCAGTACCAATTCGTTACTGCGAACTATTTTTCACACTGGATTGTACCGTATGAATCAGTTCATCGCCCGCATCGCTCTTGCTGTCATCGTGATGGCCTTCTCTGCCGGTTGCGGCTCGCGCTTCAGCGGCGCAGAGCCGACGCCAACCATCCCGTCGGTGCCGACCTTCACGCCGACGCCGGAAACCGTTGACAGCACCACGGAGCAGCCACCTGAAGCAGTGCCGACTGAGACGCCGACGGTGTCCACAGATGCTGAAGCGACAACGCCGGCAGATGATGCGGCCGCTCAAGAAAACGTCACCGCAGAGCCGGCCCAGGAGGGTGCGATCCTGCTGCCAACGCCCACTGTCGATGCGGAAGCTGCTGAACCGTCGGCGCCCACAGCCCAACCTTCGCCTCGAACCACTGCTTGTGATTAGCGGCGAACTCGTCAACGTGCGCGGCGGACCGGGCACAAACTATGCACAGATCGGCACGGCCACGAGCAGCGAAGAGTTCGTTTTGACCGGTCGCAACGAGGTCGGCGACTGGTGGCAAGTCTGCTGCTTCGCCGAGCAGCCCGGCTGGATCTACGGCCCGCTGGCCGAGGTCAAAAACGCCGAAAGCGTTGCCGTGGCTGCCGATATTCCCGAACCGGCGGTTGTTGAAGCGGAACCCGAGTCCGAACCGGCAGTCGCTGTCGCCGTTGAAGAACCAGCCCCGGAAGCCCCCCAAGAGGCTCCCCGTGAGACCGGCGGGGAGGCCTTGACGCCGGGCGTCGCGCTTGCGCACAGCGGTACTGAGGGCAACTTCGATCCTCGCGCCCAGTACCAGATCGTCAACTATCGGGTTCTCGGCTATGACGAAAACAACGGTGGCATCTTCAACAACGGCGGCCAGCATATGATCTTCGTGAATGTTGTTGACGAAAACGGCAACGGCGTCGAAGCCGTGGTCAAGGACGCGGTCAACAACAAGATCGCCATTGTGACCGGCGCCAAGGGTCCCGGGCGTGCCGAATTTGAGATGTTCGGAGAAAAATTCAAACTCTACGTTGCCTCAGATTCGAGCGGTGATGTGACCAGCCAGATCTCGAATCAGATGGACACCGTGTGGCCGCACATCCCCGACATCATCGGCAAACTGGGGCCGCTGGAAGAGGAACTCTCCATCTGCCCCACGCCGGATGTCCGCTGTGAACCCCCATTCTACAGAGCCCACTGGTCCTACGAGGTCACCTTCCAGAAGGTCAAGTAGGGCTGCAGACGGTCTTAGGTCGATTTGATCCACGAAGGCACACGAAGGACACGAAGTCACACGAATATCGTGCTCGTTCTTCGTGTTTCTTCGTGCCCCTTTGTGACACTTCGTGGATCAAAATTCCCGACGCCGACCTCAGAGATCGCCATTATAGAAAAGCCCGAAGTTGACCAGCGTCGGAGCCACACGCGATTCGAGGATCTCGATGCGTACCCGGTCCGCGGTGACGGCAGGGAAGCGCAGCAGTCGTTTGTGGCCGACAACGGTCGACTCTGTGATCGTCCGCCACTCGCCGTCGATTTTGGCGGCCAGCCGGAAGCGTTCGATGCGCTGGCCGACAGCGATCTGTTCCTGCAACATGGCGACGTTGAACGTCCTCTGACCCGGCAGTTGCAACTCGATCAGGCTTTTTCCTGGCCGTCCGTGGTTTTCCAATAGCTCCCCTTCGTCCCATCCACAATGCAATCCACTGACGAGCCGCCGTTGCCAAGACAGGCAGGGTCGGCGCTCACCTTTGCGCCCGCAGCCAGATTCGTGGCGAACGTGTTGCGTAACATGTCGCCCAGTTCGCGCAGCCGCTCGACGTCATGCTCGTGGATCAGACCGCGTCGATCCGGCGGCAGGTTGAGCAGAAACGATGCATTGCCGCCGACCGAGTCGAAGTAGATGTCCACAAGCCGGTCCAGTGACTTGACTTGATCATCCTCCTCAGCGTGGTAGAACCAGCCGGGGCGGATCGACGTGTTGACCTCGGCCGGATACCAGACCAGCATTTCGGCATCGGCGATGCGCCGACGGCTGCCCAGATCATCATCGCTGGTGTCGAACCGGGTGGCGAAGACGCCGTCGTCTTGCTGCTGTGACTTCTCTGCGATCTTCTCCCGGTCCAGCAACGTCGCCGGCACGACGCTCCACTCACTGGGGCGGCAATGGCCCGCCTCGTTGCCGCACCAGCGTACATCCGGTCCGCAAACATGGATGGTGGCCTGGGGCTGAAGCTCGCGGATGAGCGCGTAGTAGCTTTCCCAGTCGTACTGCTGGCGCTTGCCATTGGGGCCTTCGCCGCAGGCGCCGTCGAACCAGACGCAGAAGATCTCGCCGTATTGGGTCAGCAACTCGCGCAGTTGATTGCGCAAGTATTCGTTGTAGCGCGGTGAGTCGCCATAGGTCGGCTCATGCCGATCCCAGGGCGAGAGGTAGATGCCCAACTGGATGCCCTTGGCCCGGCATGCCTTCGGCCACATCGGCCACGACATCGCCGCTGCCGTTGCGCCAGGGGCTGGACGCCACCGAATGTTCGGTGAAGCGGCTGGGCCACAGGCAGAAGCCGTCATGGTGTTTGGCGGTCAGGATGATCCCGCGCATGCCCGCATCGGCGATGGCGTCGACCCACTGACGCGCGTCGAAGGCGGTCGGATCGAAGATGGCCGGATCCTCTGTGCCGTCTCCCCACTCACGCCCCGTAAACGTGTTGACGGTGAAGTGGATGAAGGCATAGAACTCCATCTCCTGCCACGCGAGTTGGCGGGGCGAAGGGCGGATGGCGGCGGCGGTTGTGACGGTGGCCATGGGTGGATCCTTTGCGTGATGCGCATACTGGGTGTTGCGTAAGGACTGGCAGAACTACAGAGCAATTGCTCGTGATCAGTCCGACCTTACGCATTACGCAGCACGTACGTAGCACACAGTCTCATCATCAATCTTTCTTCTTTCCCAGAAGCGTCATCAGTCCATCCGGATAGAGGGGCGGCGAGTCCGGCCCCAAGGCTTCGATGTCCAGCCAGCAGAGGTCAAAGGGCAGACCGTTGTCCTCGATGCCCTGGAACCGGGGCGTTCGATAGAGATCGTCGTCGACAAAGCCGGCATCGTAGACAAAGACGACCTCGTGGCCGCGCCGGTCGTCGTAGATGAAGATGTTCTCCAGCGTGCCGAGCAGTTCCGGATCGCGGATTTCGACGCCCAGTTCTTCGCGCACCTCGCGGCGCAGGGCCAACATGCTGGTTTCACCAAACTCAATGCCGCCGCCCATGGGTCGATAGAAGTGCTCGATTGGTGGCCGGATCATAGAGATCGCAGACCAGGATGCGGGAGCCGTGGCGAAAGAGGCAGACGACAATCGGTCGGATGGTTTCCTGCGGGGTTGAATCAGTCATGGTCTCCTCTCAGTATTTTCCTGCATTGGCCTAGGCCGCCTCTCCGCGTATCGGGAAGCATTGCCACGCCTGGAATGCTCAGCAACGCCAGCACGCCGCTGATCACAAAGGCCGCGGTGAGGCCCATACGGTCGGCGATCATGCCGACGAAGAGGATGGCGATGGAGCGGGTCAGGAAGTTGAGAAACATGAAGATGCCGTTGGCCGTGGCGCGGTTGTCGGGAAATTGATCCTGGACCACCGCCAGCATGACCGGCGTGGTCGAGATGGCCGCCAGTCCCAGGCCGATGAGCGAGGGAACGATCAGCCAACTCGGTCCAAAGAGGAAGACCAACAGGATGATCGGCGCGGCGACCAGCAAGATGACGAGCACGCGCTTGCGTCCGTAGGTGTCGCTCATGGTGCCGGTGAAGAGTGCGCCGACCACGCCGGCCGCTTCCAGAATGGTGAGCGAGATCGCCGCCAACCAGAGGCTGGTCCCCAATTCATCGCGTCATGAAGATGGGGAGATAGGTGGTGATGGCCACGGCCAGAAAGACCTTGGGGAAGATGATCCAGGTGACGGCCGGGAAGACCCGTTTGGCCTGGGGCATCATGGCCTTGAGCGTGCCCTGGCCATCGCCGCGTGGCCGGGCCGGCACATCGTGCAGCCGCCAGATAGAGCACGGCCGACGTGAGCCAGCCGATGAAAGCCAGTCGCCAGATCCCATCCAGCCCCCACCAGCCCACCGCCGCCACCGCGACCACCGGACCCAGCGTGCGCCCCAGTTCACCGCTGGCCATGAAGATGCTCATGCCCGTGCCGACACGATTGCCGGCCACCCGTGCCGTCATGGCCGGGGCCGGGGCATGGAAGGCGGCGATGCTGACGCCGACGGTCAGCAGCAGCAGCGCCAACGTGAAGTAGTTGGGCGCAAAGCCGATCATCGTCATCATCGTGGCCGTGACGCCCGGCGCCAGAATCACGAAATAGCGCAGGCTGATGCGGTCGGCCAGATAGCCGATGAAGGGGTTGAGCAGGCTCGGCAACATGGTAAAAATGGTCAACGAGCCGGTCATGGCATAGTTGGTGGAGAGCGTCTCTTGGATTACCGGCAACAGAGGAGCCAGAAATGCCGAGAAGGAGTCATGGATGAAATGGGCTCCCGCAATGGTCGCCACCTGATCCGTGTGGAATGTGGTATCGACGCCGGGATCGGCAGGCGTGAGATCGATCGGCGCCAAATGTCGCCGGCTCCAGTGCCGCCGGCTTTGGCGCAGCAGATTGCGTGGTCATGGTGTGATTACCCTCGGAAAGACTCGCCGATCAATGAAATTATGTGGGTGTAGGCTAACGTCATGTGTTGGAAGCGTCAAATCGGGATCAATAGTTAATGATCAATGGTCAATTGTCAATGGTCAATGTCGTGCGCAGACAGCCCATTGACCATTGAAAGTTGACAATTCAACCATTGACCATTGATTTCCTCTCTTGTCCGAACTCCACCCATACAGTATAGTTTCTCCATGAAGCCATTGACCAACCGATTCGCCGAGCAACGCGGCCTACTGCGCTCCATCTTGATCTACCACGGCATACCCTGGCGCCATCGCCAACTGGTTCGCTTCTATCGCCAGTTCATTGAGCCGGGCGATCTCTGCTTCGATGTCGGCGCACACGTCGGCAACCGCATTCGTGCCTGGCGGTCATTGGGCGCACGCGTCGTCGCAATCGAGCCGCAGCCCGTCGTGCATGCGATTTCTGCAACGCTGGTATGGAAACGATCCGGCAGTCACGCTCATCGACAGCGCTGTGGGTGCGGAGCAGGCAAGCCTGCCTCTGCTGGTCAGTATTGCCAATCCCACGGTCACCACTTTGTCGCAGGAATGGATCGACGCCATACGTCAGGACGACTCGTTCGCCGATGTAACATGGGAAGAGGCCGATCAGGTCGAGGTGACGACATTGGATCGTTTGATCGCTCTGTACGGCACGCCGGCCTTCTGCAAGATCGACGTCGAAGGCTATGAATTGGAGGCGTTGCGCGGTCTGTCGCAGCCGCTTGCGGCGCTGTCGGTTGAGTTCATTCCGGCCGCCGTCGACATTGCCATTGGCTGCATTGAACGTCTGGAAAGCCTTGGATCCTACCAGTACAACTGGACGGTCGGCGAAGATCATCGCTGGCAGTCCGAAACCTGGATCGATGCTGACGGTCTGGCTGATATGCTGGAGTCGTTGCCGATCGATGACGGATCCGGCGATTTTTATGCCAGGCGCGTTGTCTCATGCAAGATTAACCATTCACAATTATCAATTCACCATTCACAATTCCAAAGGATCGCTCCCCCATGTCCCTCGACTACCAAAGTGCTGAATCCCGCCGGCGCACAGTGCTGGTGGCGGTCATGAACAACGCCGAAGACTTCCGACGCGCAGCCTCGGACGGATGGTACCGCATTCCCCAACGCCGGGCGCCGCGTCGCATCGGCGCAGACTACCTGGCCTTCTACCAGACAGGCGCCTTCAAAGGAGCGCCCGAAGCTCAGACCGTCACCTACTTCGCACCAACCCGGCGCTATCGACTGGCCACCCGGGCCGAGCTACTGCCCCACGAAGCCGATCACCCACGCGCCGCCGGCTACTACTTCCGCATCGATCTGGGGCCGCTGCAGCGGCTGGAAAAGCCGGTGCCGTCGGCCAAATACCATCGCATCACCTTCATCCACACCACCCTCGACCGCCTGCTCACGGCGGAGGACGTCCGCGATCTTCCCTACAAGGAAGATCCGTTTGAGAAGCTGTGGCATGCGCTTCGGGAGCATCGTCTGCGCCCTCTGCAAGAATCGAATCGTCGACGGACAGCCGTTCGACATTACCTTGCGCGCACGCGGCGGCTATCTGGGCATCTGCTGCAGCGACGAGCGCAAGGCGCAAGAGATCGGGCGGACGCCGCTGCCGGACCGGTGGGAGTCGATTTTGATTCCAACCAGTGAGATCGAACGCGACTTGGATGCATGTTTACGGCACATCGCCGCAAGACTGATACACTTAGGTGGATCCGATCTGAATCGGCCTGGATGAATATTCGTGGCTGATCTCTTGTTTTCGCAGTCAATCACAAGCAGCAGTTCGTCCAATGAGCAATACCCTCTCTAACATACAGATGGCGAAGCTGGCGTCGCCGTCGCCAACCAATCGGCGAGCACTCACCGCACTGCACCGGCGTTGGGCGGCTGTGGCAGCTTCTCTATATGGCTGTCGGTCTTGCAGGTTTCAGCTTGCTCTACAGCGGCTGGACCCCGCCTTTCGCACAGCGTTGGCTGCTGCTCACCGGCCTTGTCATGCTGCGCCAACTCTGGCTGCTCTGGCAGAGTCTGCCCCTCAACCACCGAGAGGGCGAAACCGCGCTGCTGCCCACATTGGGCTACGGGACGGCGCTGACCATCGGACGCGGCATGGCCATCGCCCTGCTGGCCGGGTTCATCTTCTCTGCCACGACCGCCCGGTTGGTTGGCATGGACGCCGGCGATACTGTACAGCACCGGCGCCATTTTCGACTATCTGGACGGCTATGTCGCTCGCATCACCAACCACGCCACCAAGCTGGGCGAGAGCCTGGACATGGAGTTTGACGTCATCGGCGTGCTCGCCGCTGTGCTGCTGGCCATCAGCTACGGCCAACTGCCGATCTGGTATCTGGCTGTGGGCCTTGCGCGTGAGATCTTCCTGTTCGGCCACTGGATACTGCGCAAGCGAGGTCTGCCGGTCTACGATCTCACCCCTAGTTCGGATCGCCGCCTGATTGCCGGATTGCAGATGGGCTTTCTCAGCGTCGTGCTCTGGCCCGTCTTCACGCCGCCGGCCACCACGTTGGCTGCCGTGCTCTTCGCCGTGCCTTTGCTGACCAGCTTTGGCCGAGATTGGCTGGTGACCAGCGGCCGGCTGCCGGCTGATTCCGAACAATATCGTCGGACCCGCTCACTCGCCAAGCAGATTCTGCAAGGCTGGCTGCCTGCGATTGCTCGGCCGCTGGGCGCCCTGACGGCATTGGCGATCCTCCGGCAGGAGATTCCGGCGTTCGCCGCATGGACATCTTATGCGCAAGGCATCGGATTCGGCTCACCTGAGCGATTCTTCTGGGGGCTGGTTATGCTTTCAGCCGGGTCGTTGCTGCTCTTCGCCGCCGGCATTCTGGGCCGATTCGCCGCCATTCCGCTGATCGCCTTGGCCTGCTGGGATCTCCTGGCCGTCGGTTTCAACTGGCCGACCAACGGATTGCTGCTGGCCTGCGCCATCATTGTTCTGCAGATGGGCAGCGGTTTCTTCGCGCTGTGGCAACCGGAAGAACGGCTGATCCGAAAACGAGCAGGCGAGCGGAAAGCCGGGACACAATGACAAAGTCCCCTGCCCGCAGAGCGGCCCGGATTGCACTGATCCTGATTAGCGTCATCTTACTCTGGATCACGGTACGAGCTGTTTCCATTGCTGCGATTATCGATGTCTTCCGTCTGCTTGGACCGCTCGATATATCTGTTGCTGGCGGCGGCAAACGCACTGGTGATTATCACCTTCTCCGGTCGCTGGTGGCTCTTTCTCGTCGGCCAGGGATATCGACTGCCCTACCTCAAGCTCGTCGGCTATCGACTGGCGGCGTTCGGCGTGAGCTACTTCACGCCGGGTCCCCACTTTGGCGGTGAACCGCTCCAGGTCTTTCTCGTCACCGAACGCGATGATGTGCCGGCCGACGTCTCTATCGCGGCCGTCACCATGGACAAGCTCTTTGAGTTGATTGCCAACTTCACCTTTCTGCTCGTCGGTCTGATTCTAGTGCTCCAGCATGGCCTGTTGGCCGGAAGTCTGGGCAACCAGGCGCTTGCCTATTCGTTGTTGCTACTGCTACTGCCGGCCGGTCTTTTGATCGCACTCTGGAACGGCCATCATCCGCTTTCGGCTCTGCTGGGGGTGGTGATGGCACGCTGGCCGTCACCGACGTTGAGCCGCTGGCACGACACCCTCTGGCGAAGCGAAGATCTGGTCGCGCAACTCTGCCGTCGCAGACCGGACATCCTGGTCGCGGCATCGGCCGTCTCTGCGCTCAGTTGGGTGGCGCTCATCGGCGAGTACTGGTTGATGACGCAACTGCTGGGCATCGACTTGACCTTTGGCCAGGCAATCACGGCATTGATCGCGGCGCGCTTCGCCATCCTGCTGCCCATGCCTGCCGGACTCGGCGCATTGGAGGCCAGCCAAGCCATCGCCATGAACTTGCTGGGCATGGACCCGGCTGCCGGCGTTGCATTGGCACTGCTGATCCGCACACGGGATGTGCTGCTGGGGCTGTTTGGTCTATGGCTGGGCGGCGCAAGCGTCTGGCGTGTGGCGATGCACAAGGACGATTCGAGAACCGAGGCGGATCACCCAAAGACGGCCACTGTCGAGACAGACAAGGGAGACACTAGCTATGCAGATAGATCCGGACGTACGACAACGGTCGTCGCTCCCGAACAACAAGCGCCGATCCTGTGATCGGCGAGCGTTTTCTCTTCGGCTGCGCCAGGCGTGCAGGCCGCCGAGCGTTCTACGCTGCCGCTCTCCTGATCATCTTGGGCTTGGCGATCCTGGGCGGAAAACAACCCGTGATCGGGGCTGCCGGTGATACGATCCCCACTACGCCCATTCTCTACATGCCGCTGATATCAGCGGCGGAGTCCACGCCGGATCCCACACCGCAGCCGACACCGTCACCCACACCGCCGCCAACGCCTACACCGATCTATGATTCGATTCCTACGTTGGGATCCCATCCCGACCATCCGCCTGATCAGCATGGCGACCTGAATCTGGCGCTGCGCGGCTATCGCGAGACCAGCGCTGCACTCGCTCTGGTCGATCTCAATGGGCCGACGGACGACAAGGCCCCGCAGTTGGCCGGTCTTTTCAACCATCAGCGCGGGCCGGACATCGTCTCGGTCTTTCAGGTCTACGAATGGAACTGGGCCTGTGGCGAACACGGATGCCGGGGCGAGGCCATCGAAAGCCCGCCTGTCACGCTTCTGGGCCTGCGTGCGACAGCGGGAGAGCCGATCTTCATCCCCACGCGCGATCCGGAGATCTACGGCGGCGGCTACAAAGCGCTCGTGCTCTATGCGACGGCCGAGCGCATCACCCTGGCCTACACGCGCGAGGATACCGCCGCCGTCGGCTACGTGGTGCATATTGAAGAGATTGCGGTCGAGCCGGCCCTGGTGGCGCTCTATCAACAATTGGACGCGGAAGGGCGCGGCCGCCTGCCGGCGCTGCGCAACGGTGAGCGGCTGGGCGACGCGAGCAGCGACACGGTCAAGGTGGTTGTTCGTGATACGGGGTCGTTTATGGAGCCGCGGTCGAGGAAGGATTGGTGGGTAGGATATTGAGAAAGGGCAATGCAATGGTTAATGGTGAATTGATAATGCTTAATTGTTAATGCGCACTTGCGCAGTGTCACGTTGACAATTGAGCATTATCAATTCACCATTAACCATTTTCTCGTCCGGCAAACCGATACGAGTGGACTACGCGGCTTCTCCGGTCAAATTGAGATCTTCGGCCGCTCCTTGCATGGCGACGAGCACGCGCTCGACGTGTTCATCGAAGGGAACGCCGAGTTCTTCGATATAGACCATGTTCTCTTGCCGGTCGATGGCCGCGGTGAAGGCTTTGTCCTTCCATTTCTTCTTGACCGATTTCACCTTGACATTGCGCAGATCCTTGTCAGGCCGCACGTAGGCGCAGGCCAGGATCAGGCCGGTCAGCTCGTCGCAGGCAAGCAGCGCCTTGTCGAGCAGGCTCTCGCGGGGCACGCCAAGGAAGGTGGCGTGGGCCTGCACGGCATGGATCAACTCCGGCGGATAGCCCTCCGCCTCAAACAGACGCAGTTCGGTACGCGGATGGCCGTTTTCCGTGTCGTCCATGTCGGCGAATCGCTCGTAGTCCAGGTCATGCAGCAGCCCGGTGATTCCCCACAGATCCTCGTCCTCGCCGAAATGCACGGCATAGGCGCGCATGGCCGCCTCCACCGCGATCATGTGGCGGCGCAGATTCTCGGTTTCGACCCATTCGTACAGCAGCAGATACGCTTCGTCACGTGAGGGCAACGGCATCGTCTCTTCCTTTCTTGAACTTGTCTTTTCAAATATCGATTTTGCGCCGAACTTCAGGCCGCCAGCTTGACCGACGTGCAGGTGTCGGGTACCCTTGTCAGCATGAATACCGACCTATTGAATCCGGCGATTTTGGAAGCGGAATTGGCCGATGAGTTGGTCGGTCATACCGTCGAGTATCATGGTACTGTTGCATCGACCATGCCGCTGGCACGTGCACTGGCCATCGACCCGTCGACACGGCCCGGTACCATCGTGATTGCCGAGGAACAGACGGCCGGGCGAGGACGTCTATCTCGCGGTTGGGAAGCGCCGTACGGCGAAGCTCTGTTGGTCAGCATTGTGCTGAAACCGCCGCTGCTTCCGCTCGAACCGGCCCAGTTGCCCATGATCGCCGGGATCAGCCTCATCGAGGCCATCGGACGGCTCGTGTCGTCCACAGAAGCTGTGCTTGCGCTGAAGTGGCCCAATGACGTGCTGTTGCAAAGGCCCCCGCCGGCCGATGACGTCGGCAAGGTCGCTGGTATTCTAATTGAATCAGCGTACGCAGGTCCAACTTTGGACTATGCGTTGCTGGGCATGGGCATCAACGTCAATCAGTCAGCGGCTACGCTACAGACCGTCAGCGGGACGAATGTGCCGGCAACAAGCATTCGGCAGCAGATCGGCCGGCCCATCGATCGAACAGCGCTCTGCATCGAGATCTGTTTGTCTTTGGCGAGCCTGCTTGTACAGTCGCGGACGGTCGAGGGATGCGACAAAATCCACCGTCAGTGGCGGAAGTTGTTGACCACCATCGGCCAGAATGTGACGGTTCGGGGATTCGGCGTCGATCAGGTTCTGAATGGCCGGGCCATCGATGTCGATCGAATCGGCAATCTAATCGTCGAAGATGCGGATGGACGCCGACATACGTGCAGTGCAGGCGATGTCACGCTTCGCCCACGCCAAGAACGGCCAATGGCACAGATAGTGCGGATTGCGTAGCTGACGGCTTTGCCTATCGGCCGTTTGCACTCCCAGACCGCTAAAGCGGTTACGACAAACGGAAAGCGCCAAGTTCATTGTGGGCGCGCTCTAAGCAAACCTCGAACCAGTGAAACTGAGTACGTAGGCGCCGGACCAACGACCATGAGAGAGCACAATAGACCGTTTTTGCATAGACGATCTTCCCGCCGGCGGCGGCTAATTGTCGCGTGTCTGCTTGTCGCGGCGATGATCAGCCTGTTGGCCGTGGCCATGCCCGGCGGCGCACTCTCCGTCTCTGCTCAGGTCTCTCCGCTCTCGCCATTGGGTGCGCCGGCCGTCACCGGCGGCGCTCCGCTCTCGTTGGCTCCGCTGCCTCGGCTCAATGTCATGGCCAGCGGCCAAGCCGGATTGAGTCGGCTGGCCCTGTTGCTCTTCGGCATCATTGTGGGCGTTAGCATCATTCTCTGGCGGCGACCATGAAAGCGCAACCCTCTGTCCATAAACGCGTTCTAGTCAGCGCCGTGTTGATATTGGCGGCGCTTCTCACGTGGTTGGCCATTATCGAGCCGGCCGACGCCGGCTCATCCTCGTTTTTAGCTCCTAGCCAGGATCAATTTGACCCGACAGCGGGAGAAATTGACCTGCCGTTCACTGAGAATTGGATCGAGACGCAGGGCAGTTGGGAGACAAAAACCACCGGAACCGTGCCCACGTACGTGGGCACAGGCACGGATCTCGTCCAGGCTTTCTCGGTCTATGCAAGGTCAGTGGGCAATGAAGACTATCAATTTCGCGTGGATCTCACCTTTAACCCGCCAACCGGCGGCGGTGGAATTCTCTTCAATGCGCCTGATCAAACGACCAATAGAGAAGCCTATGTTGTGCGCTTCAAGGAAAAGGGCGCCAAGATCGAATGGGGCCTCTTTGCCAAAGCGGACGGATCATTTCAGATGCAGGGCGAGGCCCTCACGCCGTTTTCTACATCTCCAGATGCCCCCTTGATCTATCAGAACCTCAAAGTCCGAGTTGAAGGAAACGAGTACAGCATTCTTGTTGGTGATCTCGATAATACGATTGTTGTGGCGCGAAATGTCAGGTTTAGCCGCAGGTCGGACTCTTTTTTTGGCCTGACCGCCTTCAATGCTCAGGTCGAATTTCAGAAGGCACGTATCCAAGTCGGCGATCTTCCTTCGCTGCCTCAAACACCCACACCGACGGTCACCGTTCCGGCCACCGTCACGTCGGCCTCCACGGCGCCGACATCAGCGGTAGAGACCGATACACCTACGCCCATCGCGACGCCGACTACCACGCCGACCGTGACAGGCACGCCCGAGCCGACACTGGGACCGAGCAGCGATCTCTATGTATTGCCTCTGAACGGCGCTGCTGAGATCCAGGAGAATTGGGAATTCATCAGTGGGAGTTGGGCAGCCAACGATGGCGCCGAAGGCTACCGTCAGACCAATCTGAACGCTCGGGATGGCATCACCTATTACAAGCCGAAAATAATTGGCGACTATGAGTATGCTGTTGATTTTAAGATTGAGGAAAAGAGTACGTCTCCGTGGGCTGGGTTGCTTTTTAATGTGCCGAACAATGAAGTTCGAAACGGCGCCTACGTCATCCGCTATAACGGCGATAAAACTTTGGAATGGGGATACTTCGATAGCAGTTCTGTCTATCGCTCAATCAATTCAAAAACCTACAATGATGGTGTTCCCGCGCCCGTTGCCGAAAACACCCACAGGATCTGGGTCAAGGTCGTCTCCAATCACTTCAGCATTCGGTTCAACGAGAATGCGGTCGATAACGCCGTAAATGTGCTGTTTCCACAAGAGCTTGGGCGTCAGCCTCATCCGTATGTCGGACTCTACGCATCCAATGCAAAGACTCTCTTCACACGAGGCGTGATCAAGGTTGAGGCCATGACGACGCCGACGGCCACACCACCGGTGACGGCCACGCCGACGGAAACGCCTGCGCCCAATTGCAGCAACAAGCCGGCCATGGAACCGGGCCAATCTGTCGCCCCCATCAATGGCGTGTTCAATGATGAGCCGGTCGAATGGTATCCATTGTCGGAAGGGTGGACGGTTGAACCCGATAGCGCAAGCATGAGGCAGACGCTCAACGATCTGACCGATGCCATGACGGTGCCAGGTCTCTGTATGGGGGGCGACTATCAGATCAGCGTCAACTTCCAGATCGATGAAACCGGCAATGCACCGGCGACCGGTCTTGGCTTCAACAAGCCCGATCGGACGGCCCTACCAGGCACCTATGTGGTCCGCTTTGACGGCGATCATCTGCTGGAGTGGGGCTTCATCAACAGCAACAGCATCTTTCATCCGCAAGGCGACAATGTGCTGACCGATGAGCAACTCGTTCCGGACGAGGCGGGTCGACACCGGATCACGGTTAACGTCACGAGCGACCGCTACAAGATCCGGTTCAACGGCTACGATATGAACAACGATCTGGAGTATGATCCCGAAGGCGATGTGCTTGGATTCCGCTTTAGTCCGGTCTACCCCCGCGTTGCCGAACCCTACGTGAGCCTTTACGCTTCGCAGTCCGCTGCCCTGTTTCGGGACATGAACGTCACCGTCAGCGACTTGACCCCTGTGCCGACGCCCACGGTCCCCACTGCGGTGCCGACGAATACGCCAATACCGACATCCACCCCCCCACGCACATCGACACCGTCCAATACATCAACACCCACGTCAACCCATACGCCGACCGTTACAGCGACATCTACGGCCACAGCGCCCGCATCCCAGTTGGCAACACCGACATGGACGCCTACGCCAACAGCTTTCTCCAACGTGACGACGCCGACACCGCTGCCGACGTCAACCTTCGTCCCAACATCGACCGTTCCAGTCCCCACGTTGGACTTGCCGGCGACCGAGACGGCAGCAGCAATCTTGGCACAGTCAGTTATGGCCTCGTCTCCGGTGGAGATACCGACTGCCACATTGACGCCGGAACCCAGCGCTACCGGCACGGAAACGGCCACAGCGCCGGCCGCCGGCCCCATCATGATCACGGCCACCTTCACGCCGACCCAGAGACCGATAGAACCGCCGACGCCGACTCCGACACCCGATACATTGCTGCTTTTCGCCAAGATCGTCGATTCGACCGTCGCCGCGGCCGGTTGGATCTGGTTCATGTTCGGTTCGCTGATCTTCTTTGTTGTCGCCGGAATCCTGGCTGGACTGAGCTTCCGACAGCAGGAGCGGACCCGCTACGATCTGGTGGAACCCAAGGCGCTTGACCTATCCGACGTGGATGTCGCGCTGGATGAGATCCTGAACCTGCCGAATTCCCTGCCGCCGCTAACGCCGCCTGACGAGGATGAACCGCCGGATGACTGGCCACCCTCGTTGCCGTAGTCGGGAAGCGTTGCGGCTGCTCTGCTCGGCCTAATCCTTGCTGCCTACGCTTGGCGCGTTCACAACCTGGACGCCCAAAGCCTCTGGCGGGATGAGGTCGATGCCGTCTACTTCGCCCTGCGCGATCTGCCCGATACGTTGGCCATGTTTGTGCAGGTCGGCCAGAACGGCGCGCTCTTCTTTCTGGCGCTGCGGCCCTGGCTGACCGTTGCCGGCGCCTCCGAGTTTGCGCTGCGCTATCCGTCGCTCTGCTTCGGTGTGCTCTCGGTGCCTCTGCTCTGGCAGGTGGCCAGACGGTTGACGCCGAGCGGGCCGGAGCAGGCTACGCCCGAGATCGATCCCCCCATCGAGTCCGATCTTCCCGGTACAGCCCTGATGGACGAGGTTGAATCGGATCAGGCGACCGAAACAGTGCCGACTATCGCTTCCGATCCCACGATCGAAGCATCAAGCGCAGCGTTCTCCTGGTGGGAAACGACGATCGGCAACGCGCCGCTGCTGGCCGCGCTGCTGCTGGCCGTCAACCCGTATCAGCTCTGGTACAGCCAGGAAGGCAAGATGTACACGCTGGTCACGTTGCTGGCGCTGTTGACGGCATGGTTCTGGCTGCGCGGCATCAGCGTCGGCGGTTGGAAGCCGTGGCTGGGCTACTGGGCCGTGTTCACCATCGCACTCTACTCCCATCTGTTGATGATATTGCTCTTCGCACTGCACTTCGTCTGGTTTTTGATCGCGTGGCCGCAGAGCAAGCACCATTGGCGGGGCTATGGCCTGGCCTTGGCCGGGCTCACGCTGCCCTATCTGCCCTTCCTCATCTGGCAGTGGGATCTGCTGATGGCTGCCGACAAACGCACCGGCTTCAACTTCACGCCCATCATCGAGATGCTGCGCAGGGTGCTGCTGGATCAGAGCCGCGGCTTCATGCCGCCGGGCGATCTGCTCTGGTTGGGGCCGATCTTCTTTGTGGGGCTGGCCGGGCTGCTGATCGGGTTTGTCGAGATCCAGATTCCCGCCAAAGATCCGCTCGGCCGTCTCTCACCATTCCGGCGCTATCTACTGGTCGTGAGTTGGCTGATCGTGCCGTTGCTCACCATCTACGCACTGAGCCTGCGCCAACCGGTCTTCACGCCGCGCTACGTCATCTGGATTGCACCGGCTGGGGCCATGTTGCTGGCGTTGGGCATTCAACTTATCTGGCGCAACACCGGCATATTGGCCAAGCCGCTTTCAGCCGGCCTGCTCGATCTACATCGTGGCCTTCTGGCTCTATGCCGGCTGGCAGCAGAAGACGCATCACCATCAAATACGATCTGCGCAGCGCTGTCACGCAGATTGCAGCGCAGCGGTCGCCGGCCGACGACCTGCTGATCCTGCAGATACCCCACATGGAGTTCGCCTATCGCTACTACAGCGGCGACCTGAGCGCGAATCCATTCGAGGACAGTGATGCCCGGCTTGGTCACTGGGCCGCCGGTCCGTGGACCAACAACGGCTTCCCCGACGAACAGGCGCGTGCACAGGTCGATCGGGAGATGCAGGCCGCGACCGTGGGCGTGAACGATGTGTGGATTCTGAACAGCGAGGTAGAAATGTGGGACTCGCGCCGTCTGACGACAGAGTGGTTGCAGGCCAACGGCGAGTTGATCAGCAGCGATGACTATTACGGCACGCAGGTACGTCACTATCGTCTGAATGGGGAGTAGAGAAGAGGTGCAGAGTGGATCGAAAAACAGCGTCCGCAAGCGGACGCTGTTTTTTTGATCCGACTGCTGCACTCTCTTTGACCTTTGCTAGAAAATACCTAGCTCGTCTCGGGCGTCATCCGACATCATGTCGGGATTCCAGAACGGGGTCCAGGTCAGGTGTACGTTGACCTCGTCCAGATCCGGATAGGCGATGTGGGTCTCGCGCTGGACGTTGGAGATGATCTCCGGGCCGGCAGGACAGCCGGGGCTGGTCAGCGTCATGGTGATCTCCGCCGACTTCTGCTCGGTGACCTCGACCTCATAGATCAGACCAAGATCGACAATATTCATCATCAGCTCGGGATCTTTGACCTTGTCCTTCAGACTTCTCGAATTTCTTCTGATGTGGGCATGCTCATGGGTTCGCTCCAACTAGTTCAATGCTCGGTACCTTGGTTAAGTCTTGCGGTAGTCAGCTAACGATTGCTTGCCCATTACGGCGCTTCGATCAGGACGATCATCGCCTTCAATGTGCACTTCAAAGACATTGGTCGGTGTGAAGGCCGGGAAACTGACGGCGGCGCCGGTACGGATGTCGAAACGGGCGCCATGGCGCGGACACTGCACCTGGCACTCATTGACCACCTCGCCCTCGACCAGCGGACCGCCGTCATGGGTGCACATGTCTTCAATGGCGTAGAACTCGCCATCCAGATTGAACAGGGCGATGCGCACATCATCGACTTCCACCAGCTTGCTGCCGCCGACGGGAATCTTCGTCTCGTGTTGCTACTTTTATGAATTCAGTCATTGTACTTTCGTCTCATGAAAACCATTGATGGTTTTGCTGCGATTTTTGCCACAGATGAACGCTGATTTCCACAGATGGGACACAGATAGACTCTGATTGCGTAAAATTCTACAAGATTCCATCTGTGCAAATCTGTGCCCATTCGTGTTCATCTGTGGCGAATTCTTCATCCGTCAAAAGGCGAAGATCCGGATCGCCTTTTCCAGGCTGGCCTTGAGCCGGTCGATCTCCTCGAACGTGTTGTAGAGATAGAAACTCGCCCGCGCGCTGGCCGGGATGCCGTAGTGATCGTGGATCGGCTGGGCGCAGTGATGGCCTGCACGCACGGCAATGCCGTCATGATCGAGGATGGCGGCCAGATCGTGGGCGTGAATGTCGTCGACCACGAAGGAGATCAGCCCGCCGCGCTGCTCCGGTCCAGGGCCCAAAATGTGCAGACCCTCGACCTGGCTGAGTTGTTCATAGCCGTATTCGACCAGTGCCTGTTCATGGGCGTGGATCCAATCCATGCCCGTCTCGGTCAGAAAGTCGACGGCCGCGCCCAACCCGATGGCCTGGGCAATGGCCGGCGTGCCTGCCTCGAACTTGTAGGGCAGATCGGCCCATGTGCTGCCGCTCATCTTGACATCTTTGATCATGTCGCCGCCGCCCATGAAGGGCGGCATGGCTTCCAGCAGCTCAAGCTTGCCGTAGAGCACGCCGATGCCGGTCGGCCCGCACATCTTGTGGCCGCTGAAGACCAGAAAGTCGACGTCCAGCGCCTGCACATCGACGATGCATGTGGGGCACGCTCTGCGCGCCGTCGAGCAGCACCTTGGCGCCCACGGCATGGGCCGCCTCGATCAATTCCGCGGCCGGGTTGACGGTGCCGAGCACATTGCTCATGTGGATGAAGCTGAACATCTTGGTGCGCTGGTTGAGCAGCGTGTCCAGATCAGAGAGATCGAGCAGCCCCTCATTCGGTGATGGGGATGTAGCGCAATGTGAAGCCGAGTTCATCGCGCAGGATCTGCCAGGGCACGATGTTGCTGTGGTGCTCCATCTCGGTGATCAACACCTCGTCGCCGGGGCCCAAGTTTGCGCGTCCCCAGGCGTAGGCAACCAGGTTGATGCCCTCGGTCGTGCCGTCGGTGAAGATGATCTGCTTGTCGCTGGGTGCGTTGATGAAACGGGCCACGCGCAGGCGTGCATTCTCATACTCCGCCGTCGCCTCCTGACTCAGCGTATGCGCGCCACGATGGACATTGGCGTTGTTGTTGTCGATAGTAACCGTCCAACGCCTCCAGAACCGCGAATCGGCTTCTGGCTGCTGGCGCCGTTGTCCAGATAGACCAAGCGAATTCCCATCGATCTCGCGTTCAAGTATCGGGAACTGATCCCGAATTTCCTCAACGCGGTCAAGCGTAGCGATAGCGGTGTCGGTCATGCGATCTCATTTCGTTTGTATAGTGATCGGGGAAACGGGATTAGGGACTGGGACAAGAAACCGGACTGTGTACGCAACCCAATCCCAAATCACCGTTCCCTATCCCCCAATCTCCCTATCTCTCAATCGGCAGCCCGACCGCATTGCCCCATTCGGTCCAGGAACCGTCATAGTTGCGTACCTTTTCGTAGCCCAACAGATAGGTCAGCACGAACCACGTATGGCTGCTGCGCTCGCCGATGCGGCAGTAGGCCACAACATTGTCGTCAGATGAGAGACCCTGCTCTTCCTCGTAGATGGCGCGCAGCTCGTCGGCACTGCGGAAGGTGCCGTCCTCGTTGGCCGCGCGTGACCAGGGAACGCTCTTGGCGCCGGGAATGTGCCCGCCGCGCATGCGCCCCTTCCTGGGGATAGTCGGCCATGTGCAGCAACTCGCCCTTGTACTCGCCGGGGCTGCGCACATCGACCAGCGGGTTGCCTGCCCTCGACATGGGCTAAGCACCTCGTCGCGGAAGGCACGCAGCTTGGTGTCGTCCCGTTTTTGGGCAACGTAGTCGGACGCGGGATAGGTGGGAATGTCGCGCGTCATCTCGCGGCCTTCGGCAATCCATTTGGCGCGGCCGCCATCCATGACCTTGGCGTTGGTGTGGCCAAAGAGTTGGAAGACCCAGAAGGCGTAGGTGGCCCACCAGTTGTTCTTGTCGCCGTAGAAGACGACCGTCGTCTCGTTGCTGATGCCGTTGCGCCGCATCAGCGCCTGAAACTGCTCCTGGTCGATGTAGTCGCGCACCATGCGGATCGTTCAGATCCGTGTGCCAGTCAATCTTGACCGAACCGGGGATGTGTCCGATGTTGTACAGCAGCACATCTTCGTCGCTCTCGACGATGCGAATGGTTGGATCGTCAGATGCTCGGCAACCCATTCGGTGCTCACCAAAACATCAGGGTGGGCATAGCCTTTGGAATCGATACTCATGAGCGCGTCTCCTTCAGAAAGATCGAAGAGCAAAGATCGAAGAACCGTCCGGCGCCGTTGAGAGCCGATCTTTGCTCTTCGATCTTCGTTCATTGACTTCAGTCACTATCCGCCGATCTTGCGTTCGATCACCCGTTCCAGCTTGGTGACGACGCTCTCGACAGGCACACGATCCAGCACGGCCTGGAAGAAGCCCTGCACGATCATGCGCTCGGCCTGGGGCCGGCTGAGGCCACGGGCCATCAGATAGAAGACATACTCGTCCTCGACCTGGGCAGCGGTGGCGGCATGGGTGCAGCGCACATCGTCGGCCTCAATCTCAAGACCGGGAATGCTGTCCGTGCGGGCTGTGTTGTCCAGAATCAGATTGCCGTTGCGCTGGAATGCATCCGTCTTCTGCGCCTCGTTGCAGGACCTTGATGATGCCCATGTAGACATTGCGTGATCGATCCTTGAGCGCGCCGTTGAAGAGCAGATCGCTGAAGCAACTGGGCGCACGATGGATCTGCAACGTCTCGTGATCGATGTGCTGGTTGCCGGTGGGGAAGTAGATGCCCAGCAACTCGCCATGGCCGCCCTCACCCATCAGATCCAGGTCGAGGAAGGCCTTGGTCAAGCGGCTGCCCCAGCTCACCTGGATCCAGCGCAGGTCGGTGTTGCGTCCCATGGCGGCGCGGCCGGTCACGAAATTCCAGGTCGAATGGTCGAAGTCCTGCAGGTTCATATAGCGGACAACGCTGTTGTCGCCCACCACAAGCTCGACCACGCTGCTCTGCAAGCCGTCTTCGCCGCCCAGCAGATCGTCGACCACCGTCACTTCGGCGCCTTCGTCGGCCACCAGCAACGTGTGATGATAGCCGCCGGTCTTGGCCGTCGCCTGGTTGAGAATCACCTGCAAGGGCAGATCGACCTTGGTGTTCTTGGGCACGTAGACAAAGGCGCCCGTGTCCCAGAGCGCGGCATGCAAAGCCGTGAACTTGTTGTGGTCGGGCTTGACGACGCTGGGTCATGAAATACTTCCTTGACCAGTTCGGGATGTTCGATCACAGCAGTCTGCAAGTCGGTGAAGATCACGCCTTTGCCGGCCAGATCTTCGCTCAGATCGCGGTAGATCACGCCGCCGTCCTGGAAGACCAGACTGGCCGCGCTCTCCATATCATCAAGTTCGGCCTGAATCAACTGCGGCAGTACGACATCACCCTCAGCCGGTGTGGCGACGGGCTGAAACTTTTCCAGCTTGAAGCCGGTCAGGCGCGTGCGCCGCCAGGACTCATCGGTCGCAGCCGGCCAGGCGATCTGCTCGAAGGTGCTCCAGGCGTCCAGACGAAACTGAAGCATCCATTCAGGTTCGTTTCTGGCAGCAGACAGGGCACGAACGGTCTCTTGGCTGAACCCGGCAACGGATTCAACAATTCTTTCTTGTGCAACAACGCTCACGTTTCTTTCTCCCTCGTATTCGGGAGGAGTGACGGGAGGTAGAGTGATAGGGTTGTGGGGCAGTGGGGAAGTGGGGTGATGGGGATTGCTCTGCGACCTCCCCACTTCCCTACAACCCTACTGCCCTACATCACCCCACTGCCCTACTGCCCTCAGCCCCTACCCAATGCTGCCTTCCATCTGCAGTTGGATCAGTCGGTTCATTTCCACAGCGTACTCCATGGGCAGTTCCTTGACCAGCGGTTCGATGAAGCCGCCGACGATCATGGCCGCCGCTTCATCTTCGCCGATGCCGCGGCTCATGAGGTAGAAGAGCTGCTCTTCACCGATCTTGCTGACCGATGCCTCGTGGCCGACGCTCACCTCGTCCTCTTCGATCTCGATGTAGGGATAGGTGTCGGAGCGGCTGGCCTCGTCGAGCAGGAGCGCATCGCAGACCACGTTGCTCTTGCTGTGGTGCGCGCCCTTGGCGACCTTGAGCAGGCCGCGATAGCTGGCGCGTCCGCCGTCCTTGCTGATCGACTTGGAGACGATCTTGGAACTGGTGTAGGGCGCGGCGTGCACAACCTTGCCGCCGGCGTCCTGGTGCTGGCCGGCGCCCGGCAAAGGCAATCGACAGAATCTCGCCGTGGGCCTTGGGACCCATCATGTAGACGGCCGGGTACTTCATGGTCACCTTGCTGCCCAGGTTGCCGTCGATCCACTCCATGGTGGCGCCTTCTTCGGCGATGGTGCGCTTGGTCACCAGGTTGTAGACGTCGGTGCTCCAGTTCTGGATCGTCGTGTAGCGGCAGCGTGCGTTCTTCTTGACGATGATCTCGACCACCGCGCTGTGCAGGCTGTTGCTGGAGTAGACGGGCGCGGTGCAGCCTTCCACGTAGTGGACGCTGGCGCCCTCTTCGACGATGATCAGCGTGCGCTCGAACTGGCCCATGTTCTCGGCATTGATGCGGAAGTAGGCCTGCAGCGGGATGTCCACATGCACGCCCTTGGGCACATAGACGAAGCTGCCGCCGCTCCAGACCGCGCTGTTGAGCGCAGCGAACTTGTTGTCGGCCGCCGGGATGACCGTGGCGAAGTACTCGCGCACAAGTGTCCTCGTGCTCGCGCAGGCCGCTGTCCATGTCCAGGAAGATGACGCCGATCTTCTCCCACTCCTCGCTGCAGGCTGTGGTAGACGACCTCGGAGTCGTACTGGGCGCCGACGCCGGCCAGGAACTTGCGCTCGGCCTCGGGAATGCCCAGGCGCTCGAAGGTGTTCTTGATGCTCTCCGGCACGTCGTCCCAGGTCTTGCCCTGGCCTTCGGACGGGCGGAGATAGTAGAAAATTTCGTCAAAGTCGATGCCGCTCAGATCCGCGCCCCAGGTGGGCAGCGGCTTGGCGAAGAAGATGTCCAGCGCCTCGTGGCGGAACTGGCGCATCCAGTCCGGCTCATTCTTCTGATCCGAGATCTGATCGATGACCCCGTGGTTCAGGCCACGTGCACTCTTAAAGAACGCCTTCTCTTCGTCGTGGAAGCCGTACTGGTATTCGCTCTTGACACCGTCAAGGTGTTGCATGTCGGATTGTGTAGCCATTGTGTCTCCTAGTCTAGGTAATGCGTAATACGTACTGCGTAAGGTCTCGGTTAAGATTGCATTGGCGCAAGAACTGACTATTCCCAATTTGCAAGCCGCATCGTCAACGACAAATCACGCATTACTCATTACGTAGTACGAATCTCTCTTACGCCGCAACCGCTTCGGCATCCTTGAACTCTTCCTCAACCCAACCGTAGCCGCGCTCTTCCAGCATGTGGGCCACTTCGGGGCCGCCGGTCATCACGACGCGGCCATCGTAGAAGATGCTGACATGATTCGGCTTGACATAGTTGAGGATGCGCTGGTAGTGGGTGATCAGCAGGAAGCCGCGATCCGGCGTCGCCAGCTTGTTGATGCCGTCGGAGACCACGCGCAGGGCGTCGATGTCCAGCCCGGAGTCGGACTCGTCCAGGATGGCGAAGGTCGGCTCGAGCATGGCCATCTGCAGCACTTCGGTGCGCTTCTTTTCGCCGCCGGAGAAGCCGTCGTTCAGATAGCGACGGGCAAAGCTCGGATCGACGTTGTATTCCTTCATCTTGGCGTTCAGCTCGCGGCGGAACTCGCGCATGGGCATCAGGTTGCTGCCGATGACGCCGCTGTTGCCGTTCCCATTTGCCTTGTCGGTGTAGCCGCGCACGTTGGAGACCGCGGTGCGCAGGAAGTTGGCCACGCTGACGCCGGGCACGGCCACAGGATATTGGAAGGCCAGGAAGATGCCGGCCTTGGAGCGCTCGTCGGCCTCCATATCCAGGATGCTCTCGCCGTCCAGCAGAATGTCACCCTCGGTGACCTCGTAGTGGGGATGGCCGGCAATGACATAGCCCAGCGTCGACTTGCCGGAGCCGTTGGGACCCATCAGGGCGTGGATCTCGCCGCTGTGCAGGGTCAGATTGACACCCTTCAGGATTTCCGTATCTTCAACCGAAGCATGAAGGTTGCGGATTTCAAGAACGCTCATGGTAAATTTCAACTCCTCTAAGTGAATATCCAGTTCTAGTCAACTAGAAATGTCTACAAATGAACTAACGGCTCTTGACAGGCGATTTGTGACCGAAATTGCGGTCACAATCAGCGTCAAACACATGCGCTCGATCTTATGTACGGGCGTCTAGTTTGATCTGGGAACTTCCTTCAACATTCGTTGCCTCGACAACGAATGAACAACTTCCATGACCATCCATCATACATTCGCTCAGGTTCACATCTGAACCCAGCACTTGTCGAATCATCTTCTGATCCATTTCACAGATCTCTCGGTGATCTTGGGCCAGTTCATGATAGGGGCAGTTGTACGTATGCAGAACGATGGTGTTATCACTCTGGCGTACTGACGTCGGCGATGACGCCACGATCGTAGAGCGCCCCGGCCAGTTCATCTACGCGATCATGAAGAACGGTGGAACGTACACTGCTGGAATATTTCTGCGCCAACCGGTTGCCCACACGACCCAGCAGCATGGCTGCCCGATCACTGCCCTCCAGCAAGAAAGACTTCCTCAAGCAACGTCAGCGCCAGATCGTCACAATGACAGCCGAACAGCTCTTGGCTCTTGTCTGACAGTTCGTACGCAAAGTGTGGACGGCCCACGCCGCCGGGAACACGGCGACGTTCGATATATCCCTCCGCCTGTAGCGTGTTCAAATGCTGGCGCACGGCCGTGGTCGTTACACCGAGGACCGTCTCCAAATCCTTGATGCTGGCCGACCCGGATTTCTGAAGATGCTCCAGAATGATCCAGGTCGGATTTTCTCGATTGTTGACGTAGCGGCTTAAAGCCATGTCTGCTCCTTGCAGAAAACAGAAATAGAGTACGTTGTCAAGACAATACCCTACCACGCCATTTGCCTTTTGTCAAATTAGACTGTTTTAATTATTGAAATGGAGGGAGGAGTCTGCCACTGCCTATGTAATCTTTGAAAATCGGGGTAACAGGGGCGCTCTTTGGTCCCAAGATTTCGCCAGAGAATATCTGTGAAAATCCGCTGTTTATCCGTGGCGAATCCTCTGTTTCTACAGCGCTGCCATCAATCTGCCGAGACCGGTGATGGCTCTGTCTCAATCGAAACCAGTACCGTGCTTTTTGATCTGGGCAGAAAGAGTGTCGCAGCGGCAGCCGCAATCGGGAAGAAGGCCAGCACTGTGAGCACTGCGGTCAAGCCGACCCAGTCGGCAAACCAGCTTGCGACCCAGGCCATCCCCGCGCCACTGGCAAACATGAAGCCCAGCACCGCGCCGCCGATAAAGCCCTTGCGTTTGGGCAACAGACCCTGGCCGATGATCAGCATGATGCTGTGGGGCACGTTGAGCAGCGCGCCGGCGATAAATGCGGCCACGAAATAGGCGGCCCCCGCCGTGTTGAGCAGCGCCAGCGAAAAGGGCACGCTGAGCAACAGCGCCACGACCATCAGGGTTCGTCGCTCAAAGCGGTCGCCGAAGATGCCGCCGGAGAGTGTGCCTATCGCGCCGCCCAGTGTGAAGATGCCGACCATGGTGCCGTACATGGCCGAGGTATAGCCGAGATCATCGAAATATTTCGGCAACAGCACGGCATAGCTCTGTATCGTCGTGGCTCGCAGCGCAATGGCCAGCACAAACGCGGTGACCACCACCCTCCCAACCGGTGGCCGGGTGACTGCTCCAGAGGCTGACGCCCCAGAAGCAGACGTCTTGGTATCTGATGCCTCCGCAGCGGGTGTTTCCGGCTCGTCTTTCTCCTCGGCCATGGGATCGCGCAGGAAGATGGCCATCATGATCACGGCCGGCGTCATGGCCAAGGCGATGTAGGGCAAGCCCGCCAGGCCCATCTGCTGCAACACAATGCCCGAGACAATCGGCCCCAGCGCCAGACCGGATTGGCCCAGAAGGAAGAAGATCGAGGTGGACGATGTGGGATAGTCGCCACCGGCATCGGCCGCGTTGACAATGCCCACAGGATGAAACGCGCCGCTGCCCAGCGCGCCGATGGTCAGCAACGTGATCAGCACGGGATAGTTGGGCGCAAAAGCGGCCAGGGCATAGAAGGTCATGGTCCAGGCCAGGCCGATTGCACCCAGCCAGCGGCCACGCAGCTTGTCGGCCACCAATCCGAAGAGCGGCTGGCTGAAGGCGGCGGCGAAGGTGTAGATCATGGCGCCGAAACCGATCTGGCTGACCGACAGGTCGAAGTCGCTGGAGACAGATGTCAGGATGATCGCGATCGACGAGTTGAGGATATCGATGGCGAAATGGCCATATGAAATTGAGGCTAACCGTTTATACTTCATTGCTTTCCAACCGGCTTCGAAAGGTGTCTAGGACGCGATTTTTGATTGTAACACAAGGTATATGGGGGTGTTCAAATTTCGCTTCGTCGCGACCCCGTACCATACCAAAAAGTGTTACCTTATTTTTGCCCAAAAAGGAGGGCTTTCTATTCGATAACCCAAATAGACGTCAATTCTATTCGGGTCGAGCAGACAATTCGAGGCCAAAACTAGTAGAATGGAAAAACTTCATTTGAGTTAGCGCCCAGATAGGAGCGATTCCATGCCCATTGAATTTGGCCTCACTGACGAATTGACGAACACGAAATATGCACCATTGATCGCATTGAGCGCCCTTTATCAACATGAAAGGCGACTACGACCGCTTGATGATGTGAAGATTGCGATGAAAACTCGCGATTTCACGCCGCAAGACAAGCTATGTCAAGTGCTGATCAGCATTTTGGCCGGTTGCGAGACGATCTCCGAAGTAAATACGAAGCTCAAGCCAGAGATCGGCCTAGCCCAAATCTCGCAATGGGATCGCTTTGTGGACCAGTCATGCCTATCAGAGACGCTTGATGCGCTAACTCTAACGAACATTGATGAGTTACGCTGCGCAGTGACCGCCATATGGCGCTCCCAGAGCCGGATTGCCTACCATGATTGGCGAGGTCATCTCTATCTTGACTTCGATCTTTCCGGTCTCCCTTGCGGCAAACAGGCTGAAAAGAGCCAGAAAGGCTACTTCAGCGGCAAAAAAACGTCACGGGTCGTCAATTAGCTCGTGTCAGCAGCACTCAGTACCGAGAAACGCTATGGCCGGAACTCTATCCAGGCAACCGTCACACGGTCACCTGTTTCCGTCCAGCCGTGCTGGCAACGGAAAGTTCATTAGAGTTAGCGAATTTGCATCCGCATCGTATCGTCTGGCGCATGGATGGCGGTGCCGGCAGCGATGCTGAACTGCTTTGGCTCCTGGAACGCGGCTATCACGTGATGGCCAAGAGCATTTCCAGTCGTCGTGCTCATGCGCTTGCCAAGCAGGTCGGACGCTGGGATGCTTACGAGCACTGCCGGCTTGGCGAAGTTCAACCACCGATCGACTATGGCAAGAAAATTCGCTGCTTCGTCAAGCATCGCATCAAGAATGGCCAGAATTGCTACAGCTACTACCTTTCGACCCTGTCATTGCCATCCAAAGGGGACTTTATGTCTTGCTACAATGCGCGCGGCGGTGCCGAAGTCGAACAATTTGGCAACGACAAGTCTGGACTGTCCCTGGCAACCCGCCGAAAACGGAGCTTCACCGGCCAACAGTCGTACATTTTGCTCACCGATTTGGCCCACAATCTCTTGGCCGATTTTCATCATCGGGCCCTGAGTGGCTCTCGTTTTGACAGCTACGGCCCGAAACGCATCATCAGAGATATCCTTGCTACACCCGGTCGTCTCGTTTTCGACGGCGAACAACTCAAACGACGGAATGTGTCAATAGTATTGGACAGTGAAATCAAACAATTACTGTAGCAGTTGTTGTGTGTTCACCCCCTTGCCAGCGATGGCCAATTGTGTACCGGTGCTCGTCGGCGTCAAGGGCTGCTCGGTATCGCTAGCAAGGGGGAGGTCTCTGGCTCCGACTCACCGGCGCCGCCATGCGAAACGGCCAGTGGATTGATCCAGACTTCATCCGGTAACTGCGGTGGTGTCGGCGCTCCTTTGACGAATCGCTCTGGATGTTGCTCGTAGGCAGTGTCAAATTGCGCCCGGTGAAGGTGCGTCCCACGAAGAGAATGACCTTGTCAATCGTGGAAATCACGGTATTCTTCACCGTATGCTGTTTTTTTACCGCTGTAGTGCTCTCGTTGTGTCGCATCATCTTCGGAACGACGCATTTGACGTTCGGTCGCATCAATGAGGAGCTGGTCAATCCCGCCCAGGGCTGCCTTCAGTTCATCGGGCGTCTTGAACTCTCGTTTGGGCATCATGCCCATTTCGACCAGCGTCGCATGGAGTATGGGCGACAATTTGTGCAAATTCTCATGCGCCTTCGAGCGTGACAGGTCAAAATGTGTGCCCAAGACATCAAACGTCGGGTAGGTCTTGTAATAGTAGAGCACGAAGAGGAGCTTGTCCTCCATTCTCGGCAGCTTTCCTTTCTGACCGCCGCCTGGCTTCCTTTTTCGTGTGCCTGCCAACTTCGTACGCATATATGCGCGCTGGCGTTCAGCCTCGTATACCTGCGTGAATGTCACCAACAGCTTATCAAATTGGACTTGAGACAACCCGGTCAGCGCTCTCATCTGGCGCTCATCACGTATTTTTAGCATCATCGGTAGGCTCTTTTCACCGGATAGCCTACCTCATCCTTTATTGAGAAACAACTCTGATGATCAATGCTGCCAATGGTGCGAACTGTGTGTTGATCCGTTCTTCGGTTTTGCCGAATTCGACTGTCATGGAAGGGCCTCCGCATTCGCTAAGTCAAATCAACTTTTGGGAGGATGATGCCATGACTCTGTATTCAGAACGAATTTACCGCCAACATCGGCCGATTTCGCTCATAAATGGGGCTATTTGGCCTCAATCTGAATAGAAACGGCCTCTGTTTGAACAGTTTTCATCAAAAACAAGGTGTCAGTCATCCCGACTGATTCATGAAGTCGAACGTGCCACGCTCCGCGCCCAGCGCCTTCTCCACGATTGCCTGGGTGACGATTCGCCGCTCTCTCAATTCCTCGTCGGAAAACTCGAACAGTCCGCCATCCAGCAGGAACTGGGAACCGGTCAGCAGAAACTGCATGGTCTCCAGTGGCCGCTCAGCATGAAAGATACCCTCTCGATTGCCCTGCTCCACGATCTTGGCAAAGACAGGCGACAGGCGCAGCACCGTCTGGATGTTGGTCACCTCGTGCAGTTCTCGGTTGCCGGGCAGATGCAGAAACTCGGCAACCTCGTCGGTCTGTTCGTCGCCCATCTGGCCGCCGGAGAGCAGCATCCGCATCTTGGCCAGCGCGTCCAGCGACGGATCGTCCGCGACCTGCTCGGCCAAAACCACGATCTGGTCGAGGGTGTGCTCGACGATGGCCGCCAACACCTCTTCCTTGGACTTGAAGTAGTAGTAGAAGGTGCCCTTGGCCACGCCCATCTCCTTGATGATGGCGTCGACCGCGGTGTTGGCGTAGCCGTTCTCCCGGAACAGCCGCTCCGATGTTTGGATGATCTCCAGCCGTCGCTCTTGCGCTGATTTGACGGTACGTGCCATGTGCCAACTCTCCCTGCTGATTTTCCCGATTGGCCGACGCCCTCATCTTCCGACATTCATTTTGCCACAGATGACTCCGCTACAATGAACAAAGGATCAGCCACAGATGGACAGATGTCCACAAGTGAGACACAGATACCCACGGATATGCTCTGGAAGGCTTCTGTGCAACCAGAGTATATCCGTGCCCCATCTGTGAATATCAGCGTTCATCTGTGGTAAAGAACGAATCACGACATTCGCCAGCAGATCCTCGCTGAAGGTCCCCAGGGCCGGCTGGAAGGCTGCCCAGAATGTGACCAACACGATCAATCCACCGGCCAGCACAAAGAGTGCGCTCAAATTCCAGGCGACGATCACGCCGGAGAGGGCCTGCGAGATGGGGACCAGGCCGGTGCTGGCAAGCATCAGCAGGCTCATGATCCGGCCCAGCATTGCCTTGGGCGCGCGGCTCTGGATCGACGTGAACAGAATGATGGTGATGTAGCCGTTGCCCACGCCAAGCAGCACCATCAAGGCAAGATCGATCCACGTCGAGTGGATAAATCCCATCATCGCCGTCACAAGACCGAAGAGGGTCAGCAGGGCGATCAGCAGCAGACGGATGGTGCTTGCCGTCGGGCCGGGGCAGCAGACCGGCCAACAGAAAACCAGCCAGATTGCCGCCGGCGAAACCGGACAGCAGCAACCCAAAGGCCGTGGCCCCCTCTGCCAGCCGCTGATCGGCCAACACCGGAATGCCGACCAGAATCGGACCGACAAAGAGGAAATTTACCGCAGCGATGACGATGAACATCAGGCGCAGGGCCTCATCCTGCCACACATAGTTCATGCCGGCGACGATGGACGTCCAGACGCTCTCCTTGCTTGCCACACTGCTCGGCTGACGGCAGATGGCCGCCCCGATGCATCAGCCCCAGCAAAATCGCCGACACGGCGAAGGTAGCGGCGTCGATGCCGAAGGCCAGGCCAATGCCCCGCAGCGATTCGGCATAGCTCCCGATCAGGATGCCGGCCAGCACAGGCCCGACAAATCCGACCAACTGGCCGGCCCCCATCACAATGGAATTGCCGGCCTGCAGGTCGTTCTCCTCCACCACCATGGGCACGATGCTGTTGCCCGCGGGCACGGCAAAGCCGGCCACCAGCCCGAAGCCCAGGCTGAAGGCATAGAGCATCCACATCTCGACCACGCCGGCCACACGACGACCGTCATCAGCGCGGCCAGTACAAAGCGCACGATGTCCGAGCCGATCAGGACAGCCCGTGGCGACACACGGTCGGTGATAGCGCCCCCGAAGAGCATGAAGAGCGCCCGCGGGATGCCCTCCAGCGCCAGCACCATGCCCAGTGCAACCGGGTCTCCGGTGAGTTGCAGCACCAGCCAGGGAATGGCAATGAGGGCAAACTGATCACCCAGCAGCGAGGTTGATGTGCCGGCAAAGAGCAGTCGGAAATCTCGGATGGAAAGAACATTGCGCATTGAATTTTGTTCAGTCATTTGATTGCTCATTTCTGTTGAATCACTTTTTTGGAGAGATGAGACGATAGACTCGCGGATTTTGCTGATATCGTCGGAGTGAGTCCGACTACATCCGGAAGAATCTGCGGTCTATTTTCCTTGGCCAATCGCCTCTGGTCAAGCGCAGTTGCGCCATTGCCACGCCGCTCCATCCCCATCGTCGTCTGGCGGCAGAACGGTTTCTAGCATCAGGTTCATCTTCTCCGTGAAGAAGAACTCCCGGTTTCTGAGGACGAGCGCCACGGCGACGGCGGTCATGATCAGCGTGTAGATGCATTTGCTGATCTGGTTGGCTTCGAACACTTCCGACGAGTAGTTGACCAGGACATGGAACAGAGCCAGCAAGGCGATGCTGCGCCGATTCCTGTAGAAGAGGTAGTTCGTGATCAACGCCAACGGGATGATCCCGACAAAGAAATTGATGGCGAAGATCGGATGCTGCCCCCAGAGCGACCCCTGATAGGAACCTTCGATGAAAAAGGCCGGCAGATGCCAGAGGCCCCACAATGCGCCGAAGATCAGGCTGGTGACAAACAGGTTGAACTTGCTTGCCAGGCTGTCGACGCCATACCCGCGCCAGCCCAATTCCTCCAGCACCGGCACCAGCACCAGGAGGATCATGCTGAGGATTACCTCTCCGTCGAAGATCTTGAATGCTTGGGCAAAGCGTAACTGTTCAACCGGCTGTCCAAAGACGATGGAGATGCCGATGGCTGCCACCATGCCCAACGGCAGCAGAAGCAGCGTGAATAGCAGATAGCGCTTGTCGATCAAACGTAGATCGAATATCCGCCGCCGAAAGTCGGCCCGGAAAGGCTTGTCGGCAAATACGTACATCATGAAAAGAGCGGCGAGCAGCGGCCCCATATAGGCCAGTAACAGATGGAGCAGATTCTTTTCGGCGCCCTGCTGACTCTGTGCCGCCAGGATAAACCCGTTGATCCAGGTCACGGCGAAGGCCAGGACGAAGTAGAGCGTTGGTCGATAGCGGTGGATTGCGTACTCATGTTTGACTCCTTTCTTTGTCTCTGTTGGACAACGGTTTGCCCAAACTGTTGCGTTTTTGTGCAGACTCTTCTGCCTGATAGTTGCCAGTATATCATACTGACTGACCGTCAGTCAATACCCAATTTCCAGATTCCTCATATGTGTCTTCAGACGGTCGCTTCACACTGTCCTGATAATTGGGGTGTAGACTTGGAATAGAACAACAATTTCAGTAGGTCACGATCTGTCATTCTGAGTATCTGCCGAACCCGGCTTCGCAAAAACTGAAAGAAACTGAACACGAGCGACTGCTTCTCTGTCATCCTGAGCGGCTTCGCGCATTCAGCTTCTTGCCCGCAGCAGTCCAGCGAAGGATCTCGACAGGCATAGCAGAGACCCTGCGCTGATGTTTAGGATCAGCGATCGATTGCTGCGAAGCCGCTCAGGGTGACAGAGTATCTCCTGCCGCGACATAGCTTGTTTCCTAGAAGCACGTCAGCCCTAGGAGACTGCGTGCGCTAGAGGGCCAGCGAAGCATCTTGCTTAGCCAAGCCGAGATGCTTCGCTGGTCATTTTGAAACAAGTATCCGTCAACGTGAACCCGCTCAACATGACATAGCATCTACTGCTTGAGTCGGAGCTATTTCCTGAAGTGCGACGCGGAATGAGGAAGAAGAAATGATCGGCAATATCGAATATCAGGCGACGCATCTACAGCGTCAGTTCGTTCTACCGCCTGCTCAACGACGCCATGGCTCACATTGGCGACATCCGCCGCGCGCACAGGAGCGAGCGCGTCAGCAAGGCATTCAGCGAACGCATCATGCTGGCTGTCACGGAGGTCAATGGATGCCGCTATTGCAGCTACTATCACACCAGTGTGGCGTTGAAAGCGGGGTTGCAGGAGGGAGAGGTACAGGACATATTGAGCGGCGATCTGAGCAGCGCCCCGGCCGAGGAAACGGTCGCGCTGCTCTTTGCCCAGCACTACGCTGAGACCGAGGGCCATCCCGAAGAGGAGGCCTGTCAGCGCCTGCTGGAGACCTACGGACCGGAGACAGACGACCGATATCTTGGCGGTCATCCGCACGATCATGGTCGGCAATGTCTACGGCATCATGATCGAAGCCGTCAAGAACCGCTTAACCTGGAAGCCCAACCCCGAGAGCAGTTTGGGCCGTGAAATCGGGATCGTCTTGGGTTTATTTGCCTTCATCCCGGTCATAGTTGTTCGGCAAGTGATCGACAAGCTGCAACAGAATTGATTGCCAAACGTAATCTGTGCAACGGGACTCTGATGTGACCAGCGGATTAGGCGAATTCGGCGGACAAAACCCAGATTGATTCGGATTTCTATCCGCGAGAATCAGCCTCATCCGCCAAATCCGCGGTCTATTTGGATCGTAGCCTGTTTAGTTACTGCCAAACTATGTTCGCTCCCCGAAAAGTCCCATCATCTACTGCGTCTGGTCGGCCATCTCCCACCAGAGGAACGTGGCGACGACACCGACGATGCCGGTGACCCCGACGATCACAAAGCTGATCGCTCCCAATTCATCCCCTTGCGCATAGAGAGCCGGGATCGACCAGGGGAAGTATTCGCCATACCCGGCCACGGCGATGATCTGGGAGAGGAAGATGGCCAGGATCGCCACGCCCATGGGCGGCAGATAGCCGTGCCCCGCGCTGGCGAAGAAGAGGATCGGCGTGATGCTGATGATGGTCAGCCCGGCGGTGATCGCAAGTCTGGCGCTGCCTTGCCCGATGACGCTCGTGGCGGCTTCGAGGCAGGTCCACTGCAACGCCGACACCCAGCCCGACGAAATAGATGATGCCAACCAGGCGCCGCAGACCAGATGGCGATCACAGCGAACTTGGCCGCCACGATGGCCGATCGGGCGGTGGGCAGGGCCAGCAGATCCTTCACCGTGCGGTCGGAAAACTCGCGGCCAAAGACCCAACTGCCGATGAGGCTGAAGAGAATCAACCCGCCGACCGCGGTGGCCTGGGCCAGCAGATTCGAGATAGGTCGGCCAATCGGCGACGCCGGCCAACATCTGCGCCTTGGCGCTGATCATGCCGGACCGTCGCGCAAGTTCAGGGTCCTTGAGGACGATCATGAAGAAGCCGCCCACAAAGGGGATCATCAGAAAACCAAGGCCGGTGAGCAGGGGCATCTTGGATCGACGGGCCTTGAACAGTTCCACCCACGTGGCTTGTGTGACGTTGTTCATGTGCAAATGCTCCAGACTTTTTCGATTCACCGCGGATTCTCCGGATTCCACGGATCATCGCGGATTTTTCTGAAAAATCCGCGGCAATCCGTTGAATCCGGAGAATCCGCGGTGAATTCCTTAACCGATCAAGCGCAGAAAATAGTGCTCCAGATCTTCCTGGTCGACGTTCAAGCATGGTCGGTGCATGACCGGCTTCGACGAGGAGCCTTGCGATCTCATCCGGGTGTTCAACTGCCTGCTCGGTCTCAAGCTCGATGACGCCGTTGGACGAAGAGTGGCTGGCAAACCCGGCATCGCACAGCACGCCCTGGGTCGCCTCCGATATCGCGTGTCTGCACCAGGAGCCGTCGCTGCCGGTTGCGTTCCAGTTCATCGACATCCAGTTCCTGCAACAGCCGACCCTGGTGGATGATGCCGATGCGATGGGCCAGCCGCGACACCTCGCCCAGGATGTGGCTGGACATGAAGACGGTCACACCCTGTTCATGCGCCAACTCGGTCAGCAGATTGCGGATCTCGACGATGCCCGCCGGGTCCAGGCCATTGGCCGGCTCGTCCAGAATCAGCAGTTCGGGGTCGTGCATCAAGGCCTTGGCCAGCCCCAGCCGCTGTGCATTGCCCAGCGACAGCGTGCCGGCACGCCGGTCGGCGTATTGCGGTCAGCCCCAGTCGTTCGATCACCCGGTCAATCGCATCCGGCGCCACGCCGGGCCGCAGGCGACGCATCACCTCCAGGTTCTGGCGCACGGTCAGGTCCGGGTAGGCGTTGGCGGTCTCGACCAGATAGCCGACCGACGCCCACGGCTGGTTGCGTCCGTGTGCCGATACGTTTGCCCAGCACGCTTGCTTCGCCCGCCGGTCGGCTTGATCATGCCCAGCAACATGCGAATGGTCGTGGTCTTGCCCGCGCCGTTGAGGCCGAGAAAGGCGTAGATCTCGCCGCGGCTGACCCGCAGCGACAGGCCATCGACCGCCGTGACATCGCCGTAACGCTTGCTGAGATTGTTGGTGGAAATCGCTGGATCCATGTCTCAGATTTCTTCTCGATCGAAACGATTCATCGACCGCGGATTGGGCTGATGAGGCGGATGAACACGGATGTCTCTCGGTAGAAATCCGCAAGGATTCGCAAGATCAGCGCCGATCCGCGGTCTATCCTGATTTTCTGGCTCCAGGAGACGTCGCAGTAGCTCGGTGCTGCGGACCGCGGCTGTCTCCAACTCGGCTTCGCTGAAAGCTCTCCCAGTTGGCGATCAGCCACCGGTCATGGGCATCGTCGACCGCGATCATCAAGGAGAGCAGCAGGTCCTCGGGCAGATCGTCACGGATCCGGCCCAGTGTCTCGGCCATGCTGCAGGATTTGCACCAGCAGAAACTGAGCCGCCTCCAACAACTCAACCAGCGGTTCCTGAGAAGTCATCTCGGCCGAGAAGGCGCCGCCGGCCTTGGCCAAGCCGAAGACCCAGGGCGATCCTGCATAGCTGGTAAACTGGTGGCGATAGAGATCGGTGATTCTGCCCAGAAAGTGTTCGGCCGTAAGCCTGAGTCGGATCGTAGGTCGTATCCAGCAGCGTCCTGGCTGTAGTGCAGCACCGCGGTGGCATACACATCGGCCTTGTCATCGAAGTAGTAGTAGGCCGCGCCCTTGCTGATGCCGGCCTCGGCCAGGATCTGGTTCAGCGACGCGCCTTCGTAGCCGTGGGCGACAAATTCCTTTGCGGCTGCCTCCAAAATGCGTTCTCGTTTTTCTTCCGGCAGCTTGTTGAAGCGTGGACGTGGCATGAGTCATCTTTCTCTAGACCATACGGTTAGACCGATAGTTTAGACTAGTAAGTCTAAATTGTAACGCAACCGATCTTCAGCGTCAAGTTTCGCGCTGTTCTTTTTGGCTCACCGTCTACCACCGCACATCGATCCAGCGGCAGCGAACGCCTCTACGCTGACTGGTGAAGGCAAATCTATCGACCAAATTGGGAGACAGCACCCTTGAAGTCGCCTTGAACTGAACTGGTCAGATAGTTCTTTACCCCATGATCTGCTTCATCTGAGCAACAGTCCCGGTGTTGCCAAAAGCGTCGCCGGCAACGGGGAGTCAGCTTGAATGCCATCCAATGTCGTAGTATCATTAGAGCAGACATCAGATCGCCGTAGCAAGGAAGCAGGTAAAATGGTAGGCAATGACAACAGCATTGAGTCTCGCCATCTCGATCCGATCAACAAGACGACGATGGTTGACGAGATCGTGGAGCGGTTGGTCGGTTTGATTGTTGATGAAGGACTCAAGCCGGGAGATAGACTAATACCCGAGCGTGAGCTTATGGCAAGGCTTGCCGTCGGTCGTTCGTCGCTACGCGAGGCCATCAAGACCTTGAGTGCCCTTGGCGTACTGGAAATCAAGCGAGGAACGGGTACGTTTGTTGGCCACGGGGATACGTCCATTCTGGCCAAACCGATTGCATGGGGTCTATTCGTGAATCAATCCAGCATTCAACAGGTGATTGAGGCGCGAAGTGTCATTGAGGTTGCATTGGCGGGCTGGGCTGCAGAGCGCTCCACGGAAGAGGAGATTGCCGCCATCGGTCAATTGCTCGTTCAGTTGGAAGCCAGTCAGGCCGATATGCAGAGCTATGTCGACAGCGATGTGCAATTCCATCTGGCGATTGCTGAGGCGGCGCATAATGACATGCTGGCTAACGTCCTGCGGATTTTTCAACACGTGCTGCGTGTTTGGATGGAAACAACCTACCAGGAGTCGGGAAACACAGTGGATTCCATGGCGCTGCACCGCGAAATTTATCAAGCCATCCGATCACGCGACGTAGAGGCCGTTCGCAAGGCTATGGCGGACCATACCTCAGGAAGCCCCTTGCTTACTGCCACAGCCAGGGCCCACGTCGAACGTATCCCACCGCCCGATCTGTTTGCACGTAACAAGCACGAATAACATCCCCGCTCGATCTAGCAATATAGACGCCACGCACGTATCCAAGACTTCTATAGGTCAGCCAGATCCTAAGCGAGCGTCCGAAAATAAGTTCGTAGTGACGGCTTCAGCCGTCCAGACCGCTAAAGCGGTTACTACAAACGAAATCGGGAACTTGTTTCTGGACGCTCACTAAGCCGCAAAAACCGGAACGGTTGGGAACGGTTTCCCCTGTTGACAACAGACAGCGGGTGTGATATAAACAAAATGCTTAGTGGTCTGACGTCAGCTTATCTGATAAATTGCGAGGTTTGCATGAAGCACGCAGATCAGATGGAAGCAGCTTTCACCAGAGGTAGAATCGCTCAGTACCCTTTCACCTCTTGGCCCCATTTGTGCTAGTTCGGCTCGATATGAGAACTATAACGGTAACAGTTAACCGCTGATGACGGTGTCGCCAACGCATACCTGTTGGATGCCCCCCCGAAGATTAATTGCATCAGAGTCTGTTTTGTGTCTAGCCGCAGCAGGCGTACCGGCAGTACGTCTCGGTATTCAGATTTCGATGAAGCGTATGAGTGAACTCCGCTACCAATAATGTATAGCGCCTATATCGGTTTGAAGACCACGTGTTGTCTACAGTTCTACACTGTGGACGATCGTTGTTTCATTCATGTATGCCCAACCATATCCCGAAGGAGGAAACTGTGACCAACGAACGAAAATCACGCAATTCCAGGCTTTCGCGCCGCTCGGCACTGAAGATCATGGGCGGACTGGCTAGCGCAGCCGCATTGGCTGCGTGTGCGGCGCCGGTCGCTCCGGCGCCTTCAACTGAGGCAGGTGCCGACGCACCCATGGCCATTGACGGTACGATGGTTGTGGCCCATCGTCGCGAGTATTTCAAGGAGATGGAGGATCTCTTCGCCCAGGCAGTTGCCGACTGGGGTGCAGCCAACAATATCGAGATTGAGTCCACCACGGTGGCTGCCGAGGCAACGCAGGATTATCTACCCAAGTTGCTGGCTCAGGTTCAGGCAGGCAACCCGCCGGACCTTGTCTACCACGTGCGTTTGGTCCAGGCGCTTGTGGCCCAGAACGCGCTGGAAACGGTGAACGATGCAGTGACAGAGACCATGGAACTCTACGGTGAACCGGCTGCCGGCCAATACAACTTGGCCTTCATTGATGGCGACTGGTATGGGATTCCCTACATTATGAGTGCCGAGGGCACCTGGGGTCGGCGCAGCAAATTCGAGGAAGCGGGAATCGATCCGATGACGCTGCATACATATGACGACCGACGCGAAGCTGCCTTGGAAATTTCCAAGCCGGATGAGGATTTCTATGGCTGGGGTGTGAGCGTCAATAGTGGTGGAGATGCGACCGGATTCATTCAGCATGTGATCCAGAACTGGGGCGGACACTACACTGATGCAGATATCACTGAAGTTACGTTCAATTCGCCGGAGACAGTGGCGGCGGTCGAGTGGCTGAGCGAAATATACACGGACGAGAAATACGCATCTATGTTACCGCCTGGCATCATGGCCTGGGATGACTCCAGCAACAACGAGGCTTTCCTCACCGGTACAATTGGCTACACACATAATGCACCAAGCGTGTATGCCAAGGCCAAGGCGGATGGCAATCCGATCTACGATGATACGGTTGTGATGGGCACTGCAGTAGGTCCGACAAACACGAAATTGGAGGCCGGCGGTGGCGGACAGTTCATCGTTCCGTTTGGCGCTGCCAACCAGAATGAAGCCAGGGAACTAGCGAAATACATGCTCACGCCTTCTGTATTTGTACCGATGGCTCTGGTCTCTGCAGGACTTTTCCTGCCAGCCTATGCCGACTACTACGAGTTGCCAGAGGTTGTCAATGCTTTTGAGGCAAACCCGAATTTGGCGACCTTGGGCAAATCTGCTCAGGGCGACCATGTTGGCGGGTCGTGGCCTGCACAGCCCAGCCCGGTCTTCGACGCGATCTCGTCGCAGGCGGTGCTAACAGACATGATGGCCCAAATCACCGCCCAGGGCGCGAGTCCGGCAGACGCTGTGGCCCAAGCCGCTGACCGAATTCTCTCCATTGGTCAGGAAAGCGGTTTCTTTAGCTAGTTTTCGGTGCGAAACTCTCCAGATTTGTCTATCACGGCACAGAATTGGCGAACATCACTCGGGTAAAGCCAGGTCACATTCGCCGGCCAAAGCGCCAAAAAACGCGTTTTGCACCGAAAACTAGCTAGGTTGTGCGCATTCAGTGGAGTCGATCTGGTTGACCGGCTCCACTGAATAATCAGATAATAATACTGTTCACCTGGTCAGGAAAATTCATGGCGACAGAAGCTAGCGTATTGCCTGGGTCCCACAAACACCGGCAACTCACAATGGTACGCATCTTTGGCCGCGATTGGAAGATAGCATTTGTCTTCATCGCACCCATCGTAATTCTCATGTTGACCCTGGTTGCATGGCCGTTCTTGAAAGCCGTCTATACCAGTATGACGATTTACAGCGTCAGGGATCGCCAGGTAGTCTTCGTGGGGCTTGACAACTATATCCGCCTCTACTCAGATATCTTCTATCGACAGGCCGTGAAGGCTACGGTGATTTTCACGGCTGGTTCACTCCTCTTCAAGCTCATCTTCGGCATGATTGCTGCGCTACTGCTACACAACCAAAAACGTTGGCGTACCTTGTTCACAGGGCTGGTGCTGCTGCCCTGGATTGTGCCCTCGGTAGTGCAGGCGCTGACATGGCGCTCGATCCTAGATCCCATCTACGGCGGGCTGAACCCGATCCTGATGGCACTCGGCATCATTAATACGCCGGTTGCTTGGCTTTCCACACCCAGCACAGCCATGGCATCTGTCATTGCCGTGAATGTGTGGGCAGGTATACCTTTCTTCACAGTTAATATTCTTGCAGGGCTCTCCTCCATCGACGCCGAGTTATATGAAGCTGCGGAGATCGACGGGGCGAATGCATGGCAGCGTTTTACGGCCATTACACTGCCAAGTCTGCGCTTTGTAATCGCCGTAGCGACGCTTCTTTCCACCATATGGACATTTAACAGCTTCGAGACGATATGGCTTCTGACACAGGGTGGCCCCGGCAATATCACAAAAGTCTATTCGATTCTTGCCTATCAGAAGGCCATGGGTTCGCTGCAATTTGGGCCTGGCACGGCAGTCGCCTTCAGTTTGACGCCAGTGCTGGCCTTCTTTATCATTTTCCTCTCTCGCTATATGCGGCGCGACGTTTCTCAGGACGATATTGAGCAAGACACGTGGCAAGACCGGGTTATTGACGGCCTGGGTTGGCTTTTGAATACGGTTGGCAGGGTTATCGCCTGGCCGATAGTCAAAATTGCCGAAGTGATCGGAAGCGTTATTCCGAAGAGCAAGACGAGCAGGCAACGTAGCAAACATACGGGTGCGTTTTTAAGGGGCATTGGATTGGCACTGCTGCTGTTCTACATATTGGCCCCGTTTTACTGGATCGTCGTCACTGCATTCAAGAGCGATCTGCAAATCAGTCAGCGTGCAAGTACCTATCTACCTGCCCCGTGGACATTGGAGCAGTTCCAACGGCTTTTCTTTGCGGAGCCGTTCTGGGTATGGTTCCGCAATTCGGTATTTGTGTCAGTCTTGACCACTGCACTGGCGGTCTCCGTCGCCGCGCTAGGCGCCTACGCACTTGCACGACTGAAATTCCGCGGAGCGCAGAGTATGCAGACAGTCTTGCTCATCACATATTTGCTTCCCGCCGCCCTGATGTTCATTCCTCTCTACGGTATTCTGGCCCAGATTGGGCTGATCAACACGCGTTGGGCGCTCGTCGTGACCTATCCGACCGGCATGATCCCATTCGCAACGTGGCTCCTGATGGGATACTATCGGGCCATTCCTGAGGAACTGGAGCATGCAGCAATGGTAGACGGCGCAACACGACTCCAGGCATTCTTGCGGGTCACTTTGCCATTGACCACGCCGGCGTTGCTCGCTGTTACCCTGTTTTCGTTCACGGCTGCATGGAAGGAATACCTCTTTGCCTTCGTATTTATCTCAAGTGATAAGTTGATGACCCTGCCGGTAGGTCTGGCGCAGACTATCTTCGGCGACATCTATCCATGGGGTTTGCTGATGGCGGCTTCTGTGATTATCTCTATTCCAGTCGTCGTCTTCTACATGTGGGGACAGCGCTTTATGGTTGCTGGACTCACGTCCGGTAGCGTGAAGGGATAGTTTTTACTACGTGAGAAGTGGCTATCTCTCCTGTCAACAGAGCAGAGACTGACGGAACAGGGGGCTGTGGGCTCTAGCCTCATTGTATAATCCAGCAATGTATCATCCTGACGACCTGAAAAGAAAACCCAGGCAAAGGCTGATTGGGAAGGATCGACAATCCCGGGATTTGCCCCCAATCTGTGCTGAGGTCAATGAGCGCGCGAAGCGCCTGACAGCTGGCAGGGGAATGTGACAGCTTGAACATTGCATTGATCTGACGTCTTATCACTCGCTCTAATTTTGAGTTGAACTTGGATTTTTGAATGGTATGTAAACGAGATAAGGAGCTTGAACAAATGGAGATTCGACGCATTGTTACCGTGGTTGAGGACGTGAAAGTTGAAGGCGGAAGGAAAGCAAAAGTGCCCGTACGCCGTGTGGCATCAGCAGCCGTGATCAAGAACCCGGCTTTGGGTGACGACTCGAACGAAAATCTGGATCAGTTTGTAGACCTGGGCTACGACCTGGGCGCGATTCTCGGCGAGGAAGCTGCAGGCTTCCTGGGTGGCGGTGAGAATGTCGAGAGCTATGGGAAGGCCTGTATTGTCGGTGTGGATGGTGAACTAGAGCAAGGCGCCATCCTTATTCACAAGAGATTTGGCATTTCCGTCAGGGAATCAATCGGCGGCGGCAAAGCCGGCATTCCGTCAACTAAGAAAGTCGGCAGCGCAGGAGTCTCTATCGATGTGCCGCTTTCGTTCCGGGACAATTCGGGCCGTGGTACACATTTCGACGCCATAGAGGTTTCAATTCCTGGCTCCCCCAAGGCAGACGAGATTGTTGTTGTCTTGGCCTTCACCAACGGTGGACGACCGCATCCCTGGTCGGGGTGGGAATAGGCGGATGGTTCGATGACCATTATCGATACGCATGTGCACATCTGGACACATGGGGGGGCATCACCCATGGCGGGGGAAGCCACCGGGCTTCCTGTGTATGACGCACTGCCTGACGCTCTGCTCCAGATGATGCAGGCCGATAGGGTCGACTTCACAGTGCTGGTCCAATACATCGGCTACCTATGGGACAACACCTTTGTGGCCCAGACGCTGAAAGCGAACCCGGACAAGTTCATGGCTGTATGTCGTGTTGATCCGGAGGATCCCTCAGCTCCGGATCAACTCAGTTACTGGACAGAAGTCCATGGATTCCGCGGTGTTCGTCTGAGCCCTGCATCGGATGCAAGCGGAGACTGGTTTGCCGGTCCCTTGATGGTGCCATTCTTCCAACGAGCGGCAGATCTAAAGGTTCCTGTGGTAATCTTGACAAAACCACAGCGCCTGCCTGATTTGGTGAACATTCTTGAAGAAGTACCCGATTTAGATGTGGTCATCGACCATTTCGCAGATTGCGTCCACGATGGTGACGTCAATCTCCAACTGTTGTCAATGCTCGCAGAGCACCCGCGTCTCTTTCTGAAAACGGGTCATATCTGGAGCCATTCAGCACAAGATTATCCATGGCGCGATACGTTAACATGGATTCAGCGGACATGTGAGATTTTCGGCGCGGAGCGAATCATGTGGGGAAGCGATTGGCCCTTCAGCCTACGCCGAGCGACCTATTCGCAGTCTCTGTCATGTCTGCAAGATGCGACAGACATCTTCTCGAAGGACGACTTGGCGTGGATTCTCAGCAAGACAGCGCTTCGCATCTGGCCGTTTGATCATTGTGCAGGGCGCGGATAAAGGCATCTCCTATCGGACCAGAACCAAAGAAAGGCTAATACGATTGAAACTCCTAGTTACGGTACCGTGGGAAGAGGAAAGGCTGCGTGCCACAATATCTTCCTTCCCACAGGTTGAGTTCAGCACATCATCGACAGAAAAGGAAGCGCTGGAAAAAATCGAGGACGCAGAAATCGTGCTTGGAGATTTCTCACGCGAGGTCTTCTTGGCGGCGAAGAAATTGCGCTGGGTTCAGTGCCATGGCGCCGGGGTCAACAAGTTGATGGCGATCCCGGAATTGGTAGGCAGTGATGTGCAGATCACCAGTACAAAAGGTGCACACGCACCGACCATCGCTGAACACTTCTTCGGCATGTTGATCTCGCTGGCAAGACAGTTTCCGAAATTATACGAGGCTCAAAATCGGCAGGAGTGGGTCAGATGGGCCAAATGGCCCGACATAATCGGACGCAGACCTGTCGGGTTGCAGGGTATGATACTCGGGATTGTCGGTTTCGGAAATATCGGCACTGCCATCGCCCAGCGCTCACACGCCTTCGGCATGCGCAACATTGCGGTAGACATCCGCCCCCTGGTAAAACCAGACTACGTTGAAGAACTTTGGCCTCTAACCGAGCTGCCGGCGTTGCTCTCCCAGGCTGATGTAGTTGTTATCACCGTTCCGGGCACACCGGAAACAGTCGGCATGTTGAATGCCGATATGCTATCATCTATGAAATCCGGATCCTATCTGGTCGCGGTATCGCGCGGTGGCGTCGTTGACGAAGATGCGCTGGTGGCGTTGCTGAAGAGCGGTCATTTGGCAGGAGCGGCACTTGATGTGATGGCGCCCGAACCGCCCCCTTCAGATAGTCCTCTGTGGATGGCTCCAAACCTGATCCTGACGCCTCATTGTGCCGGGAAATCCGAAAATACAGTTGCCGCTGCAACCGAAATTTTCCGCGAAAACTTAACCCGGTATTTGGCGGATCAACCCCTTTGGAATTTGGTCGACAGAGAGCTTGGTTTCTGACTGGTTCAGTTCTCCCAGATCTGCAATCAACCTTCCCGGCGGACGCGACTTGTTGTCGAATGATACTGCTATACTTTCGCCTGCCTCGCTCTGAATCACAGATCGTACCGCTGAAAGAGAAATGAGAGGAATGTGATAGGTATGCCACCAGAGAATTTGCTTAAGCAACGCATAAAGAACGGGAAGGTTGTCGTCGCACTGCGTATCCCGATCGATACTGAACGAAGCCGATTGGAGGATGCTTTAGCCAAAGACACGTTTCACCTACTCTATGTTGACGGTCAACACAGTGCATTTAGTGAAGATCAGCTAGTCACACTCTGCGCAACGGCTGAGAATATGGGACTGCCCGTTCAGTTCAGGATTCCCCATACCCGGCAGGCCCACCTGGTTGGACGATACCTCGACCTGGGACTTTCGGCGATTCTGGTGCCGGAAGTAGTCGAACAAGCCACGGTGGATGACGCGGTTGCTTACAGCTACTATCCCCAAGTCGGGCTGCGCAGTTTCGGAGGTTCGACGCGACATGGTCTCAAAGGGTGGGGCGGCAACGTTGATCCGCTGGCATATGCGAAATGGTGGAACGACTATGTCGTTCTGGCGATACAGCTTGAGTCCGTCGAAGCAATCAGCAATGCCCGCAGACTCGCCAAAAACGGCGTTGATTATGTTGCGTTCGGCCCCACTGATCTGCGATTGAGTCTTGCAGGCCATCCAAATTATCCGCTTCAAACCGTAGATGCCTGTATGCAGAACGTAGCTGAACAACTGCAGGGCACCGGCATCCGCTTGGGAATGGCCGTGACGACAGTTCCCGAAGAGCGTGACAAATATCTTGAGATGGGGATTACGATATTCCAGCAATCGATCAACCGATAATCGCAGTGCCCGGTGAAGGAGAAGCGTTGATTTTGTCAGGGCACCATCCCATCGTCACACAATTCGAACAGCCATTATCACACACCAGGAGAAATCATGACAACCCCATTTAAACTCTGCATCCTCTTTGGCGACAAGCCAGACATCAGACCTCCAGATCAGATCGGCAGCGGTTGGGATATCACTGAAATCCCGGTAGCGATCCAGGTTCAGCCTTTTGAAAGCGAGGCCAACTGGGCGGCGAAAAAGGCCGAAATCGCCTCATGGAATCTGCCGCCGATCAGAGTGGCCAGCCATATGATCCAGTTCTGGGGATTGAAAGCCGTTGGCCCGGACGTTGATTGGGAACAGTTGGAGTTCTGGACCAAACGCGCCTTCCGCCGCCTTGGAGAGCTAGGTGTCGAAGTCGCAGGCATCTACGGCGGCTTCTTTGCCGTGCCGGATGGGTTCTCCCGGTCAGAGGCCACAGAACAAGGCCTCAGGTTCACCAACTTGCTGGCCGACCATGCTGAACCCTATGGCATCACCGTAGCACTTGAACCGCTTTCGGACTTGACCACCCTGTGGCCGCGCTATCTGGAGGGCATAGAGTTTGCCAAACAAGTGAACCGGCCATCGGTCAAGGTCATGGCCGATCTGAACTATTTCCTCAAACTGAATCAGCCGCTGGAAGATATCGCCATAGAGCCGGAATTCTGCACCCACGTTCACATTGCCGAGGGCCGAGGACAGCCCGGAATCGGTGATCGAACCGACATCTATGAACGTTTGTTCCGCATACTGCGCGATATCAAGTACCAAGGCGCCGTTTCCTGTGCCTGCGCATGGGTCAGTTCAGATGGAGGCGAGTTGGATTTTGGGCTAGAAACCGATAAGACATTGGCCTATTTGCAGGATCTCCGGGCGAAGGTATATGCCGAGTGATTTTTTGCCACAGATGGACACAGACATCATCAATTTTATCTGTGGCCCATCGGCGGCCATCTGTGTTCATCTGTGGCTGATCTTTCAATTGAATAGGAAGAGACAATGTCCAACTCCGATAAACTCAAACTGGCGTTTGTGGGCTGTGGCGGCATTGCTCAGGCCCACTGGCGTGGCATCCAGGCCATTGCGCCGCAAATCCAAGTCACCGCGGCCATTGACACAAATGCAGAACGAGCACAGGCGATGGCCGAGCAAACAGGCGGTTTGCCCTTTACTTCGCTGGAGGACGCCCTGGCAAACGGCGATTTTACGGCAGTGGACATCATGTTGCCCCACAATCAGCATGAAGAGGCGACCGTGTTCGCCTTCCAGGCAGGCAAACATGTACTGCTGGAAAAACCGATGTCGACGACGCTGGATAGCTGCGACCGGATCATGGCGGCGGCGAAGCAGGCCGCGGCGCGAGCCGGCTGCGTCTTCGCCATCGCCGAGCAGTCACAGTTCTGGCCCGATGCAATCAAGGTCCGGGAATTGCTCCAGGAAGGCGCAATCGGCGAAGTTATTACCGCCCGGGCATACTTTGGCGGCAGAGTCGGCAGCGGCTGGGGATCAAAGCCGTGGCGCTATGACAAGGCCATTACAGGCGGTGGAATCTGCATCGACGGCGGATCACACACGATCCGGCCGCTGCGCATGTGGTTTGGCGAGATCGATGAGGTGGTCGCCATCATCGGGCATCCGCTGGCCGAGATGGAAGGCGAGTCCCTGGCGCGGGCGCTGTTCCGTTTCTCATCCGGCATGGTCGTTGGCTTCGATGCGCTGCGCGCCGGCTCGTTCCATGGGCCGGGCGAAGAATTTCGCATCACCGGCGCCCAGGGCGAACTCGTGATCGAAAAGGGAAAGAACGGCCGATTGGTGCGCTACACCAGGGAGCATCCGGATGGCGAGGTGATTCTGGACAACAAAAACGAGGGACGCAACGCTGCCTTCGGCTATGAATTGCTTGACTTCCAACGTGCCGTGCTGGAAGGAAAGCCCACGGAGACGACAATCGAGTATTCGATGGGCGAATTGCGCACAGCGTTGGCCATCTATCGTTCGGCAGAGAGCCGCCAGTGGGAAAAGGTATGGGACTGACGAAATCCTGTTCAAAACGTAGATCGTTAAAGCAAAGCGATAAGAGGTAAAGATGCACCCTTTCGAAAATCTGTACGTCCCCCATGGAGCTATCGGCATTCACTGGTTTGGACAAAGCTCCTATGCATTCAAGACGCCTGATGAAACCATATTGCAGATCGATCCCTACTTTCCTCGCCAACGACCCGCGGACAAATTCATCCACGGTTGTCCGCCGCTGGACGAAACCACGCTGCGCACAGACGCTGTGCTCCTGACGCACAATCACGGCGATCACACCTGTCTCGAATCGCTGGAACGCCTGAACTCGGCGTTTCCGGGCATTCCGTACATCGGCCCAAGCGAAAGCATTGAGGGACTACGCCAGGCCGGATTCACCAATTTGCAAACGGTTGAGTCCGGTGACAGCACTTCGGTGGCAGACGTGCAGGTTCATGTCGTGCTGGCCAAACCGCCCCAGGGCGCTCCCGAGGACGATATTGCACCTCCAGATGTCACGCATCTGGGTTTCATCCTGGATACCGGTGCGGTCATCATCTATATTTCGGGAGATCCCATCAACACATTCGGTGATCATGAAGAGCTTCTGAAACCGATTCGTGACCTCAAACCGGACATCGGCTTTTTGACTACCCATCCCAACGAGGGGGAATTCCCCTACTTTCCCGGGTCGGCCAAGATCGCCAGAGCGCTGGGCCTCAAGGCCGCTGCGCCTGCTCACTACGCCTGTTTTGCCAAACGCACCTATGATCCCACCGAGTGGGCAGACCACTTGTCCGGCGTGCAACCGCTGATCATTCCTTACAACCAAGCGGTAGTCTATGTGCCATGAGGGATGGGCCTGTAAATTACTGGAAAGGGGAATATGATGGAATACCGTCAATTGGGCCAAACCGGTCTTAAAGTCTCATCACTGGGTTTTGGCTGTGGCGCTGTCGGAGGGTTGCTGGTCAAAGGCGACCGAAGCGAGATGGTGCGCGTCGTAGCCCATGCCATCGATTTGGGTATCAATTATTTTGACACGGCCGCCATCTATGGCGACGGCCAGTCTGAGACCAGCCTGGGCCTTGTGTTGGAAGAGTTGAACGCCGATGTGAACGACCATGTGATCGTCGGCACCAAGGTCCGCCTACTGGCTGAAGATCTGGTCGGCGACATCGAACAAGCAGGTGATCGCTTCGGTGGACAACAGCCTGAAACGGCTGCGACGCGACTACGTTGACCTCATTCAGCTGCACAACTTCGTATCGATAAAACGCCAACTGGATCGAGGCTGGGTGACGCCCGACGATGTCGAGGCGATCATGGGCGCCTTCAAAAAACTCAAGACGCAGGGCAAGATCGGTTACTGGGGATTCAATGGTCTTGGAGAAACCGAGGCCGTCCATCAGGCGATTGCCGGTAGTGCGCAGACCATTCAGGTCTGTTACAACTTACTCAATCCCACTGCCGGTTGGCCGGCTCCGCTTGGATATCCCTTCCAGGACTTTGGCCAATCCATTGACAAGGCCGCGGATCAAGAGATGGGCATCATCGCCATTCGCGTCTTGGCAGGCGGCGCCTTGAGCGGTTCGATGAGCAGGCATAGCAACGCCACGCAAGCCGTCGAGACCATCGCATCGAGCAGCGAGTTTGCCGATGATGTCGAACGGTCGCACCGGTTCGACTTTCTTCTTGAAGAGGGCTATGTCCGCAGCTTGGTCGAAGCGGCCATTCGCTTCTCCATCAGTAAGCAGCAGGTTTCGACGACGCTGGTCGGCATTTCCAACATGGAACAGCTGGACCAAGCAGTCGAAGCTGCGAACCGAGGCCGGCTGCCGGCGGAAGTCCTGGAGCGTTTGCCTGGCGTTTGGGTAGGTTTTGCATAGGGGAGTGCTGTGCTGCCCCTGCCTGCAACCTCAACAAATAAGGCCCCGTTTCTCCCAATCTAGGCAATTTGCCAATAGGCAAGCTCCTCTAGACCCGCTACGCTGTTGTCACCGCTAACGACCCGATTTTGCATGTGAACTGAATAGCCCTTGCGCACGCCGATTGCCTCCGGCGGCCCGCGTTCTGTTCCTTCATAATTTTGGGACGTTGCATCGTTTCGCTCAACCCAAGTGTGTACAACCCGTTCTGTTCCATCTACCTACATCAAAAGGAGAGCAACATGTACAAACGTATGCCCAGACTCTTTGGTCTGCTCGGACTCTTGCTTGTGCTGTCACTGGCATTGGCAGCGTGTCCTGCATCGGCGCCCGCGGCTGATGAAGGCACCGCTGCCGAGTCCACTGGGGCCGACTCCGCCGAAGCGTCCGAGGATTCCGGCGAGACCGTGACCCTGACCGTCGCCACCGTGAACAACCCCGACATGCAGGTCATGCAGGGTTTCACCGACCAGTTCCAGGAAGCCTATCCCAAATCGAACTGGAATGGGTCGTGCTGCCCGAGAATGAACTACGCGGCCGCGTGACCACCGACACCGCAACCGGCGCCGGTTCCTTTGACGTCGTCACCGTCGGCACCTTCGAGGTGCCGATCTGGGGCGCCAACGAGTGGATCGATTCCATCGACGCACTGGCTGCCGAATATCCGGACAGCGTGCAGGCCGACTATGACTTCGAGGACCTGCTGCCTGCCATCCGTGACGGTCTGTCCACCGACGGCGAACTCTTTGCCGTGCCCTTCTACGGTGAGTCCAGCTTCACCATGTACAACAAGGCCATGTTCGACGAGGCCGGCCTGGAAATGCCGGAGCAGCCGACCTGGGAACAGATCGCCGAGTTCGCCTGTCAGCTCCACGATCCCGAAAACGGCCAGTATGGCATCGTCCTGCGCGGCCTGCCGGGCTGGGGCCAGGTCATGGCGCCGCTGACCACCGTCGTCAACACCTACGGCGGCGACTGGTTCGACATGGAATGGATGCCGCAGCTCGATTCGCCCGAATGGAACGAGGCCGTCACCTTCTACGCCAACCTGATGCAAGAATGTGGCGCCCCCGGCGTCACCGGCATCGGCTTCACCGAAGCGCTCAATCTGATGTCGCAGGAACAAGCAGCCATGTGGGTAGACGCCACGGTGGCGGCCGGCTTCCTGGCCAACTCCGACGCAGGTCCTAATATTGCTCACGCGCTGGCGCCGGTCGGCCCAGTGCCCAAGGGCAACGCTTGGCTGTGGGCATGGTCACTGGCCGTACCGTCGTCGAGTGAGCACAAAGCAGAAGCGCTCCAGTTCGTCACCTGGGCCACAAGCAAGGACTACACCGAACTGGTCGCCAGCGAGAACGGTTGGGCCGGCGTACCTCCGGGCACGCGTGCCTCCACCTACGAGCGAGCCGAGTACCAGGAAGCTGCGCCCTTCGCTCCGCTGGTCTTGAAGTCCATTCTCAACGCTGACCCGACCGACGCCACACGGGACGAAGTTCCCTACACCGGTGTCCAGTTCGTCGCCATCCCTGAGTTCCAGGGCATCGGCACCGATGTCTCCCAGTTCATCGCCGAGGCATTGGCCGGCACGACCACCGTTGAAGAGGCGCTGGAAAAGGCCCAGAGCCTGACGCTTGAGGCTGTCGAGGACGCAGGCTATCGCTAGAGGATCGTAACCGTACAGAGGCAGCCGTAGCCTGAGCTTGTCGAAGGCGGAACCAGGTTCAACCCGCTCTGACTTCGACAAGCTCAGGCGCCACTGCACTCAGTTTTCTGCTCAGCTACACCTCGCACTTAACCTTTTCCCGACTCAGAGCGTCACGCTATCGTGGCCGAAGGGAGACCAGCCACCATGACCGTAACAGCTTCTCAGGCATCGCCTGCTTCCTCAAGACCTGCCAAACCGAAACGTGAACCGCGACGGTGGCTTTCAGCGCCTGGTCTTGCTCTTCCTGGTACTTGGTCACCCAGGTTCCCTTTATTCTGACCATCTACTATAGCTTTCGGGGCTGGAATCTGCTACGCCCGGAAAGCAACACCTTTGTTGGCATACGCAACTATGTACGCATCCTCCAGAGCCCTGACTTTTACCAGATTATCTGGAACACCATCGTGTTGACGGGCAGCGTTGTCATCATCACGTTGATCTTTGGCCTGCTATTTGCCATGCTCTTGAACCGGCCCTTTCGTGGCCAGGGCGTGGCGCGCACTCTGCTCATTACTCCCTTCCTCATGATGCCGGTGGTCACCGCCGTGCTCTGGAAGAACATCCTACTTGATCCGGTCTTTGGCTTCTCCGCTTTCATCCTCAATGCCTTTGGTACTGCCGGCATACAGCGTTTTGGAACAGCTGCCCATGGCATCGGTCGTCCTGATCGTCTCCTGGCAGTGGATTCCCTTTGTGATGTTGATCTTGCTGGCCGGGCTGCAGTCGTTGCCGGAATCGGCCGCTGGAAGCGGCCAGCATCGACGGCGCCCACGGCTTCACCATGTTCCGTTACATCGTGCTGCCCCATCTGCGCACGTTCATCGAAATTGCCTTGCTACTTGAGGTCATCTTCGTCCTTAACGTCTTCGGCGTCATCTTTGTGACCACATCTGGTGGGCCTGGTATCGCCACGACCAATCTGCCCTACGAAATCTACAAAGAGGCATTCTCGCGGTGGAATATTGGTAAGGCGAGTGCGTTGGGCGTCTTTGCCGTCATTCTGGCCAACATCGTCGTGCTCGTATTCCTGCGTGTGCTGCGCAGACAACAGGAGGCTGAGGTCGCATGAAACAGCAAAAGTTAGTCGGACATTTTTTGTCAGGTCTCACCCTCGTGCTGGCATTCGCCATGTTTTTCCCCATCCTGTGGATGGTGCTGACCTCGTTCAAGCCGGAACAGCTGGCATTGGCCATGCCGCCGAAGATCTTCTTTGTGCCGACGCTTGACAACTATCGCGTCGCCCTGTTTGACTCGCCGTATCTTGAGTTTCTGTGGAACACGCTGGTGATTACCGGCCTATCGACCCTATGTGCGCTCTTGCTTGGAGTGCCCATCGCCTATGCCATGGCCTTCTTTCCGACCAAGCGCACGCGAAAGCTCCATGCTCTGGATGATGTCCACACGCATGTTGCCACCGGCCGGCGTGATTGTGCCCCTCTACATCATCTTTCAACAGCTCCATCTGCTCGACACACACCTGGGTCTGATCATCGTCTATACGGGCATGAATTTACCGCTGGTCGTCTGGATGCTGCGCTCATTCATGCTCGATCTGCCCTTTGCCATTGTTGAGGCCGCACGCTTGGATGGCGCCAGCCTGTGGCAGGAAATGACGAGCGTTATGTTGCCGCTGCTGATTCCAGGGCTGGCAGCCACCGCGCTGCTCTGCGTCATTTTCACCTGGAACGAATTTTTCCTGGCCGTCAACCTGACCACACGAAACGCATCTCCGCTGTCGGTCTACATCTCAACATTCAAGGCGGCGCAGGGCGATCTGTTTGTCGCCAAGATGTCGGCCGCAGCGACAATGACCGTGCTGCCGGTGCTCATTGCCGGCTGGGCAGCCCAGCGTCAGCTCGTCACTGGTCTGACGATGGGCGCAGTGAAATAAAGGGACGAAAAAGAGGGAAAACCATGAAAGCCGTTGTCTTCGAGCAACCAAAGAGTCTTTCCATCCAACAAGTACCGGATCCGATCTGCGGACCGGACGAAGTGATTGTCAGGGTTGCCACGTCCGGCATCTGTGGCACCGACCTCCATATCTACAAAGGGGAATATATGGGCGAATATCCCCTGATCCCCGGCCACGAGTTTAGCGGTGTGGTGATTGAGATCGGCAAAGATGTGGACTATCTTAAGGTCGGCGATCGCGTAGCGCCCGACCCGAACATCTTCTGCAACCATTGTGAGTTTTGCCGCAACGATCAGGACAACCACTGTCTCAACTGGCGCGGTGTAGGCATCACCCGAGCAGGAGGTTTTTCAGAGTATGTGGCGGTTCCTGCGCGAGTCTGCTATCCTGTACCCGAGAGCCTGAACGATGCCCAGGCCGCTTTTATCGAACCCTTGGCCTGCGTCGCCTACGCCTTGCGTCGCGTCCGTGTGGGACCGGCAGACAAGGTGCTCATTTTAGGTGCCGGTCCCATGGGTTTGCTGCTGGTGCAGGCGCTGCGCAACAGTGGCGCGTCCCAGGTTGTGGTGGTTGAAAAACAGCCCCAACGGCTGGCGCTTGCCGCAACCATGGGTGCAGCGCTGACTGTTGAGGCCGGGCCAGACCAAGCGGAGCAATTGCGTGACGTCGCCCCCTTCGGTTTCGACATCGTGATCGACGCCACCGGTGTTCCTGTGGTCATTGAAGGGGCATTCGCATATCTGAAGCCCCGTGGTCAATATCTACAATTTGGTGTCACGCCCATGGACGCTGTCGTACGGATCAACCCATATCAGATCTTCAAGAATGACTGGACGATCATTGGCAGTTTCGCCGTATGCTACAGCTTCGAGCCGGCCATCGCATGGCTGGCCAATGACGTGATCGACATCGCTCCACTTGTCAGCCATACCGTGCCGATCGACGAGTTTGCCGACGTGTTTGCTAAGTTTGACAAAGGGCAGACGTTGAAGGCGCATATTCGCATGGACGACCATGAGTCTGCATCAGCTTGACTATTCGAAGTACAGCATCCTGATCGTCGATGATACGCCCACCAATCTACGCGTGATCGTCGATTATCTTGAGGAGTGTGGCTTCAACATACGCATTGCCCGTAGCGGTGAAAGCGCGCTTCAGCGTGTGGCCTATGACCAACCGGATATCATCCTGCTCGACGTGCTGATGCCGGGCATGGATGGTTTTGAGACCTGCCGACGGCTCAAGGCGGATGCCAAGACCCAGGAGATCCCCGTGATCTTCATGACGGCCCTGGCCGATCCGGCCGACAAGGTCAAGGGTTTCGAGGTGGGGGCCGTCGACTACGTGAGCAAGCCGCTGCATCAGGAGGAAGTGCTGGCGCGCATCACCACGCATCTGAGCCTGCGCGATCTGACGCGTGATCTGCAAGAGCAGAATGAACAGATTGCCACACGCAGCCAGGTGGAGAAAGCGAGACTCTTTCTGGCCGTCAGTGAGCAGCGGGCGCAGCTACGGGCCCTGACCGGCAAACTGACCGAAGTGCAGGAGATCGAGCGCAAACAGTTGGCGCGTGAGCTGCACGATGAAATGGGCCAAGCGCTGACGGCCATCAGCATGAACTTGACCATCATACGCAAAGAGCTGCCGACTGCCTGCCTGGAAATCTGCGGCGAACGACTGGACGAAGCCAGTCTGCTGGTCGAACAGACGCTGGAGCAGGTCCGCGAGCTTTCGCTCAATCTGCGCCCGCCCATGTTGGACGATCTGGGTTTGGTGCCCACCCTGCGTTGGTATGTTCAACGCTATGTCAATCGCACCAACATCGTCGTCGATTTCGATACCGCCCAATTCGATTTTGTTGACCCGGAGGATCGGCTCCACCCCGACGTCGAGACGGCGCTCTATCGTGTGTTGCAAGAGGCGCTCACCAATGTCGCCCGCCATGCGAAGGCCACAACCGTGGGTCTGTCCTTGCGGCGAACGACCAACGGCGTCTCCGCCTACGTTGAAGATGACGGGTGCGGCTTCGATGTTGCGACCGTTATGGACCAGGATCAACCGGGCATGGGAACGGGGTTGCTGGGCATGCGAGAACGGATGGTGCTGTTGGGCGGCAGGTTGACGATTCAGTCAAAACCCGGCGCCGGCACACAACTGCATTTCGCTGTACCCCAGGAGGCGATCCGATGACAATCACAGTGTTGCTGGCTGAAGACCACACCATTGTGCGCAAAGGTCTGCGCTCGCTACTCGATCCAGTGGTTGATATCGAGGTCGTCGGCGAGGCGGAAAATGGCCGCGACGCCGTGGAGCAGGCCGAGCAGTCCAACCCGGATATCATTGTCATGGATCACGCCATGCCGATCCTCAACGGATTGGAAGCCACACGCCAGATCAAACGCCGCCAGCCTGAAACCAAGATTCTGATCCTAACCATGCACACCAATGAGGAATATGTCTTTCAGTTCCTCAAGGCCGGCGCGTCCGGCTACCTGGTCAAACAATCGGCCCCCGATGAATTGGTGGCGGCCATTCGGGCAGTCGCAGACGGCCAGTCCTTTCTCAGTCCATCGATCTCCAAGACGCTCATCGAAGAATATGTGCGTCAGACCCAGGAGCAAGGGACGGGTGACAGCTACGCGTTGCTCACCGAACGGGAGCGAGAGGTGTTGCAACTGGTGGCGGAGGGGCACACCAACGGCGAGATCGGCGATGAGCTACACATCAGCGTCAAGACGGCGGCTGTCCACCGCACCAACATCATGAACAAACTGAGCTTGCACAGCATGGCCGACCTGACCAAATATGCCATTCGCAAGGGGATCATTGATCTGGAGTAGTGCCGTTCCAAGGGAATATTGATCCAAAAGGGAACACGAAGACAAATTACCCTTTGGCGGCAAAAGACGCGCTGTCACCCTGAGCGAGCATACGATAAAATGACGCTCTCCTGAGTCACCAGCGAAGGGTCTCGATATCGAAAGCCGAGATTCCTCGCTAGAGTATTGCTAGATAGGGCGTGAGCCCGCTGACCCGCTCGGAATGACAGACTGACCGTTGAGTGGACCTTGTTTCTTTCAGTTTTTGCGAAGCCCCGCGTTGTCGGGTATTCAGCATGACTTAGATCGGTCTGAAATCGAGGTGTCGAGTCATCACGAACCTTCTCACCGTTCGCCTCCCAACGATACTGTCCGCCTGTTTTTTACTATTGGCTTGTTCGCGCGCGCCTACACAATCCCCCGAGACATCAGCGACACCACCACCCTCCGATTGGACCCAAAGGGCCGCGCCCTATGCCGGCACGGTACTACACGGTATCAGCGAAAACAGCCCGCCCTCTCTCTATATCCGGGACGTGCTTGCCCCCGCGTTTGAACGCGAAACCGGTATCGGTATCGACCTCACTATCAGCGACAACGTCTCCATCGAGCAAGCGATTGCGCGCGGGGATGACGAGTATGATTTCGCCTATCTCGAACAGGATGTCATCTATGGCTATTTGGAAGATGAGTTGCTGATCGATCTCAGCCAGATGTTGACCGACAACCAGGATCTGGTCTCGCCGGCATTCAACCTGATGGACTTCACCGACTTCATCGATGAGTTCAAAGATCCTGTCACCGATCACCTCTACGGCGTGCCTATCGAAGCCTTCATCAAAATCTACGCCTATCGAACCGACCTCTTTCAGGACCCAGCCATCCGTGCCGAATTTGAGGCACAGTACCACTACCCATTGGCCCCGGCCATTACATTCGAACAGTACCACGATATCGCAGCCTTCTTCACCGACTACGGTCGCAAAAACGATCTGGATCTTTGGGGGACTTCGTTGCAGGCGACAACAGATCATGTCGCCTCATTCTATGAATTTTTCGAGACCATTGCGCCGACATTCGGCGTCTACAACTGGGGCGTCAATCTGGAAACCGGACACGCAACGTCCGACAACGGCGGCGCCCTCGATAGTGACGCCGCCAAGGAAGCGCTGCGATTCTGGATCGATCTGCTTCAGTTTGCCCCCCCAGATGCCGACAAAAGTACATGGTCTGACGTTGCCGACGCCTTTGCTGAGGGGCAAGTCGCACAGGGCTGGCTCTATGGCGAGTATGTGGCGACATTGGCCACGGATTCGCAGCGATCGGCCATTGTCGACCACTTGGGTGTCTCGCTACCACCCACAGCGCCGGGAGTCGCCGAGGACGCATTGGTGGGCGAGGGATACATCGGCTACTACGATGGCGCCGCCTTTGGGATTCCCAAGAACTCCAGCCGGGTGGGTCCGGCCTTGCTCTGGCTCCAATACCTCGGCCAGTCAGCAGTCCAGCCTGAGTGGGCCGTGGAGACCAGTCGTGTTGTCCATCTTTCCACCTTCGATGATCCGCTAGTACGCGCCCAGGATCAACGCCTGCAAGGCTACTTCACACTGGTCAAAAAGCAGGGCAACCTCTTTGCCGGCGCTCCGCCATTTCCCTTTCACTCTGAGTTACGAGACGTGATCACGCCCTACATTCAGCAGGCGATTCGGGGTGAACTGACGCCGGAGGCAGCATTGGATCAGGCGGCCCTGGCCGCGGATGAACTGCTGGCTGAGCTTGGGGTCGGTGAGTAGCATGAGGCCGCGATCTTGGGCGCAGGCATTCAACGATCTGTCCATTGCCGCCAAGTTGAATGTTGGTTTTGGTGTCCTTGTCTTCTTGATCCTGATCGGCGTCGGCCTGATCTTTGCCGCCGGCCGGCGGGCAACCGCCGATATCAACATGACACGAGACGTGCGCGCGCCTGCAGCGCTGGCGTCGGCCCAGGCGCAGGCCAGCCTGCTCGACATGCAGGCCAATGTGCGTGGATACCTGGCGCTGGGCGATCTGCGCTACATCGACGACTACAACAAGGCCAAAGAGCACTTTGAGGAAAACTTGGCCCTTCTGAATGCGCTTTCGGCGGACTGGACCAAGGACGACGACATCCAGCAACTCAACGATCTGAAGGTCATCTTCGACGCCTGGTCCCCCATTCCGGAGCAGTTGTTTGAGTTGCACGATGACCCAATCGCAAATCAGCAGGCGCTGCGTATCGAGAGCACAGATTTCCGGCCAGCGAGTGCGCTTGTTCTGCAGCAGATTGACACACTGATCAGCTTGCAGGAAAGGCAGTTCCCCACACCTGAACAGAGCGACCTACTATCCAATATGAGCAACGTGCGTTCATCGCACCAGGCCATGGTGACAAATCTGCGCGCCTACGCCATCTCCGGGGATGTGGGCTTCAAGTTTGGCTACGGCGAGAACCTGGACGCCAATCGCACCGCATTTCAGCAACTTGTGGAAGCGCGCGACCTGATGACAGGCGAGCAACAACAGGTATTGGCTCTGCTCCAGACAGAGCGATCTGAACTGCTCAGACTTCCCCAACAGATCTTCACAGCTATCGAAGGCGAGCGTACCGTTGAGGATCTCTACCTCTTCCGTACAGAGGCTGAGCCACTGGCAGAGACCATGGTGATGCTCTTGGGCCAGATGACCATCGCACAGCAGTCCTATCTTCAGGCCGATCTGGATCGCAGTAAAGTGGGATTGACGCGCGTGCAATATCAGATTCTACTGGGAGGCCTGCTGGCGTTGGCGCTTGGCATTGGCATGGCTCTCTTCTTTCGTAGAACCATCGCCGATCCGGTCAAACGGCTGGAACAGACGGCCGGGCGTATCGGCGTCGGCGACCTCGACGTGCAAGCCCAGGTTTCGTCCGCTGATGAAATCGGCAGTCTAGCACAGGCATTCAATGCCATGACCGGCCGTCTGCGCCAGACCATCGGTAGCCTGGAACTGCTCTTCGATATGAGCCGCGGCATGATGGCGGCTGGCGATCTGTCGGAATTGATTGGCGTAGTGGTGCAACGAGGCGACGTAGAGGCCATCAACCGCGCCGTGCTCAACCTATTCGAATTCGATGCTGAAGGCGAGGTCGTCGGCATGGTGGTCGAAGCCAATTGGTACGATGACCAGGGCACGCCGCCCAGCCCTGAAGGCACACGCTACGCTCGTTCCGTCAACACGATCATCGATCTCTTCCTCGCCAAGGACCCGCTCTTCTTTGACGACATGCAGCACGATCCGCGCATTGATCCAGAGACGATGGCTGTGGCACAGCGTCTCAACATTCGAGCCGCCGTCGCACTGCCGCTCTGGGTGCAGCAACAGCAGATGGGCGTACTACTCCTCGAAGGCGATGACGCCTACCAGTTTCAGCCCCAGGACATTGAACCTTACCTTTCGATGCTGGGACAACTCGCCATCGCCATCGAAAACCGTCGGCTCTTCGAACAGACCCAAGAGCGTGCGCTGGAACTGGCCGCGGCCAAGGAGATTGCGGAGGAAGCAAGCCGGGCCAAGAGCGAGTTCCTCGCCAACATGAGTCACGAATTGCGCACGCCGCTCAACGCCATCCTGGGCTACGCACAGATCCTTGCACGATCTCCAGATCTCGAATCAGCGCAGCGCAAGCAAGTGGAGATCATCTACGAAAGCGGCTCGCATCTGCTCCTGCTCATCAATGACATCCTGGATCTGTCCAAGATCGAGGCGAGCAAACTTGAACTTTTTCCAAGTGACTTCTCGCTATCGCGGTTCCTCGACGGCATCATCGAGATATTCCGGCTGCGCGCAGACCAGACTGACGGCCCCGACTTTCAGGCTGAATATCTGACGTCCTTACCGGCGATTGTCCATGCCGACGAGACGCGTCTGCGCCAGGTGCTGATGAATCTCCTGAGCAATGCTCTGAAATTCACCCAGGATGGCGTTGTTGCGTTCCGGGTAGCCGCAACTGAAACTCGCACGACAGACAGCGATGAAGAAGCCATGGCACTGATGCACTTTCAGGTCGAAGACACAGGTATTGGCATGACCGAGCAAGAGTTGGCGCAGATCTTTCTGCCCTTCGAACAAGTGGGCGATCCGGGCCTGCGCGCCAAGGGGACCGGTCTCGGACTGTCGATCAGTCGTTCGCTGGTGAACGCGATGCACGGTACGCTTGAGGTCCAGAGCACGCCCGGAAAGGGGACCATCTTTGATGTGACGTTGATGCTGCCGGTGATCTGGTCGGCGCCCCAGCCAAAGACCATATCGAATTTGGTTGTCAGCGGGTACGAAGGTCGCCGGCGCACCGTGTTGGTCGTCGACGATGAGCCTCACAATCGAAACCTGCTGACCAGTCTTCTCGGCCGCCTGGGTTTTGATGTGACGGAAGCTGCCAACGGTGCAGCCGCGCTTGCCCTCGCCGATGCGCACTTCCCCGACATCGTGCTTCTGGATCTGTTGATGCCCGAGATGGACGGCTTTGAGGTAGCGCGGAGGTTGCGCCAGCGCCCGGCTCAAGAGGCCGTGCAGATGACCATCATCGCTGTGTCGGCCAATGCATTTGAGCAGCAAGTGTTTGAGGCCGAGCAGGCTGGATGCGACGCGTTTCTGGCCAAGCCAATCGACGTTGATCGGCTGCTCTCGTTGTTGCAGAAGCACGCTGGTCTGACGTGGATCATCGATGATGGCAGCGTCAGCGAAAACAGTCAACGTTCCCAGGAAGAGGGCCGTCCAGCGATGACTCCGACGCTCATAACACCACCGCCGAATGACCTCGCAGTCCTCTTGGATCTGGCGATGAAGGGTGAACTCCCGCGTCTAATGAAAGTTGTCGAAGCGCACGTGGCCGAAGATAGTGTCTATCAACCTTTCGCTAAACAACTCAGACCGCTCGTCGACAATTTCGATGAGGAAGGTGTTTGGGCATTGCTTAAGGGGACGAGTCAAGCAAAATGATGTTCGACTTCCACCTCGTACGCTCTCCCGCCGAGCACGACCTCGCTCATCTGCTAGTCGCCGCGATTTTCCTGAACGCGGATCTTGGCAGCGAACTCACATGCCAGTTGCATCCAGCCGCACAACGTATCGTCGTCACCCGTGGATGGCACAGCGGCTATTCGCTCCAGCACCTGGGGTGGAAATAACCGAGTCAGATTCTCTTCTTTGGTACAGTTGTGGGCGTCATGCATGCAGCGTGTAATCCATGACTATGTCCGGTTTTTTTCACAGTCATCTTGACAAGCGATACTCCAACGTTTACAATGCCTGGGCAAATGCACGCCGCTCGTGCATTTGCCCAGGCATTGTAAGCCGAAGTATCTTGCCAGCGTGTTTTTCCGCTTCGCCTGACAGGAAAAAATGGACAGATCGCACCACGATCTCCTGGCCGCTTTGGCCTCCATGTACTACATCGACGAGATGACCCAGAACGCCATTGCCGAGGAACTGGGCGTCTCTCGCGTCAAGGTCTATCGTCTGCTCAAGCAAGCCCGCGACGAAGGCGTGGTCGAGATCTTCGTCAACTGGCCGCTGCGCCGAGATGAAGAGTTGGAGAAGCGCCTCGCTGACGTCTTCGGCTTGCAGGCGGCGTTGGTACTGCAAGCTTCGTCCCAGGCGCGAGTCTCATCATTGGCGCAGTTGGGCCAACTTACGGCTCGCTTCCTGGAAGAACGGCTCAATGCCGGTGCAACCCTCGCCGTCTGCCTGGGGCGCTCAACCTATGAGGTGATCCAGGCCATTCGCCCTAACTTTCGCGTCCATGTCAACGTGGCGCAAGCGCTGGGCAGCATGCCGTCGACGCTGGGCGAACTCGACAGCGCGGCCTTGGCTCGCCAGTTGGCCGACAAACTCGGCGGCGAGGCGCTCTACCTCTCGTCGCCTTTCATGGCCGAGAGTATTCAGGACGCAGATGTCCTGCGCGCACAACGTGGCATTCTCGGCACCCTGGATGCCGCCCGTTCGGCCGACCTGGCGCTGCTCGGCATCGGCACGGTCGATCCGGAGCGATCCAACCTGGTCAGAACCGGCTTCGTCGCTGAAAACGAATTGCTCGATTTAGCAACAGACGGCATCGTCGGCGACATCGCGGGGCAACTGTTTTCGCTGGATGGCCGCAGCGAGCCGGCTGCCATCAACGACCGCGTAATCGGACTCTCCCTGGACGATCTGCGTGCCATCCCGCTGACCATCGCCGTTGCCATGGGTGAACACAAACCGGCAGCCATCCTGGGTGCGTTGCGCTCAGGCGCGGTCGACGTTCTCGGGACCGATGATCGCACAGCGCGGGCGGTGCTGGGGTTGAATGATACGTAATGCGTGCTGCGCAATTGGTCTCAGACAGCCCTTTTACGGATTACGCAGCACATTCAACACTTTGGTCTCGCAGAAAGGGATTCACCATGTCCTCAATGACTGTTCCAATTTTTCACGGTGAAGGGCAACTGAACTACGAAGATCGACCGATTCCGCAGATCACCGGGACAGACGATGTTCTCGTCAATATTGAAGCGTGCGGAATCTGCGGTACCGACCTCAACATTCTGGCCGTGCCGCCTGCCCACAAGGCAACGCCCGGCATCGTCATCGGTCATGAAGGCGTCGGTGTGGTGGCTGCAATCGGTGACAGCGTCACAACGCTGGCGCCGGGCGACCGCGTCGTGATTGCGCCGCGGCTTACGTGCGGCAAGTGCGCCTACTGCCGGCGCGGGCTGGATAACCAGTGTACGAACTACAACACCATCGGCACCACCATCGACGGCGCCTTTGCGCCCCATCTCGTGGCCCCGGAACGCGCGCTCTTCAAGATCAGCCCGGCTGTACCACTGGAGGACGCAGCGCTCTTCGAGCCGCTTTCCTGCGTCGTCGGCTCGGTCAAACGTGCGCCATTCGAAGCGGGCGACAACGTGGCCATTGTGGGCGGAGGACCAATGGGCCTGCTCTTTGCGCTGGTCTACCGGGCCATGGGCGCGGGCCGTATTTTCGTGGTCGATGTGGCCGATTTCCGGCTGGAATTTGCACGCGAGATCGGCGTTGATGTCGTGCTCAACCCCATGGAGACGGATGTGCCGGCAGCGGTGCACGACCAAACCGAATTGGGTGCGGACATCGTCGTCGATGCCGTGGGCAACCAGGTCGACGTGGCCATCAAGCTGGCCCGTCGCGGCGGCCACATCATTCTTTTCGGCCTACGTCCTGAGTCTAATCCGGCAATAAGCCAGTATGCGATCACGCGCAACGACCTGACCTTGCACGGCACCTTCGTGGGGTTGAATCCCTTTGAGCAAACCATCAAGCTGCTGGAAAGTCGGCGCGTTCAGCCGTCCATACTGGTCACCCACCGTTTGCCATTATCCGACCTGGCTCAGGGCGTCGAACTCATGCGCTCGCGCCAGGCGATGAAGGTCTTAATTGAAACCGAAAAAGGATCCGCCACAGATTGACACAGATGATTTACGGATAGAACACAGATAGTATAGATTCGAATCAACCAAAAAACTGCGACGCACTATCTGCAAATATCAAGATTTCTATCTGTGTCCCATCCTTTTTCATCTGTGTGAATCTACTCTGAAAATAGCTGTTGATGAATGAGTGATAATGGCAATAAGGTATTGTCGCCATCTGTGCAAAGAAGGCGTTCGGGTTAGTGCAACAGGTTGTCAACGTGTATGTCAGAAGCCGCTCTCCTTTCAGGCTGCGACTGTCGCTGCGACTTCCGTGACCTCAACCCCTAGTTTTTCGAGGCGACGGAGAAGATGACGCACAGTCGAGTCTCGTTGACGTTGGTCGAAAAAGTCATGCCCCATTTCTTGGTAGGGTTCATGTTTGCACAACATATGATAGGCAATCACCAGAATCGAATGGCCGACTGCGATAATGGCTCGTTTTTTACCACGACGAGCCGCCAAGCGTTGGAACTGAGCCCGCAAGTAGGTCTCTTGGGTATGCGAGGCGGCCCAAGCCGCTTGGCTCAGCGCAGAACGCAAATTGCGATTACCCCGTCGGCTCTTGCTCGATCTGCGTTTGCCTGCACTTTCATTATGCCCTGGCGCAACACCGCCCCAAGCCGCCAAATGCTTATGCGTCGGAAATCGGCTCATGTCTACACCGATCTCTGCGACCAAGACTTGTGCCGTCGTTCTATCGACCCCGGGGATGGTATCCAGCAACTCGATCGCCTCCGAATAGGAGAGGGGCGTCAACTCTTGTGCCATCTCCGCTTGTGGCGCATTCTGACCATCCTCTGGCTGCGATGGAGAAGCCGGTGGTCCCTTCGCCTCATCCATGGTGGCGAGTTGAACCGCAATCTGTTGGTCCAATTCCTCGATCTGTCGACTGAGGAAGTCGAAGAGCGCCAGCTGTTGTGTCAACAGAAAACGATGGTGTTCGCTCATCATGCCGGTCAACGCTTCTTCCAGGGCTGCTTCCTTCTGCTTCAGGCGACCCCGAGCCATCTGCGCCAATACCGCACCATCCGTCTCACCTGCAATCAGGCCACTCAGCATGGCACGGCCCGAAACACCCAACACATCGCTCGCAACCGAACTCAACTTGATGTTGGCATCCTCAAGCACCTTTTGCAGCCGATCGACCACTTGCGACCGCTGCTGCACGACCTTCGTACGATAGCGTGTCAAGTCACGCAATGCTCGTTGCGACTTCTCCGGCACGTAGCTCGCCTTCAGCAGACCATGTTTGAGCAAATCGGCCAACCACTCAGCATCCTTAACATCGGTCTTGCGTCCTGGCACCTGCTTCACATGCCGCGCATTGACCAACAACAACTCAAAGTCTCCTTCCAGTACATTGTAGATCGGACGCCAGTAGTCGCCTGTACTCTCCATGGCCACATGGGTTACACGCCATTCTTGCAGCCAATCGCTCAACGCCAGCAATGCCTGCGTCGTTGTGCCAAAAGTCTTGATCTCCTTCCCAGGGCGATTGCCTCGCCGGGCCATCCGACAAGCCACGACGCTCTTCTTGTGTACATCCAGCCCTGCACAACTCGGATAGACGACTTGCATCTTGCACCTCCAGTCCAAACACGCTTCTACCTTGACTGGTCAGATGCCCATCTTAACAAGATTCTGCTCTGCGGGCTCACCTTACGGCGGCCATCCACTTGGGGTTCCTCTGGACATCCAAGTCCGTCTGTGACTCGGGCTCATGGCACCAGTGATCAACTCGACGTTAGACCAGCCTGCCTTCATCTTAGCTTGGTCCAATTCTCACGTTGTGTCCAACATGTTGTCGCCACAAACTTCATTTTCATCCCTCGGGGTGTATCCTATTCATGAAGTCTGTGACAAAAATGGAGAAACTCATGCCAAACAAGATCGGAAACGTAACCTCACAATGCAAGATCGCGGCCGGGCTCTTCTGGGCCGACTATGCCGTACTCGGCGGACAGGTGAAGGAACTGGAGCAGGCCGGCGTCGACTGGCTGCACATCGAAGTGCGCGACGGCAAGTATATGGACTTCGGCATGCCGCGCGGCGGCTTCGACATCATCGAGGCCGTGCGCAAGAGCACGGATCTCGAGATCGAGGCCCAGTTGCAGATGGTGCGCCCCAGTTTCGACGTCTTTCGCCAGTTGGCCGACCTGGGCGTCAACCTGATCACGCTGCCGCTGGAGACCACGGGTGAGTTGACCATGCAGGCTGTCTCGTTCATCGTCGACGTGCTGGGCATCAAGGCCGGCGTTTGGGCCTGGCAGGGCACGCCCATCTCTGCCTTCGAGCAGTACATCCAGCCCTACATCAGCATTGTCGAGTACGAGAGCCGCGCCTATTTCTGGGCCAAGGAGACCGGCAAGAGTCCCCACACCATGGATCCCATCATGGTGGAGAACATCCGGCGACTGCGCGATATGGTCGATGCCGCCGGGCTGAGCAAGCAGATCGACATCATGGAAGACGGCGGGCTCAACGCCGGCAATGTGGAGCGAGTTCATCGATGCCGGCATGACGGTGGGCGAATTTTCGTCGCCGCTGCTCAAAGGGCCGAACGGCAAGCTCCAGCCGGGGACGGGGGAGATCGAGGCGGCGGTGAAGAAGCTGCGGGCAGCGATGTAGGTCGGAATGCGCGTTCCAGACCAGCCAAGCCGAGCAAAGCCCATGCGAATGGTTAATGCTGAATTGATAATTGTGAATAACGAACGGCAGACCGTTGCGCCCTGCTCTGGCCAAACACAAATACGAAGTACGTAGTTACGCATTACGTAATTTCGCACAGTACGCTGCCTCACGCAGCACGAAGCAAGCAGCAGAAAGGTCCTTCCATGAAACCACTCAACATCGCCATGATCGGCTACGGCGGCATTGGACGCGTGCATGCCTTGGCATACCGGGCGATCCCGTTTCACTATGGGCTGCCGGCCGGCTCCGTGAACATCGTGGGCGTGGCCACGACGCGGCCGGAGACGGCCTGGGAGGCCGGCCAGGAGATCGGCTGCGACGTCTGGACCACGGACTACCACGAGTTGTTGGCCCGAGACGATGTGGATGTGGTCGATGTCTGCGTGCCCAACCGTCTGCACGAGGAGGTCGTCATCGCCGCGGCCGAGGCAGGCAAGCACATCTACTGCGAGAAGCCGCTGGCCATGAACGTGGACGAGGGCAAGCGCATGGTCGACGGCGGTGAGCCAAGGCCGGCGTCAACACGCAGATGACCTTCAACTTCCGCTTCTATCCGGCCATCACGCGCGCCAAGCAGCTCATGGACGACGGCTTTGTGGGACGCGTCTTCTCGTTCCGTGGCCGCTATCATCGTGCCTCCTACATCGATCGCCAACAAGCCGCTCTCCTGGCGGCTGAACAAGGAGATCGCCGGCGGCGGCGCGCTCTTTGACCTGGGCTCGCACATCCTCGATCTGCTGGCCTACCTGCTGGGCGACTTCGGCTCGGTCCAGGCCACGCTGGACACGCTGATCCGCGAACGCCCGCTGGCGCCCGGCTCGTCCGAGACCGGCCCGGTCGATGTGGACGACATCGCGCTGCTGCATGCACGCACGGCAGCCGGCACGCTGGGCACGGTCGAGATCTCGCGCATGGGCACCGGCGCAGCCAACGATCTCCAGTTCGAGATCTTCGGCGACCAGGGCGCCATCCGCTTCAGCGCCGCCGACCCCAGTTGGCTGGAGGTCTACGACATGCGCGACGAGGGCGCTCCGCTGGGCGGCATGCGCGGCTTCCGCAAGCTGGAGACCGTGCAGCGCCACGAAGGGCGCGGACTCGCCCGACTGGACCATGCCGCCCGGCTTCGTGCGCGCCCACGCCGAATGCCAGTATCAGTTTCTCAAGGCCATCGACGAAGGTCGCCCGGCCTCGCCCTCGCTGGCCGACGGACTGCACATCCAGGCCGTCATGGCGGCGGCCGAGCGGTCGTCGGCGAGCGGCGGTTGGGTGAATGTCGCCGATCTCCTGTAGGATCACAATGGATCACTTGAGGGAATGATGTACAATATGATTGTGGTGTGTTCAAAGTCAGTTGAGAATCGAATCGTAGGGGCATGTGGTGGGGGGGGAAGGCAGATTCAACTACGATTGTGAGTTCGCCCGCCCCATCACGTGCCCCTCGCCGACGAATCACCACCTGGTGCGACGGGCACGTGAACGGGCGGATGGACGAATCGTGAAAATCGGAGCGCCTTTCCCGCCCGTACACATGCCCCTACGGATTGCCGCCTAATTGATTTTGCTTGCGAAGACGCCGCAGGAACAACAGATTAACGTTGATATGGCACGGAGGAACTCCAGATTCCATGCAAGATAGATTCACTGATCCCGTCGATCCCGCCGCCGCCTTTCCCGCTGACGAGTGGAAAACGACCCAGCCCAGCCAGCGCGCAGCCCGCATCAAGCGCCGGCTGCTGGAGAACACGCGCCAGATCGACGTCGAGCGCGCTCGCTTCACCACCGAGAGCTACCGCGCCACCGAAGGTGAGCCGATGCCCATCCGCCGCGCCAAGATGTTGCTGCACCTGGCCCGCTCGCTGAGCATCGACATCCACCCGGACGAGATCATCGTCGGCAACCGCTCGCTGCTGCCGCGCATGGGCGTCATCGCACCGGAAGGCGCGGTCGACTGGATCGACAAGGAACTGGACATCCTGCCCACTCGCCCGCAGGACACCTTCGACATCACGCCCGAGCAGATCCGCGAACTGCGTGAGGAGATCTTCCCCTACTGGCGAGGCTAGACCCTGGAAGACACGGTCGCCCAGCGTGTGCCGGCCGATGTGCGCCACGTGGTCGACGGCAAGGCCTTCTCGCTCAACCAGACCGACCATGCCCAGGGCCACATCCTGCCCGATGTGGAGGGCTGGCTGCGCCTGGGCATCGGCGGGCTGCGTGACAAGGTGCATAGCGCGCGGGCGGGTTCACCGGCGACGACGGAGCAGCAGATCTTCGACGAGGCAGCGCTCATTGCGCTGGACGCCGCCACGCATCTTCATCCGGCGCTACGCCGACCTGGCCGACCGGCAGGCCGAAGCGTGCGACGATGCCGGCCGCCGTCAAGAGCTGCGGGCCATTGCCGAGCGCTGCCGGCGGCTGTCGACGGAGCCGGCCCAGGACTTCTGGGATGCGCTGCAGGCGGTCTGGTTCCTCTTCACGCTGCTCCAGATCGAGTCCAACGCCAGCAGTTTTTCGCCGGGCCGTTTCGACCAATACATGCTGCCCTATCTGCAGCAGCGATCTGGATTCAGGAGCGCTGACCCTGGACCAAGCCCAGGATCTGCTGGAACTGCTCTGGCTCAAGTTCAACGAGGTCGTGCTGCTGCGCAGCAGCAGTAGCGCACGCTACTTTGCCGGCTTCCCCATCGGCTTCAACATTGCGGTCGGCGGTCTGCTGCCCGATGCCGGAAACGGCGCGCGACGGCACCAACCTGCTCTCCTACATGTGCCTGCGCGCCCAGGCCGACCTGGGCATGACCCAGCCCAATCTCTCCATTCGCATCCACGACGGCAGCCCGGACGAATTCCTGCGCGCCGCGGCCTTTGTCATCGGCAAGGGCAGCGGCATGCCCCAGGTCTTCAACGACGAGGTGATCATTCCGGGCCAGATCAACCGCGGCATCGCGGTCGAAGACGCGCAGAACTACGCCGTGGTCGGCTGTGTCGAACTGTCGACGCCGGGCAAGGCGCTGGGCTGGAGCGACGCCTCCATGTTCAACCTGACCCGCATCCTGGAACTGACCCTCTTTGGCGGCAGGGATCCGCAGAGCGGGCGAGCAGATCGGGCTGGAGACGCCGACGCTGGCCGAGATGACGAGCTTCGACGAATTGGAAGCGGCCTACGATCAGCAGTTGGCCCACTTTGTGCCGCTGATGGTCAAGGGCTGCAATGTGGTCGACAGCATCCACGCCGAGAAGCTGCCCTCGCCCTTTCTGTCGCTGGTCATCGACGACTGCATCGAGCGCGGCGCTGGACGTGACCGCGGGCGGCGCGCACTACAACTTCTCCGGCGTGCAGGGCGTGCAGATCGCCAACGTGGCCGACAGCCTGGCTGCGGTGAAAGAGGCGATCTTTGATGCAGAGTGGACGGACGCCGATTCGCTGCTGGAAGCGTTGCGCACCGACTTTGCCGATGCCGAAGTGCTGCGCCAGCGGCTGATCAACCGTGCGCCCAAGTATGGCAACGACGACGAGCGCGTGGATCGCTACGCCGCGCCAATGGGGCGACCGCTTCTGCGAACTGGTGGCCGAACATCCCACCATTCGCGGCGGTCTCTACCAGCCCGGCTTCTACACCGTCTCGGCCCACGTGCCCATGGGCGCCAACGTCGGCGCCACGCCCGACGGACGCCATGCCGGCACGCCCCTGGCCGACGGCGGCCTCTCGCCCATGACCGGCGTGGATCAACGCGGCGCCACGGCCGTGCTCCAGTCGGTGGCCAAGCTCAATCTGGAACTGGCCTCCAACGGCACGCTGCTGAACATGAAGTTCCTGCCATCCTTCTTCGCCGACGACAATGCGCTGGACAAATTCGTGTTGCTGCTGCGCGGCTTCTGCGCGCTCAAGATCCCGCACGTGCAGTTCAACGTGGTCTCGGCGGCGACGCTGCGCGCGGCCCAGGTCAATCCGGCGGATTTCCGCTCGCTGGTGGTGCGCGTGGCCGGCTACAGCGCCTACTTCACCGAACTGGACAGAGAGTTGCAGGACGAGATCATCCGCCGCACCGAGTTTGATGACGCGTAAAGCGTTACTTGTACCGCAACATGAATGCCGCGATACAAAGCGATGCAAAAAGGAGAATTGAGGATGAGTGACACGGATCGATTGTTGCGCCATGTTGTGTTGTTTTCGTTTGTCGATGAGGCGACGCCGGAGGACATCCGTTCGGTCGAGGAAGCCTTCGCCGCGCTGCCGAGCCAGATCGATGCCATCCACGACTTCGAGTGGGGCACGAACGTGAGCGTGGAGAACGCGGCACAGGGTTTCACCCATTGCTTCTTGGTGACGTTCAAGAGCGCCGAGGACCGTGACGCCTACCTGCCCCACCCGGCCCACAAAGCGTTCGGCCAGACGCTGCGACCCTTCCGGGATCAGGTGCTAGTGTTCGATTATTGGACGTAGACAAGTGAATGGGGAATAGCAATCGGGAATTGGGCCTGAACAAACAGGGCGGCCTTCTTCTCAATCCCCAGTCTCCAATCCCTGATCACCAATTTGGAACCCGACCATGCAGACAACCTACGACATCGTCATCATCGGCACGGGCGCGGGCGGCGGGACACTGGCCTATGCGCTGCGCAACAGCGGCGCCAAGGTCTTGCTGATCGAGCGGGGCGACTATCTGCCTCAGGAGCCGGAGAACTGGGAACCCAAGGCCGTCTTTGACCAAAAACGCTACAAGCCGCGGGAAACGTGGTTGGACGCGGACAACGGCAAGCCGTTCGAGCCGGGCGTCCACTATTTCATCGGCGGCAACACCAAAGTCTACGGCGCAGCCCTGCCCCGCTTCCGCCAGGAAGACTTTGGCGTGATTGAGCATGAAGGCGGCACGTCGCCGGCGTGGCCCAGTCACCTATGCGGAAATGGAGCCGTACTACGCCCAAGCCGAGGAGATCTACTGGGTCCATGGCCAACTCGGTGACGACCCGACCGAACCATTCCGTTCCACGTCCTATCCCTTCCCGCCCGTGCCCCACGAACCCTACATTGAAGATCTGGTCGATCGGCTGCGCGAACAGGGTCTGAACCCATTCCACTACCCCATGGGCATCGATCTTCGCGAGGGCGGGCGCTGTATCCGCTGCAAGACGTGCGACGGCTTCCCATGCAAGCTGCTGGCCAAGGCCGATGCCGATGTCTGCTGCGTGCAGCCTGCGCTGGAGAGTCCAAACGTGACGCTCTGGCCGCGCACATTGGCCCATCGCCTGCTGACTGACGAGACAGGTCGTCGGATCATCGGCGTCGAACTGGAGAAGGGACGGAGAGCGCATCCGCGTACAGGCCAAGACCTACGTCGTCGCCTGCGGTGCGGTCAACTCGGCCATGCTGCTGCTGCGCTCGGCCAATGCGACCCACCCCGACGGACTGGCCAATGGGTCAGGCCAGGTAGGGCGCAACTACATGGTCCACAACAACACCGCGCTCATGGCCGTCGACCCGATGCGCGTCAACACGACCGTCTTCCAGAAGACCATGGCCGTCAACGACTACTACCACAGCGGGCCGGACTTCCCCTATCCCATGGGCAACATGCAGATGCTGGGCAAGCTCCAGGCCGGCATGTTGACCGCGGCCAAGCCGGGCGTGCCTCGCCCGATCCTGCAGGCCATGGCCAACCGCAGCGTCGACTGGTGGATCATGTCCGAAGATCTGCCCGACGCCAACAACCGCGTCGAGCTTGGCGCTGATGGCCGCGTGCGCGTGCACTGGACGCCCAACAACATGGTCGCTCACGACAAGCTGATCGATGCGGCCAAGGCGATGATGAAAGCCGCCGGCTACCCCCTGGTCTTTGTCGAGCGCATGGGCATCGACACCAACTCGCACCAATGCGGCACCGTCCGCTTCGGCGTGGATCCGGCCACTTCGGTTCTCGACCCCTACTGCCGCAGCCACGAGGTCGAGAACCTGTATGTCATGGATTCGTCGTTCTTTCCGTCGTCCGCGGCCATGAATCCGGCGCTGACGATTGCCGCGCAGGCGTTGCGGGTGGCGGAACAGATTGCGATCAAATGAACGAAAACGGCTTCATCCGCATATCCAGCCACCCCAGATATCCCAACTCACCTGGGAGTTCTGATGTAGCGGTATCAATTTTGCGCCAATTCTGTGCAAACCCAGGCCATAGCTTCTGGTCGGAAGGGATTACACTTCGGGACTCACTTACACCCCAGGCTGTGATCACGCACAACCAGGTCACCGATATCTACCTACTGGAAGTCGCCGTTCACCATGGGGGCAAACTGGCCACGCTCGATCAGAATATTCCAGCCTCATCAATTCGAGGTGGTTTGAATTCTCTGGAGGTTCTCCACCCGTGAACGCTCAGGCATAACGGGCGAGACAAAGAAGTTAGGAGATGGGCCCATGTACCAACAACTTCATCTTTCACACATCGATGCCATGAAGATTATCGACGCCATCCGGGCTGAGTTGGAGAAAGACGGGCGCGGCGCCTCCATCGCCGTGGCCGATGCCCATGGCGAACTGCTCGCCTTCCTGCGCACCGACGGCTGCAAGCTTCCCTCGCTATACATCGCCATGAACAAGGCGTTCACCGCAGCGCGCGAGGGCATTCCATCCTACGATCTGGGTCAAGCCTCCAAGCAGGATGGCTTCCCGATGACCAACTTCGGCGATCTGCGCTACACGGCGTGGGGCGGCGGCGTGCCCATTGTGGTTGACGGGGTAGGTCGTCGGCGCGGTCGGCGTCAGCGGCCTGCCCGAGGCTGGGGACATGGTGTTGGCGCGTATGGGCGCGAATCTCATCGGGAATGGATAAACCAGTTTGTAGCGGGAAATATGCGTGCGTGGATGAATCTTGGAACGGCTGTCAGTCTGAGGGCGCGGTTTCAGCGAATCGCTGTTTGCGTCTAGTCACAATGGCATCAACGTGCTCGGGCCAGTCGTGCAGTACGTTCGGATCGATATCGGCGCCGGTCGGCCAGATCAGCGTGCCGATATCCCGATTTAGTTTGACCTGATTGAATAGATCAAGATTGCACAGTGGACCAAAGAGCGGGCCTGATAAGATCGGCTTGAAATTGATCACTCGTACGGTACGATCATTGAACTCGATTTGAAGCGTATAGTTGCCAACAATAGAAAAATCGGTGACATCCACCAGTAGAGCGTTCATAGAATTAGCATTTCTCATTTCGCACTCCTACAAGCCTGCGATGTACAGCAAGGGCTGCTCTTCTGTCACACGTTGCCAGTTGTCCAGCAGTTCAGTCTGATGCAACTCCGCCCAGGCCAGAATCAGATGCTGTTGTCGTCTCGGCATAGAGCCGGCCAGCAGCTCGGGGCGATTGATAGTAAAACTCGCTCTGAAATCGCCGTAGCGGGCATGAAAGTGGGGGCGTTGATGCCGTCCATACTCATAGTACATCGTGATAATGATGCCAAAGAACCGAGAAATTTCCGGCATAGTCTCATCCGTCGGGGTTTCAATGAACGCTTGCCTGAGATAAGTATACCATAGCCAAACGGAGCCTGAACATGGATAATTGGGTCGTGGGGGTCGATCTCGGCGGCACCAAGGTGGAGCTTGGATTGGTCAGCCCGGATGACCGCATCGTAGACCGGCGACGCATTCCGACCAACCCGCAGGACGGCGCCGCCCAGTTGGTGACGCGCATCGGCCAGGCCGTGGACGAACTCAAGGCGGCGCTGCCGGACGGCGAGTCGATTGCCGCGTTGGGCATTTGTAGCCCCGGTCCGGTCGATCCCGCAGCGGGCCTGCTGATCGATCCGCCCAATCTTCAGGGGCTGCACAACACGCCGCTGCGCTCTCTGTTGGAATCGGCCTTGAACATCCCTGTTGTGCTGGAGCACGATGCCAACGCCGCGGCCCTGGGCGACTTCCATTTCGGCGCCGGGAGCGACGCCGACGACATGGCCTTCATCGTGGTCGGTACCGGCGTGGGCGCGGCCATTATCGTGGACGACGAACTTTATCGCGGTCGCCACGGCGCGGCCGGCGAGATCGGCCATGTTACCCTCGACCGCCACGGTGAAGCCTGCTCGTGCGGCAACCGCGGCTGTGTCGAGACCTTCATCAGCGGGCCGTGGCTGGGCCGGCGCTATGCGGCCGCTGTTCAACTACCGGAAGAGAAAGTTGGCGGGGCCGAAGTCGCAACCCTGGCCGCTGAGGGCGACCCGATTGCTAAACGGGTGCTGGCCGATGCAGGCGAAGCGCTGGGCATCGCAGTGGCCACCATGGCCATGATCGTTGATGTGGATCTCTACGTCATCGGCGGCAGCGTGGCCAAGGCAGGCGATCTGCTGCTGGAACCGGCGCGGCAGGCTGTGCCCCGGCACAGCTTTGCCTCTGTCGGGTCACGCGTGCGCATCGTGCCGACTGCGCTCGGTGATGACGGGCCTGTGCTGGGCTGTGCCTGGCTGGCGCGAGAAGCCGGTTGAAGGTCAAATCTCTGGGGCAGGATTCACCGTCGTTATGCGCCGACAGACTCGATTGACTCCGCCGGTTGGCGTCTGGCGACGAGCATCTGAAAAACCTGGCCCACCATCAGGGACGTGACCGATGCCGCCGTGATCAGGCCGACCATGTTTGCGTTGGCCCCCGCGCCTGATAGCACCGTGACCAGCAATATTGAGGTGAGCGGCGCTTTGAGCAGCAGCGTGATCACAGCAACTTCAATGCAGGCGACAAGGATGGCGGTCGGCACGTCAGGCGCCACAAGACTGATGGCCATGGCCACCATCACCGCCGTGAAGAGCGCCGGAAAGATGGGACCGCCCAGGTAGCCGCCTTTCAGCGACAACGCCAGCAGCAGCGGCTTGAGCAGCGCCATCAGCAGCAGCATGGCCACGCCGTACTCGGCCGGACTGTCAACAATTGTATGAATGGCTGATTCGCCGGAGAACATGAGCTCCGGAATGAAATAGCAGACCACAGCAATGATCAGGCCGGCCACAAGAATCCGGCTCATGACCCGCTCCTGAAACAAGTCCATCAATCGGCGGAGAAGACGGACGGCGATACCGACATAGAGAGCCACTACAGCCCCGATCACACCTAGGCCGATGGCCCAGATCACCCAAGCGAGCGTAATTCCTTCAGGGTGTCCAATATCCAGAAAGCCGGCAAAGGCCGGCACGCCCAACAAGGAAAAGATGAAGAAGCCGACAACGCCGGCTGCCAGATTATAGTTGACCAGCCTCAGACCGCCCCTGCCGCCGCCAACCTCACTGGCCATGAGCGCCGTAAAAATGGGATTGCCTACCACCCCATTGTAGGCCGAGCTCATACCCGCAAGGCTGGACATCAGGATCCCTTCTTTGGCAAACTTGAGTTTTGCAGACAGCCATTGCGAGATCTGGACGGCCAGAAACCCTAGCGATCCTTCGGGACCGACACTTGCCCCGGAAAAAAGCGAGAAGAATGACGACAGTAAGGTCCCCCAAAAGGTCTTGTAGCTGCTGACGTCCTCGGCCTTGAGGGATTCTTCTACCCCGCCATCAATCACGTTGGGTGCGTGCAGGTATTTTTCGGTCAACCCCACCAACAGCGAGAAGAACATGATCCCAACCGGGATGGTCCAGCGGTTGTTGGCGACAAAGTCGTTTTCCCAGATCAGGTCATTGAGCGCTTCGTAGGTGAGCAACCACAAGACTGCGAAAACGCCTACGATCACGGCAATCAGGAGCACGTGTCCGAGACGGGGCATCGACTCGGACAGATCGGCTTCATCCGCCTCGGTAACGGGTGTCGTATCAGTGCGATTTTCAGTCATTATTTGTCCTTTTCAGTAGGCCCGGCAAATATATTGCCGCTTGTTTGCATTCCATTCATACTTTGGAGCGAAGTCGGCGCCACCAATGCCCAGGCCGAGAGGCCGGCAATGAGATCGCCCACAGCCGCGGTCACAGACGTTATGAATCGGTCTCGACCAACATGCGATTGGAGAGTCCTATGGTCAAGATCAGACCAACAAGCGCCACGAAGATCATAAACGCTACGCTGGCGCGAAACGCTTCAACCCGAGAAACCTGGTACATGCTGACCACTTCTTCCGTTGTTGCCGCGTCAGCGCCGGCGGCCTCAAGTTCGGCCGTCAACTGAGTGTCGGACATCAACTCCACGCCTTCGTCCACAGCGAAGACCAGTTGCTGCTGCTCCGCCGGCGGCAGAGCAGTATTGGTCTCCAGGCGCTGTGTCAGCCCGGCGCTCAGTGCAAGCAACATCATCGCCCCCACCAACGCCACGCCGATCGAGTTGCCCAATTGCTCAAAGGTGCCGTTCAGACCGGCAGTCTCCGGCGTATCTTTGGCCGACACCATGGACAAGTTCAGATTTAATGTCGTGGGGAGGATCAGCCCCAGCCCAATGCCAAACAACGCGCCGCTGCTCAACTGGGCGGCTGTGATGTTGGGTTGAATCGTGTAGACAAACGCCAACAGGCCGGCAATAGAGATCAAGAAACCAATCTGGATCGTTCGTTTGGCGCTCATTTTGGCCGATAGCCTGGCCCCGACCATGGCCGCAATCAACACGGCGAGGGAAAAGGGCATCAGGGCCAGCCCGGTCTCTATGGCCGTATATTCAAACGAGAGTTGCAGCAGCAGTGGATAGGTAAACAGAAAGCCGGCGAAAATGGCCATTTCCGTGAAGCGCACCATGAAACCGGGCGTCAGCCCTTCGATCTTCAGTAGCGAAGGTTTGAACAGGCCGTCTTTGCCCTTCTCCTCCAGGTTGCGCTCCCAATGGAGCAACAACATGATGACAAGGACGCCAAAGCCCACAATAAACGGCACGACAGAGAGACCAAAGGGGGCCAGTTCCAGATTGCCAATCACCAAGGGCTGCTTGGCATACCAGAAACCATAGCTCTGGCCCATCAAGACACCCAGCACAATGGATGACCAGCCAACAATCGAGAGCAGCCCGCCCCGATAGTCGAACTTGGGACGGTCGTCGGCGAGTTGATCAGCGGCGAGTTGGTTTCGGAAGACAAGCACCAGAATCACAACCAACAGTTCCAGCCGAAAAGCCCAGCGCCAACTGGCATAGGTGGTGAGAAAACCGCCAATAATCGGGCCCAGTGCGGCGCCGATTGCGCCTACAGCGCCAATCACACTGTAGCCCTTGGCCCGATCCTGGCCGTCATACTTGTCGCGCAGCAGCGTCTGGATGTTGGGTATCATCATGGCTCCGCCAATCCCTTCCAGGAATGACCAACCGATGATCAGCATGCCCAGGCCTTGACTGAAAGAGGCCGTAGTCGTGCCCACGCCATAGATGACAAGGCCGATGACAAAGACGCGCTTTTTGCCGATGATGTCGGCCAGCTTCCCGCCGATCAGCATGAACGCGGCCATCACCAGGGCGTAAATGGAGATAGCGGCCTGAATGCCGCTGACGGTGGTGTTCAGGTCCGCCACCAATGCCGATATCGAGACGTTCATCATCGTGGTGTCGATCACGATGATGAACATGGCCCCGCTCACAAGCGCCAATACGCTCCACTTTTTCATTGGGTACACTCCCTACAAGGATGGTTCTTGGGGTTGAGCTGCTCGCTGACGGTGTTGCGCAGAAGGTATCTTTCGACAAGCTTGGACACTGGCTCAAAGCATACCCTAGATAGAGAGACCATCCAAACCCTCCGACAGTAAATGGCCGGCCCCAGATCGTAAACAGATCTTGATCTGAGGCCGACACACAGTCAGTCAGATGGACAAGACATTCTGTTTCGCCTATGCCCTGGCCGTAGCGGCAGCAACAGGCGTTGCCTCAGGCCGGCTGCGATGGCGACGCAGGAAGAACTTGATCACCTCGTCGATAAGCAGCAGAGCAATAGCAAAGGCGATGCAGATCAGCCATTGATCGCCGTTCAACGGGGCCAGCTCCAGGAAGCGCGGGAAACCCAGTTCCACCGGTACGATGATGAACAGCAGAGCCAGACCGTAGAGCATCAACTGGTTGCGGTCATGGAAGATGTCCCGGTTGAACGCGCTGGCGGTTTCACTGCGGGCAGCAAGGGCGATGATGATGTTGAAGAGCGAAAAGACGACGAACCCCATGGACTTGGCCACCGTGTCGGCCCCATCAGCGCCAGTCGAAAAGCCCGCCTCGAGGATCAGCGTACCGACCGTCATGACCAGTCCGAGGAAGATGATGCGCGCCCATTGACTGCGCGAGAGCACCGGTTGGGTCAGCGGCCGCGGCTTGTGCTGCATCAAGCGTGGATCAGGCTTATCAAAGCCCAGCGCAATCGCCACAGGCACCTGGACCAGAAAGTTGATCCACAGGACGACGGCGGGCGTAAACGGCACGCCGCCGAGGATGACGAAGAACGCTGCGCCCAGGTACGCGCCGATGAATGCCACCAGCGCCGTCATCTGGAAGCGGATATAGTTGAACAGGTTGTTGTAGATGGCCCGCCCGAACTCCACTGCCTTAACGATGGTCGCGAAGTTGTCGTCGGTCAAAATCATGACCGCCGCGCCCTTGGAGACCTCGGTGCCGGTGATGCCCATGGCCACGCCGATGTCGGCCTTCTTGAGCGCCGGTGCATCGTTGACGCCGTCGCCGGTCATGGCGACAATGTTCTGCTGACGCTGCAGTAGATCCACCATACGGATCTTGTCTTGCGGCGTCACGCGCGCGACCACTGCGATGTCGGGCAACTCTTTCATCAGCTCGTCATCGCTCTTGGCCGCGAACTCAGCGCCGGTCAGGGCGATACCCTCGATGCCCAGTTTTCGCCCGATGGCTGCCGCAGTCACAGCGTGGTCGCCGGTGATCATGCGCACCTGGATGCCGGCGCTGTGGCACTTGGCAATGGCGTCCTTGGCCTCACTGCGTGGCGGATCAACGATGCCGACCATGGCCATGAGGGTTAGATCCGTTGCCAAGTCGAGCAGATTCGCCTTGGGATCGAAGGTCTGGGGATCAAAGTCGCGCCGTGCGACCACCATCACCCGCTCGCCCTCCTGGGCGATGCGATCGTTTTCGTCCAGCGCCAGTTGGCGGTTCTCGTCGGTGATGGGCACGACCTCGCCGTCCGGCATCCAGTAGGAGCCGCCGCGGGCAATGAGTACGTCCGGCGCCCCCTTGACAAAAGCGCGCACCACCGGTTTGCCCTGCTCGTCAGTCATGTTGTGGAAGGTGGCCATGAACTTGTAGTCGGCGTCGAACGGCAGTTCGGCCACGCGCGGGTACTTCTTGCGCGCGCCTTCCAGGTCGATGCCGCCCTTGGCCGCCAGCACGATCAACGCGCCCTCGGTCGGATCGCCGATCAGATCCTCGCCGTCCAGGGTGGCGTCGGCGCACAGCGCCATGGGCATCAGCACCGGCGTCAGATCGATCTGGGCGCCGCCGTCATTCAGCAGTTTGCCCTCCGTGCTGTACCCCTAGCCCGTTACCGTGTAATGGTTGTGGCCAGGGATGGTAAACTCAACCGACGTCATCTTGTTGAGGGTCAGTGTGCCGGTCTTGTCGGAGCAGATGGCCGAGACCGAGCCCAACGTCTCCACCGAGGGTAGTCGTTTGACGATGGCGCCCTGCGCCGCCAAGGCACGCGTGCCCATGGAATACATAGTGGTCACGACCGCCGGCAGGCCGGTGGGGATGGCCGAGATCGCTAGGGCAATGCCGGCGATGAAGATGGTCTGTAAGGCGTCGCCGTTGCGCAGCCCCATGATCACCATCAGGATAAAGGCCAGGCCGGCCATGCCTGCGATGATGAAGGTCAGCTTATCGAGCTGTTTCTGGAGCGGCGTCTTGTCGGACTCGGTCTTGTTGAGCAGGTCGGCGATGCTGCCCATCTCGGTGCCCATGCCGGTCGTGGTGACGATCATCTCGCAGCGCCCGCGTGTCACCGAGGTATTCATGTAGACCATATTGTGGCGATCACCCAAGGGGACTTCCGGTTTGTCGATGACGTCAGTGTCCTTGGGAGAAGCCACGCTCTCGCCGGTCAGGGCCGCTTCCTCGACCTCCAGGGTGGCGGTGACGAAGAGACGCCCATCGGCCGGCACGCGGTTGCCCGCCTCCATGAGCACGATGTCGCCCGGCACCAGCCCTTCGGCCTCGATCTCGATGGCCTCGCCGTCGCGGCGCACCGCGCGATGTTCTTCATCATCTTCTCGAGCGCTTCCAAGCTGGCCTCAGCCTTGGATTCGCCGCGCAGACCCAGGACCGCGTTGAAGATCGTCAGACCGACCAACGCCAGGGTCGTGCCCAACTCACGCGTGACCACCAGGCTGAGGATCGCGGCGCCCAGCAAGATCCACTGCATGAATTCCTGGTACTGGCGCAGAAACGCATGCAAGCCTGATTCCTTCTTCTTGGCGGCCAGCACATTGGGGCCGTACTGCTGTAAGCGCTGCTGCGCCTCGCTTGCGCTTAACCCCTTGGCCGGATCGACGTTCAGTTGTGCTGCCACGTCCTCCGACGTCATTGCATACCATTTTGCCTGGCTGTCAGATGGTTCTACCATGTTCATTTCCTCCTCAGCGCTCAGTAGATCGTCGGGACCATCTTGTACGGATAATCAGGTTCAACGTAGTCGCCTCTGGACCCACGTTTCGGGAACTCGACCGGCTCGCGCGGCACTTCTTCATAGGGTATCTGACTGAGCAGATGCGTGATGCAGTTCAGGCGCGCGCGACGTTTGTCGTTGGAATCGACCACATGCCAGGGATTTTCCGGTGTATCCGTGGCCGCGAACATGGCGTCACGCGCCCGAGAATAGTCGTACCAATGGCTGTAGCTCTTCATATCCATGGGGCTGAGTTTCCAGATCTTGCGCCCGTCTTCGTCGCGTGCCCGCAAGCGCATGTCCTGGTTTTCCATGCTCACTTCCAACCAATACTTGATCAGGATGATTCCGGAGTGCTTGATCGACATCTCTACGGCCGGCGCATACTTGAGGAAGTATTCGACCTGTTCTTCGGTGGCAAACCCCATCACTCGCTCCACGCCGGCCCGATTGTACCAACTGCGATCAAAGATCACGACCTCACCGGCCGCGGGCAGATGGGGCATATAGCGCTGAAAGTACATCTGCGATTTCTCTCTATCCGTCGGCGCAGGCAAGGCCACGACCCGGAAGACGCGCGGGCTGGTTCGTTCGGTGATGCGTTTGATGACGCCGCCCTTCCCTGCCGTGTCCCGTCCTTCGAAGACCACGCAGACCTTGGCCCCGCTGGCCTTGACCCACTCTTGCATCTTGACCAGCTCAACCTGAAGCGGCTTCAATGCCTTTTCGAACGCTTTCTCTTTCATTTTGGGCTTTGGTTCGGCTGCGGATTCAGCCCCCCAGCGTCGCCACCATGATCGCCTTGATGGTATGCATGCGGTTCTCGGCCTGGTCGAAGACGATCGACAGCTCGGACTCGAACACCTCGTCGGTGACTTCCAGGCCATCCAAGCCTGTATGCTGGAACATCTCCTCGCCAACCTTTGTCTCGCGATTGTGGAAGGCCGGCAGACAGTGCATGAACTTCACATTCGCGTTGCCGGTCATTTTGACCGCATCCATGTTAACCTGATAGGGCTTGAGCAGCTTGATGCGCTCGTCCCACACTTCCTTGGCTTCCCCCATGGAGACCCACACATCGGTGTAGAGGTAGTCTACGCCCTTGACACCCTCGTCGACGCTTTCGGTCAGCATCAGGCGCGCACCCGTTTCGGCGGCGATGGCCCGGCAGGTGGCGACCAGGCTCTCTTCAGGCCACAGTACCTTGGGCGCACAGAGGCGCACATCCATGCCCAGCTTGCAGCCGGTGACCATGAGCGAGTTGCCCATGTTGTTGCGGGCATCACCCAGATAGCAGTAGGCGATCTCGTTGAGTTGCTTGGGGCTGTGCTCGATCATCGTCAGGATGTCGCAGATCATCTGGGTGGGATGGAACTGGTCTGTCAGGCCATTCCAGACCGGCACGCCGGCATTTTCAGCCAGAATCTCGACCAGTTCCTGGCCGAAGCCTCGATACTCGATCCCGTCGTACATGCGGCCCAGCACACGGGCCGTGTCCTTCATGGATTCCTTGTGACCGATCTGCGTACCGGAGGGGCCAAGATAGGTGACGTGGGCGCCCTGGTCGTAGGCCGCCACCTCGAACGCGCAGCGCGTCCGCGTTGAGGTTTTCTCGAAGATCAGGGCGATGTTCTTGCCCTTGAGCCGCTGCTGCTCGAACCCGCCATATTTGGCCGCCTTCAGGTCGGCGGACAGCTTGAGGAGGAACTTGAGTTCTTCGGTCGTGAAGTCCAGTTCCTTGACGAAACTGCGGTTGCGTAGATTGAACGCCATACGGTTCTCCTTTACAGATTTTCAGAGTTGATTGCCTAGAAAGTACGTGACAGTGGCGGTACGCAGATCAGCGCTAACACACCGCAAGTCTGCATGTGGACGTCCATTTGCGGATAAGGAATGGTGATGCCTTGAGCATCGAAGCGCCTAACGGTCAATCAGACCGATTCGTCGTCTGAAGCCAACGCTGCGCGGCTGCATACGCTGCACGCGAACTGGCGCCGAGGATCGTCGTGGCTTCAAAAACGTTCTCAGCGCCCAAAATCTCGTCCGTGGTGCCGGTGCGGTCCAGTTGTCCCTTGATCTTGGCGTGGACGCCGGCGAGCATCAGCTTGCCGCCATGCCGCTTGAGCTGCTGATCGTAGCGCTCTACCACGGCGATGAAGCTGCTGCCGACACTGGCTTGGGCGCGCAGACGCAGGATGACCACGGCACGCTCCGCCTGGTTGACCGAAGGCAACTGCGCCTCCAGCGTCTCGGCGCCGGCGACCGCCATGTCGCCGAAGACCTCCAGAACCGTGACAGCATTGCTCGGCAACGCGACCGGTGTCTCGCCCTCGCTCACTGTCCCGTCGGCATTGGGGATCAACTCCACCATGCGCACTTCGTAGGAGGCCGTGACGAAAAAATGCACCGTGATCGACATGAGCACGCCGAAAAAGACGGCCTGTTGCAGCGGCATGACCAGCGTCAGGAGAAGCGTCACCGCCATCACCATACGCGGGGCCCAGCCGGTGACCCAAACATCCTGGAAACTTTCCCTTTTGATCGACTGAAAACCCGCTACGATCAGCAGGGCGGCCATGGTCGGAATGGCCACAAGGCTTACGGCCTGGCTGAAGAGCAGCACCGCTAGGACCACGACCACGCCCGAAATGATGTCGGCCCAGCGCGATCTGGCCCCAGCGCTGATGTTGAGCACCACGCCGCCCATGGAGCCGCCGATGGGGATGCCCTGTAACATGCCGGCCCCGATGTTGGCCACGCCCTGGCCGACGAAGTCACGCGAGGGGTTGGGATAGTTGCCGTCTGGGTTCGGATAGGCCTTGCTCACCCCCGCGCCCTGGACAAGGCCGATGATGGCCAGGGCAATAGCGTCGATGAACAGCGCCGGCATGAGCGAAAAATCGGGCAACTTCGGCCTGGGCAGCGTTGTTGGAACGATCGCCACATCCGTCACCTGCTGCACTGTGGTCAGGCCAAGAATGATGACTGCGGCAGATCCAACCAACATGCCCAACAACATGGAGAAATTGGCCAACCTGGTGCGACTGACCAAAACAATCACAACCACGGTCAACACGCCGATCGCCGTGGTCTGGGGATCGATCTGGTTCAGATGGAGCAGCGTGTCGACCGCCTTTACGACTTTGTTGGTATACTCGCTGGAGTAGCCGGTGAAATCGGCCAACTGCGACAGAATCACGTTGATGGAGACGCCGGTCATGAAGCCGATGACGACCGAGTTGGCGACAAAGCGCAGCAGCCGGCCCAGCTTCAGCAACCCGGCGATCAGCATGACGAAACCGGTGAGCACCGCCAGAGTGGAGATGGCGACGGCATGCTGCTCGCCGCTGTAGGCCGCCAGCGCCGAGCCGGCGGTGATGGCCATGGCGTTGGTGGCAGAGACGTTCATGAACGCAAAGCTGCCGAAGATCGCGCCCAGCGGCGTGCCGATCATGATGGCATAGAGGCCCTGAACCGGGTTGGCCCCGGCAAGGATGGCCGTGGCCATGGCGTCGGGGATATTGGCCACGCCGGTGGTGACGCCGGCGATCAGATCGGGCGTCAGCTTGCCACGCGTCTTGGCCGCATTCGTGGTCATTTACGGGTATTCTCCGGGGATGTTATCGGTCCGTCTGGCTCCTAGGCTTTCTCGATCGCATCCTGGGATTGATCGTGCCGGACTCTAATCAGGAAATAGAGGCTGACCGCCAGCACCCAGACAGGGAAGATCAAGGTCACCCACAGGGAAAAGCCGATACTCAGCAACAAGACCAACGCCAATGCATAGGTCACGAACGCCCAGCCACGATGCATCAGGCCCGTGCGCAGCCAGATGGTGCCCAACGAGATCATGAAGACGCCGGCCATGCGCACGGCATAGACATTGATGACGTGATACATCACCGCGCGGCCAAAGGTGAAGACGCCGCTTTCCACCAGTGCAGTCGATGCGGTCGCGTAGCTGCTCAGCAACCCGCCGGCCAAGGCTGCGCCCACGAACGTCAGGGCCAGAAACATCAGGCCGCTGCCCAGGAAGACGGTCGCAAAAAAGCGATCTTCCAGATCGCCAAGCCGGTCGCGAATCACGCCGATAAACCACAGAAAGGCGATCCCGGCGTAGGGTACCAAGTTCAAGGCCAGGGAGATCCGCCTGGCATTCGTCTCTAGCCAGACCCCGACATCAGCAGCAGGGTCAGCCGGGATGGAGAGGCGGATGAGCGCCAGGCTGGCTCCGTAGAGCAGAGCGAAAAGGACGCCGGCGATGGCGGCGGAACGCGGTGTTGTCAACGATCTGCGAGCGACAGAGGCATGCGGTTTTTCCATACTCTCAGTCATTGCCTCGCTCCTGTTCGCCAAACATTTGAGTCCGTCTCAAGAGGACTTGGTAACCAAAGTCCCGGCTTTGGCCGCAAGACAGATCATATGACCTGATGCTGCCAGTCAATGCCCGGGACTTGCGCATGGGTGATGCGCATAGGTGATGCGCATTTGAAAACCGGATTTCTAAACTCAGCAGTTCACGAATTGTCATTCCGATGACCGGAGGGAAGAGGAATCTCAGGTTCGCACAGTCGAGATTCCTCGTCGCTTCGCTCCATCGGAATGACAATTGCACTGAAATCGTGTACTACTGAAACTGAAGGATTAGCGAGATCATGAAGTTCGGAGTCAGGTGACAGTCACTGGCAGATCGATTCTGCCTCGGAATGGCTACGTTGCGCCGGTGACTGTCACCCTGAACGAAGTATTGTTCTCGCAGGAATGTCAGTTTAGGTTCTGCAAACAGACTGTACGGCTGGCGAGAAACCCGATTGTCTGAATCGCCCACCGATAGACAACCGCTATCAGAAACGGCCTGAGCCAACCGAAAGCGCTGCCGACCGACTATCGCAGCAGTCCAACGCCGTTGCGCCGACCGACACCGACGCCGCCGCGTAGACCAGGGGGATTCGGTCCGCGACCAACACCGCCGACCGGACCCGGCGGGTTCCCCATGCCAACACCGCCGCGGGGACCGGGCGGATTCGGCCCACGACCAACGCCGCCGACCAGTCCAGGGGGATTCCCCGCACCAACACCGCCAACAGGACCAGGTGGATTCACTCTGCGTGCCATAATACTTTCTCCTCTTTCAATAGATGCTTCAATAGATGCGTCAATAGGTGACAATCGATGCACTATTCCGCTTCGAGCGCCCGCACGAATTCCTCAACGATTTCGGGCGCAATCTGGGCCCGATCGATCAATTCCCCGCCGGTATCCAGGAGGGCTTGACGCAGATCGGCAACCCACAGATTCTCCCACAAGATCAGCATGGCCGCTGCGCCATCGGGCAGTTTGTTGGCCGCGATCTCCAGGTCATCGTTGGTAAAAAGGCTGGAAACGTGCTCGCCCATGGGGACGAACATCTCGTACAATTCGGGTTCAAGATCGTTGAGTTCGATGGTGATCGTGCTGCCGTCTTCCGCTTTCTGGATGAAGGCGATGTCCACGAAGCGCACGATGCCGCGCTCCGCCAGATCCAGCAGTTCGGGGACGATCTTGCCGGAGAACTCGGCGTTCTCAAATCCGATTAGGGCGTATTCCAGTGGAAGGTCGAACATTATCAGACTCCTTTGGTCAAGGCCCGAAGGGTTCTTGGGAATCCCTCCAGGGTTCGATTGTTAGCGATGACTCCGTTCTGAGAACCATGGATCGCACGGTTTTTATAGATTATACCACTGCGAGAATCAGATACGGATCGAGCGACAAGCGGCACCCACTGAATATATGTGAGTTCACTGCAAGAACCACGAATTTCACAGATCGCACGAATTTTCTCGGTGATACAATTCGTGAAATTCGTGCCATTCGTGGTTCGTGCAGCAGAGTCATCCGCACCTCAGCGGGCAATGGTCCGCGTTCACTCTACGTAGGCTTCTAACTTCCCGTTGCGCACCGCAGCGACCAGGGCGGCATAATCACGCTCGTTCTGATCGGCATAGGCCTCACTGAAATCGGCCAACGCGTCTTCGAAAGCGTCGCTTTTACCCATGTAGCCGCTCAAGACCGCAGCATCGCCGGAGCGAGCGTGTGCTCGAGCCAGCACCCTGCCGCACAATCGGGCATAGCCCTTCAGATTATCCGACTTCATGATCTCTATCACGGGCTTGATCTTGGCGTCGCTCAACTGCCGAATGAAGTAGTGGCGTTTCGCGGCGCCTGTACCGGTCGCCCAGCCGAGGAAGATGTCGCTGGCCGCCTGCATAGCGTGCTGGCCCGCTACCACTCGCCGGCCGGCATGGCCAAAGGGACTAACGCCGCAGTACGGCTCCAATACCGAACGGCGCGCTTCCTTAAATTGCAGGAAGAGCGGGTCGCCGTTGCCGGACATCAGCAGCAGGATCCCACAGAAAGTGCCCACGCTGCCCACGCCCACCACCTTCATGGCATAGTCCACCAACTCAAAACGATCGAGCAACAGCCGCCGGGACGGGCTCAGCGATTCCCTGTACCCAATCAGCGTCCTTTCAGCATTCTCTCGCATTTGCTGATCACGTTGATCGCCGTAGTGAAAGATCAATGGAGGCTGGTCAACGATGCGCGGCGTCGCGCCGGCGTCGAATGTCAGCTTGGCAAACTCCTTTTCGTGGGCGCTCTGCTCCGTTGTCTTGGCCAGCTTCTTGCTATAGTAGCGCTTCATCTCTTTGTCGGCCATGTTGTCGACGATGGTGTCAAAGTCGAAGGCCTCGTTCCAAACCTCCAACACCGGCATCCTGGCATACTCCCCTACTTGTTGGCGATAGCTCTGAGCGGCAGTCCATGCAGCTTCTCGACAGTCAACTGCCGCGAACCCATTCGCACGCCCGGCAACCACGAAGCTGGCAGCCAGCCGTTTGACATCCCACTCCCAGGGAGCGAATGAAACTTCGTCGAAGTCATTGAGGTCAAAGATCACCTTGCGCTCGGCTGTGGCAAAGCCGCCAAAATTCAAGAGGTGGCAGTCGCCGGCCGCCAGCACGGCCAAACCGGTCGAAGGGGTATGGGACAGATCGTAGGCCATGATGGCGGCCGTGCCGCGGTAGAACGTAAAGGGGTTTGCCATCATCCTGCCGTAGCGAATCGGCAGCAGTTCTTCCACACGACCTTTGCTGCTTTCGATCAACAGATCGACCGGATCCGCTCGGTTGGGGGGCGGATTCCACTCCTTTTGGGCGCCTCGAGCCGCAACATCTCGCAAGGCTTTGCCGTTTGCCAATCGTTCTTCCACGCGTAGGACATGAGTTTGTACCGGGATTTGCGCCGCGGTCAATTCGGGTAAGCTTTCGTCAGACATGATGTCTCCTCTCGGATATAGTATCCATTCAACCACGGGCAATATAAAACGCAGATTGGGCGGATTTCCGCAGATCAACTCAAGAAAGATGGCGCAAAGCGCTCACTTCGTGATCTGCGGAAATCCGCCCAATCGTTCGGCTGATCTTACGCCGAAGTCGGCGTTTTGTCGAACGGCAGATTGAACAGGAAGCGGAATCCTGCCCTATCAGGTTGCTCGGTATAACGGTTGGCTTACGGGGTGGCCGCGCCACCGTTGACGAAGAGCATTCGCTGCTCGCCGCCGGCCGTCTCCAACGCCAAGCCGCCGGAGCCGTCGGGTCCGCCAGCGGCGATCGATCCCAGCAATTCAAGGTATTGCTGGTCCAGCGAGTCGTCGCCGCAGGCCGCCATGGTCATGGCGCCGAGTGTGATGGAGAAGCCGGATTCCTGGCTGTACGTACCGGTGAAGGTGTTGCAGTCGGCCTGGCCGCCCAACGTGCCATCGTCATAGAAAGCGATAGTATAGTCAGGCGGGTTGGGGACTTCGATTGTTTCGCCGGTCGTTCTGTTGGCGACGCTGGTCCACTGCCAGAGGATGTTCGTGATCGTGTTGTCTGCTGCGGGCGGGACTGGGGCCGGTGTGGCCAACGGCGCACACGCCGCCACCACGACAAGCACCATGCTCAGGCAAGCCAGCAACAGGATGGGTTGGACACGTTTCGTCATTTGAATTGCTCCTTCACTTTTCTGGGCCGCGTGCGACGCACTGACCACATACACTCGGCCAATCAGAGTGGTCTTGGTCAGTGCGTCGCACGCTTCACCATCAATGGAGAAGATATCCTCAATCCGCAAGATGCGAACGGCGCAGCATACCGCCGGCCACATTGCGGGCGCTGAACCCGTTCTGCAGAAGGATGCGCGTGGCGTAGTAGGCACGCTGGCCGGAACGACAGACGACGAGGATCTCGCGGTCGCGCGGCAGTTCGCTCAGGCGTCCACGCAGTTCATCCAGCGGGATGTTGAGCGCGCCCGGCACATGCTCCACTTCGAGTTCCTCCGGGTGGCGCACATCGAGGATGAAGCCGTCGTCCACAGCCTGCCAGTGGATCAACGGCATGTCATCGCGCAGCACGTCGCCCGCGACCATGCCGGCGAAGTTGACCGGATCCTTGGCGCTGCCGAAGGGCGGTGCGTAGCAAAGTTCCGATTCTTCCAGATCATAGATGGTGAAACCGGCCTGGATCGCCATGGCGAATGAGTCGATCCGTTTGGGCACGCCGTCCTCGCCGAGTACCTGCGCGCCCAGCAGAAGGCCGTCGGATTTGCGGAAGAGGACCTTGATGGCGATGTACTTTGCGCCCGGATAGTAGCCGGCGTGAGAGTTCGGGTAGAGGTAGATCTTCTCGAAATCCGTGTCGCCCAGTTGGGTCAGGGTCTTCTCGCTGGCCCCGGTCGAGGCGATCACGCCGTCGAAGATCTGGCAGATCGACGTGCCTTGTGTGCCTCGGAAACGCGAGTCGCGCCCGACAATCACTTCGGCCGCGATGCGGCCCTGGCGGTTTGCCGGCCCGGCCAGCGCCACCAGCGACCACTGGCCGGTGACAAAATCCCTGACCTCGACCGCATCGCCGACCGCAAAGATGTCGGGATCGCTGGTGCGCATCTGCTCATCGACGCGGATGCCGCCGCGCTGGCCGATCTCGATGCCGGCCATCTTGGCCAGCGCCGTCTCCGGACGCACGCCAATCGCCAGGATCACGATGTCGGCCGGCAGACGCTTGCCCGCTGCAGTGAGGACTTCCAATCCGCCGTTGGCGGTCTGCTCGAAGCCGGCAACGCCGTCGTTGAGTTCGAGTTTGACGCCGTGTTCTTCCATGTAGCGCTGGACAATGAGCGCCATCTCGGGATCGAGCGGGGGCATGACCTGATTGAGCCGCTCGACCAGCGTCACGTCGAGGCCGCGGTGAGTCAGGTTTTCCACCATCTCCAGGCCGATGAAGCCGCCGCCGACCACCACGGCGCGTTTTGCCGGCACCACGGTCTGGTAGCCTGTGTAGGAGTTCATGCCGGATCGACCCGAGATATCCCGGTCCAGCCATTCGCGGATGGCTCTGGCGTCGGGCACGGTTCGCACCGAGAAGATCCCCGGCAGATCGATGCCGGGCAGCGGCGGGCGGATGGGCGCGGCGCCGGGCGACAGCACAAGTTTGTCGTACGACTCGGTGGTCACTTCGCCGTTCACGTGGTTCTTAAGCTGCACAGTCTTGTCTGCCGCCGAAATGCCGACCACCTCGCAGCGCGTGCGCACATCAATGGCAAACTGCTCGCGGAAGGTATTCTCCGTCGCCACCAACAGGCTCGACTCCTGTTCAATCTTGCCGCCGACATGGTAGGGCAGTCCGCAGTTCGCATACGAAACATAGGGACCGCGCTCGACCATGAGGATCTCGGCCTGTTCATCCAAACGGCGCAGACGCGCCGCACAGGACGCACCGCCGGCCACACCACCAACGATTATAACTTTCATCTTTTTAGACCTCGCTAAACTGAATGATGACTTTGACGTCATCGGGTTGTCGATCAAGCGCTTGTTGGAAATCTTCCGGCTTCTCACGGCGAGTAATCACGCTGTTGAGCCAGGCCCGGTCCGAACGGGCCAGATTTTGGCCCGCCTTGTACCAGTGCCGCTTGTTGGCGTTCACGCTGCCCACAATCACGTTGTTCTTCAGCACCGCGCTGGCCGCGATCTCTGCGGTGGAGCGTTCGGCGAGACCGCCGGCCCCGATGCCAGTGAGGCAGATGATCCCGCCCGCGCCGATCTGCTGAAGCGAATCCGCAATCACTACGCCAACGCCCGTGCACTCGACAATAATGTCCGGCTCGAAATCCAGATCCACCACACGGCCTGAGTGATAGGTTCCGCCCAGGGCGCGCACGAGATCGGCCTTGGGTCCGGTCTCGGCGCGATCGAGGACATGGACGTCCAGATCGCGCACACTGAGGCGCAGCGCCGCCAATAGACCGATCGGTCCTGCGCCGGTAACCAACACGGTTCTCGGTTCCCAGTAGGCGCGTTGGCCGGCCAGGTAGACCTGTTCCAGCGCTTTGGTGATGACAGTCATCGGCTCCAGCAGCACGCCGAGGATGCCCAGAGAAGAGTCGACCTTGATGAGGTAGTCCGGCTCACTGCGCCACTGATCCGACATGAAGCCGTGGATCTCCTTGATCCCGCGCTCGGTGTACTGGCCGCTGCTACACATGTCCCACTCGCCTACGGCGCAATTAGGACAGGGAATCGAACATGGGCGGCGGACAATGCCGACTACAAGATCGCCCTGCTTCAGCGAACTGCACGGCCCCGGATCGATGACGCGGCCGAGGGACTCGTGCCCCAGCACCAGGCGGTCCTGGCCCGGAGGCGCCCAGCCATATTTCCCCGTGACGATCTCGACGTCTGTGCCGCAGACGCCGGCGGCCACGGCCTCAACCAGGACGGAGCCTTCACTCAGATCAGGCGCCGGGAACTCGTCATAGCGGGCGGAACCCGGCGTTTTCGGTATAACGGTAATCGCTTTCATTTTGGTCTCTCCAAACTAAAAAATATGATAGGACCAAGGTCCCATGTCGAGAAAGATCCCGCGCGTTAGCAAGTCTTCGCCGTCGCGCGTGTAACCGGCGGAACTTAGCAAGTCCGTAAGCAGGACCGATCGGTTCTTGATTTCGGGAAAGGGCAGCGAAACGTAGCACTGGCTGGCATGGGGTGCATAGTTCACCGCAATCACCATCCGTTTGCCGTCACAGCTTCGCCAAGCATGGGAAACGAATGCATCCCACGATTCGTTCCCGTCCCAAGCCGGCAGGCAATCAAGCGACTGCCATTCCCCGTTTTGCACAGTCGGATCCTGGAGCACGGTGAGCAGAGTATCGTAGAAATCCTCAATCTCCACGTCCACAGGCTCAAACGGAGCGCGCACGAGATGGGGCGAAATGCGTATCCTGCGGCCTTCGAGTTGTCCCTGATGGAAGAATCGCAGGCCGGGGATCGAATAAGTGATCACGGCCGCGGCCCGGTGAATGTTAGGATCAAAGGTGGCCGCGGCACGCGGTTCGTCGTGGTTCTCCAGGAAACGCGCCGACTTCGCCTGATAGTCAAGCGCGGCGTGGAGATGTTCGCGCACCGGGCGCGCATGGCCCTCGCGCAGCCGATCATAGAGACGCTTGTCATAGGTGAAGTCAAAGCCCTGCTGCTGTAGCGTCCATTCCAGATCCCAGTAGACTTCGGCCATCAGACAGAAGTCCGGCGCCTGCTCGCGCACGCGCGGGATGGCGGACGGCCAGAAGGGTTCCGGCTGCCTGCCCCACGTGCGCTCGAAGACTTCGGGCAGCAGCAGCATCGCCATGTCGCAGCGCACCCCGTCGCACTGGCCTGCGATCCGCTCGAGTTCGCGGATCATCGCTTCGTGTGCGGCGGGATTGCTGTAGTCGATCTGCAACGTATCCGGCCATCCGGCGAAGTACGGATCGCGGCCATAGGCCAGGATCAGATCGCCATCTTCCCGTACGACCCGGACGTAGTTTTGCGGCTCCTGCGCTAAGAGTTCTTCCGTGCCCGCCACAAAATAATCCGGATGCTCCTCGACCCAGGGATGATCGGGAGCCATGTGGTTGGGCACAAAATCGAGCATCAACTTCAGGCCGCGTTCTTGCAGCCGCTGCCGTAATCGGGCCAGCGCGGCGTCGCCGCCCAGGTCGCGATGCACGGCGTAGTTTTGGATGGCAAAGCCGGAGCCGGCGATGTCTTCGTCCTTGAGGTCCGGCAGCGTCTCCTCGAACTCGCGACGCCAGCCAGGGTCGGCACGCGAGATCGCCTGCGCAGCCGGGCCGGTCTGCCACACGCTCAGAAACCAGACCCAGTCGAAGCCCATGGCCGCCAGCCGGTCCAGTTCCGCATCCGGGATATCATCAAGCTGTGCCGGCCGGCCCAACGGATCTGACAACGATGTCAGCCAGACGCGTGTGTTGATCTGATAGAGCGACGGGTAGTGGGGTCGGGTCATCGTTTTCCCTCAGTCTGAGCCTTGCCGACTGTCGATTCGCCCTTGCTCCGTTCGAGCAGCGTCCGTTCATCGTAAGCGGCAAAGGTCTGCATGATGCGTGCGACCGCGCCGGTCCATCCCGTCTGGTGGCTCGCGCCGACGCCGGCGCCCGTGTCGCCGTGGAAGTACTCATAGAACGAGGGGTAGTCGCGCCAGTGGGGATCTTCCTGGAATTTCTGCGAAGTCCCGTGGACAGGGCGATTGCCCTCCTCATCCTGGAGGAAGATGCTGGAGAGTCGGCGCCCGATCTCGTCGGCCACCTGATAGAGGTTCATCTGATTGCCGGAACCGGTCGGACATTCGATGGTAAATTCATCGCCGTAGTAGAGATAGTACTGGAGCAGCGCACGGACAATCAGCATGTTGACCGGCATCCAGATCGGGCCGCGCCAGTTCGAGTTGCCGCCGAACATGCCGTCATTCGAGTCGCCGGGCAGATACGATACCCGATACTCCTGATCGCCGACCCGATAGACGTAGGGATGCTCCTGCGTGGATGCGCGAGACGGCGCGGATGCCGTAGGGGCTGAGGAATTCCTGCTCGTCGAGCATGACAGTCAGCACCCGGCGCAGATTGGTTTCATTCAAGGTCGATCCAAGAAGTCGATCTTTATAACCGGGCAACAACGGGTCATGGATGAAAGCCGTCAGTTCCGGCCGCGTCTTGAGGAAGTTGTTCACCGTTCGGCCGAATTCGGGGTACTTCTTTGCCAACCCCTGCTCGAAGACAGTCACGGCACAGAAAGGCAGCAGCCCGACCATGGAGCGCACCTTCAGACGTTCGCTCCGTCCATCAGGCAAGCGCAGCACGTCGTAGAAGAAGCCGTCCTCCTCATCCCACATGCCTCCTTCCTCGCCTGGCCGGATCATGCCCGCCGAGATCATCAGGAAGTGGCCGAGGAATTTGGTCGTCATATCGACATAGGCCGGATTGGTCATCGCCAGTTCGGCGCTGATCTCGGCCATGTTCTGGCAGAAGAGAACCATCCAGGCGGTGCCGTCGGCCTGTTCCAAGTAGCCGCCGGTGGGCAGCGGCGAGGAGCGATCGAAGACGCCGATGTTGTCCAGACCCAGGAAACCGCCTTCGAAGGCATTGTTGCCCTCGCGATCTTTGCGGTTCACCCACCAGGTGAAGTTGATCAGCAGTTTGTGGAACGAGCGTTCGAGCCAGGCGAGATCGCCCTCGCCACGCCGCGCTTTCTCGCTGAAGTAGGTGTAAATGGTCGACCAGGCATGGACGGGCGGATTGACGTCGCCGAAGTTCCACTCATAGGCGGGAATCTGGCCGCTGGGGTGGATGTAGCGCGACTTGAGCAGGAGTTCCAACTGCGCTTTGCCAAAGTCGGCATCGACCAACGTCAAGGCCGTCACATGGAAAGCGAGATCCCAGGCGGCATACCAGGGATACTCCCATTTGTCCGGCATGGAGATCACATCGGCGTTGACCATGTGTCCCCAATGGTCGTTGCGGCTCGAACGCTGGTTCGCCTTGAGCGGCTGAATACCGTGTTCCTTGAGCCAGCGACCGACGTCGTAGAAAAAGAGTTGCTTGGACCAGAGCATGCCGGCCAGCGCCTGGCGCATGACGCTGGTCTCGTCGGCGTCGTACGTAGCCGAAATGACGTTTGCGTAGAACTCGTCGGCTTCCTGGAGCCGCGCCTCGAAGGTCGATTCAAAGGCATTCCCGCAAAATGTTTCGATGGCGGCTTGGGGATCACCCAGCGGCTGATCGCAGAGGCGCAGACGGATCGTGCGCGACTCGCCGGGCCCCAGGGTGAGCGGATAATGGGCCGCGACCTTGGTCCCCGTTTTCTCGGGATTGATCGCGTCGGCTTGACCGTGGACGATGTAGTTGCCGATGCCGTCCTTCACGTACGGCGAAGGATTGGGCGTGCCCCAAAGTCGCTGGGCATTGCTCTCATTCTCCGTGAAGAGCAGATCCGAAGCGCCTCGCGCGTAGAAGAAGCGTTCGCCCAGCTCTCGCTGTGAGAGCGCGACGATCCCGCCGCTTTGGTCCTGGGCCACCTGGCGTAGGGTCGGGCGAACGACCTCATCGCCCCACGCCCAGTCGTTGCGGAACCAGAGCGTGGGCAGGAGTTGCAGCGTCGCTTCCTGCGGGCCGCGATTGTGCACGGTGATCTGAATCAGCAGATCCTCGGGCGATGCCTTGGCGTACTCCACGAAGACGTCGAAATAGCGATCTTCGTCGAAGACGCCGGTGTCGAGCAGTTCATATTCGGGGTTGTCGCGGCCGCGCTCACGGTTCGTGACAATCAGGTCTTCATACGGGTAGGCCGCCTGCGGGTATTTGTAGAGATACTTCATGTACGAATGGGTCGGCGTCGAATCCAGATAGAAGTAGTACTCCTTGACATCCTCGCCGTGATTGCCCTCGCTGTTGGTCAAGCCAAAGAGCCGTTCCTTGAGGATCGGATCGTTGCCGTTCCACAGCGCCAGCGCAAAGCAGACGCGTTGCATTTCATCGGAAACGCCAGCCAGCCCATCCTCGCCCCAGCGATAGGCGCGTGAGCGGGCCTGGTCATGGGTGAAGTAGTTCCAGGCATCGCCGTTCTCGCTGTAGTCCTCACGGACCGTGCCCCACTGTCGTTCGCTCAGGTAGGGTCCCCATTTTTTCCAGGCGGCCTTGTTCGAGCGATCCTCTTCAAGTCTGATTTGTTCACTGTTTTTCATGGTGCAACTCCTTACCTCTCAGCCGAAAACCGGCTACGCCGCCACGTATTTGCTGGGCAACCACGCGGGCGGAATCAAAAACAGCGGCAAGACGATGGTCTTGCGAAAATTGAACAACCGGGTTTCTGATTTCAGCAACCAGACTGTCCTGCAGGTGAGAAACCCGGTTGTTCAATCGCTCACCACATCGGCATTGGAAATGGCAGGAGTACGACGCGCCCGGCCATACCTAGCTTCGCCCCCTGAATGAGGGCGAAGCTAGGTGTGACCGGACAGCGGAAATCCCATAAGATCTATATTGACGTCAAGTTGAAAAACTTCAGCAGTGGGAACGGCATATAGCGCCGAGTGGCCTCACGCCTATGCCTTGGCCGGCGCTGCGACGGCAACTACTGTCTCGCTATGGCCCCGGCTGCGGCGCAGGAAGAACTTGATCACCTCGTCGACCAGCAGCAGGGCGATGGCGAAACCGATGCCAGATCATCCACTGTTCGGTGGTCAGCGAGGTGGTGCCCAGGATACGTTGCATAAAGGCCAATTCGGTGGGCAGGAAGGTGAAGAGCAGAGCCAGTCCGTAGAGCATCAACTGGTTGCGATCATGGAAGATGTCCCGATTGAAGGCGCTGGCGGTCTCGCTACGGGCGCTCAGGCCCATAGCAATGCTCATCAAGGAGAAGGCGATGAAACCCATGGTGGCCGCCGTAGCGACGTCTGTCGCCTGATAGAGACTCTCCAGATAGACCGTCACAAAGGCAGTCAGCAGGCCGACGAAGATAATGCGCACCCATTGCGAACGGGTCAGAATGGGCTGCTTCAGCGGTCGGGGCTTGTTCTCCATCAGGTTGTCAGGCGCCTTGTCGAATCCCAGCGCCATGGCAACCGGTACCGTCACCAGGAAGTTCACAAAGAGCACCAGGGCCGGCGTAAAAGGCACGCCGCCCAGTACCAGGAAGAACGCGGCCAGCAGGTAGGAGATGATGAACGCCACCAACTGCTCCATCTGGAAGCGCACGAAGTTGAACAGATTGTTGTAGATGCCTCGCCCGAACTCCACCGCCTTGACGATGGTGGCGAAGTTGTCGTCGGTCAGGATCATCACGGCCGCGCCCTTGGAAACCTCGGTGCCGGTGATGCCCATGGCCACGCCGATGTCGGCCTTCTTGAGGGCCGGCGCATCGTTGACGCCGTCGCCGGTCATGGCGACGATGTTCTCCTGACGCTGCAAGAGATCCACCATGCGAATCTTGTCCTGCGGCGACACGCGTGCCACCACGCCGATCTCCGGCAGATCTTTCATCAACTGTTCATCGCTCATGGCGGCAAACTGCGCGCCGGTGAGGGCCGTGCCCTCAATGCCCAGCTTGTGGCCGATGGCGGCCGCGGTCACGGCATGGTCGCCGGTGATCATGCGTACCTGGATGCCGGCGCTGTGGCACTTGGCGATGGCGTCGGCGGCCTCGGTGCGCGGCGGATCGACAATGCCGACCATGGCCAGCAGCGTGAGGTCTGTCGCCAAGTCGAGCATATTGGCCTTTGGATCGAATGTCGCCGGATCGAAGTCACGTCGCGCCACCACCATGACCCGCTCGCCGGCCTTGGCGATGCGCTCATTCTCGTCCAGCGCCAGTTGGCGGTTCTCATCGGTGATGGGCAGCACTTCGCCGCCCGGCATCCAGAAGGTGCTGCTACGTGCGATAAGCACGTCAGGCGCGCCCTTGACAAACGCTCGCACCACCGGTTGGCCCTTTTCGTTGGTCATGTTGTGGAAGGTGGCCATGAATTTGTAGTCGGCGTCAAAGGGCAGCTCGGCCACTCTGGGGAACTTCTTGCGTGCGCCTTCCAGGTCGATGCCTCCCTTGGCCGCCAGCACGATCAGCGCGCCTTCGGTCGGGTCGCCGATCAAGCTCCGCTCCGTCCAGGGTGGCGTCTGCACACAGCGCCATGGGCATCAGCACCGGCGTCAGATCGATCTGAGCGCCGCTGTCATTGAGCAGTTTGCCCTCTGTGCTGTAGCCCTCGCCCGTCACCTTGTAGTGGTTGTGGCCGGGGATGGTGAACTCAACTGCCGTCATTTTGTTGAGGGTCAGCGTGCCGGTCTTGTCGGAACAGATGGCCGAGACCGAGCCCAGCGTCTCCACCGAGGGCAGCCGTTTGACGATGGCCCCCTGTGCAGCCAACGCCCGCGTGCCCATGGAATACATGGTGGTCACGACCGCGGGCAGGCCGGTGGGAATGGCCGAAATCGCCAGGGCGATGCCGGCAATGAAGACGCTGTCCAGAGACTGTCCGTTGCTGATCCCCAGAATGATCATGATGATGAAGGCGATGCCTGCCATGCCTGCAATGATGATCGTCAGCTTGTCGAGCTGTTTCTGCAAGGGCGTCTTGTCAGACTCGGTCTGGTTGAGCAGCGTGGCGATACTGCCCATCTCGGTGCCCATGCCGGTGGTGGTGACCATCATTTCGCCGCGCCCACGGGTCACGCCCGTGTTCATGTAGGCCATGTTGTGGCGGTCGCCCAGGGGCACCTCGGGCTTGTCAATCGTATCCGTGTCCTTGGACGAGGCCACACTCTCGCCGGTCAGGGCGGCCTCTTCGATCTCCAGCGTGGCGGTGACGAAGAGACGTCCATCGGCCGGCACGGCGTCGCCCGCCTCCATCAGCACGACATCGCCCGGCACAAGTTGTTCTGCATCGACCTCAGCGGCGACGCCGTCGCGTCGCACACGGGTGGTGTTCTTCATCATGCTCTGGAGCGATGCCAGGCTGGCTTCGGCCTTGGCTTCGCCGCGCAGTCCCAACACGGCGTTGAAGACCGTCAGGACCAGGAGCACGATGGTCGTGGCCCATTCACCCGTGACCACAATATTGATCACCGCCGCGCCGACCAGGATGATCTGCATGAAATCTTTGTACTGGCGCAGGAACGCCTGCCAGCCCGATTCCTTCTTCTTGGCAGCCAGAACGTTGGGACCATACTGACCCAGGCGCTGTTGCACATCGCTTGCACTTAGCCCTTTGGTCGGATCGACTTTCAGTTGTTGCGCAACTGCCTCCGACGTCATCGAGTACCATGTTGTTTGGCTATCCGATGGTTCTGCCATGTTCGTTTTCTCCTTTGCGGATATGTTGTTGTTCCCTACAAATGAATGTCTCGTCGTAGGGGCGTGCCCTTGTGGTCGCCCGTCATGGTCGAACCGAGTGCGGACGGAGGCAAATCACGCCCCTACACGGAACCCTTTTTCCCGGAAATCGCCTAGTAAATTGCCGGGACCATCTTGTACGGGTAGTCCGGTTCAACGTAGTCGCCCTTGGCCTGACGCTTGGGAAACTTCACCGGCTCGCGCGGCACCTCTTCATAGGGTACCTGGCTGAGCAGATGTGTGATACAGTTCAGACGCGCCCGGCGCTTGTCGTTGGAATCAACCACATGCCAGGGGTTTTCCGGCGTATCCGTGGCCGCAAACATGGCGTCACGGGCCCGGGAGTAATCGTACCAGTGGGTGTAGCTCTTTATGTCCATGGGGGTAAGCTTCCAGGTCTTGCGCCCGTCTTCATCACGCGCCCGCAAGCGTAGGTCCTGATTTTCCATGCTCACTTCCAGCCAGTACTTGATCAGAATGATCCCGGAGTGTTTGATCGACATCTCGACGGGCGGCGTGTATTTGAGGAAGTATTCGACCTGCTCCTCGGTGGCAAAGCCCATCACCCGTTCCACGCCGGCCCGGTTGTACCAACTGCGATCAAAGATCACCACTTCACCGGCCGCAGGCAGATGGGGCATGTAGCGCTGAAAGTACATCTGCGACTTCTCCCGATCCGTCGGTGCAGGCAAGGCGACGACCCGGAAGACGCGCGGGCTGGTGCGCTCGGTAATGCGTTTGATGACGCCGCCCTTGCCGGCCGTATCGCGCCCCTCGAAGACGACGCAGACCTTGGCCCCGCTGGCCTTGACCCACTCCTGCATCTTGACCAGTTCGACCTGGAGCGGCTCCAGGAGTTTCTCGAACTCCTTTTCTTTCATCCTGGGCTTCGGTTCATCCGATACGTCGGCCGCGTTCTCCCCCACGTGTTTCCCTTTTTTCTTCGATTTCTTCTTGCTCATTGTCTCTTCTCCTTGTTCAGAATTGGCCCGATATCACTGCACATGTGACTCCGTTGCAAAAACAGGCTTTTGACACGAATTTACGCAGATTCGAACTGTGGAAGAATCCGTGCAATTCGTGTAGATTCGCGTCTGATATGGGTGTGTTGGCGCTGTGTGCCAACACACCCGTCTAAGTCTCCTTGTTACAGTTACTGCTTTGTATTCAGCACAACCTCCTGAATCTCAGACCACAGGTTCTGATAAGCCCTGGCAGCAATCGATCTGGGGGCAGACGCTGCTACCGGTTCCCGCGTCAGACCCATCTTTTCGATCTCAGACAGATAAGGAATAGCGCTGTGCAGAACACGATCAAATGTGCTCTGTATATTGTCACAGCTTTCCCGATGCATTTTCTTGCGTCTATCGACCATCGAACAGAAGATATAGACCCTCTCCGGTGCGTAGTTGCTTTCGCCAAGAAACGAAAGCATCTGTTCATGGGCATGGACGGATAGGGTCGTTGGAATCAACGGCGTTAGAAGATAGTCAGCGGCGTTGAAGATATTCTCGGCCAAAATGTTGATGGTGGGCGGGCAATCCAAGACGATCAGATCGTATTCCCGCTCAAACGGCTTCAGCGCTCTACCCAGCCGCTGTTTGGAATGCTTCAGTCCATCAAAGATGATGTCAAGATTGCGATGGGTGAAATCAGCCGGCAAGAGGTCGAGGTCTTCGTAATTGGTGCCCTTGATGCTCTCTTCGATGGCCTTGCTCGCCTTGACAAAGCCACGCGCTCGGCGTTTGACCTTGGGCTTGACGCGCAAGTAGTAGGTTGTAGCGCCCTGGGGGTCGAGGTCGCAGATCAAGGTTGTCTTGCCCGACATGGCAGCCAGATAGGCTAGATTCACCGCTGCTGCCGTCTTGCCGACGCCGCCTTTATTGCTGTAGAGAGCCAGCGTGGTCATACGTTTGTCGCCCTCCCTTATCACTGAAAAGTCGGCGAAAAAGTGCACGGTTGGAGGCGGCGGAAAATTCGGTGAAAGCCTCTGCAAGTCCTGGTTTCATTGCCTGCTGCTCACCGGCCAGCTTTTCGATCAGTGAACCGACGGCCACCAGTCCCAATTTAGCCTGCGCGTCATCGGCCGGCAACACTTCGGCGATATGCAACAGATAGACTTGCTGAACCGACAAGTCGTTAAATACACCCAGTTCATCTTGCAGGATTTTCAACTGCTTGACCAATCTGCCAATCTTCTTTTTCGGGAAGAGGCTGGCGAAGAACTCCATCAGATAGCGCAGCTTCTTGCAGTCGATGCGCAACTGATGAATGGGTTGATCCTCATCCGAGTCGAGTATTTTCTTACCGTCTTTGATCACGCGCCGGTACTGTTTGGCAATACGCCGACGCGCAAGTTCTTCGATGGGAAGTGCTGCATTGGGCGCCGCAGGCGAATCTGGAACAGGTTCCAGCAAGAATGCTTCCCAGGCCGCCAGCATGTCAGCATAGGGCGTAGATTTCAGGTAGTCACTGACTTCGTGCAGGGCCTGGCCACGCTGCGCCCGCATGTAGTTGAACAAAGGCGAAATGTGATCACGCATGGCCTCGGGCAGCATGGTTCGATAGTCAGGTTCGGAGATCAGATAGACATCCAGATCGCGCAACTGATTCGTCCGCGAACCAAGTTGGGCGAACGCTTCCTTGTACTCTTGCGTGACCTCCGGCGCAAAGACGTCCGGGATCTGGCTCAGCGCCGACCGTGTCCGCCGTACCGCCGTGCGAAAGTCGTGCAGGAACTCGATATCCCAATCTGCCTTGATGCCCTCCTCGTTTGCCCGAATGACCGCCAACGTGCTGCGTAGAATCTCCTTCGTGGCTTCATCGGCACGCGTGCCAATCGTGAGCCGGTAATCGGGTTTGGCCGAGTAGACGCCCGGCTGCTTGCCCGTCACACTGACTATGCGCTCGAACGTATCCTGCCATCTGCCCGCGGTCAGACCGGCTCCCTCAAATTTCCCGGCCAGGCGCCGAAAATGTCCGCCGTACCCACGCACGGGCCGAAGCACGACGTGAAAGTCCAGCAGAGCCGCATCGGCGTCCGGCAACGTGCGTCGCATACTATCTCCGTAGTTATCGGAGTGGACTGCCCATACTTTCGTGGCAGACAAGCGGACCACGGTCTTGCTGTCGGCATTGAGAACGCGGTAGGAAGCAGTATGGAACGTCGCCTCACCCACAGGAAGAAGTCGTCGCACGCCAACGATGGATGCAATACGCTGCTTGAGCGGACCGTCTGCGATCTCCCAGACGAAGCCTGGCTCCGAGCCGCTGGTTAGTCGCTCGCGGTCAGCACCGGTTTTTAAACAACGCAGGGTCCACTCATTGCCGGTACGACACAGTACCAGGGATTTCTTGAACAGGCGCCAGTCGAACGTATCGTAGAAGATCTCTGCGGCTTCGACCGGATCCTCTGTTCCGAGCACATAGTCGGCCGCCACGATCTCGCAAAGCAAGTCGCCGGTCGTCTCGTCTGGGAAGTCAAATCGCAGCTCTCTCACAACATTTGTCCTTTTACCCATCCGCCGTCTCATCACTGAACGCTTGCACAGCCACATCCAATGTCGGGTAGAAGTGTCTGCTATCGATGGTGCCGTACAACCCATAGCGTTCGATCTGTTCGCGTGCCGGATCCTTGAGTTCCGCAAAGATGAGATGAATTTCGGCGGCGTTGAGTTCTTCGTCCAGATCAACGAGCATGTCGGCGGCCGTTGCATCCACATCCGTGATCGGTTCGGCCGCAATGATCACCCAGGACGGCGTTGGACTGGCCGCAGCGACCTGCTCGCGGACAAACTTGCGGAAGATATTGGCGTTAGCGAAAAAGAGCGGTGCATCCCAGCGCAGCAAGAGCAGACCCGCAATCTGTTGCGCATCGGGATATCGCTCCAGATCGTGGAAACCGTCCACGCTATCCGGCTTACCGAGCACAGCCTTGTGAGGACGCCATGATCGTGCGAAGGACTGCAAGATCGACACCGTGACCGCAATTACGATACCGGACAACACGCCCACCAATGCCACGCCCAGAATACAGACCATCGCCAACACAAACTCGCTGCGCCGCGCCGACCACAGTCGTCTCAGTTCGGCCACGTCGAAAAGGCTCATGGCCGCCGCAATCACCAGGGCGGCCAAGGCCGACTGGGGCATGTTCTTCACCAACCCCGGCACGAAGAGCAACATGGCCAGCACCGATAGGCCGGCAACCACGCCGGTCAACTGGGTCTTGGCCCCGGACTGTTCGGCCACCGCCGTGCGCGAGCCGCTGGTGCTGATGGGAAAGCCCTGAAAGATGCCCACCAGCAGATTGGCCGATCCAATGCCCACCAACTCCTGATCGCCATCCACTTCGTAGCCCCGTCGCGCCGCAAAGCCGGTCGATGTCGAAATGGTGTCGCCCACGGCCAGCAGCGTCATGCCAAGCGCCGCCGCGGCTAGCAGCGGCAGATCGGCCAGCGCCACCCCAGGAAATGTGGGCCGCGGAAACCCTTGGGGCAGCACGCCGATCACGTTGACGCCCTTCGACGGCAGGTCGAAGATCACCGTGAAGGCAATGGATGCCAATACCGCGAAGAGGATGCCGGGCAAGCGCGGGGCCCATCGCTTCATGCCCAAAATAATGACCAGGGTCAGCAGGCCAACCGCCAGCGTCCACGGGTTCGTCTCATCGAGATTTTGAAGTACGGCGAAAAACTCCTGCACCAACCCATCGGCGTCGACGGAAAAACCGAAAAGCTTGGGCAGTTGGCCAACGAAAATGGTGATGGCCAGACCAGCCAGGTATCCAACGCGCACGGGCTTGGAGATCAGGTCGGCGACGAATCCGAGCCGGGCGATGCCGGCGCCGACGCAGAGTGCGCCGACCATCAAGGCCAGCATCCCCGCCAGCGCGATGGCGTAGGCCTCGTCGCCGGCCGCCAGGGGCAGAATTGCCGCCGCGATCATGGGGCCGAGTGATGAGTCGGGGCCCAGGACCAAGTAGGGAGAGGGGCCGAACGCAGCGTAGGCCAGCAGGCAGACGACCGTGGTGTAGAGCCCTGTGATCGCCGGCAGCCCTGCCAGCTCTGCATAGGCCATACCCTGCGGCACCAGCAGCGCAGAGAGCACCAGGCCGGCCACAACATCGCGTGGCAGCCAAGGCATCTGGTAGGTGCGCAGCACGTGCAGACCGGGGATCCATACCTCGGCTTTAGCTCGTAGCGACTTTGTTGGCGTTGAGGCTGCCGTCGTCATGCTTCCGCCTTCCACCCAACTCTCTTCTCTCAGGCAACTCAAGCCAATGCAGAACAATCGTTGTAGGTGCGGTTTGTCACCGCACGATTTGCTCTACAGAAGAACGTGCGGTGACAAACCACACTACGACATCGTACATCTGTCAACTAGCATGACCTTTGAAAGGCACGACGCTAAACTGCACAACTGAAATCTGTCAAAAAACGGTGGGGCATGGATGCGGAATAGCCGCTTATTTTGCGCCCGCCGACCTATTTTTCGACGAAAACTTGCCTTCGGTGGGTCAGTGCAGCCGGGCATGTGACGAAGCGGTTCTAGATGTGCAGTATATTTTTGACCTTTCAAAGGTCATGCTAGCGTGTCATTGGTGACCGAACCAGCCCCCACTATTCCCTTTGAATGATCCTACTCGATACCCTACTCGATGCGGTCTTTCAGTGCACGGCGCAGCGTCTCTTCATCTTCCGGGTCCAAGGACGTGTGGAAGAGTGTGCCCTTGTATGGGCGCAGAGCCGCCAACGCCGCATTGGGATCGGCCTCGCGCACGACTAGGAAGATCGCCGAATTGCCGGGCTTGATTTCCTCGCTCACTTGCTGGACAAACTTCTTCTGGATTCCGAGGTCGGCCAAGGCGCCGACGCCCATACCACCCAACACGCCGACAACGATGCCGGCCACCGGGAAGAAGATAGAAGCGATGAGGAGTCCCAGGAAACCGCCGGTCACGCCGCCGATCTTGACGCCCCGATCCAACTGATTCTTGACATGGACTTTGCCGTCAGCGTCCTTGACGACCACGGCTGAGTCATCCAGTTTGATGCGGCCACCCTTTTCCTGCTGGCGGATCGATTCACGGACCTTGCCCGCCTCTTCTTCGTTGTCAAAGGTAATAACAACTAGATTCGACATAAACGATCTCCTTTTTAGTAGCCCTCATAGGCGGGGATGCTCTTACGGCCGTAACCGCCGGCGTAGGATGCGATGTCCGCTGCCAGCATCAGACCGAGCCAGAGCCAATCCCAGCTGGCCACGCCGCCGGGCGAGACAATGATGTACATGATGGTTGTCCAAGGGACAAAGATGATGCCAAGGATCGGCCACATCCACCAGAGCGTACCGCCGGCCCAGCCGTTGAAGGCCAACTGCCAGCGAGCTGGCTGGAAGAGCCACCACATTGCCCCGAAAAAACGCGGGCCAAGCAAAACAAGCGCCAAGAATGCACAACACATGACTATTTCTCCTTGTCAGAATCGGCGGTAGGCTGAACTTCTTCAGCAGAATCGACCGCGTCCATGGTTTCATCGGGCACTGCATAACTCTCCACCGTGCCGCCCAGCGAAGTTAGTTGGGCAGACGTAGCCGCCGCCTCATCTGCGTTGGCCATGACGACCAATGCAGCCGCGCCATTCTGCAGCTCTTTTCCCAGGCGATCCTTGTCTTCGTCGCTGAGGCCGAGGCTCTTGTGGAAGAACTCGCCCAGCACAGCACCGCCGACCGCGCCTGCCACAGCGCCGCCGATCAACGTGGCGCCGCCCGAGAGGATCCCCGCTACTGCGCCAAGCGCGGTTCCCCACTTGGCCCCGGACTTTCCGGCGCGACCGCCGACTTTACGCGTCTTGATCTTGCCGTCCTCCCAGAAGAGGATACCCACGCCGCCGAGTTTCACGTCATCATTGGCGCTGTCCCAATTCTTGATCATATCAGCGGCGTCGTCGGCCTTGTCCGCGCCGGGAAAATAAGCGATGATCACTTGCTTGTTCTTGTTTGACATTGTCTACTTCCTTTTCGCGATTGGTTTGATCGTTGATATTTAGTCCGGCAAATAACCACGCTCGTCTTTACGTGCCGAGTAATTTCGCCTTCTGTGCATCGAACTCCTCGTCGGTCAGGATGCCCTGAGCCTTGAGCGCGCCCAAGCGTTCAAGCTGAGTGATCACATCCTCTTCTGGAGCAGGCGCTGGGGCCGGAGCCGGTTCATAGTACTCCTGCGGCGGCGGAGCGGCCTGTGCGGCAGCCTGTGAATAGGCGGCTGCGTTCTTGTTCGCCTGTCGGCGGTTCACAGCGCCTCTTGTCGCCGTGGCCGTACCGACCACAGCCGCAGTTCGTGCCATTCCTCGTACCAAACCTGGCATGTCAATCTCCTTTTGTAATGGTTCGTTAATCCGTTGCCAGCGAGGCGAAGGCCTCGTCGACGACCGGCGCCGGTATACGGACATTGATCGCTACCTCAAGCCCCTGGGCATCGATGGCGTTCACAAGGTCAACCGCCCAGGCGTGCTCGATGGCCAACGCCACAACGGCCGAGCCTGGCACCATGCCTTCATAAAGCACTTCTGCGTCCTCGGCGTCCAATAGCCCCTGCGTTCCGGTTTCAATGAAGCCAATTGCTGCTGCATCTTCCGGCGGCAGATCCTCAAGATTGAGTTCCCAGCAGCGTCCATCTTCATCCTTGAAGAGCACCATTGCATCAAGAACGCGAATAGTGCCCTTGGCAGCCTGTTTCTCAAGCTCAGCGAGGATGGAGCCGTCGAAACGAGGTTCCCCCACCGCAAGTACGACCAGATCGACTGGTCCATGTTTCATCATGTTCACTTACCTCCTGTACTAAATCTAGCTTTTTTGGGTGGTTTGCAGAAAAACAAGAGAAATGAGGCAGAATCGACCGAAAAAGGTTGCCCACTAACCGGTCAATACGCCTCCGCGGTAGTATAGCAGAGATTTCGCAAAATAACGAAGGCAAAATGCGAGTCCGCCTCTCCAACCTACGCGTGAAAGTCCATGCCCCCCTTCCTTACCGGCTGCTGCTTGCGAGCTCGGGCGTAGTGGGTTCCGCCCGACGGTTACCGACGCCATAGAGCGTTACTTTGTTAGGGGCCGGCAATGGAGCCTTCTCCGCTTCAACATGACGAATCTGGAAACCAAAGAGGGCGTAGGCAAAGGAAAGCGCCACATTGATCAAATTGAAGAAGCAGAACGGCAGGTAGGCCAGGGTGGCGATCCCCAACGTAGCCGCCATGTACGCCCCGCAACTGTTCCATGGAACCAGGGGAGACGTGATGGTGCCGGTATCCTCCAACTCACGGGAGAGCGTTTCGGGAGCGATGTTTCGCTTCTGGTACAGTTCGCGGTACATTCGGCCAGGGAGCACGATGGACATGTATTGGTCACCGGCCACGATGTTCATGCCAATCGAGGTCAAACCGGTCGCTACCACCAAGGCTCGGTCAGATTTTGCCGCATTCACAACCGGTTGCAACAATCGGGTCAACAGTCCGGTGTACTCGAGTACGCCGCCGAAAGCCATGGCGCTGATGATGAGCCAGACGGTCGTCAACATACTGGACATGCCGCCGCGTGAAAAGAGACTGTCCAACCCTTCGTAGCCGGTCTCGATTGTAAAACCGGTGGCCATTGCCGACCATACGCCTTTGATCATGGCCAGAGGCTTGGCAAGCGAAGGATCATTGGCGAAGGCAATCACGACTTCAGGCTGCAAGATCATCGCCGTCAATCCGCCGACCAATGCCCCCGCCAATATCGTCGGAAATGCGGCTATCTTCCTGAACGACATAATCAACACCACGAGCAGCGGAATGAGGGTCAGCGCGCCGATGTAGAAGACACTCTCGATGATCACCAGCACCTCCGTCAGATCGAGCGGCGCCTGGGGCGTGGTATTGAGGCCGATGAGCAGAAACATGAGCGAAGCAATCAGGATGGAAGGCACGGCCGTCCAAACCATACCTCTGATATGGGTGTATAGATCCGTGCCGGCCACGGCCGGAGCCAGGTTGGTGGTCTCGGAAAGCGGAGACATCTTGTCACCGAAATAGGCCCCGGAGATGACTGCGCCGGCCGTCAGTTCCGGTGAAACGCCCAGCGCATCGGCAATCGCGATCAAGCCCACGCCCAAAGTGCCGACCACCGTCCAGGAACTGCCGATGCTCAAAGCCAACAGACCACAGATGAAGACACAGGCCAGGTAATACCAGTTTGGACTCAGAAACTGAATGCCCAGATGCACCAGCGTGGCAATCGTGCCGGACATCATCCAGGTTCCCACCAGCGCCCCCACGGCCAGCAGAATAAATATTGCACCCATCGCCGTAGAGATCCCCTCTACCGCCGCGTGGCCCATATCCTCCCAGGCATAGCCATTCTTCAGGCCGACCAACCCGGCGATTATGGTACACAGGATCAAGGCCACCTGTGTGGGACCGGAGGTGGCCCCATCGCCGTAGAGGAAGATTGCACCCGCCAACAGTACGATAAGCGCGAACGATCGGAATCAGGGCGTCGACCATCGAAGGCGGCTTGATAGCTCGGGCTGTTTCTTTGAGTTCAGACATGGTTGATTCCCCGTTTTGCTGCTTGCTACTTGCTGCGTGAGGTGCGTGCAGCAGACCATTCGTCTCTGTTGGAACAGTTTGGAACAACCTTACGTAGCAAGCAGCAAGTAGGATTTTCTACACCGCGTCTCGCAACACCGGACAGGTCATACAATGGCCGCCGCCGCGTCCACGGCCCAATTCGGAGCCGTCAATCTCCATGACGGTGATGCCGGCCTTGCGCAGCCGGGCATTGGTCCATTCGTTGCGGTTGTAGGCAACAACGACGCCGGGCTGAAGGGCAACAACATTGTTGCCGTCATCCCACTGCTCGCGCTCCTGTTCGAAGGCGTCGCCCGCGGTGGGCACCACCCGCAACTTGCTCAAGCCCAGCGATTCCTGCACAACCTCCACCCAGCCCTTCTCTTCGACGGTCACATCCAACGTCCCTTCGGCGTCGCCGGGGCGGTAGCTGATGGGCGTGATGCTGTTGACGGCCGGTTCATAGATGGTGACCAGGTCGCGGTCGCAGAAGGTGAAGATAGTATCCAGGTGCATGCTGGCCCGGTCGGGCGGCATCTTGGCCGCGATCACGTGTTCGGCGGCCTTGTGCTTGAAGAGCTGCTGCGCCACCTGGCTCACGGCCTGATAGGTGGTGCGCTCGCCCATGCCGATCAGGACCACGCCGTTGCCGATGGGCATGACGTCGCCGCCCTCGAGCGTGGCGCTGCCATGGTCCACGTCAGGGTCGCCCCACCAGATGTTGAAGTCGCCGCCTTTGAACTTGGGGTGATATTTGTAGATGGCGGTCAGGTGCAGCGTCTCTTTGCGCCGCGCCGGCCAGTACATGGGGTTCACCGTGACGCCGCCGTAGATCCAGCAGGAGCTATCGCGGGTGAAGAGTTGATTGGGCAGCGGCGGCAGCACGAAATCCGTGCCGGGATAGGCCTTCTCGGCCAGTTTGCGGAAGTCCGTCGGGCAGCTCCGACACGGTCACGCCGCCGATCAGATGGGCCGTCAGCGTGGCCGAGTCCATCTCTTCCATCCACGCCCGCAGCTCGACCGTCCCGCCCACGCCCACTTCGTTGGGCACCAGCTTGCGATCCAGGATATAGGCCCGGCCCGCCTTGTCGTCCACCACATCTTGCAGCAGTTCATGCACGCGCATGACATCCACGCCAAACTCTGCGCGCATCAGGTCCACAAAAGCGTCATGCTCCTGGCGCGCCTTGCGCGCCCAGATGACGTCGTCGAAGAGCAGTTCCACGCAGTTGGTCGGCGTCAAACGCCGCATCTCCAGACCTGGGCGATGGACGATGACCTTGCGCAGTTTGCCGACTTCAGAATGAACGCCGAATTCAGACATGTCTGAGTGTTCCTTTCGTGTGTCGTAGGGGCGACCCTCGTGGTCGCCCGTAGCGATTGGATCACAGGCGGGCGACCGCAAGGGCCGCCCGTACGTTATCCGTTTCCGACAATCGTGCCGGCCTTGCCGGCCACGATCTGCTCGATATCGGCCAGCGCGCCGATGGCGGCCAGCTTGCCGGTCTGGCGCACAAAGGCGCAGGCGGCCTCCACCTTGGGCCCCATGGAGCCGGCGGCGAAGTCATAGGCATCCAATTCATCGGGCGTGGCGCGGTCGATCTTGCGCTGTTGCGGCGTGCCCCAGTTGACGTAGACGCCGTCCACATCGGTGGCCATGATGTAGAGGTCGGCGTCCAACTCGCTGGCCAGCAACTCGCGAGCCCGGTCTTTGTCGATGACCGCTTCGACGCCGACCAAGCGCTCGCTCCTTGCCCTTCTCGTACATGACCGGGATGCCGCCGCCGCCGGCGCAGATGACGATGGTATTCTTCTCCAAGCAGCCATTTGATGGGCCGCAGCTCGAAGATCCGCTTGGGCAACGGCGACGGCACGACCCGACGCCACATATCGCCATCCTGCTTGATGGCCCAGCCCTTGTCGGCAGCCAGCGCCTCGGCCTGCGCCTTCTCATAGACCGGCCCGACAAACTTGGTCGGGTTCTCGAAGGCCGGATCATCCGGATCGACTTCGACCATGGTCAGGATGGTGGCAAAGGGCACTTCAAAGGGCAGCAGGTTGCCCAGCTCTTGCTCGATCATATAGCCGATGGTGCCTTCGGTCTCGGCCCCCAGCACGTCCAGCGGATAGGCTTCGACCTCTTCGTAGGCGGCCGCCTTCCAACGCCAGCAGGCCGACCTGCGGCCCGTTGCCGTGGGAAAGCACAAGCTGGTGCTCGTGTGCCACCGGGGCCAACGCCTTGGCTGCAACCTGCACATTTGCTCGTTGGTTCGTCGGCCGTCAATGGCTGGCCCCGCTTGAGCAGGGCGTTCCCGCCCAGTGCAACGACGATTCGCATGTCGCGTCTCCTTTATCGTGGAAGACTGAGCAAAGAGCGAAGAGCGAAAAACGGAGCCATCGCAATCCTGCCTCTACACCGTCGATCTTTGTTCTTCGATCTTTGCTCTTCAGCGTCCTCAGTTCTTCGATCTTCAGTCTCCCAACGTCGCCACCATGATCGCCTTGATGGTGTGCATGCGGTTTTCGGCTTCATCGAAGACGATGGAGGCCGGCGACTCAAAGACCTCTTCCGTCACTTCCATGCCCTGCTCCAGACCGAACTTCTCTTCCATCTCTTTGCCGACTTCGGTGTCGGTGTTGTGGAAGGCGGGCAGACAGTGCATGAACTTGACATTGGGATTGCCGGACAAGGCCATCGCCTCGGCATTGACCTGGTAGGGCTTGAGCAGCTTGACCCGTTCCGCCCAGACCGAATCGGGCTCGCCCATGGAGACCCACACATCGGTGTAGAGGAAGTCGGCGTCCTTGACGCCTTCGGCCACATCGTCGGTCAACGTCAGGCGAGCGCCGGTCTCGGCCGCGATCTCACGACATTGGGCCACCAGATCTTCTTCCGGCCACAGATGCTTCGGCCCGCACAGACGCACGTCCATGCCCAGCTTGCAGCCGCCGACCATGAACGAATTGCCCATGTTGTTGCGCGCATCGCCCATGAAGCAGTAGGCGATATCGGGCAGGTCCTTGTAGCTGTGTTCGGTCATGGTCAACACATCGGCCAGGATCTGGGTGGGGTGGAACTCATCGGTCAGCCCGTTCCAGACCGGCACGCCGGCATATTCGGCCAGTGTCTCCACCGTTGCCTGGGCGAAGCCGCGATACTCGATGCCGTCGTAGGTGCGACCCAGCACCCGGGCCGTGTCCTTCATGGTCTCCTTGTGGCCGATGTGAGAGCCAGCCGGCCCCAGGTAGGTGACGTTGGCGCCCTGGTCATAGGCGGCCACTTCAAAGGACGTGCGTGTGCGCGTCGAGGACTTCTCGAAGATGAGCGCGATATTCTTGCCCGTCAGTCGCGGCTGTTCGTAGCCGCCGTACTTGGCCGCCTTGAGATCCGCCGACAGCTTCAGCAGAAACTTGATCTCCGCCGGGCGTGAAGTCCAGCAGCTTGACGAAGCTGCGATTGCGTAGGTTGAAAGCCATTGTCGTCTCTCCGATGTAACTGTTGTGCTAAACGTTGTGTTACATAGGCGTATCGAGATTGCCTGCCTGCTATGCAGTGGGCAGGCATCGCGATAGAGCGTTCGATCAGAATGCCATGCTGTCGGGAAGAAGATGCCGATGCTGAGGACGACTGCATAGATCAGGAACAGAATGAGCAGAAGCGGCCAGGTGAAGCGCAGCCATTTGTCGTAGCGCACGCGCCCCAGGGCCAGGCCGCCCATGACCACGGCAAAGGTGGGATTGACCAGATTGAGCAGACCGCTTGCCGACTGGTAGGCGGTGACGATCAGGCTGCGATCCACGCCGGCGGAATCGGCCAGCGGGGCCATGATCGGCATGGAGACCGTGGCCAGGCCCGACGAGGAGGGAATGAGAAAGCCCAGCGGCAGATAGAGCAACTGGACCAGGTTGATGAAGGCCACGCCGCCCAAGTCCGCGACAGCGCTCTCGGCCCAGTACAGAATCGTGTCGATGATCAGGCCGTTGCTCATGATCACGCTGATGCCCCGCGCCAGCCCGATGACCAAGGCCACGCCCAGCATGTCGCGGGCGCCGTTGATGAACGTCTCGGAAATGCCCGCTTCCCCCAATCGACCGACGATGCCGATGAGGATGGCGAAACCCAGGAAGAGCGCCGTGAACTCGCCGAACCACCATCCCCACTCGGGCAGGGGCATCCCCAACTCGGTCCAGGGAATGACGCTGTAAATCATGATCAGGAACGCAAGCGCAAAAAGGCTGATGATCACTTTGCGCCGGCCGTCGAACTCGGGCATTTCTTCGCCCTCTGCAACGCTCCAGGAAGCGTCGTTCATTCTCCTCTTTTTGGTCGTAGACAAGCGACTTGGTCGGGTCCTTCTTGACCTTTTCCGCATAGCGCAGTGACGAAGATGATGCCCACGACACGTCCCGACCACCAGAATAAGCAGGCGCGAGACGCAGCCCATCGGCGATGGAGATGCCGGCGAAGCCGGAGGCGACACCGGTGGCGAAGGGGTTGACCGTAGAGGCCAACACGCCGATGCCGGCCCCGAGCATGACGACGGCAACCCCCGTCGATGGCGTCGTAGCCGGCGGCAATCATCACGGCGATGATCAGACCGTAGAAGGCCAGCGACTCCTCGGCCATGCCGTAGCTGGTGCCGCCCAATGCAAAGACGATCATGAGGACGGCGATCATCCATTTCTCCTTGCCTTCGAGCGCAATGGTGATCTTGCCGATGCCGGCATCAATGGCGCCGGTGGCCATGGTCATGGCCAAGAAGCCGCCGATGACCAGCACGAAGAGCGCCACATCGATGGCCCCGTAGAGGCTGCCGATATTGTAGACGCTGACCGAGCCATCCTCCCCTTCGATACCATACATGCCGTTGACCGGAGCCAGCAGGCCGTCGGCGATGATACGCTGCGGGTTGGATTCCACCTGGTGATAGGTGCCCGGGATCGGCTCGCCGTCTTCGCTCTTGTCGTATTGGCCAGCCGGCACAAACCAGGTGGCAATCACAACCAGGATAAGCAAGATAAACAGGACCGTGTAGGCTGTTGGGAAGGTGAACTTCTTTCCGATCTCTTCAGAAGCCATAGGTATACACTCCTTTTGCTTGTGCGCATTGCCCTATTGCATTGTTGATCACCAATCAACCGAACCAATAGTCGAGATCATTCCTCGACTTCAATCTGCTGGTATTCGCACCCGATGACCGGATAGCCCAGATCGGCGAGCAAGCTGAGCATTCCGATGAAGGCGGCCAGATCTGGCGGCTCTCCGAACAGGGTGGTGGTGCGAATCTCGCCCGCTTCGACGTCAGCGTGCAGTACCATGTCTCCCAGATAGTCGGCCCAGAAAAAATCGTACGAGCCGCGAATCGATATCTTGCATGTTACGTGCGCGAGTGACATGCACAACCTCCCGGTAGGAAAGGTCCGTTCTGTCAGATGTGGAAAGACCCAAGCGTGGAATGCGGATTACACAGAGTCATGTTACGTACAGTGTAGCCCAATCTAGAGACCTGCACATCACCAATAACTGGTGATAAAAAAAAGGGGGGGGGGGCGATTATTCGAGGAGACCCAATTCTCTGGCCACTTGCACGATGGTTCTGCGTCCGCGAACACCGAGCTTGTCACCAATATGCTGGAGATGGCTGGCCACTGTCTCTACAGAGATCACCAGCGCTTCGGCAATTTCGTTGTTTGTGTAACGCTTGCTCAGCAGAGCCAACACCTCAAGTTCTCGCGGCGTGAGCGGCGTGAGCAGGGAGGCATTGGCTTGGCGGCCGGCCGCACCGTGAGGCAGAGTCTGTGAGAATGCGGCCAGGATCTTTGCTTCAAAAGGCGATGCCGCGTGTTCGCGCAGGCTCGCTTCCAGCAATTCCTGCAGCGGCTCGCCGAGATCGATGAAGGGACGAATGGAACCGCCTGGTTCGGCCAAAGCGATGGCTTGTCCGAGCGTCGCCAGCGCCGCTTGTTGGCGACCTTCCACTTGATGGAGTAGCGCCTGCATAGCCAGCACCTCGATCACGACCGACGTGTAGTGAATCGAGGTGAAATAATCATGCAGATTCAATAAACGTTGTCCGGCCCGTTTCCGGCTGATGGGCGTATTCTGCGCGATCAGGATCCGAGCCGGGGTCAAAGGCAGACGATAGAAAAAGGGCATCGGAAGTGCAAGAGGTACATCCGTATGTTCCGCCCAGTAGACGGCTTCGGCGAGACGTCCCTGGCGAAGCGCCAGTTCCGCGTGGAAGGCCTTGGCCATAAAGAGGCCGTTTGTGCGGTCAATCTCGAGTGCGAACGTGATCATGCGCTGGGCAATGTCACGAGCTCTGTCGGGCTGGCCTTGCGCCTGGTAGACCAGGGCCATGGCCGCAGCGCTGTGGAGATAACACTGGACATGGGATCGGTACGGCTGTCGAACGAGCGGGGTAAGTTGTTCTTCCGCTTCGGCCAGTTCATTGCGTTGATAGTGGCAGATGGCCAGATGATAGCGCGCCCACGTGACTGTCTCCACCTGAAATTCTGCTTGGCCGGCTTTGGCCAGGATCTGGATGGCCGCCTGTTGCAGCGCAGATAGATCGACGGAAATCCAATGAATAAAACAGGCGTTGGTCAACATGCGCAACTGAAAGGCGTGGTCGTACACGGATTCGCCGGAATCATAGAGGGTGGCATTCGCCTGCGCCAAATCACCTTTCGCTACGAAGCCAACACTCAAAAATAGGCGGGCCATTGCGCGGAACATCCACCATGATGTCGGTGTCTTTTCCAGCGCCCGCTGCGCAGCCAACATGCTGCGCTCAGTGTCTCCGGCGTAGAAATAGAGCGCGGAGCGCCGGTTCGTCGACTTCTCCCCAGAGGCGGTCTACGGTCGCCTCGTCCAGTGGTATTTGAACGAGCAACGCTTCTACCCGATCGAGCACGGGCGACATGTCAGCATGTTGATCGCGGTTCAACTGGAACCATACTTCGGATAGGAGCAGTTCAGGTTCCTGGTCAATGACCTCACGCGGAAAGAGACGTACCCACCGCTCCAAGAGCTGCCATCGTTCGTCGTTCATCAACGCGCATCGATGGTCAGCCACAATCTGCACGGCGGCCTCTGTTTGGCCTGCTGCCAATGCATGCCGCAGCGCCTCCTCGGCAAAGCCGTTGCCGGCGAACCAATCGCTGGCTTTCATGTGCAGACCGTCCACTTCAGCGCGACCGTACTGCTGTTCGAGTTGATCGCGCAGTAGTTGACGGAAGAGATGGTGATAACGATGCCAATACTGCTCATCGTCTACGGAGAGAAGGAATAGGTTATTGCGCACAACCCATTCCAAACAGGACTCGCCCTCACCTTCAAGCTCGTCGATGCCCGTCACGGCCACGCATAGCGGAGCGCAGATCTGCCCTAGAATCGAAGTTTTGAGCAGAAATTCTTTGCTGACGGTGGGAATCTGCGTCAGGATTTCGGCTACGAGATAGTCCATAGTATATCGATTGTAGCCCTTTGGACCCATCGAACGACCTGTCGGGTTACCCATATGCTGAAAGTAGAGTGCGGTCAGACGCAAGCCGGCGACCCAGCCTTCGGTGTGGATATTCAGATCGGAGAGCGTGCGGTCATCAAGCTCCATCTGCATCTCTTCACGCAGCAGAGTGGTTGTTTCCGCCAGTGAAAAGCTCAGATCGGCCCGACGCAATTCGGTGACATCACCGCGGGCCCGAAGGCTGGCCAAGGGCAATGCCGGATCGATGCGCGAGGCAAAGACCAGGCGCAACGCCGGCGGCGGATGGCGGGTCAACTCAGTCAAGATCTCATGAACTGAACGCTCATGAATGAGGTGGTAGTCGTCTAGAACCAACACGAACTCTTGGTCAATGGCGGCGAGTTCATGTGACAGGCTCCGGCCGATCACCGAACTCGGCGGCCACGACATTCCCTGCGCAAGCGCCAGCGTCTCATGGCAGGCCAGCGGAAAGAGGGTTCGCACGGCCGAGACTAGATAGGTGACAAAGAGGGCCGGATCGTTGTCCTGTTGATCCAGCGATAGCCAGGCGCTCGGCAAGACGTTCTGTTCCAGCCAGGTACTCAACAGCGTGGTCTTGCCGTACCCGGCCGGTGCGATCACGAGCGTCAGACTCGCCAAGCCATCGAGTCGCTCCATGAGGCGAGGACGAAGCACCAACCGACTGCCGACACGCGGCCGGTTAAGTTTGGAAAGGGTGATCGACTGATTGATGAGACTATCCCGTGTAACCAGAGTAATTCGTGGTTTTGTTACAGTGGAAGCCGAATTTATACAAATTCGGAGAGGTTATTCGGCCCACATACCCGATCAAACTGTCTGACATTATAGCGCATTTTGAGTTGAAGGGCGAACCATGCGTTCAAACTTACGATCAAGTCTAGGCTACAGCAATTTGTCGATTCACTCTCGGGAGGCGATGTTTCATGACGACTCTGCTATCGCTCAGCATGCGTCAGTGCGCTGCGGCGCGGACGCAGATCGGACACGCCGGCTAATTCTGCCGGCGGCGGTTGCGTCGCCGCCAAACGGCGTGCATACCAGGATGACAGCGGTACGGCCGTTAAACCGTGCAGCATAACGCTCAGGAGGATCGTCCAGGTGGCGGCAAGAATCAGCGTATCCACCGGCCGGCCGGCGCCCTGAAAGTCCACCAGCGCAAGGAGTGTGAAGACCACCGAGGCAAGGCCGCGCGGTCCAAACCAGCCCATGAGCGACACGGTATCGCGCCGCAAGCCGGCGCCCGCCATCGCCAGCGCGACCGGCCCCATGCGCACCAAGGTCAGGCTGAACAGGGCGTAGATCAGCGGTCGCCACTCAAAGGATTGAGAAAAGAGCAATGTCACCAGGACGGCCCCAAAGATGCTCCATACGATGAGCGAGAAAAACGTGCCGAGGGTTTCGGTGAACTCGGTCGGCTCCATGAGTTGGTCGCGGGTGGCGGCGCGGAAGGCAATGCCGCCCACAAAGGCGGCGATAAAGCCGTTGCCGCCCACGGCCACTGAACCGAAGTAAGCGGCCAATGCCAATCCCAGAATGGCGATGGGCCCGGATCCGGCAGTGGACCAGCCACGCCGGGCAGCCTGCTGCAGCAGCCAACCGCCGATCAAGCCGATGGCCGCGCCCGCCAACACAGCCAGAGCGATCTCGCTCAATGCTAGGCGCAACCAGCCGCCCGCCGCCACCACATCCTCTTCTGTTGCGACGGCAAAGGCGAGAAAGAACAGGACGAACGGCGTGGCAATGCCGTCGTTCAGCCCGCTCTCGATGTTGAGCGCGCGACGGATGCGTACCGGAACACGCGGGTTGTTGAAGATGGGCAGGCCGAGCGCCGCGTCAGTCGGCGCCAGCACGGCCCCCAGCAAGCAGGCAAAGGCAAAACCCTCGCCCGGCAGCAGGATCAGGGCCGCGCCTGCGCCCAGGACCATGGTCAATGGCAGCCCGATGACCAGTAACCGTGCAGACAAGCTCGCATCGTCCACCACCTGCCCAAAGGTGAGCGTCGAGGCGTCGGCGAAGAGCAGCAGCGCCAGCGTGATCTCGGTGAATGTCTTGAGCGATTCAGCATCCGGCGAAAGCGCCAGCAGGCCGGCTCCCTCGGGGCCGAGAAGGAAACCGATCACCACGAAGACCATGGGCATGGTGATCGACCAGCGCCCCAGTTTGTTCGCCAACGCTGCGTACAGCACGACGCTGATGGTCAGTACAGCGATTCCTACGCTCATGAAGTTCGATCTCTCCAGGATAGAATGATAGTCCAGGCCCCGATCCTAATCCCAAAGCCCACGCGCCGCAATCAGTCAGGCTGCTGCGTCTTGAGTTGTTTCTCTCCCACCACGTAACAGCGCACGATTGCCAGCGACATATGCGAAATTACAACGGCAATACAGACGGGGACCAATGCCGTCGGTGCGATTGATACCGTGCCGGCCGCTATCAAGATGAGGGAAACAGGCGCCGCCAAGATGGCCCCTGCCACCGCAGCCAGCAGGCAGCCAACAGCCAGTTGAATGGGGATCATAGGAAAAACGTTGCTCACCAGAACCCCTGCGACGCCGCCAATAAAAATCAGTGGAAAGACAAAACCGCCCAAAAATCCGGCCGCCTGACTAAAGGCAAGAGCCAACATCTTGGCAAGCAGGACAGCAATCAAAAATGCGGATCCGAATGCGGCTGAATCCTGAAGAACGGTCACAAGTTGACTGTTGCCGGAATTTGCCGCAAGCGGAAGTGCGAAGGCAATCAACCCAACCAGGCCGCCAGCGACAGTGCCCGACACAAACTGATTGGGACTCAACGCAAATGCCGCAACGATCAGCTTGTTGATCAGGGCAAAGAGTATCAGGATGAATGCAGCCAGCACACCGAGCAAGGCGCCTATCAGCAGGTGAGAAAATTGGAAGTCATAGCTCGGCAGCGCATAGGCGCCCAACATCGTAGCGCCGGTCACGCCGAAGTAGACAACATACCCAACAGCCGCCGCCAATAGTGCGGGGATGAAGGCGGCGACATAGCTGCTCTTTTTTGTTGGCGCAAGTTCGCCAGTAAGAATGGCCGCAAACAGAGGAGAGGTGAAGGCGGCGCCCATACCGCCTGCCATCCCAGTCAATGTGTACTCCCCTTTTGCCTCTTCTTCGTCTTCATGGCCCAGCCGGGTCACTAACCAGGAGCCAAGCCCGCCACCCATGACAGTGAGACCAAAAAACGGTCCCATGGCCGCGCCGGTAATCAGCGAAACGGCTGATATGATCACCCAGGGGATTGCGCTGCCTGGTTCGACCCATGCGTCGTGGGCCAGTTTGATCGGGCTGGGAACGTGTTGAGGAACCTTCCAGATCTTTCGCAGCGCTGCAACCACAAGCCCGCCCAGGGCAGACAATAGGATCCACCACCATTGACCCGTCCACCAGCCGGTGCCGGCGTTGCCAAAGAACAAACCGATGCCGGCGTTGGTCACTGCCATAAACACCAGGGACAACACCCCGCCGGCTGCACCAAGCACCAACGAAAAAAGCAGAAGCTTTTTGTACCATGACTGTTCGACGGGAAGCATCACTGTGTCCTTTCAAGTTCATCGTTTGTCGTGTAGGCTGCCGATTGTCGTGGTCTGACCCAGTGCATCGGCAATCTTCCTTTGACGGATCTGCAAGCCTATTTGTGCCGATGCATTTAGGTTCCGCCACAAGGAAAGAATAGTCGTCAGTTCGAGATTGGCGGAACACGATTGCTCAAACACGCAATCCAACCAAAGCCTCTTGGGCGGTTCCGGCTCTTCCCCTTCCGTTGGACGGCTGCGCCAATTTTCAACGCCATCGCCAGAAAAATCAACCCCATGAGCAGCTTGATTGTGTAGGTAGAGGCTGAGTAAGAGTCGCTGGACAGGGCATAAGATTGCGTTGAACGAACTGTTCGTCCAAGATTTTCGACCCCATCGTCCAGGAAGCCGGCAGTTTCCTGGACGATGGGTTTGGAATAATCTATGCTGGGGCCGGCACTGCTGCGACAGGCGCCGCCTCAGGTTGGCTCTTGTTTCGGCTACGGCGCAGGAAGAACTTGATCACCTCGTCGACCAGCAGCAGGACAATGGCGAACCCGATGCCAATCATCCACTGTTCGGTGGTCAGCCGGGTCGTGCCCAGGATGCGCTGTAAGAAGGCCAGCTCGGTGGGCAGGAAGGTGAAGAGCAAGGCCAGACCGTAGAGCATCAACTGATTCCGATCGTGGAAAATGTCCCGGTTGAAAGCGCTGGCGGTCTCGTAGCGTGCGCTCAAGCCCATGGCGACACTCATCAAGGCGAAGGCCACGAAGCCCATGGTAGCTGCCGTTGCCACATCTGTCGCCTGATAGAGACTCTCAAGATAGACTGTCACGATGGCCGTCAACAGTCCGAGGAAGACAATGCGTACCCACTGCGAGGTGTTGAGAATTGGCTGCTTCAGCGGTCGCGGCTTGTTCTTCATCAGGCCGGGAGGCGCCTTGTCGAAGCCCAACGCCATGGCAACAGGGACCGTCACCAGAAAGTTCACGAAGAGTACCAGGGCCGGTGCAAAGGGCCCGCCCCCCCAGCACCAGGAAGAACGCGGCCAACAGATCTGAAGGCAGAGGCAATTCATCTCTCTGCAACGGCTTTGGGCCGTTGCAGAGAGACAAATCGCCTACTAACCCGGCTTAATAGCCCTCGTACGCGGGCAACATCTTGCGGTCGGAGCCGCCGGCATAGGAGGCGATATCACCGGCCAGCATCAGGCCGAGCCAGAGCCAGTCCCAGCCGACCACGCCGCCGGGCGCCACAATGATGTACATGATGGTCGTCCAGGGCAGGAAGATCAGGCCAAGGATCGGCCAGATCCACCAGAGCGTTCCGACCGGCCCAGTTGTTAAAGGCCAAATTCCAACGTCCCGGCTGGAAGAGCCACCAGAAGGCCCCGAAGATACGCGGTCCCAACAAGAAAAGCGCCAAAAATGCACAACACATGGTTATTCCTCCTCATCCATTGTGGCCGCTGCGCCCAACTCGGCAGCGCCCGTTGCAATATCGGCTACGCCATCGGCCGCCAGATCACCGGCCAGATCAGCGGCAGCGCCGGCGGCTTCCGCCTCGACCGCGCCCCTGACCGCCAGCCCAACGCCGGCCGCTGCCAACTCGGCGGAACGCTCTGCAGCGATGTCTGAGGCCGCAGTACGCAGCACCCCTTCGTCGATCTCCGTTTCACCCATTTCACCGATTTTCCGGCCGGTGGCGGCCATGAGATGGGCGAAACTGCGCTCGGCCGCGGCACGCAGGATCACGTCGGTGGCGATATCCTGGAGTTGCACGCCGCGATCGTCGAGCACCGCAGCCAACACCGGCATATCCAACTCGCCCACCACATTGGCGATGGTCATGAGTTCGCCCGCCACGCGGCCCAGTTCCAGACCACGCTCGACGTCACCCAGGCTCATCAGGCCGACTATGGCGCTCATGGCATCGACATCATCGGCCGCGGATAGGAGATCCACGCCCTCGGAAATGTCGTTGATGCCGGCGGCGCCGACCAGATCGCTGAGCGTAGCCAGGCGGTCGGCGACCACTTCGGCATCCACAGCGCGGGTGAGGTCAGAGGCAGCGGCGGTTGCGGCCACCACGCCGAGCGCCGCAACATCGCGAGCCTCGTCCAATTCGGCGGCCCCGATGGCCATATCAATTTCACCCTCGGCAGCCAACTCTTCAGCGACACTTTCTTCAAGTTCCATCCGTTCATCTGACATTTGAAGCCTCCATTCATTGTACGTGCGATTGAATTTGATATTGCTAGTGCGTGCGAATGCGGCTCGGCTGGCGCCGGCGCATGCCAACCAGTGGGAATACCAGCAAGCAGCACTGTCTGGATGAGGTACAGTCCGACAGCGACGAACGGCGCAATCAGCGCCACTGCAACTGCTATGGAATTCACACCGATCGAGATCCAACGCTGCTTTGTGATTCGTCGTAACGATTCATCTGCGATGTCATCCGCCACCAGAGAGGGCTCGTGGGCGATGTAGCGGATGAGAAGACTAAGCGTAAGGGAAGCGAGGAGAACGTTGATGCCATACAGGAACACCGCGACGCTAACGTCCGCAGTGGACAGGTGTGTGACCATGACGCTTGTCGTGAAAGGGAGGAGGGCGACCAGCAGCAACAGTAGCAGATTCATACCGTTGGCGACGGTGTCCCCGCGCTTCATGAGTCGGGTCAGTCCGGAGTGGGTCAACCAGATGCCGCCGATGAAGGCGAAACTCATAATATAGCCCAGGAAGTCGGGCCATGCCTCCAGCAACGCCGGGACCAGTGGAAGGTCTTCAGGCGGCACAGGAAGTTCGAGCACCAGCAGGGTGATGGCGATGGCGAAGACGCCGTCAGAGAACGCGCTGAAGCGGTCAAGCGTGGGATAGAAGCTCGCCTCTGCCTGTGCGGCGCCGGTATCTTCAGGTTTATCCTCCAGATGGTCATTCATAATTGCCCTTTTGTCAGATGAATAGGGTAGCCGAGGAAGCTATCTTTTATGCCGATTGGTTGCTCTCGATTTGGACCACAGCCGCATCCACAGTCGAAAATAGATGATCTTCGCCGATTATTTCGAGCAGTCCGGTCTTGGCGCTGAACGCCAACACCGGATCTTGCACCTCAGCAAAATAGGTCACGATCCCCTGATTGTGCAGCCGCGTGATGAGACTCTTTAACATATCGGAACTGGTGATATCCAGGGCATCCTGTACAGCGGCATCAAAGAGTACAGCGGTCACTGGCGGCTCGGATTTGTTGATCATCTCCATCACCTTACCGCGAACCGTCAAAGCATTGGCATAGTAGATTGGAGCGTCCAGCCGTATGATAGATACGCCGGGCACAGGGTTGTTTTCAGGATGGCGGGCCATGTCCGAGTACGCTCCGGGATCATCCGGCACTTTGCCCAAGCGTGACACATGGGCGCGGCTGGAACGGTAGATGATGACTAGCAGTGCACTCACCAGGCCGATGAGCATACCTTGCAGGACATCTATAAAGATTACGCCGGCAAAGGTCAGCAGACCCAGCGCAAATTCCGGGCGCGACACCAGCCGGGCGGTGTGCAGCTTGCGCGAAGCGACGATGTGCCAGAGCGCGTGCAGGATCAGCGCCGCCAGTATCGTTTCCGGCAAATTCGTGAAGAGCGGCGTGAGGAACAAGAGCGTCAATATCACAGCGACCCAGGCGACGAGACTTGCAATCTGCGAACGCCCGCCTGCGCCATCGTTGACCGCCGAAGGGGCCATGCTGCCGCCGGCAATCTGCCCGCCAAAGAGGCCGCTTGCCAGATTGATGACGGCAAAGGCATTCAGTTCCTGATTCGGCTCGATTTCATAGTCGTTCTTATCCGCGTATTGATGGGCGACACCCAGCGACTGGCTGAAGGCGACGAGCAGGACCCCGATGGCTGGTCCGATCATGAGCGGCAGCACTTTCCAAGAGACCGCCGGCAAAGCAAAGAATGGCAGACCCCTGGGGCAGATCGCCGACAACCTCTACGCCATAGGCGGCGCTCAGGTTGAGCGCCGTGCTGAGGGCAATCGAGCCGAACAACACAATCAGCCCAGCCGGTATCTTTTTGTTCCAGCGCGGTATCAGGATCAGGAGCGCCAACGCCCCCGTTCCCAAGGCGAAGGTAACCCAATTGGCCTCGGGTAATTCATGCAGAATTCTGAAAAATTTCTGTACCGTATTGCCTGCAGGTTTCTCGACACCGAACAGTTTGTTGAGCTGCCCGACCATGACAAAAACGGCCAGACCTGTCACAAACCCATCCAATACCGGTTTGGAGAGAAACTGGGTGATGAAACCAAGGCGCGCCAGGCTGGCAGCCAGAAAAACCGCACCGACAACCAGGGTGAACGCAACGGCATATTGTTGGTAGACAGCTGGATCAAGATCCGCCCCGCTGGTAACGATGCCGGCCGTGATCATGATCGCGGTTACCGATGACGCGATCAGGGCGGCGGTGGCCGAAGTCGGCTGAACGAAAAGCTGCCGCGAGGTGCCCAGCACGGCGTACAGGAGAAGCGAAACTACAAGGGTATAGAGACCAAATTGGGGCGGCAGGCCGGCCACGCCGGCGTACGCCATCGATTCGGGCACAACCAGTCCCCATACTGTCAGCCCGGCGATGACATCAGCATTCAACCAACTGCGATCATAGGCGGGCAGCCATGAGAGGATTGGAATATTGCATTTGAGCCAGGAAGTCTCCATGAAAAATGTTCCTCGGTTAACACTTGTGTTCATCTTCTCTGAGATCGAGAGATTATATACGGGACTGCAACCTCTCAATCTCTGGCGCCAGGAACTACTGATCTCGTTGAAGCGTCAGTTTAGCTCTTGGTATCGGCGCTGCTGTCATCCGCAATGGGTTCATCAGCGCTGGCGGAGACTTCTTCGCTGGCGGCAGCTACGTCAGCATCGGCCGCAACGACGCTCTCGCCGGCAACCACGTTGGCCGCCAGTCCCAGAAGGACGAGCGTCACCCATGACTCGTCCATCAATCGACCTCACTGCGCTTTTCGCCCTAGCCGCGTCCTATCGGCCTACGCTGGTTTGCTATTAGAGATCCAGCGTATGCCGGAGTGTTTCCAGCTCATCGTCAGAAGGCATCCAGACCAATGCCGGATCGAGATCGTAGGTCCAGGGCGCGGAGTTCTTCCAGCCGTTGCGCATGCGTTTGCCGTGATAGACGCTTTCTGGATCATCCACTTTGTCGCCTTCAAAGCCATCAATGATGTTGTATGCCTTCGTAAAGCCCGCCTTGGCCAGCGCATTGACCGCCATGGCACTACGATCACCGGACCGGCAGTTGACCAAAATCGTGTCATCGGGTGCGAAACGCTCTGCTACATGAGCGACGAAATCGGCGTTCATCACCACAGAATAATTGCCCTTGCCGGCATCCCAACTGTAGGTGGGGAAGGCGAGTGGAATATTCACCGCCATCTGCCCGTGGCCGATCAGCACATATTCTTCGAATGTGCGCACATCAAGGAACTTGACCTGCTCTGGATTGGCCTGCCCCATCTCGTAGGCTTCCTTGGCAGTCACATAGAGGCCCAGGCTGGTCTGCTTCCTTGCGGGCATCTGGTGGGTTGATTGAGCGGTCTTTACCTCAACAGTGTTCATTTGACATTCTTCTTTCTTTTTTTGGCTCAACCGGGATTCAAGGAAACCTGCCCTACGAAACCGATACGCCCTGAAATCCCGAAGAGCCTATTTTCAGTAGGTTGAACCGAGCTCAGCGTTACTTCACATCAACGATGTTGCGCATCAAAAGTCAGGATCCGGAAAAACAGGGTCACGCCCTTCGGTGAAGGCAACGATGCCCTCGGTACGGTCGGGATGAACGACCGAACGCCAGTGCTCATCCATCATGATCGCGATGGCCTGCTCAACAGGCTCGCCCTGTCCATTTTGAACCGCTCGCTTCACCGACTGCACCGCCGTAGGCGAGTTATCCGCGATCTTCTCCGCGATGCGAAGCGCCGCATTCATAAGCTCCGCCTTGGGGTGAACTTCATTGACCAAACCCAGCCGGTAGGCCTCCTGCGCGCTGATCGGTTCCCCGGTCATCAGCATCTGCATCGCCTTGCCCGGCGGGAGGAGACGCGGGAGAAAGACCGGCGAGCCGCCGCCGGCAGACAGACCGACCATGGCCTCAGGCTGGCCGAAGCGGGCATCCTCGGACGCGATGATGAAGTCCGTGCTGATGGCCATCTCGTTGCCGCCCCCGTAAGCCATCCCGTGGACGGCGGCGAAGATCGGCCGGCGTAACTGGCGCAAGTTGTAGAGCACGCGGTCAAAGACCTGGCGCTTCTGTCTGTCATCTGTCATTTGTTTGAGATGGCCAGTTCTTAGAGCCACGTCACGTTCACAGGATATCGCACTGGAATTTTTTATGGTTGGTGCATCGTTCCTCCGTCGTTTTTCG
>CAVOQD010000022.1:0-66682 GCA_963698255.1 uncultured Chloroflexia bacterium | reverse complement strand
TACGGGCGCATCGATTGCGGCATGGGCCACTGTGCTGTCGTCGATCTGGGCCAGAAACTGCCGTCCCCGTTCTTGCATCTGCCGTCTTCCTGCAAGCCAGCTTGCTGCCAGCACAACGAAGACGCCGAAAACAAGCATCAGCACCGGATTCGCGAACAATCAGATCCATCCACTGTGTCAGCCCCATGGGAAGCCAGTCATAATGTCAGCCACAAACAAGCCGTTCAAGAACAATGTGACGTGGTCCGCTGGACAGCAAGCGCGTACCCTACACCGTATACACGTACGATTATGACGCCGGCGTCCACTCTGCCGTTGACGTTGCCAATGCCATCGGTCTGCCGCCTGACCAGGTCTTCAAAACCCTGGTCGCTCTGATCGACCAGGCGCACAGCAAACCGCTGCTGGTCGTTGTGCCCGGACCGGAGACGCTTGAATTGAAGCAACTTGCCCACGCCGTCGGCGTCAAAAAGGTCAAGATGGCGGAGCACAGGCAGGCGGAGCAACTGACGAAACTGCAGACCGGCGGCATCAGTCCGCTGGCGCTGATCAACAAGGGCTTTACCGTCTATGTCGATGAGCGTGCACGAGCCTACGATACGATCGCCGTCAGCGCAGGCCAGCGGAGTGCCAACATCGAACTGCTGGTGGCGGACCTGCTGAAGCTGACCAATGCCTGCTGGATCAAATTGGCGTGACGATTTTGAACAAATTATCCGCGAATGGGACAGTCTCTTCGTGGGTATTGGCGCCCTTCGTGGATCAAATCGGTTGCTAACGCGTCTCCGTGACCTTGCGCAAACCGCGTGGATGATCGGGATCGTAGTCACGTGCATTCGCCAAATGCATGGCCAACTGGCCGGGCACAATAGCGATCAGCGGCGAAAGCCATTCGGGGGCCGAGGCGTTGAGGGGCAGCGGTATCCGTGCCATGGACAGTGTGTCTTCGTCATCGCTGATGATGATCGGCTCGGCCTCACGCTGGCGCAGGACTTTGATGAAAGCCTGTATTTCGGGCAGCATGACGCCGGTCGGCGCAACCACTATGGCCGGAAAGCCGTTTTCGATCAGAGCAATCGGACCGTGCAGGAAGTCCGCCGAACTGTACGGTTCGGCAATCGTGTAGGTGAGTTCCTTGAGCTTCAGGGCCAACTCAAATGCTGTGGCGTAGTTGTAGCCCCGCCCATCACCACAGGCTCTGGATGCCGATAGCGTTGCAGCCACGCGTAACATGATCGTTGATCGAGAGAACCCGATCATCTTCTCCGGGATCTGTTCAATCGCCGCCATCATATCGGCATCGTCGGCCAGCAACGTACTCAACAGCGAAATCGCCATCAGCGAGCTGGTGTAGGTCTTGGTGGCGGCCACCGAACGCTCGTCGCCGGCATGAAGACGAATGACATGATCGGCCTGCTGGCGAGATCGGAGCCGGCTTCGTTGGTGATGGCCGCGGTCAATGCACCCTGGCGACGGGCCTCTGCCACCACGCCCACAATGTCCGGGCTCTTGCCGCTCTGGTTGATGCCCAGGACCAATGCATTGCGGAAGAGCGGCGCCTGATCGTAGATGGTGAAGAGACTGGGCGTTGCCAGCGCAACGGGCAGCCGGTTGACTGCGCCCAGCAGATATTGGGCGTAACGCCCGGCGCTGTCCGACGCGGTGGCGATCACAATATAGTCGATCTGTCGCCGTTGAATCTCGGCGCTCAACTCGGACGCGGCGCCCCGTTCCTCAGCCAACATCGCGGCCAAAGACCTGAGGTTGCTCGTGGATCTCCGTGAACAAAAACGATGATTCCAGCATAGTGGCTTTCGCTTTCTTGATGGCATGGCGTGGTCAGTCAACATGTTGGCAACAGTGCCAGAATAAGGCATCGCTTCAATATGGTCAAACCCACGGTGAAGATCCGGGCCATTCCGCTTGTTTTTAAGGGCTGTGTGACCCGTACAATCCACTATCCCAAGCGGGAAAGAAAGCAAGGTGAATCAGAATGGACGGCAACATGGGGGCATCAACTTCGAACTGAACGAAGAGCAGCAGATGTTGCAGAACCTGGCGCGTGATTTCGCGGCCAAAGAGATCTTGCCCAAGGCGGAGCATTACGACCAGAGCGGCGAGTGGCCCAGGGATACGACGACAAGGCCGCCGAGATCGGCCTTGTCAACCTCAATGTTCCCGAAGAATATGGCGGACTTGGGGCTTCCGTCTTCGAAGAATGCATTGTCGGCGAAGAATTGGCCTACGCCTGTTGGGGCATTTCAGACCGCGGTCATGCTCAACCAGTTGGCCGTCCTGCCGATTTTGCTTGCCGGCAACGACGATCAGAAGGACCGCTATTTCCCGCGGCTCACGGAAGAGGGCAAAATCATGTCCTACTGCATGACCGAGCCCGACGCCGGTTCCGATGTTTCGGCCATCAAGACCACGGCCATCAAGAAGGGCGACCGCTACATCCTCAACGGCGCAAAGACTTGGATCACCGATGGACCGGTGGCCGACTATTTCACGGTCTTTGCCAAGACCGATCCCGATGCCGACCACAAGGGCATGAGCTGTTTCATCGTCGAGCGCGCCTTTGGCGGCGTCACTACCAGCAAACCGTTGGAGAAGATGGGGCAGCACGCGGCCCAGACTTCGATGGTCTTCTTCGAGGACGTTGAAGTGCCGGCAGAGAACCTCCTTGGGCGAGAGGGCGAGGGTTTCATGATCGGCATGGTGTCTTTGACAAGAGCCGGCCGCCGGTTGCGGCTGCGGCCACCGGCGTGGCCCGGCGCGGACTTGATGAAGCCGTCAAGTATGCGGGAGAGCGGATGGCTTTCGGCCAGCCCATCGCTCGCTTCCAGGGCGTCGGTTTCATCCTGGCCGACATGAAGATCCGAGCCGATGCCGCCCAACAATTGGCTTGGCGTCGGCCTGGCTGGTGGACAACGGCAAGCGCAACACAACCGAGGCCGCCGTGGCCAAGGCATTCTGCGCTGACGCCGCCATGCAGAACGCCACCGATGCCGTGCAAGTCTTTGGCGGCAACGGGTACAGCCGTGAGTATCCGGTTGAAGAACTCATGGGCGCGATGCGAAAATCTACCAGATCTATGAAGGGACAACCCAGATCCAGAAGATGATCATTCTGCGCGAGCTGTATAGAAACAGTCGCTAACAGGCTGTCGAGTTACGCAATACAGACGCTGATTAGCGGATCAGGCGGAAACAGCCTGATTTTTCTGATTTTATCGGCATTTATCAGCCACATCCGTCTAATTGGCCGGTCTATCAGCGCTTACCCCAACAGACTGCTAGGGCAAAGGTAAAATTGCTGTCCACGAAGAGCGTCAATAAACATGAAGGGGTACTCTCACTTCGTCGCTATTGGCGTTCTTTGTGGATCATTAGTTCCTTGGAATCGTTTCAATCCGAAGCTTCTGGCTTGACAGCCCTGAGGTATACCAGACGTTGGTCAAAGAGGATTTCGTCGCCGTGCCGCCTGGCATTGATGCCGGCAGCATCGGTTTCCAAACTGGCCTCGATCATTTCGCGCACGACGGCACCATTGGCCGGTTGAGCGCCGAGTTCGGCAAGCCAGTCATCCAACTTGCGGCTGAAGGTGGCGATCTTTTCGGACTCCGGGACAAATCCGGCCTGGGTGATCACTTCCCCGTACTGAGCAACTGAATAGGCCGCCACATGGTGGAATTTTGTCGCTCCTCAATCGCGTTTTGTGTCGCACGCCGGACCGGATCTTGGGTGCTCAACAGGTCAGCGATGATTAGTACGCCGCCAAGTCGCAGCACACGCCAGAGTTCGCGCAGGTTCTGTTCCGGCTTTCGGTTGAGGTGCAATACCATCCGGCAGATGACGACATCGAAGCGCCCGGCGGAGGCGAAAGGCAATGCCTGGGCTGTGGCCAGCCGAGTCATGGGCGTGCAACCTCGCGGGTGCTGTTCAGGCGAAACAGCTCGGCTCGTTCCAGCATGGCTGGACGACGTTGACACTGAAAACCGTCACATCTCGAGATTCGGCCAACGCCAAGGCCAGCAAGCCTGTACCGGTTCCGATATCGAGCACCCGTCCTGCACCCGCAGGAATATCGGCAAACGAGATTAAGTTTTCAAAACGATTGCGTTGACCCGAGTCATCCTTATCTGACAAAAGCCGCCACATCCTGGTTGTAGATTCGGGGCAACAGCGAGAGATCTTCCGGAAGGTCGGGCGTCTTCTCCACCTCAAGCGCAGGCGCGATGTCATCGGGAATCGGCTCCGGCAGATGCTCACGACGATTGAGGTAGACAATGTACCATTCTCCGTTGCGGCACTGAAGCTCGGAGACACTGGTGTACAGCAGCAGCAGGTGCAGGTTCTTAACGCCCAACAGACACCCGAGCGTTCATCTCATGGATCGGCGGCTCATGAACATGGCCACAGCCTGTTGTTGATGGCTCTTGATCAGAGGTTCCAGATCGGCCTGACCGCACAGGGAACAGGCGGCATTCCATCAAGCGGCGCGTCGGCATGCTCAGGCGAAGCATCCGAAGGACGAAACAATTCCTCGTACACGGTGACGGGAAGGCCGATACTCTGGCCGACGCGCTGGGCCGTCAATCGGTTGCGCAATTCCGCGTGCGAAGAGCGCATGAATCCGGTAGTGGCGGTGCAACCAACTGGCCAAGGCGTCAGTCTGCTGCCAACCGACCGCGGTCGACCGCTATCAGAGCTGACCAAATTGGCGTAGCGATTCTGCATCTCTTCCGCATGGTAGATCAACAACAGGCGAAAATCGATGCTATCTTTGGCGATCGGTTTGGACTGGGGCTGATTGTCGCTTAGATCGTTGTCGCTCACATTTAAGTGTCCGCGGTCTTAGTGTGGCTGGGATGGAGGTTCCGCTTCGATCGAATCCTGCACCGAAAGCCGCGGCAGCCTGTTGGGCTGGTGACGTTGATCGTCAGATCTTTCTCGACCTGCTTGATCTCGTGGACCGAGGCCGGAGACACGTTGGGTCTGTTTGTTATTGCCGGGAGGTAGTTGAAGGCGAAGACGCTCGACAGGTTGATCGAGGCACAGGTGTCGCTCGAAAATCTCATCGACATCGTCCGCTTGGACGTTGCCGTACCAGATGGCTTCGGGATAGACAACGATCATGGGACCATGACCGCACTGGTTCAGACAGCCGCAACGATCGATGCGGATCGTATTGCAGCCCCGCTCAGCCACACGCCGCTTCAAGCGACGAAACAGGGAGTCCGTGTCGCCGTCGAACCAGCAGTAGGGTCCGATAAGTGCAGATAAAGACATGTTTCTCAATATTGAGGCATGAGCGCATCATACCAAAGATGGCCATGGCGTGACAAACGGACAGAGCAGGATGACAGGCCACTTGAAGACGGTCAGTTGGACAGACAGGCGCAATTTCAGTAAACTTCACGAGGTTTGAGAACGATTGAGCAGTAGCGTCACTGTCTTCAGATCCAAAAACACAGACATCTGCTGATATCCCCAAATCGGCCTTGTAGGATATAATCGGAATACAAATCACCGAAACTTGAAATAGTGACTCAGCCACTTTCACGGTAAGCATTGAAATTATCGTAACTATCACTCTGTTTAGGGGGAAGCATGGCAAAATTCGGTACTGATCAAATCCACAACGTCGCTGTATTGGGCGGCACGGCGTCCGGAAAGACTGAACGATCGCAGAGGCGCTGGCCTTTCGTACCGGCGCAGTCAATCGGACGGGGCGCGTCGAGGACGGCTCGACGATCTCGGACTGGGATGCAGAAGAGCAACGCCGTGGCATATCAATCAACCTCTCCATTGTGCCGTTCGAAACGGGCACGGCACGCATCAACCTCATCGATACCCCTGGCTACGTCGATTTTATCGGCGAAGTCAATAGCGCACTACATGTGGCCGAGGCTGGACTTGTCCTGGTTGACGCTGTCGCCGGTGTTGAAGTCGGTACCGAACTGGCCTGGGATCGCCTCCGCGTATGGGACAAGCCGACGATCTTCTTCGTCAACCGAATGGGGACGCGAAAACGCTGATTTTAACAAGGCCGTAGAGAGCCTGACCACGACATTTCTGGACGGCAATATCGTGCCGTTCCAGATGCCGATCGGCCAGGGAGAGGATTTCCGCGGCGTCATCAGCCTCGTGAGTATGAAGGCGTTTCTCGGCCCGGAAGGGAAGGAAGGCCCCATCCCCCCCGAATCGCTCGAAGAGGCGGAAAAGCTCCCCGTTTCGGCCCTGATCGAAGCAGCGGCCGAAGCGGATGACGAACTGATCATGAAATATTTCGAGGGTGAAGTACTGACCCCCGATGAAGTGCGTCGCGGCCTGCATCGGGGCGTACGCAGCCGTGCCATCATCCCCGTTTACTGCGGGACAGGGATCTGGCGACATCGGCCTTGACCGTCTGCAGAAGGCCATGGAACGCTACGTGCCTGCTCCCTCTGAGCGCACCGTCAGCGTGACCCAGAACGGTGAGCGCGTCGAATTGGCCGTGCGATTCTCGGCCCGGTGGCCGCGGTCGTCTTCAAGACCATTATCGACCGCTTTGTCGGTCGGATGAACTATATCCGTGTCTTCTCCGGCACAGTCAAACGCGACGGCGGTAATTGGCCAACCCGCGCACCGGAGAGAGCTTTCGGGTTGCCAACCTGTTCCACGTACGCGGCAAAGAACTGATCGCAGTCAACGAACTGGTCGCCGGAGACATCGGCGTCGTTTCGAAGCTGGATGACGTAAAGACCGGAGACACCTTGACCACGTCCGGCAGCGGCATCGTACTCGATCCGCCGGTCTTCCCACGGCCGCTCTACTCGGTTGCCGTTTCACCGGCAACCAAGGCCGACAGCGCCAAGATGGGCCAGGCGATGCAATCGTTGACCGAAGAAGACCCGACCATCAAGGTTCAGACCATCTCAGCAACCAAGCAGAACCTGGTCCAGGGGATGGGCGATGTACATGTCGATGTCAACATCCGCCGCCTGGAGAGTAAATTCGGCGTAAATGTTCGACCACCATGCCCAAGGTTCCCTACCAGGAAACCATCACCCGCGAGGCACGGCTGAATATCGCCACAAGAAACAGACGGTCGGCGCCGGCCAGTTCGCCGAGGTGCATATGCGGGTCGTACCCACCGAACGCGGCAGCGGCTTCGAGTATGCCAGCGAGATCTTCGGCGGCACCATCAGTCAGGTCTATCTGCCTTCCATCGAAAAGGGCGTATCCCGCCAGGTGTTGGAAACCGGCGCGATGGCCGGCTATCCGGTGGTGGACGTTAGGGCGGTGGTCTACGACGGCAAGGAGCACCCGGTCGATTCCAAGGACATCGCCTTCCAAACGGCTGGACGTGAGTGCATTTAAGGCGGCGATGCAGGCTGCGGGGCCGGTCCTGCTTGAGCCGATCTACATCATCGAAGTGGTGATTCCCGACGAGTACATGGGCGACATCATGGGCGATTTCAACACCCGTCGTGGCCGTGTGCTCGGCATGGAACAGCGAAACAGCCGCACAGTCATCAAGGCGCTGGTGCCGTTGGCCGAGTACTGCGCTACGGCACGGATCCGCGATCGATGACCCAGGGCCGTGGCGTCTACACCATCGAATTCGACCACTACGATCCGCTGCCGAGCCATCTGGCAGATGAGGTCGTGGCGCAGATGAAGCGCGAAGAGGAAGACGAGTAGATTGATGATCGGGGATCGGCGATCGGGAATTGGCGATCGGGGAGTCGTTTCTGGAATGCGGATGCATGTCCTTGTTCGCCGATCCCTAATCCCCGGTCACCAATCCCCCATCACCAGTCCCCAATCACCAGGCAATCTACCGAATAGACTGGCTGACGGCCCTTTCGTCAGCCTTTTTTGTTGAGCGAACATCTCATGCACACTATCGTTGCGGTCTTTCTGCAACTAATCTACGGCATCGGCGTGCTTGGCCTGGCCATCTACGGCGTTCATGCCCTCTGGTTGACCCTACGCGTACGGCGCATGCTAAAGGCGCAGCCTATCAGGAGCCGAGTCCGGCCCCCTCGGCGATGACGACGACTTGCCCGGCGTCACCATCCAACTGCCGATCTACAATGAGCAGCACGTCATCGAACGGCTGATCGACGCCTGTGTCAATCAGAACTACCCCCGGAATCGGCTTCAGATCCAGGTGCTCGACGATTCAACGGACCAGACGCTGGCGCTTGTTCAACAACGAGCGTCTTTTTGGCGGAAACTGGGTGTCGACATCCAGGCCATTCAACGTGACGATAGGGTCGGCTACAAGGCCGGCGCCCTGGCACACGCGATGCCGGCGGTGAAGCATCCCTTTGTGGCCATCTTCGACGCCGATTTCCTACCGCCGCCCGACTTCCTGCGAGAAGCTGTTCCCTATTTTCTGGGCCAAGAAAATCAGCAGGTCGGCTTCGTGCAGGGGCGATGGGAGCACCTTAATCGCGATTACTCGTCGCTGACCGCCGGCCAAGCGCTGGCCCTGGACGGCCACTTCGCCATCGAACAGGAAGGACGCCAAGCCGCGGGATTCTACTTTGGCTTTAACGGCTCGGCGGGCATCTGGCGGCGCGACTGCATCGCCGATCCTGAGGTAGGCGGTTGGCAAATCGACACGCTTTGCGAAGATCTCGATCTGAGCTATCGCGCCCAGATGGCCGGCTGGAAACCGACGTATGTCAACAGCATCAGCGCCTGCGGCTGAAATTCCACCCCAGTTGTCGGCCTTCAAACGACAGCAGTTCCGCTGGGCCAAGGGCAGCATTCAAACATTGCGCAAGCTGGGCGGACGCGTATGGCGCAGCGATCGTCCATTGCTGACCCGCTGCTTCGGCCTGTTTCACCTGGGCAGCTACTTGCTTCATCCGCTCCTCCTGATGCTCCTGCTCATCGCCGGGCCGCTGATGCTGCTCGGCATCGATCCGGCGGCCCCGCTCACGGCGTTGAGCCTGGCGACCATCGGGCCGCCGATTCTCTTTGCCGGCGCGCAACTCCGTCTGCATCGGGATCGTTGGTGGCGTAACTTCCTCTACCTGCCGATCCTCATGTTGCTGGGCACCGGCATCTGCCTCAACAACACCCGCGCCGTCTGGCAGGGTCTGCGCACCGACGGAGGCGAATTTCTGCGCATGCCCAAGTTTGACGTCGAGGCCAACGGCGAACACTGGCAACTGAGTCGCTATCGCCTGCCGCTGGATTCGCTGGTGTTCGGTGAAGTGGCGTTGATGATCTATGCGCTGGGGCTGGCAGGCTATGCTGTGACCATCGACAAATGGTGGTCTGTGCCCTTCATGCTGCTCTATGCCGGCGGCTTTGCGCTGGTGATCGGTGTCGAACTGTGGCAGAGCCGTGCCGCCAGAGTGCGCCGCCGTCGTACGCCGGCAACCCAATACAGCGACAGACATGCGGTAGAATACAACAAAGACGGCGTTCGCGCCGCTGTAACAAATTGATCTAGAACACAGTCATCACAAATGAGGATCTTATGACTGAGCAAGCAAGCAAGACTGTTGCCCGTTGGCTCTATATTGTCTCCGCTATCATTGTGGGCCTGGTCGTCTTTGGCGGTTATGTGCGCCTGACCCGATCCGGCCTATCGATCGTCGAATGGAATGTCTTTCGCGGGGTGTTGCCGCCGCTGGGCCAAGAGGCCTGGATAGCGGAATTCGCCAAATACCAGCAGACGCCCGAATTCATCAAGGTCAACGCCGACATGGATCTGGCCGGCTACAAACAGATCTTCTATCTGGAATACTTCCACCGGCTGATCGCGTGCATCGCAGGCCTGGTGGTCATCCCATACGCATCAACTTAAGGTTATGTCTAGTTCCGGGGTGTCCTCAAAATCATAGGAATCCCAGTGGTAGAACTCAGAAATCAGAGCAAGAAGTCGGCTCGAGTTGGGGGATTTACGTCGTTTCTGCTTGAAGCCGAAATGATCGACATGATGATAGAACACCTGAATCTGCCCAACAAAAGCGTCTGACATTCCAAGCGTGATGTGCAACGTACGTGCAAAGCGTTCTAGCATACCACGCATCTTGAACAGACTTATCTCCCTATCGAACTGGGCGCCAAAAGGTAGCCTGACAGGTGCAATCAGGAAATAGGTTAGGATCACGCCGATCAAGCGGGCATAAAACTCGGTCATGATGCGTTCCGGCCGCAGAGATGCGACATAGTCAAGACCGCAGAAGCTTTTGCACATCTTGAAGACCAGTTCAATCTGCCAACGGATTCGATAGAGTGTAGCGACATCTTCCTTGCGCAGTCTAGCCGAAGGTACATTGGTGATGAAGAGCCCCCAATCAAAGAGTTTCAGACATTCCTTGGAGGCTGTTCTGCCATGGCGACGAGCATTGGCCTTGGCTTTCTGCCTCCGTCGGTCGGCCACTTCTTGAGAAAGACGGATAGCAATCAGACGACATGGAATGTGATGACAAGGTCGGCTGCCGATACGAACGTCGTATTCAGCCACTGGTTCACACTGGTTTGCCAGCAAGTCTGCCAGGGCAATTCGCTCTCCTTCTTGATCGATGAGCGCAGTCTGCACTTGCAGTCGAGAAAGGAAGTAAGCGCCTATTGCACTGATTGCCCGGAACGTCTCTAGCACATAGTATCCGAGGTCCATGATGTAGAGTGCGTCCTTTTCGAGCACATTCCAGTGGCCACGATACCCTTGGTCCGGCGCTCGCCCATGAGTCAATTCAAGCTGTTTAAACTGGCCGCGTAGATAATCAAAGACCAGTTGCACCTTCATGCTCGCAGTCGATGCATTGCCGCCAGAACCGGGAAAGAGTTCACTCATGTTGGCTGGCAAGCTGATCTGACTGCTGTCAACCAGATAGACGCCGCTGAATTGGTTGAGCAACTTGATTGCCAGCGGCTCAGTTTGGCGAAAATGCTCTAGAGACAGCGTCCACATTTCCTCTAGAAAGGCTTGGCTTCCAGCGTTGATGCGACGATCAAGTCCTTGCTCAGTGATTTCGACGCCAACATCCAGACAACTTTGGGCCAAACTCGACAGCGTCATTTCTCGCTTTTCCAGAATACTGAAGACGATGGAAGCCAGAAACACACATCCGGTCAACTTGGACCGTCTCTGGACGAATTTCGTCCTTCTGGCTATGCTCTCGACTTGCACACCGAAAAACTGTTGGATCGTTTCGCTGATTTTTTCTAAATTGGGTTGCATCATATCCTCCTATCATGGTTATCAGAGTGATATAATACAACCTGCTGCAGCTAAACATAACCTTAGGTTGATGCCTATGGGCTGCCAACCGCACCTACTGTTGTGGGAACTTTGGGAAATCCACTATGAACTATCGAGTATTGGTCAGCGACTCATTGGCCGAATCCGGCCTGGCCCCGCTTATGGAAGCGGACGGCCTTGAGGTCGACATCCGCACCGATCTGACGCCGGAGCAACTGGTCGAGGTCATCGGCGACTACGACGCCTTGCTCGTGCGCAGCGCCACCAAGGCGACCGCCGAGGTGATCCGGGCGGGCAAGAAGCTGCGTGTCATCGGCCGCGCCGGCGTCGGCGTTGACAACATCGACATTGAAGCGGCCACCCAGTCGGGCGTCACCGTGGTCAATGCGCCCACGGGCAATGTGGTCGCCGCGGCCGAGCACACCATCGCCATGCTGATGGCGCTGGCGCGCAACATCCCGGCGGCCAGCGCGCACGTGCGCGCCGGCCAGTGGAAGCGCAGCCAATTCATGGGCGTTGAAGTGCGCAACAAAGTGCTGGGTTCCGTCGGGCTCGGGCGCATCGCCCAGGAAGTCACCCAGCGAGCCGTCGCGCTGGGCATGCGCGTGGTCGCCTATGATCCCTACGTGACAGCCGAGTACGCCCATCAACGCGGCGTCGAGTTGGTCGGTCTGCCCGCCCTTTTCGCACAGGCGGATTTCATCACCTGTCATGTGCCGCTGACCGATCAGACACGCAATCTGATCGACGCCGACAGTCTGAAGACGATGAAAGCCGGCGTACGTATTCTCAACGTCTCCCGCGGCGGTGTGGTCAATGAAGCTGAACTGGCCGCGGCCCTGCAATCCGGCCATGTGGCCGGGGCCGCGCTCGACGTCTACGTCAACGAGCCGCTGCCCGCCGACAACCCTCTGCCGCGAGTGCGACAATGTGATCTTCACGCCCCATCTGGGCGGCAGCACAGTCGAAGCCCAGGAAAAGGTCGCGGTCGACGTTGCCTTGCAGGTGGTCGATGTGCTCAACGATCGGCCGGCCCGCTACGCCGTCAACGCGCCGCTGATTCCGCCTGCCGACCTGGAGTTCCTCATCCCCTACATCGACCTGGCCGAGCGCCTGGGCCGTTTTCTGCGCCAGCTTGGCGCCCAGGGCATGGGCGATCTGGAGGTCACAGCCCATGGGCTGCTGGCCGATTTTGACCTGACCTACATCAACGCCGGCGTGATCAAGGGGCTGCTGGCCGATGTGGTCGACACGCGTGTCAACCTGGTCAACGCGCTGTTGCTGGCCGAGCGTCGCGGCTTGAATCTGATCGAACGCAAGATGCACCGGCGCGAGGACAACGCCTACGAATCGCTGCTGACGCTGAGCGCCACCTGCGGACAGCGGCGCTGGACCGTGCGCGGGGCCATTTTGCGCAGCGAGCCGCACATCGTCGGCATCAACGAGCAGTGGGTCGACTTCCCGGCTACGGGTACCATCGTGCTCACGTCCCATGTGGATCGACCGGGCATCATCGGCAGGGTGGGCACAATGCTGGGTGAGGCCGATGTCAACATCAGCTTCATGCATGTGGGCCGTCGTGCCCCGCGCACAGAAGCGATCATGGCCCTGGGAACGGATGAGGTGCCGGCGGCGTCCATATTGCAGAAATTGGCGGATCTTGACGAGATTCTTTGGATGTATTCGGTGACGCTATAGTGAAATCGACTGCGGAATTGACAGCGGAATTGACGACGGGGTCAAACGAAATCAAAAACATACTCTGGCGCGATAGGTGGCAGATACGCGTGCTTTTCGCCGTTTCGTTGCTCTGGCTGCTGCCGGCGCTTGCCTGCGGCAGCTTCGCTCCTCGACCGACGCCCACGCCGACTGTCCAAGCCGGAAGTTCCGGGGGCGCAGGCGGAGCGGTCGTTCAAGCCGAAAGTCAGGCCCCGCTGGATGCAGCCACGCCGATTCCGACTCTACCCACCAGCGCGCCCGAGAGCGAGCCGACGCCGACGTTCACGCCCACCGTGGTGGCTGGAACGGCATTGGCCGTGGGCCAGCCGGCACGCGTGGCCGCGCCCGGCGGCCTCAACATGCGCCAGACGCCCTCAGCCGGCGGTGAACTTGTGCTCCGCCTGAGCGCCAATCAGATCGTCAACATCATCGAAGGCCCGTCCACGGCTGATGGCTTCACCTGGTGGCAGTTGGATGACGGCCAGGGCAATGTGGGCTGGGCCGCAGCCGGCGACAGTGAGACCGAGTGGCTGAGCCCCAAAGTCGGCGTCGCACAGCCGGTCAATCGCCCGCCCAACGTCGGCGACCGTGTCTTGCTATCGATTCCGCTCTCGGTGCGTGCGCAGCCGGGCACGGGGGCAATTTTGCTCACAGAAGCCAGCCAAGGATCGCAGTTCACAGTGCTGGCCGGCCCGCAGGCCGCCAACGGCTACAATTGGTATCAGATCCGCAGCGACGACGGCTCCATTGAGGGATGGGCGGCCGACGGCGATGGAACCGACCGTTGGATGAGCCCACTGGAGTAGGTGGTGGTTAAGGAGATCAACGGTGAATTGTGAATGCTGAATTGTTAACGTGTCACGCATTGACAATTATTTGCCCCCCTCACTCAGCCGCCGCCTTTTTCTCAGAAGTTGAAAAAACAACGCCCATGCTCCCTATAGAATACACATCAGCCGTCGGAAGCAAGTTCCATGCCGATGGCACTGTTCGACCGTTCCCTGGCAACACGATTATTTGTACGGTTGATCCGCAGAAGCAACCTGTGATCTATGAGCAGGCGCTGTGGGCACAGCAGGCATTGTCAGCCATGGAGTGCAGCGACAAGTTTGCCTTTCTGCCGCCGGCCAGCTTTCACATGACGGTGATGGAACTCCTTTGTGATCAAGTTCGAGTCGCGTCCAATTGGTCGAATCGACTTCCGCTGAACGCGTCGTTGGCTGAGACAGATCACTTCTTCTTGGAGACAGTGCCGTCCGTTCCGGTTCCGGCGACCCTTCGGTTGCGATTCAGCCACATGCGCAAGCCTGGCCTCATTGCGCTGGAACCGTGGGACGAAGAGACAGCCACATCGCTCACCGACTATCGTGACGCCATCGCTCAAGTGACCGGCGTTCGTTTTGCCAACCACGATTCGTACGGCTACCACATCTCGCTGGTTTACAATCTGATCGAGCTTGATGCTCAGGATCAGTTGGAGGTCGATGCCACATTTCAGCGAATCAACGAGCATCTGGAGAAGAGCTTTGGCACGTTCGAGCCGGGCGCGCCGGAACTCGTTTTCTTCGATAGCATGTTTGAATTCGTCCCCGAAAATCAACGACAGACCTTGACCACGCGTAGCCCGTAAAGAACAGACGTCCGACAACGCTTCAACTATTCGGACAGTTCGTTATGCGCCTCCTCAGCCATCTCGTACAATATCTCAAGCTGCGGATCGCGCACTGCGCCCAAGTCATATGCGGCTTGCATGCCATCCGTCAACAGGTCCAGGGCGATGTCGTTTTCGGATAGTTCAGCGTGGGCAATGCCGGCGCCCATCAAAGCGTGAGGCGACGGCCAATCAGCGTAATCGAGTAGGTCATTGTAGTCCATGGCAGCTGCGACAAAATCCCCCATGCGTAGGTGTACGAACGCCAGCGTCTCCCAGGCATCCCACGTCAGGCTCCCCTCCGCCAATGTCGAAGCTCCGTTCAGATCGCTGAGCGCGCGGTCATAGTCACCCAACATGGCCTGGACCTTGGCGCGCTGGGTGTAGAGCGCCGGATCCAGCCCATCTATCTTGATGGCATCATCCATGGCGGCTTTGGCGTCCCGATACTGGTAGAGCCGGTAGAGCATGTCCGCCTTGGCAAGATAGAGCGCCGTGTCGTCCGGAGCCAGCGAGATGGCCTTGTCCATGTCAACATGTAGGCTGTCCAAGTCCTCGAAGAGATAGTGAATATACGCTCGCTGGGCATAGGCCGGAGTCAGTTCGGGGTTCAACTGAATGGCCTTCGTGAAGGCGGTACGCGCGGCGAAGCCATTCTCGCCCGTCAAATAGCGATTTCCCTGATCCAGATGATGTATCGGATCCGCCTGCCGATCGACGCCGGCCCACGATCGAAACGAGGCGAACGATTCAGCAATCAGAGGATCCAACCATTCAAGCTGCTCGTTGGACGCTACGTAGGTTGCGTCAAAGGCCACGCCATTGGCCTCGTCCATGAAGACGACGCCGCTGCCGGTGGCAAGGCCGGTGTCCGTGGAAAAAAGAAACGTTTCGCCCATCAGTCCCTGCAATGTCGTGATCGGCTGGCGGCTAATCAACTCAAACCCGGGCGCGTCAAATGCATGATACGCCAGCAAGTAGTCGAACGTATTGACTCAATTCGCTATCGCGTTGCGGCAGACTGGTCAGATCTCTTTCGGTGACGGTCAGCCCGACATCATAGCCTTCGGCGCAGAGCGTTGCGTTCTCCGCCAAACAATCCTCTTCCTGAGCGGCGGTCAGATCGGATGGGTACAATATTTCGAGATCGGAATCTTCGCTCTCGTAGCGGGTCATCTGACCGGCCGGCGTATCGACGAATTGACGGCTCCACGAAGGGACGGTGGGCTGGGCAGTTCGGTCGGCAGCAGATAGCGATAGGTAGTAACCGCCGGGCGATGGCGAATCCCCCAAATATTCAACGGTCAGCTTATGGGCGCCACTGGTTGGCGCACGATAGACGATCTTGTCATTGTCATCGAAAACGCCGCCGCCGCTGAATCCGTCGTACAGAGTCTCCTCGCGATCCGGAGCCAAGAAGTCGAGCCTCAGTAGTGTGTCGGCTGCGATAGAATCGACGTTGATCTCAATCAGTTCATTGGCATGCAAATAGACTTCGTAATAGTCGTAGTCAAGCGGCGTATCGAGGCCGGCAATCACCGTTTGTCCTCGCCTCAGGGTTTTTCCATCATCCGGATCGTTGTAGGCGATCAACGGGTGAGACGACGACAACGAGAAGGATTCCTCACTGTCCGCATACTGGGAAACCTGGACATAGTGGAGAAAGTCGTCAAAGATCGTGAACGATGCTGTTGCACCTGTCTCGCCCTTGAAATTGGATTCTGCAACGGGATAGCCGGATTGATCGACCACTGTAAAATAGGGTAAGCCAAGCCCATTGGCATACAGTTCAACTTCGGAACCGGCAGGCGCATTGAGAATATAGGTGCGTTCATCCCAATCGTTGCGTAGAACGCCCTCCTGCAAGGTTGAGGCGTCACCGAAGTTCACTCTTCGTTCGGTCAATGTGACATCCACATCCTGCGCCAACATGGCATCCAGACGCGGCAGTGCGTCGTGGACAGATGTGGACATAGCAAACCCGTCCCAGCCAATCGTCGATATGCCGATAACATCACCCTGATAGGTCACCAACACGCCTCCGCTCTGCCCGCCTGCAATCGTCGCATCGGACTGAAAAAGGGAAAGGTCGAGTGCGTCCCACGAGCGTATCCGCGAGAGGATGCCGCTGGTTATCGAAGGTTGCGGAAAGGGATCAGGCTCAAGCGGATAACCGATCAGATAAACATTGCGGCCAATTTCAACATCGGATCCATCGACCAACGCCAGAGGTTCAATTGCCGTATCGAAGGGCCCGACAAGCGCCAGATCGGCGAACATGTCCCAGGCAACGACCGGCATATCAGGAAATTCAGATCCGTCCGGAAAGACGACCCGCACCTGGTCGTACGGATGGACAACATGTGCGTTGGTCAGCAGGTAGCCATGTTCAATCAGGACACCGCTGCCGGTGGAGGACGGCGTTTTCACATAGGCAATGGCGGGCGCGATCTCAGCGTAGATCTCAGAAGCCGTACGATCCGGCCCATCCACCATGGCCTCGACGGTGAATGTAACAGGTGTGGACGACACAATCGGATCGATCTGGGAGAGCGCCGTTCCATGTGCGAACAGCGTGCATAATAGTACGAGCAGTGAGAGAAGTGCGATTCTCGCTTTCACAGGGCTTCCTCCGAGGGTCTAGGTCATGCCGAATCGTTGGGGTTGAGGCGACCATACACTCACATTTTGGCGTCTATTATGGAAGCGACGATGAATATGCGCAAGTGCGTGCAATACAAAAGCGGACAGGTCTGAGACCTGTCCCCATGCTTTCTGATCCATTTCACGTCACACCGCCGCTGGACGCGAAGGGGGCGCAAGATCCAGCACCCCCCAGTACCAAGACGATCTTGCGCCCCTTCTATATGTTTTCAGGTGATATCTAGTTTGGTGGGGGAACGGTGATTGGAAAACGGTGATTTGGGATTGGGGATTAGGGGGTTGGGCGTCTTACCGTGCCCATTCACAATTCCCCATTCCCGATTCACCATTCACTCCTGGTCACCATTCCCCAGTTCTCACGGCATGCGCAACTGTTGCCCCACGTAGAGGAAGTTGGCGTTGGTGATTCCGTTCATCATCGCCACTTCGTACGGATCCGCTCCGTACTTGCCGCAGATGCCGTTCAGCGTCTCGCCGGCCGCCACCCGATGCATCATCTCCTGCGTCGGCGGATTCTGCATCGGCGGCTCGGGCCATCATGCCCATCGAGCCTTCCATCGGCATTCCGGGATCTGCTGTGGCATCTGTCCCTGTGGCATCTGTCCTTGCGGCATGCCGTTCCATGCCCTGCTGCATCTCCGGACCCATCATGCTCTGGCCCATGTAGGGCGTCGGCTTCATGCCCATCTCGCAGTTCGGTATGACCAGCTTCTGGCCCACGTAGATGATGTTCGGGTTGCTGATGTTGTTGGCCGCATCAGCGCCTGCACCGTCGTGCCATACTGTTCGGCGATGCCGCTCAGCATCTCGCCCGGCTTGACGATGTGCTCACACACGCTTGGCAATCGGCTGCTCAGGTCGCATCGGCGGCATGGCCGCATCGGCGGCATCGGTTGCTCAGGATGCATCGGCGGCATTCCCACCGACTCGCACGCCCGCAGGCTCAGCTCGTCGTAGTTCAGGTCCATCTCCAGGTTCGTCTCGCCCCACTTGAACCAGCCTTGCAGGAACAACACCATGCTCGGCTCGTGGGCCGTGAAGCGCACCTTGTAGGTCCCGATGCTCGTCGGCTCGGTCCGGCTCTGAATGCCGCCCAGGTCCATGCCTTGCCAGTTGTTCACGTTCTGCCACTTGGTGTCGCCGCCCCAGTTGTAGCCGACCTCGGCCTCCCAGCGGTTGGGGTCGCCGGCTTCGCCGCCGCTCCCTCGCAACACCCCTCGCACCGTCAATTCGTAGCTCTTGCCCACTTCCAGCTTGCCGATGCGCTGATAGATGCCCGCCACCCGGTCGCCGTCGGCCGGCATGATGCCCTTGGTGTTGATCTCGATCAACTGGCTGTGCTTGCCGTCGGCCACCACCGGCGGCCACATGTCGTCGTAGAATCCGTAGGCCGCAGCCCCGCCATTGGTGTAGCTGCCCCAGCCCCGACCCACGTGGCCGATGCTCGCCGGGTTGAAGCCCTCTTCAAAGCTGCCGTTGTAGAGCAGATTCGGGCCGCCGCAACTCTGGGGCATGGAACTCATTCCCATGTCGCCCATGGGCTTCATCGGGGCCATCATCTCGCCCTGCATGCTCGGCGGCCCCATCGGCTTCTCGCCCATGCCCATCTTCGGCATCGGCATCGGGTCCACCATGCCCACCAGCGAGATCGCATCCAGGTTCACATCGATCTCTTCGTTGGGCACGCCCCACTTCTTCCACACTCGGATGTAGAGGGTCAGCGCCTCTTCCTTGGCCATGATCTGGCCCATGAATCCGCTGAACCCGCCCGGCTCCGTCCGCGGGTAGTAGTCGTCCCAGCCCACGTCCTGCCAGTTCATGACCTGCTGCCAGCTCGCCTGTGGTCCATGGGTGTATCCAACTTCCACACGGTAGCGCCACGGATCGCCGTCAAAGTTCGTCGTCCGGATCATGCCGGCCAGGCTCAACTTGTAGACCTCGCCCGGCTTCACCCGCACCGTCTGGTAGATGCCCGAATAGCGATCCGCATCCGCCACAACCAGTCCCTTGGTGTTGATCTCCAGCAGTTGGCTGTGCTCGCCGTCCGCCACCACCGGTTCCCACATGTCGTCATAGAAGCCATACTCGGCCGCCCCGCCGTTCGTGAAGCAGGTCCAGCCGCTGCCCACCATCCCGCATCCGGGCTGGCTCGTGAATCCACTCTCGAAACTTCCGTTCTTCACTACATTCATCACATCGGATGCGTCGGCCGTCTGTGGCGCCGCTCCGACCATTGCCACGCCGGCAAGGATCGAAACAATCGCCATCACACTCACTGCCGCTCGCATCCAGGGGTGCTGTAGATAAGTTCGGATTTGCTCTCGCATACCAATCCCTCCTCAACTTATCGGTCTCTACTATCGATCTCTGCGTTCACGCATTTCTTGTCGCTGCGACGAAGGCTATGCTTGGGGGGCCTCCGCCACACGGCAGTTGACGAACCACCGGGGCGTGAACTGCATTCAGCCTAGCATGGCATTTTTCCATGCACAAGGGTCAATTTTTGACACAAAACATCGCAACACGATGACTACACGCACATTAGCGTTTCGACCCAGAATGCGATACTTTGTCCCACCCAGCGCGTCCCGGATAGCGTTGAACAGAGCGTCCTGGACCAGTTGGACATGAACAATCGTTCACACCGATATCAGAACTATACGAAATTACAGGTCGCACTTGAAGTGTGACAATTCCGCCATTGAGACCCTTTCCAATTGAGATGTGGCAGTTTGGCCAATGTATCTTGTCCGACTGCAAGTCGGACCTACAGGAAGTTGATTGCGACGCAATTTCTGTTTGGGTCGATCCGAAATTGAACTCGTTGCGTGGATAAGCGCTTGGGGCGATAATAACGCATCATGAATCTCTATCTGAACACCCATCGAACTACGTCACACAGCCCGTATGTGAGGATCCAATGACCGAAAACCATTCCGACTATTCGCTTGAACAACTCCTCGGCAGTGCAGAGACCATCCATGATACGCGGCTGGTCGGCGACAGCCCGGAAGGGCAGCTCCCCATCACCGAGGCCATGCTGCTCAACGAACCGAGCGGCAATCTCTTCGGCATGACCCAGAACGCGGGCATGGGCTGGGATCCCGACCGCACCGGCGACGCCCAATATCTGATCATCAGCACCCAGGGCGGCCTGCGCGGCGAGGACGGCACGCCCATCGCCCTGGGCTACCACACCGGCCACTGGGAGATCGGACTGCTGGTGCGCGAGGCGGCAGAGACCCTGCGCGCCCAGGGCGTGACCCCCTTCGCCGCCTACGTCAGCGATCCGTGCGACGGGCGATCGCAGGGCACAACCGGCATGTTCGACAGCCTGCCCTACCGCAACGACGCCGCAATCACTATGCGCCGACTGATCCGTTCGCTGCCGTTGCGCCAGGGCGTCATGGGCATCGCCACCTGCGACAAGGGGCTGCCGGCCACCATGGTGGCGCTGGCCGGATGCAGCGATCTGCCCGCCATTCTGGTGCCCGGCGGCGTCACCCTGCCCGGCGTGGATGCCGAAGGCGTGGCCGCAGAAGACGCCGGCACAGTGCAGACCATCGGCACACGCTTCGCCCACGATCTGATCAGCCTCGACTACGCGGCCAGCATGGGCTGCGCGGCCTGCGGATCGCCGGGCGGCGGCTGCCAGTTCCTGGGCACGGCCGCCACGGCCCAGGTCGTCGCCGAGGCGTTGGGGCTGACGTTGCCCCACAGCGCGCTCTGCCCGTCGGGCGAACCGGCCTGGTACGACATGGCGCATCGCTCGGCGCTGGCGCTTGCTCAATCTGTCGCAACGAGGCAGATCGCCGCTGTCGGCCATCCTCACCGACAAGGCCATCGAAAACGCCATGCTCGTCCACGCAGCCTTCGGCGGATCGACCAATCTGCTGCTGCACATTCCGGCCATCGCCCACGCCGCCGGTCTGCGTCGCCCCACGCGTCGACGACTGGAGCCGCATCAATCGACTGACCCCGCGCCTGGTCGATGCGCTGCCCAATGGACCGCGCAACCACCCGACGGCCCAGGTCTTCATGGCCGGCGGCGTGCCCGAAGTGATGCTACATCTACGCGAAATGGGGTTGTTACATCTGGATGTGCTGACCGCCAGCGGCGCCACGCTGGACAGCGTCCTCGATTGGTGGGCAGCAAGCGAGCGGCGACAGGTTGCCCGCCAACGGCTGGCCGAGCGCCGGGCAGATCGACCCCGACCACGTGATCATGGATGTGGAGAGCGCACGCGCGCGCCGGCCTGACCAGCACCGTGGTCTTCCCGCGCGGCAACATCGCCCCCGACGGCGCGGTCATCAAAGCCACCGCCATCGATCCGACCGTCGTCGACGACGACAACATCTACCGCCACCGTGGGCCGGTGCGCGTCTTCACCTCGGAGACCGCGGCCATCGCCGCCATCAAGGGCACGGATGGCGGCACGCCCATCAAGGCCAACGATGTGCTGGTGCTCATCGGCGCGGGGCCGGCCGGCACCGGCATGGAGGAGACCTACCAGCTCACGTCGGCGCTCAAGTTCATCCCCTGGGGCAAGCATGTGCCCATCCTCACCGACGCGCGCTTCTCCGGCGTCTCGACCGGCGCCTGCGTCGGCCATGTCGGGCCGGAAGCGCTGGCCGGCGGCCCCATCGGCAAGCTACGCGACGGCGACATTGTCGAGATCGACATCGATCGCAACGATCTGACCGGCAGCATCGATCTGGTCGCAACGGCGGACAGTCAACAGGATCTCACACCTGACGAAGCAGCACGTTTTGCTACACGAACGCAACCCTCATCCAGCCCTGCGCCCCAATCCGGCGCTGCCCGACGACACGCGATTGTGGGCCGCGCTGCAACAGGCCAGCGGCGGCACCTGGGGCGGCTGCGTCTACGACGTAGACGGATCGTCGAAGTGCTGGAGGCGGGGATTGAGGTGTTGGGAGATTAGTGATTGGGAGTTGGGGACAAGGGATTAGGGTGAATTCTCAACACATGTTTCGTGCGCACGTCGTTCGTGTGCACGGGTCGTACCCCCATTGTCCGAGTGCGAGAGCGAGGCCAATGCATGGCAACAGAACAACCAACATATCCAGCACAGGCGGCCATCGGCACGCGCGTGGAGCTTGAACTGGTGGGTGACAGCCAAGTGATCGATCGGATGGCCGTCGATATCGTCTTCGACAAGTCCGCCGATCTCGATCAGGATTTCCTGGGCGCGAGTTCGCCGCTGGCCAAAGCCATCATCGGCAAGTCGGTGGGGACGACGGTTGACTATGCCATGGGCGACATTACCCACGTGCACATCGTGAGCGTCGTGCGTTCAGAACGCACGCCCCCTGCCGACGCCGCCGATCAGCGACAGGCGATCCTGGATGAGGCGCGGCGCAAAGCTGAACGCACCAACGCCGAGATGTTCGCATCGTCGTACGGCAGCAAATGGGGAAACTACGAAGTCAGTGATGAGGAATAGTATGACGCCTATTGTCCATGAACCCTATCAAGATCGGGTCGCAGAACCACACTCTCCTGCTCGCTCGGGTCGGCACGGGCGATGACGGCAGTACAGGGTTCGACTTCGCTCTCGTTGTAGGGCAGATGTGGAACGCCGGCCGGGATGTAGATGAAGTCACCGGGGCCGCAATGCATGTGGTCCTGCAATTGCTCGCCGTACCACATGCCGGCCTGTCCCGAGAGCACATAGATCGCAGATTCGTGATTCTCATGCAGATGGGCTTTAGCCCGCCCGCCCGGCGGGATTGTCAACAGGTGCATGCAGAGCGCCTGCGAGCCGGTGTTTTCAGCGGAAATGCCGGAGAAATAGGTAAACGCTTGCTTGCCCACATAGCTTTCATCCGGGCGAACCAGTTTGCAAGTTGGATTCGTATCAGTCATATTTTCGCTCCAATTCAGAGGATGCTCAATGGACATTCCACTTCTCTTTGGTCCCTATGGTACTGCAGCGCTCCAATATGCGCAGCAATTTGAATTCCAAAACGCCAACGCAGCCTGGTTTCACATGTTTGACCCTGAAGCCTTCGAAACCTGCGCCCGCTACAACATAAAACCTTGCGTCGAGTTCAAGACCTTCCGCGCCGACTTCGATGCACGACCCGAACTGATCCCCATCGGGAGCGACGGCAAGCCGATTCGCTATGGCCGGCTAGTGCAGGGCGTCTGTCTGTCCCAGCAGGCCTTTCTGGACGAAACCGAAGCGAATCTGCTTGCCGGTCTAGAGACCTTCACACCGGCCGGCATCTGGCTCGACTACCTTACCTATGGTGGCTGGTTCGAAACGCCGGACCCGGACTTGCAGGAGAGTTGTTTCTGCCCGGCCTGTGTCGCCGAGTTCTGCGAGTCGACCGGCATCGATGCCGACGAACCCGTGACCATCCTCGCTGAGCATCAGACGGCGTGGACGCAGCACAAGTGTGAACGAATCGCCCGCTACGCTAAACACTATGCTGAGCTGATCCGCGCACATCTTCCGGACTGTGTCGTGGGCGCCTACATGTGCCCGTGGAGACCCGACGAATTCGACGGCGCACTTTCGCGCATCTTCGCCCAGGACTACGATCTGATGGCCCCAGCCATCGACGTCTTCACCCCGTTGATCTACGCGCACAAAAGCGGCCGGCCGCCGGAATGGGCAAAGCAATGCCTGGAAGCGGCGGCAGCTTACGTCCCGGCAGATCGCAAGGTCCAGTTGATATTGGATGCGCTGGACTATCCCGAAAGCCTGTTGGCCACGGTCGATGCGTCGTCGCCGAGTTGGGGAGTGCAGATTTTCGGCGGCGCGGAAATCTTCGCCGATCTGGACAAGGCTACGATCTTCCGGGATTCGGTGGCCGCCATGCGTTCGGTCTTGTAGTACGACATTTATGTCGTAGCAGTTCGGTTCGGCCAGACAAATGGGCTACGACATCAATGTCGTGTGACAAAAACGTACCCGATCAAACACTTTCATTCAGGAGACAGAAATGGCATTCAACATCAAGAAACGCGGCAAGATCACCTACTACTACGAGGGCGACGATCCGGTGCTTTCCAACCTGGTCGTTGAGGACCAGGGCGATGGCGATCTCAAGCTCTACTTTGCCGGTCTGACCGGCGGCTATTCGGCCACCGGCGTTCTCGGCCTGGACACGGTGACGCGCATGGAGCCGGAGATCGAGATCCCGCTGGTCTTCCAATGTTGGGAACAATGGCTGCGCGAGGCCGGCGTCTGCGACGCCATCGGCGATGTCGATTTCATCGAGGTACATGCCTTCGGATGCCAGCCGAAGTCGCCCAATCCGTTGGTCGATCCGGAGGGCTTCATCCAGGAGACCGAACGCCTGCGCACGGCCTATCACAAGGCCTATCGCGCCTTCTTTAAGGAACATTGCCCCGGCCGCGGCCTGCCGGCACGCTTCACAGTCCACGTCGTGGACGTGCCCGATCGGGCGGCGTCGTATGAATTCTACGGCGTGGCCCTCTATCAGCCGGGGCTGGCCGAAGATTGACGTGTAGAGGCACCGGTTTAGGGACAGGCCTCGTGAAGGTTCGGGATGTCCGGCAATCGTAGGTGCGGTTTGTAACCGCACGATTCCCGAATACCTTGAGGTTCCGCAGCTTGTGCGGTTACAAACCGCACCTACATCATTGCCGGAATATTTCGGTAATCTTCAGGAGACCTGTCCCTACGGTTTTGTGCAAGACCTTGAAGGACAACCAGAAAGAGGCAACAATGACCCAGAACCACCAATACGATCTGCTGCTCAAGGCAGGCCATGTGATCGACCCGCTCAACAACATCGACGGCATCATGGATGTCGCCATAGCCGGCGGCAAGATCGCGGCCGTGGAGGCGGACATCAATCCGGCGCTGGCCGTACAGACCATCGATGTGGCCGGCCAAATCGTCACGCCGGGCCTGATCGACATCCACGTCCACGTCTACCATACGCGTGAACCCGAGGGCCTCAGCGTCATGGCCGACTCACATTCGTTCCGCTCGGGCGTCACCACCATGGTGGACACGGGCACGGCCGGGGCCAAGAACTTCCTGCATTTCAAGCGCACGTGCATCGATCTGGCCAAGACGCGCATCTTCGCCTACGTCAACATCGTCGACCTGGGCATGATCGGCGACTACGAGCAGGACGTGCGCACCATGGACCCCGAGTTTGCCGCCTCGGTGGTGATGGCCTATCCCGACGACTGCGTGGGCATCAAGACCGCCCACTACTGGACACGACTGCCGTGGGACGCCGAGCATCCGCCATGGGCCGCGGTCGACAACGCGGTGGCAGCCGGCGACATCTGCGGCAAGCCGGTCATGTTCGACTTCTGGCCGCGCCTGCCCGAGCGCAGCTATCAGCAGCTCATCCTGGAGAAGGCGCGGCCGGGCGACATCCACACCCACGTCTTCGCCCAACAGTTCCCCATCATCGACGACAACGGCAAGCCCAACGACTTCCTCTTCGAGGCGCGCGAGCGCGGCGTCATCTTTGACGTGGGCCACGGCGCGGGCAGCTTCTGGTTCCGCAACGCGGTGCGCGCCATCCAGAACGGCTTTGTGCCCGACTCGATCAGCACCGACCTGCACACGGGCAACGTCCACGGCGTGGTCGTCGACATGATCACGACCATGAACAAGATCCTCAACATCGGCGTGCCGCTCTTCGATGTGATCAAGCTCTCGACCATCAACCCGGCCAATGAGATCGGCCATCCGGAGTTGGGCCATCTGTCGGTGGGCGCCGAGGCCGACGTGGCCGTGCTCAAGCAGGAGAGCGGCGAGTTCAGCTATGTCGACTGCGGCCGCGCCAAGCTCGTCGGCGACAAACGCCTCGACTGCACCATGACATTGCGCGCCGGCGAGATCGTCTACGATCCGACCGGGCTCAGCATGCCGATCTGGACCGACGCGCCGCCGCCCTACTGGGTCGTGCCCGGCACCCAGCCCGCAGGTCAGTCTGCCCAGGAGATCACCCAGAGCCAGGAGAGCGCCCAATGAATCTGTATCGTGAGCTAGGGCTGGACCCGATCATCAATGCCAACGCCACGTTGACGCGGCTGGGCGGCTCGGTCATGCCGCCGGAGGTGGTGGCGGCCATGGTCGAGGCGTCAACCTGCTTCATCGAGTTGGACGAATTGCAGCGCCGCATCGGTGAGCGCATCGCCGAGCTGACCCACAACGAAGCGGCCTATGTCTCATCGGGCGCGGCTGCCGGGCTGGCGCTGGCCACGGCGGCCTGCGTCGCCGGCACAGACCCGGCCGCCATCAACCGCCTGCCCGACGTCAGCGGTCTCAAGGACGAGGTGATCATCCACAAGTCGCATCGCAACGGCTACGACCACGGCGTGCGCCAGGTCGGCGTCAAGATCGTCGAGATCGGCTCGTCGCTAAGCACCGAGCCGTGGGAGCTGGAGAGCGCCATCACGCCGCAGACCGCGGCCGTCTTCTGGTTCCAGGGCGTCATGACCGGCCACGCCGATCTGCCGCTGGAGACGGTCATCGAGATCGCCACGGCCCATGGCGTGCCGGTCATCGTCGACGCCGCGGCCCAGGTGCCGCCCACGGAAAATCTCTGGCGCTTCACGCAGATGGGCGCGGCGCTGGCCATCTTCAGCGGCGGCAAGGATCTGCGCGGCCCCCAGTCGTCGGGCCTGATCCTGGGACGGCGTGATCTGATCGAAGCCTGCCGCATCAACGCCAGCCCCAACCACAGCATCGGGCGGCCCATGAAGGTGGGCAAGGAAGAGATGGCCGGTCTGCTGGCCGCGGTCAAACGCTATCTGACCATCGACCAGGCGCAGCGCGCCGAGCAGGATGAAGAGATCGTTGCCGGCTGGTGCGCCGAACTCAACCGGATCGACGGCGTCCATGCCGAGCGATCCTTCCCCAACGAGGCGCTCCAGCCGCTGCCGCGGGCCAAGGTGACGTTTGATCGCAGAACGTGTCGGCTTGTCTCGAGATGAGATTGCCGATGCACTGCTCAACGGCTCGCCCCGCATCTCGGTGGCCAAGGCCGGACAGGACGGCATCTATCTCAACCCAATGACACTGGCCGACGGCGAGGATGAGATCGTGCTGGCGCGGCTGCTGGCAATTTTGCGAGACGTCGCCGATTAATGTTCCCTTGCGTAGATTCTCGCATTTTTCACTCTGAGCATCCAACGAAGCTAGGCGTCGCAGTAGGTGAGAGGAACAAGTTGCGCGCAGAAGGCGCTCTGTCATTCTGAGTGTGTCCGCGACTATAGGTCGAGCAAGATGACAGACCAGCGAAGAATCTGGACGGCAATCTTGAGACCCTTCGTTGGGCTCAGAGTGTATCAGTCTGCCGACGTGTACCCTCTCAGTCCTGCCCTGACCGGCTTTGCGGCGATAGTCCGCTAATCCTAAACATCAGCGAAGGGTCTCTGTCAGAGCAGTCAAGATCCTTCGCTGGACAGTTGCCGGTTCGATATTGAACGAGTTGACTCCCTCAGGATGACAGATAGCGAACCACAATTGATCAAGAATTGAACGGCAAACATCAATGACAGAAAATCCATACACACAAGACCTGGCCGGCAAGACGGCCATCGTGACCGGCGGCGCACAGGGCATCGGGCGGGCCATCGTCCATGCACTGGCCCGCCACGGCGTGACCGTCTTCATTGCTGACATTCTGGCCGAAAAGGGCGAGCAGTTGGCGGATGAGATTCAGGCCGACGGCGGACAGGCGTTCTTTTCGCTCACCGACGTCGGCGATCACGCTCAGATCAAGGCATTGGTCGACGAAACATTGGCCCAGACCGGGCAGACTGGACATCGTGGTCAACAACGCCTATTGGTCGGTCCACAAGAGCGTCGTCGATCTGGAAGAGGACGAATGGGACCGGGGCATGGACGTGAGTCTCAAGTCCGTCTACCTCTTCGGCAAGTACGCCTTCCCGGCCATGATGGCGGCGGGCGGCGGCGCCATCGTCAACATCTCGTCGGTGCATGGCCTGGGCGCGCACCCCAACTATCCGGTCTATTCGGCGGCCAAGGCGGCCATGCTCAACCTGACCCGACAGATGGCCGTGGACGGCGGACCCAACAACATCCGCGTCAACGCCATCTGTCCCGGTTGGATCAAGACCGGCACCGAGCCGATCCCCGAAGAACGGCTCAAGCTGGCGCTGGTCGCCTATCCGCTGCGTCGCGGCGGACGACCGGAGGAAGTGGCCGATGCCGTGCTCTTCCTGGTCTCGTCCCAGTCCAGCTTCATCACCGGCAACACGCTGCTGGTCGACGGCGGACTGATGGCGCAGTTGCCCGATGCACGCATTGTGCAGGAGGATCATCTAGAACGTCGTTGATAATCTCGGATTGGGCGATATCTGCGGATGTCGACAAGATCATCTGGCCGCACCGTTGGTCGATGCCAGACTCGAATTTAGACTACGCTCCGGTGATCGCATCGCCAATTGACCAGAGATGGGCGCGGTGATAGACTCAAATTAGTCACATGAGTACCGGATCAATGTTCGAACCCCAACGCTATTCGATCCGGTTCGATTGGACAGTAGTCCACGCCGAAAACAGATTCAGCGGGAATCTCAGCAAAGGAGGTGACACATTCCCACCGGTTTTCGCAACCACCATCTTCTACAAATCCTGTCGCAGTTGACCATCCATCTTGCCCGTTCCACACATCACAAATTTCAGGAGAAAAGCATGAAACGACTCACCATTTTTGGCTTGCTGCTGGTATTGGCACTGGCCTTCACGGCCTGTAGCGCACCTGCCGCTGCGCCGGCAGCCGATGCGCCGGCAGAAGAAGCAGCCGCACCGGCAGAGGAAGCGGCGGCCCCGGCAGACCTTCCCTTCGAGATCGAAGAAGGGGCTGTCAATCCGCTCGGCCTTGAGGCCGGCGCAGAAGTCGAAGGCATCTTCTTCGAGGGCGGCTATGGCCGCGGCTACCTCGACAATGCCGCCGACATCTTCCGAGCCGTCCATCCCGACAACCCGATGACGGTTGAGGGCATCCAGCGTGTGGGCGAGCAGTTGCGCCCGCGCTTCATCGCCGGCGATCCGCCGGATGTGATCGACAACAGTGGCGCCGGCAACTTGGACGCAGCAGCCCTGGTCGCGGAAGGCGAACTGCTGGATCTGGCCCCGCTCTTCGACGCACCGTCGCTGGACACACCGGGCAAGACCTTTGGCGAGACCCTCTTCCCCGGCTCACAGGACACCGGCAACTACGACGGCACCCAGTATGAGTTGAAGCATGGCTTACACGGTGTCCGGCATCTGGCACAGCGAGACCCTCTTCGAAGAGATGGGCTGGGAGTACCCGGACACCTGGGATGGCATGCTTGAGTTGAGTGAACAGATCAAGGAAGAGACCGGCGTCTACCCATGGACCTATCAGGGCAAGTTTCCCCAGTACATGAACTTCGGTGTGCTCATGCCGCTTGATCTACAAGAATGGTGGTATCGCAGACCATCATCGATCAGGACAACCTGGTCGAAGGCGCCTTCTCCACTGACGCTGTCAAGCAGTCGCTGGAACAGATCCAGGAACTCCACAACCGCGATCTGATCATGCCCGGCACTGAGGGCCTCACCCACACTGAATCCCAGGCGGAATGGCTGCAGGGCAATGCCGTCTTCATCCCGTCCGGCAGTTGGCTGGAGAACGAGATGCGCGAGATGACGCCTGACGACTTCAACATGGTCGTCAAGCCCGTGCCCGGCACCGATCCGAGCACCAGCCACTCTATCCTCGCCTGGGCGGGTGAGAACTTCATCGTGCCTGCCAATGGCGAGAATCCGATCGGCGGTCTGGAATACCTGCGTGCGCTCATGTCCGTCGAGAACGCCAAGTATCTGGCCGAGAACGTGGGCGCAATCATGCCCGTTACCGGTGGCACCGAAGGTGTGGATCTGAGCCCTGCTGTGATCTCTGCCGTGTGCCGCCGCTGAGGCATCCGGCGATGATACTTTTGACTATCGATGGAAGGACTGGTATCGTGATCTGAGCGATCGAATCACGCGATCGCACCGGCGATCTGCTCACCGGCCGCATCACGCCCGACGAGTGGATGGAGGCCATGGAGGCCAAGGCCGCCCAGGTCAGGGAAGATCCCGACGTGATCAAGTATACGCGTGAATAAGTTCTAGCTTTCAGGAAGCTGCCCGGCAAGACGCATCACTCTGGCGACTCCTTCCTGGAAGATCGTGCACCAGCCGGTCTGCGCTCCGCTATGGGAGCGCAGACCGGTTCTTGTTGACGGAGGACCGTCATGTATCGCAATAAATACCGGATTATCATCCCGTTTCTGTTGCCATCGCTTTTGCTCTACTTCACCTTTGTGCTCTATCCGTACGGCAGCGCCATGTATCATCAGCCTGACGCGCTGGCGAGGGCTCTCCAAGGCGCCGGAATTCATCGGCTTGAGAACTATCGTACGCATGCTCAACGACGACAACTTCTGGAATGCCCTGGGCAACAACGCGTTCTACGCAATCGTACTGCCGATTGTCACCCTGGGCATCGCGCTCTTCTTTGGTTTTGTCCTCACCCAGGGCGCCCGCTTCGGCAAGTTCTACCGCGTCTCCTACTTTTTCCCCCAGGTCATGTCGGTGGTGGCCATCGGCGTGCTTTGGAGCTTCGTCTACCACCCGATCATCGGCATCCTCAACGCCATCCTACGCGGCATCGGCATCGAGAACCCGCCGGTCTGGCTTGGCGATCCGGCTTGGGTGCTGCCCTCAGTGGCCGGCGTGACCATCTGGCAGGCCATCGGTTTCTTCATGGTGCTCTTCATCGCCAGCATGGAGTCGGTGCCCGACCATTTCTACGAGGCGGCGCGCATCGATGGCGCCACCCAGTGGCAAATCTTCTGGAAGATGACGATTCCACTTATCTGGGACACGTTGCAGACGGCGGTCATCTTCATCATGATCAGCGCCACCAACATGTTTGCCATCACCCAGACCATGACCCAAGGTGGCCCATCCCGTGCGTCTGAGGTGCTTTCCACCTATCTGTACGGCGAAGCGTTTCTGGGCAGTAAATTTGGCTACGGTACGGCCATTGCCGTCACCCTCTTCTTCATCGTGCTCTTCATATCCGTGGTACTGGCGCGGCTGATGGGTCGCGAGAGTTTGGAGTATTGATATGGCTTCTGAAGCAATGGCCGAACCCCGCCATGAGAGCAAGCGGACTCAGTACAAAGAGGGCGTTGGTGGAACCATCCGACGCTGGATACTCAACGTCACACTGGCGTTCTGGGCTGCAATCGTCATCTTTCCCATGGTCTGGCTTTTCTATACCTCATTCAAGACCGACCAGGAGATCTTCTTCAGCCCATGGTCGCTGCCCGCCGAACCGCAGTGGGACAATTTCCGGCGTGGCTGGGTAGATGCCAACATTGGCGATTACTTTCTCAACAGCATGATCGTGGTGCTGCCGTCGCTAGTGCTGATCCTGGCGCTCTCGGCCATGACTGCCTATGTGTTGGCTCGCTTCCCTTTTCCCGGCAACCGCGTTATCTTTTACCTTATCTTGGCCGGTATGATCTTCCCGATCTTCCTGGCGCTCATCCCGCTCTTTTTTGTCGTCAACCGATTGGGCATGCTCAACACCTATCAGGGATTGATTCTGGTCTATGTCGCCTATTCGCTGCCGTTCAGTGTCTTCTTCCTGACCGGCTTCTTCAAGACGTTGCCGTCGGAGCTGCATGAAGCGGCCATCATCGACGGAGCCAACCAGTATCAAGTCTTCTTCAAGATCATGTTGCCGCTGGCGCAGTCCGGCCTGATCAGCATCGGCATCTTCAACTTCCTGGGCATGTGGAACCAATACCTGCTGCCCGTCGTGTTGATGACCAACGCCAAGCGCTACCTGCTCACCCAGGGCCTGGCCTACATGCTCCATCAACAGTACTACCAGAACGACTGGAGCGCGCTCTTCGCCGCCGTGACCATGATCATGGTCCCGACCTTCATTGTCTATGTGATTTTCCAGGGACAGATTCAGAAGGGGATCACGGTTGGGGCGTTGAAAGGATAGAGAACTGACAAGGTGAGGGGGTGACAAGGTGACAGAGACGAGATCGTCCTTCTGTCACCTTGTCACCCCCTCACCTTGTCAATTTTTCGTTTTCACCCTACGCAAACCACTTCGTCCCCGGATACTGATACTGCCGCCCCACTTCCTCATCCAACTCCAACCCAATACCCGGCCGGTCGTTCATGTGGATGAAGCCGTCGACGATGATGTCGGTCTTCTCCTGGATGATGGTCGTCCAGTAGTCGCGGTGCAGCCAGTGGAACTCCAGCACCAGGAAGTTGGGCACGCTGGCGCAGACCTGGGCCGAGGCCATGGTGCCGATGGGCGACGAGACATTGTGCGGGGCAAAAGGCATGTAGTAGATCTCGGCCATGTTGGCGATCTTGCGACACTCGGAGAGACCGCCGCACTTGGGGATGTCGGGCATGATGATGTCGACGGCCTGCTGCTCGATCAGGTCGCGGAAGCCGTGGCGCAGGTAGAGATTCTCGCCGCTGCAGATGGGCGTGGTCGTCGACTGCTTGACCTCGCGCATGGCGGCCACATTCTCGGCCGGGACCGGCTCCTCCAGCCAGAGCAGGTGGAACTGCTCCAGATCGCGGGCCAGACGCGTGGCGCTGGGCACATCGAGCCGCGTGTGCACGTCGGCGGCCACGGCCATGTCCTGGCCCGGCAGCCGTCGTCACCATCTCGACCAGCTTGACCATGCGCTCGTGTTCCCACTGGAGAGCCGTGTAGTTGAACGGGTCCTTCTCGAAGTCGGCTCGACCTCGCTGCCGGTATAGCCGTAGGCCTGAATATCCACATCGATCTTCAGGGCCGTGAAGCCTCGCTCCAGCACGCCATCCACCACCACACGAATCTCATCGAAATTCATGCCCGGCTCGACCTGGCAGTCGGCATAGACCCGGATCTTGTCGCGGAACTTGCCGCCCATCAGTTCGTAGATGGGCACGCCCAGCGCCTTGCCCTTGAGATCCCAGAGTGCGATCTCGATGCCGGTCAGCGCCGTGATCAGCGCGCCGCCTGAGCCGCCGTCGAAGACATGCGAACGGCGCATCCCCTCAAAGATGGCGTCGATGGCAAACGGATCGCGGCCGATGAGCTTCTCCTCCAGATAGCCGATGATGGCAATCGCCTGCGTGCCGCCATGCACGCACTCGCCCAGCCCGGTGACGCCGGCGTCGGTCTCGATCTTGACCCACAGATGCATGCCGTGGCCTTTGGTGGCCGCAGTTTTGATGGACGTGATTTTCATGGAGATCTCCTGTTTTTGGTTACAAAGTTATTGGTGCTACGTGCTGCGCTTGCCCTGAGCTTGTCGAAGGGTGCTGCGTAATATGGTCAACGCTGCGTACACTCACACGTGAAATTCCGGCGCAACGTTGACAGGTTCCAACTATCCCCCTATGATGCTCATATCCGACCATTCACAATTCACAATTGAGCATTCACAATTTACCATTAGGATGTTTCTCATGCACATCGACCAACTCGAAACGCCCGCCGTCGTCATCGACCTGGACAAGCTGGCCGCCAACATCGACCGTCTGCAAGTCTATCTGGACGAACACGGCATCGCCAACCGCCCCCACATCAAGACCCACAAAATTCCCGAGATCGCGCACATGCAGGTCAAGGCCGGCGCCGTCGGCATCACCTGTCAGAAGGTGAGCGAAGCCGAGGTCATGGCCCAAGGCGGCATTGAGGACATCTTCATCCCCTACAACATCCTGGGCGCGTCCAAGCTGGAACGACTCACCAATCTGGCCAAGCGGGCGACCATCAGCGTGACCGCCGACTCGGTGACCACGGTGCGGGGCTATGCCCAGGCCGTGCAGGTCGCCGGCATCGAGCTGCCGGTGCTGGTCGAGTTCGACGCCGGCACCGGTCGTTGCGGCGTGCAGACGCCCCAGGAAGCCGCCGATCTGGCCGCTGTCATTGCCGGCTCGCCGGGCCTGCGCTTTGCCGGCCTGATGACCTATCCCAACCTTGACGCAGCAGACGACTTCATCGTCGAAGCCACGCAACTGATCGAAGGCCAGGGCCTGACCGTCGACATTGTCAGCGGCGGCGGTTCGCCGGTCATGTGGGAGGCCCACACCCATCCGGGCATCACCGAACACCGCGCCGGCACCTATGTCTACGGCGACCGCGCCATGATCCGCTCCGGCGCCATGACGCTGGAGCAATGCGCCATGCGCGTTCTGACCACCGTGGTCAGCCGCCCCACCGCGGATCGCGGCATTCTGGACGGCGGCAGCAAGACATTCACACCGGACACGATGGGCTTCGACGACTACGGATTTTTCCTCGAATATCCGGACGCCCGTCTACACAAGTTCTCCGAGGAGCACGGCTTCGTCGACTTCTCGGCCTGCGAAAGCCGACCGGTCGTCGGCGAGCGCGTCTCGGTGATCCCCAACCACTGCTGTGTGGTCAGCAACATGTTCAACCAGGTCTATGGCGTGCGCAACGACGAGGTCGAGGTGACCTGGCCGGTGGCGGCGCGTGGCCGGTTGCAATAGCACGAAGCGGAGTCGGCGAGGTGCTACGACGAACCATATTGATCATCGCGGCGTTCATGTAGCCATATCTTCAATTCGACATCGGATGGCGGCTGCTCCTCCTCAGTCACTAACGGACTGAGTGTTCGCTCCAGATCAACCCCGCCTGGCAGGCGATCTTCGGGCAGCGGCTCACGATCTGCGCGGGCGATCTTGTCGAGCACGCGTTCGAAGTGTGCACGGTCCCCGCGGCTCGCTCGTTCCTTTAAATAGTCGATTGTCATCAGGGCCGAGACTTTTTCCGAAACAGCCAGTGCAATGAACTGGTTGATCGATACATTGTCACGCCGCGCAAGTTCACGCACTTGATTGTGCAAAGAATCGGGCAGCCGTAAGTTGAGCGCGCTCATACTCTCACTCCAATCTCTCGCAACAGTTCAATCGGGGTCAGCCGCCGCAGGCCAAACCGTTCGATGCCGGCAAAGTCTCGCGTATTGAAGGTGACGATGGCATGGCACCGGGCTGCCACCGCAAGTTCCAACACCATTTCATCGCCTGGATCACGCAGACTCGGTCGCCATGTGTAATAGATTTCCTGCAAGTTAGCGACAGTGCAGAAATAGTCCAGCAAACCGTCAATATCCTCATTATCGAGGCCAAGATCGGAAACGTTCCGCTTGGCTACATCTTCATATTCTAGAAGCAAGGGAACAGACAAGTTGACTATAAACAGATTGCTATCCAAGAGACGCAACAGTTGATACGAAGCCCCGTGCGGCGAATAAAGCGCAGCATAGAAGACGTTGGTATCAATAACGATCTGCAATGCTGCCATCGAGAAGATCCATTCTGCAAAAAATATCAGCAGTCAGTATTATATATGATACTACAATCCCCGTCAATGGGTGAGCAAAATGCGAATGCGTCCCAAGTATGGCATGGTAGGCTTGCGCTATGAATGCCGGGGGACGCAGTTCAACCTGGCCAACTCCGCGAATCAGGCACGTCGAGCCACTCGCCGCCGCGGGCGATGGATGTCTGGCTGACCAGACCCGGCAGCGTCATGTCCATGGCCTCATGGATGCCGACACGCGGCGCCTTGCGGCCTTGGATGGCGTCCACGAAGTCGAGCGCCACCAGATAGTCACCCCCGCCATGACCGGATTGGCGTGCTTGGCCTGGCAGATTGCGCCAGATCTCCGGCAGATAGTCGCCGGCAAAGGACTCCAACGGCGTCCACTGATGCGGATCCTGACAGCGATCTTCGACCCAGACCCAGTCCCCCTCACCGGAACGGCGTGCGCTCTCGTACGCTCCCTTGGTCCCCTGTAGCGTGTAGTTGGTCATAGCGTGTGGCCGTTTCGACAACATATCCAGCCGCACCCGGATCAGCTTGCCGCTATCGGTCTTGCAGAGTAGCAGCACCGTGTCCTCCATGGCATGTTCGGGGTCGGTGCGCCGTCCCGTGCCGATGCAACTCACCCTCGCCGCCCGTTCACCCACCCATTCGAGGCATGGTCCCAGGCTGTGGGTTGGATAGGTGCAGCCGTTGACGCCGACCTGCCAATAGGCGCGCCAGGTCGGGCTGCCGTCGGGCATGTGATGCAGTGCGGACAGTTCGTGCAGATATTCGCCCTCGGCATAGTAGATCTCGCCGAAGAGGCCGGCATCGACCATATTTTTCACAAGTGCATTGGTACGGTTGTAGAGATAGTTCTCGGCCATCATGTAGACGGCCTTGCTGCGCGCGCAGGCATCGACCAGCCAGCGCGCTTCGTCCATGGAGACGGCGGCCGTCACCTCGGAGAGGACGTGGATGTCGCGGCCCAGCGCGGCCATGGCCTGCGCAGCGTGGAAGTGCATGGGCGTGGCGATGACCACGGCATCCGGCTTGACCTCATCGAGCATCTGCTCGTAGATCAAGTAGCGGGCGTCGATGCCCGTCGACTTGCCGGCGGCGCTGAGAGCGGCGGCGTCGACATCGCAGAGCGCGACGATCTCGGTTTCGGCATGCGATTGGAACGCGTTGAAGAAGCTCCCCGCACGTGGCACGCCGGCCATGGCGATGCGAATGCTCTTGCTCACGATTCTGTCCTCAATATTGGCGACCGTAATCTTCCAGAAAGCTTGCAGCTTCCTGGAAGATGCTGAAGAACCTACTCCGCGTCACGCCAGACTTCGTACTCGGCCCAGCCTTCGTCGTTGAGCGGATAGTATTTCATGATCGATCCGCCTTCGAGCAGTTTGATGCGGCTGAAGACCTCCCACTCCTCGTGTTCCAGCGTGTGCTCGACCACCATGGGGGCCATCTTGGCAGGGACGACGACGGCCCCGTCATCGTCGGCGATGATGATATCGCCGGGCATCACCAGCACCATGCTGCACGCGATGGGCACGTTGTAGGCCCAGGGGAAGAGATGGGTCTGGGAGGCGTAGTTGGGCGTGAAGCCCTTGGTCCAGACGGGGATGTCCATCTGGCGGATCTTGGGCCAGTCGCGGATGCTGCCGTCAACGACGATGCCGACGCCGCCACGGCCCTTGAAGTAGGTGGAAAGCATGTCGCCCATGCAACCGGTGTAGGGATCGCCGAACGCCTGTACGACCAGCACATCGCCCGGCTCGACCGCGTCGAAGACCGACCAGAGCGCGGTTCGCTTCTCGATGCCTTCCTGCTTTTTGCCCGATCCCACATCCTCACGCTGGGGCATAAACTGAAGCGTCACCGCAGGGCCAACGACCTTGGAACCGGGCGTCCTGGGGAGCGGACTGTCCATGTAGGTCTGGCGGATGCCCATGCGATGCAGCGTGGCCGCAGCCGTGGCGCTGCTGACATCACGCAGTTGCTCGACCAGCTTCGGATCGGGCCGATTGTAGGTGGGGCCGACAATCGGCAATTCGATATTGTCCGGCCGCGGCAGTTCGATGTCGTAGTATTCCTCAGGACGTGCCATTCAGTTTCTCCTTTGTGAATCGGGTCTGATTTGATGACGCGTAGCATCTTCCTGGAAGCTTGCAGCTTCCGGGAAGATTGGGTCGCACTACATTTCCTCGCGCACCTTGGCGCTGAGCGGCCATCGCGGCGTCACGCTGCGGTTGACATATGAACGCGGCAGGTAGTCCGCGGCCATGTCAAGACAGGCCTCGACAGACAGGCGCCACGTCAGTTCGACCGACTCGGCCGAAAAACCGGCCGTGTGCGGCGTCGCCACCAGATTCTCCAGTTTGAGTAGCGGGTTGTCTGCCGGCGTCGGCTCCTGTTCGAATACATCCAGACCTGCGCCGAGGATCTCTCCTTGGACAAGGGCATCCACCAACGCCGCCTCCTCGATCACGGGGCCGCGCGCCGTGTTGATCAAGATCGCATCGTGCTTCATCAGGCCCAGTTCCCGCGCGCCGATCATGTGGTGGGTGGCGGCGGTCAACGGCGTATGCACCGAGACGATGTCGGATCGGGTCAACAGTTCATCCAGTCCGCAGCCCTCAACGCCGGCCGCTGCCAGGGATGCCTGGTCCACGTAGGGATCGTAGACCAGGAAGGTCGGGCCAAAGCCTTGAAGTTTGCTGACGACCTGGCGCGGAATCAGGCCGAAACCCAATAGGCCAATCGTCTTGTTGCGCAGGCTCCAGGTCGGGAGCATTTCGCTGCGCCGGCTGCTCCAACCATCCGTGCGCATCGTACGGTCCTGAAGTGCGATACGCCGACCGACTGCAAACATCAGCGCGATGGCGTGATCGGAGACGGCGTCATGATGGGCGTGGGGCGTGTTGACGACGACGATGCCGTGCTCGGTGGCCGCCTCCACGTCGATGCGATCGACGCCGCTGCCGGAGCGGATCACGCCTCGGCACTTCGTCAGCAGCGGCATGTTCTCCCGCGAGGCCAACTGACAGCCCCCGTAGATCCAGACCATGTCAGCGTCGCCGGCCATGGCCGCCAGATCCGCCTGGTCTGTGCAGACGCCGTAGACGAACTCGATGCCGGCGTCCGACAACTCTTCGAACACGAAGTCTGGAATATCCTCGCGTTCCTTGTCGATCAATGCAACCTTGAACGGTGACACGTGTTCCTCCTGGGAAAAATGGCGATCTGTTGATTTGGTTGAACATTGTTCTGATCATGTGCCGCTTGCTGCTTGCTGCGTGAGGTCACGGTGGCGATGAGACTGTCCAAATCGGAGACACGATTTGACAAGAGTACCCAATCAGACCAACTGATTCTCGACAACCACTCACGCAGCAAACATCACGCATCACTTTCCGCCATATGCGCCGCCGACGCCGCGACCAATTCGCGCAGCACGTCCACATCGACATCACTGAGACGTTTGATGTAGAGGCAGGATTTGCCGGTGCGGTGTTTGCCCAGCCTACTGAGCAGTTCGTCGTACTGATCGAAGCCGGCCATGATGTAGAGCGTCAGAGCTTGTTTGCGCGGCGCGAAGCCGGTGACCGGCCAATCGCCCTCGCGCCCACTGGCGTATACGTAGTGGTAGGTGCCGAAACCGACGATGCTGTCTCCCCACATGACCGCCTTTTCGCCGGTCACCTCTTCCATCAATTCGAGCAGCGCAAAGCTGTCTTGGCGCTTGGCCTCGTCAGGCACGCTGTTGAGATAGTCCTCAACACTGGCATCGGTGGGCATGGTCTTGGCTGCAGCCATGGCTTTCTCCTTTGTCTATTCATAACTGTACAGTCACGCCTTGATAGACCGCGGATTAGGCGAATTAGGCGGACGAAACCGGATTGATTCGGATTTTATCCGCCAATATCAGCCGCATCCGCCTAATCCGCGGTCCATTTGCGCCGCAACCTGTAAAGTTATGTCTACTCTTCAAAACTTCGATGCGGTCGCCAGACGTACCTGGGCGCATAGCCGAAGGCACGCCGGGCTTTTTCACTGCTCAGCGGCGACTGATGACCATCCAGCGAGCCACGAACTTCGGTGCGATCACCGAAGTAGCGCTCGACCAGTTGGGCCGTCGGCTCGCGCAACACGGTCTCTGCGCCGCTGATATTGTACGGTCCCGACTCGACCGATGCAATCTCCACGGCCAGCCGACAGGCCATGGCCGCGTCACGGGCATCGGTGCGCGTCCACAGCAGGCCGACTCCGCTTTGCGGGTCAGCCGACATCTGTTCGATCTCCCCCGCGATCTGATGCGGTGGGCGCACGCCCATGAAGCGAAACGAAAGGATCGTCATGTCGTGGTTCTGCACGAAAGAGTCAGCCGCCTGCTCGCCCGCGATCTTGGAGAGCGCGTAGCTGTTGATCGGGCGCAACGGGTGCGACTCGTCCACCGGCGCATAGAGCGGCGGCGAACCGGCCAGTCCGTAGATCTGATTCGTCGAGGCCGAGACGACGCGCTTGACGCCCAGGTCGGCGCAGGCCTTAAACAGATTGTACGTCCCGGCCACGTTGTCGCTGTACGTGCGCGTATCGGGAACCATCCCGGCGTTGGGCCAGGCTGCCAGATGGATCACGGCATCCGGTTGCGCCCACGCCACCGCCTGATATGCCTCGCCCGCATCGGTCAGATTGGCGCACAGATAACGGTCCGCCCCGCTGATGGCCGAAGGCAGCAGATCGACGCCGCAGACGCTGTGCCCAGCCGCCGCCAAATCATCGACAACATAGTGTCCGATTCGCCCACGAGAGCCGGTGACGAGGATGCGCATGGGGAAAGGAGTCCTTTCTGGTGAAAATGAAGAGTGCTGCCTCGTGATTTTTTCCACAGCGAATCCGGCATTGCGGTTCGAGCAAACCTTCGCGGAGGCGCCGCCAATATCGCACCAACGATTTCAACGAGACCTCACGCAGCAAGCAGCACGCAGCAAGTAGCAGCCTTCTACGGTGCGCCCACCACCCGCCCGGACTGGTCCAACGGCGGCGGCGGCCAGTGAATACCGCGCTGGCCGGAGAGTCCACGGTTGGGTTGGGGCACGTAGGCGCGGCCGGGCAGACCGATCAGTTCTTGGTCACTGACCCATTGCCCGTCGCCGCCGTAGAGTTCGTTGATCAGGCTCGACGTCAGCTTCGCTCTGATCTGTGCATGTTCGACACTATCCGACAGATCTCGTTGTTCACGCGGATCGTCCTGCAGATCGAAGAGTTGGGTGCAGTTGCCGACCGGGTAGTAGATCAGCTTGAAGCGACCATCGTGGATCATACGCGTGGCGCTGTGCATCCTCGCCGATCTCACCGTAGAGTGTGTCGTGCCGTTCATTGCCGACCATGGAAATGCCGTCCACGCTCTCTGGAATCTCGATTCCGGCCAGATCGAGCAGCGTGGGCATGATGTCCTGCCAGCCGACCAGGCGATCATCGACACGGTTGAAGCCGACGCGCTCATCGCCGCGCCTGCCCATCAGCAGCATGGGCACGTTGGCCGAATCCTCGTAGAAGGTGCGTTTTGCCCACAGACCGTGGTTGCCGAGCATGTCGCCATGGTCCGATGTGAAGAGGACGATGGTGTTGTCGAGCAGCATCTCCTCGCGCAGGGTGCCGATCACCAGGCGCATCTGATGATCGATCTGGGTGCAGAGCGCGTAGAAGGCCCGCCGGATCCAGGCAACCTGGCGTGCATCCTCCAGGGGCCAATGGCCGCGGACTGACTGAAGTGCATAGGGAAGCGCGTCAACATCCCAAGACCAGTCGCCCGTAACCGGCGCATCCGGCTCGACATCGCGGTAGCGATCGAGGTAGGATGCAAGCGGGACCAACGGCGGATGCGGATGGCAGTAGGAGAGGTACCAGAAGCCGGGCCGCGTCGGGTCACGCCGCCGGATCAGCCGCGCCATCTGTTGCGTGGTCCAGTTGGTGACGTGGTACTGTTCTTCCAGATGCCATGTGCGCCAGCTATATTCATTGTTGCACATGCCGTGGGCGTACGACTGCCCTGCCAGCCCATGCTCGCCCAGCCAGAGTTCGTAGTCATCGATGGCGCCCAGTTGGGGGCGTCCCTCCTCAGCCAGCATCACGTCATCGAAGCCGATGCGATCGCGTTGGGGATAGACGTGCAACTTGCCCGCGGCGTAGGCCTGGTAGCCGTTATCGCGGAAGGTCTGGGGCAGTGTCGGCAGATCCGGCATGGGTTCATCGGTCTTGAAGACTCGGTCGCCGTGGGTGCGCGGCGTCGTGCCGGTCATGAGCGTGCGGCGGGCGGGAATACAGACCGGGCACTCGCTGTAGGCATTGGTGAAGCGGGTGCCGTTGCGGGCCAGTTGGTCTAGTGTGGGCGTCTCGACGGTTCGATGGCCGGCCACACCCAGCAACGATGCAGGCCAATGGTCGGTACAGATCAGCAGGACGTTCGGTTGTTCAGACATGGGTTTTGGCACCTGAGAGCCATAGTTCTTGGAAGTGATGATTGTGGGACCAGACGGAGGGTACCATAGGCCCAAGAAGACCGTCAATCACGATTTTTCGAAAGCGAGGACAAAGCATAGATGAACTCACTGTTGATAGCAGGGCTGATTCCGTCGACCGGCAACGAAGAGACGTTCGTGATCACCGGCGACATGCGAAACGACGTCGTCCGTTTTCTCGTCGAAAACGGCTTCCCCGACACAGCGGCACATGTGGTCGACGTTGCGGAGGAATGCGCACGGTTGGCGACAATGTTCGGCGTCTCGCAGCAGCAGGCCGAGCTGGCCGGGCTGCTGCATGACATCAGCGCCGTCATCCCTAATGATCAGCGCGTTCAGGCTGCCCGCGATCTGGACATCGAACTTCTGCCCGAAGAAGAGACGTTTCCCATGATCGCCCACCAGAAGCTCTCCGTCCCCATCGCCCGCGCGCTTTTCAGTGTGACCGACATCGAAGTCCTGAGCGCTATCGAATGCCATACCACGCTCAAGGCCAATCCGTCCACGCTTGACAAAGTGCTCTTCGTCGCCGACAAGATCGTCTGGGATCGGTCCGGCAGCCCGCCCTATCTGGATGATCTGCTTGCCGCGCTCGAAGTGTCGCTGGATCGGGCGGCGTTGGTCTACCTGAACTTCCTCTGGCAGCAACGCGAGCAACTGCAAGTCGTCCATCCGTGGATTGTGGCGGCACGCGATCATCTGTTGGCAGAACAGTTGTAACACGACATTTATGTCGTCGTCCTGTGCCGGCGGAACGAGGCCACAACGACACAAATAACGACATTAATGTCGTGTTATAAGGGCAACTCCACCGGCTGCCCGCCGTTGTCCGATGACTCACGGATGGCCAGGATCAATTCCTGATCGAGCCGTGCCTGGTGGGGACCGTAGGTCGGCTGCGTGTCGTTGCGAACAGCGTGAACCAGACTCATTAGACAGCCGGCCACGCCGATCTCGTCGTCGTGCCAATGCTGTCCGTGGCCTTGATGGGCCGGGCGGAAGGGGTTCTCCCAGGTGACGATGGGCTGATCGGCGTCGCCGGTGTGGGCGACCAGGCTTTCCAGAATGCCGCCGTCATTGCGCTCCCATCGGCGTTCCAACGTGATGAAGTAGGGCGCTTCACCGCCGGGCGCCAACAGGGAAAGTCGTTCCTCGACGTCCAAGCCAACGCCGACCGTGATACCCATGCCCTTTTCGGCCAGGAAGCGGCTGCTGCGCCACCAGCGCAGCGGCGAATCGTAGCCGACCGACGTCCAACTGAAGATGCCCAGCCGGCCGTCCTCGAACTCGATGATGCCATGTTCCAGATTTTCGTTGCGTCGTCCGAATTTGCTGGAGATACGCGCCCAGTGCTCGCCCAGTTCATAGCTGCGCACGACGCCGGTCACCTTCACCGGCACGGCGTCGAAGCCGAGATAGCTGCGCATGACGCTGATGCCGTGGTAGCCGTGGCCCGCAAAGTCATTGAAGGACGAGTAGACCGTGCCGAAGAGGCCCGAACCGATCAGCGCCAGCTTGATCTGCTCCAGCGGTCGCCGGTGGAACTGCTCGGCCACCTCGATCTTGAGACCGCGCTTCTCTGCCGCTGCGATGATGGCGTCGGCCTCACCCAGATCGTGGGCGATGGGCGTCTCCAGCAGCACGTTCAGGCCATGCTCGACCGCCATCAGGCCCACCTGGCCATTGGCCGAGTAGGCCACTGAGACGATACCGATCTCCGGCTCAGTCTCGCTCATCAGTTTGTCCATATCGGTGTACCAGGCCACGCCCAGGCTCTCGCCCAGCTTGCGCGCCGAGTCCTCGCTGCGTCCCCAGATGCCGACCAGTTCAACCTCATCCGGCAGTGCGGCCACAATCGGCCCATACAGATAGTCCGACCGCCGCGCCGTGCCGATGATGGCGACGCGGGTTGGAGTAACGTTTGTCATGAGAGAATCTCCTGTTTGAGGATGATCGAAGAACGAAGATCAAAGATCGGCATCCCGATCTCTTGCCCAGAAGGCAAAGTTCTTCGATCTTCGATTTTTGTTCTTTGTTTTTATCTCAACCAACGTTTGGCCAGCTTGCAGACCATCGTGTACGCGGGGTCGAACATGTTGCCGAGATCGTATTCGACGCACTGGCCCATGAGGGTATTGGCCCCCAGCGCATCCAGTTCGTATTCGTCCATCAGCCAGCGCAGCAGCTCGGTGGTGGCGTGCTGGGTGGCCTGATCCAGCGGACGGGCGTTGCCTGTGGCGTAGATGTAGTCGTCGTCCTCGGCCCGGGGCCAGAAGATGCGCTGCCCCTTGCGCAGATCGACACGTGAACTGGACATCGCACGAGATCTCGACGCCGGTGCCGGCCATCTCGCCATCGCCCTGAATGGCGTGCGCGTCGCCCAGGAAGAAGAGCGCACCGGGGACGAAGACGGGGAAGTAGACGGTTTTGCCTTCGACAAAATGGCGGTAGTCCATGTTGCCGCCATGTGCAGCCGAGGTCGCAGTGGAGATGGCCTCGCCGCCGGCCGGGGCCACGCCAAAGCAGCCGATCATGGGTCGGATGGGCAGGGTGAAGCGGCCCAGCTTGGTCTCCGGCTTCTCCAGCGTCACCGTACCGGCATCGACATCTACATGCCAATAGGATCGGGAGCGTTCACCCTTGGGCGGCCAGGGCAGTTCGGGCACATATGTCCGGATCAACCACGTTGGGCGCAAGCATAGCGCTGCCCCAGCCCTGGGTCCGGTTGGGCTTGATCTTCTCCAGATGGACGACCAGCGTATCGCCCGGCTCAGCGCCGTCAACGAAAAAGGGACCGGTCATGGGATTGCCACGCGGGGTCACCTGTTCGTTGCCGGCGTCACGCCCGGCGGCATCCACCGTGGTCGTGATCACTGTGTCACCCGGTGCGATGTGCAACGCCGGGTCGTGGCTGCCCATGGTCGTGTAGTAGCGGGTCGGTTGGAATGTATGAATGGTCATGGTTTTACGTCCTTATGCAATTGCCGATTTGAGTATTCAGATAAGCGAACCAAGTTGATCTTATCACGCTCTATGAGCCTGTCAATCGCGCCGGAAGTAGAGTCATGTTGAATAGGGTGTGTTCAAAATGAGTTGAGTGTCCCGAGATCCTCCGGGAGGGGTGCCGCACAGCGCCAGTTTGCCGCCATCACCCTCCCGGAGGATCCTTCAACCGATTTTGAACACACCCTATTGATTTCGGCCGCCAATTTTCTTAATTCAGTCGTTACCGATTTGGTCGCAACTGTCATTCCGACAGAGCGAAGCGACTGCCTGTCCTGAGCTTGCCGAAGGAAGGAATCTCTCCGTGACGAACCCGAGATTCCTCTTCCCTCCGGTCATCGGAATGACAATTCGTGAACTACTGAAATTGGATTCGAGGTTACGCTCTTGGACAAAATCTGTAGGGTCTGCGATAATCGAACCAGAAACAAAGTAGCATCTTCAGAGCCTGGTCCAAGATCCAGGCAGATCGGTTGCAGCAGTTTTCGAATCGATTGGCAAGTCTACCCCTTTCCTCGACTTCCATCTGCGGAATCTGGCGACGAAACACGTTTGTCCATAATCTCACGCGTAGAAATTATCACTCAAGAATTTGTAGATAGAAGGCCGATACGATGAAGCTTTCAGATGTTCAATCATACCTCCAGGAGCAGGGCCTTGATGGCTGGCTGCTCTACAGCTTCTGGCAGCAGAACCCCATCGCTATCTCGGTGGCCGGCCTGCGCTCAGGCGGCAGCCGGCGCTGGTTTCTCTGGATTCCTGCACAGGGTCGTCCGGCCTGGCTGATCCACGCCATCGAATCCAACGCCTTTGTCGACGTCGAACCCCGAGTTGCAGGGCGAGATGCTTCGCTACGTGAGCTGGCAGGAACTGGCCGCGATGCTGCCCAAGCTGATCGGCGTTGAGCCAGGGCGGCGCACCCAAGATCGCCATGGAATACAGCCCCGAGAACGCCATCCCCTACGTGAGCCGCGTCGACGCCGGCACCATGGAACTGGTCGATGCAAGAGCACCGGGGCCGAGATCGTCAGCAGCGCCGATCTGGTGCAGCTGGTCGAGGCGGTGTTGACGCCCGAACAGCTCGCCAGCCATCGCCGGGCGGCGGCCGTCTGTCTGGCTGCCAAGGATGCCGCCTTTGCCTTCATCGCCCAGAAGCCTGCGTGACGGCCAGCCGGTCACTGAATTCCAGGCCCAGCAGTTCATCACCGACTTCTTCGTTGGACATGACATGGTCGGGCGAACTCACGTCGTTGGTCTCGGTCAACGGCAATGCCGCCGATCCACACTACATGTCCAGCGAAAAGCGCCACAGCCCCATCCAAATGGGCGACATCGATCTTGATCGATCTCTGGAGCCGCAAAGTCGGCGATCCGGACAACGTCTTTGCCGATCTGACGTGGACGGCCTTCGCCGGAGAGCAGTACGCCGTCCAAGGTGACCGAGGTCTTCAACGTGGTTGCCGCAGCCCGTGACCGCGCCGTCGAGTTCATCCAGGCGCGGCTCGACGCCGGCGAGGCCGTCTACGGCTACGAGGTCGACGATGCCAGCCGCCAAGTGATCATCGATGCCGGCTACGGCGACTTCATCATGCATCGCACCGGCCACAGCCTGGGGCCGACCGGCCACTACATCGGCGTCAACATCGACAACCTGGAGACGCCAGGATCGCCGCCAGTTGATCCCCGGCGTCATGTTCACCATCGAGCCGGGCATCTACATGGCCGACTTCAACTTCGACGACAGCCCCACGCCCAAGGGATTGGGCATTCGCAGCGAGATCAACTGCTACATGCACGCGGATCGGGTCGAGGTGACGACGCTGCCGTTGCAGACAGAGGTCAAGCCGCTGCTGGCGTAGTCGTTTGAGCGCATAGCGACTCGAAGTGATACGGTAGGAATTGTGAATGCTCAATTGTGAATTCTTCAATGGCAAATGGTGCTCCGCACCGACGGGTCGTCCATTCACAATTGAGCATTCACCATTCACCATTAGCATTTTCTGTTTCACCGATGTTCCAATTTCCCATCCATAAGGAGAACAACATGCGAAGAACTTGGTTAATTATTGCTCTACTGCTGACGGCTGCTCTGCTGCTGACAGCCTGTCCGGCCAGCGGCTCCGGCCGCTGCGCCGGCCGATGAGCACCGAAGCTGCCGGCAGACGCCGCGGCGGCGAGATGGCCGAAGGCGGCGGCACGCTGATCGTCGGCCGCGGCGGCGACTCGGTCCTGCTGGACTCCGGTCCGGCCACCGACGGCGAATCCGCACGTGTCATCAACGAGATCATCGAGCCGCTGGTCCGCCTGGAAGGCACGTCCACCAAGCCAATTCCCTGGCTGGCCGAATCCTGGGAGACCGAAGACAGCCAGACCTGGACCTTCCACCTGCGTGAAGGCGTGAACTTCCACGACGGCACGCCCTTCAACGCCGAAGCCGTAGCCTGGAACATCGACCGCTGGCGCAATCCGGACAACGAGTATCGCTTGGCCGCACCTTCGAGTACTACAACGCTGAGTTCGGCGAAGACCTGGCCATCGAAGAAGTCAATGTCATCGATGACTACACCATCGAGTTGGTCCTCTCGCAGCCGTCCAGCGTGCTGCTGGCCAAGCTCTCGCTTGGGCTTCGCCTTTGGCATGAACAGCCCGACCGCCGTCATGGAGCAGGGCGACATCTACGGCACGCCGGCCGGCGGCTCAGTGGGCACCGGCCCCTTCAAGTTTGTCGAATGGGTGCCGGACGATCACATCACGGTCGAGCGCAACGACGAGTGGTGGGGCGAAGGTCCCAAGCTGGATCGCATCATCTGGCGCTCGATTCCCGACAACTCGGCCCGTTTCGCCGAACTGCTGGCCGGCACGATCCATCAGGCCGACCTGGCCCAGACCGATCTGCCCGCGGCCGAAGAAGATCCCAACATCACCATCTACCAGACCCCGTCGACGAGCACCGGCTACATCGCCTTCCAGCAGTGCACCGAACCGTTCGACAAGCTGGAAGTGCGCCAGGCCATCGCCCACGCCGTCAACTGGGGCGCGCTCATCGAGCCCTTCTACGGTGAATTCGGCGCAACTGGCCGGTTCCTTCCAGCCGCCGGCCATCCTGGGCTCCAACCCGGACGTGCAGCCCTACGAGTACAACCCGGAAAAGGCCAAGGAACTGCTGGCCGAGGCCGGTCTGCCCGACGGCTTCGAGACCGACTTCTGGTACATTCCGGTGATCCGCGGCTACTTCCCGGACTCCAAGGCCATCGGCGAAGCGATTGCCGCTGACCTGGCCAAGGTGGGCATCCGCGTCAGCCTGCAGACCGAGGACTGGGGCGCCTATCTGGACGACCGCAACGAGGGCACCTTCCCCATGTGGATGCTGGGCTGGGGCTCCGACAACGGCGATCCCGACAACTATCTCGGCTGGCACTTCAGCCACCCGGTCGGTGAACCCAAGGCTGAGGATTGCTACGACAACGACCGCAGGTGGCCGAACTGCTGATCGAGGGCCGTGTCGTGGCCGATCAGGACGAGCGCGAGAAGATCTACCAGGAAGCCGAGATGCTGATCCACGAAGATGTGGCCCGTATTCCGGTTGTGTGGACAACCGGACACGATCGTCTTCCGCAACGAAGTCAAGGGCTACGAGCCGGTTGTCTTCCGCTCGTGGTACGAGAACATCTGGGTTGAAGAAGAATAACCCGGATTCACATCGGATAGAACTGCCGGGTTGGGCGTGAATGCCAACCCGGCGGTCTCTTTTCAGCCGCAATCGGTATCGTTTACACGTAGGGGCATGGCCTTGCGCCTGCCCGCAACGGGCGACCCAAGGGTCGCCCCTACGTGTTGAAACGGTGCCGCAGTCCCAATTCCGTGTAGGAGAACCGATCTTGGGTCAATATATCGCTCGCCGTCTTCTGGCGCTGATTCCGGTGCTGATTGGGTGTATCGATTGTCGTCTTTTCGCTGATCCGCATGATCCCCGGCGACCCGGTGACCGTCATGTTGGGCGAACGAGCGCGCCCGCAGGACATCGAACGGGTGCGTGAAGAGATGGGCTTCAATCGCCCGATCTACGTCCAGTACGTGGAGTGGATGGGCAAGGTGTTGCAGGGCGACCTGGGCACATCCATCATCAACCGCACGCAGGTGATGGACGAACTGAAGTATCGGCTGGCCGCCACCATTGAAATGGTCATCGCTGGTCTGATCATCGGCGTGGTCGTCGGCATCTCCGTCGGCATCGTCTCGGCCATCAGACGCAACTCGTGGATCGATGTGACGTCCACCGTGGGCGCGCTGATCGGCGTCTCCATGCCCATCTATTGGCTGGCACTGATCCTGATCTATGCGCTGGCCGTCAACCGCCACATCTTCCCGCCCAGCGCCCGCCTTGACGTCGATCTGACTGTGGTGCGGCGCACCGGCTTTATGCTCATCGACACGCTGCTGATGGGCGATCTGCACTCTATTCGGCAATGCCGTCTGGCATCTGCATGCTGCCGGCTCTGGTCTTGAGCACCGTGATCATGCCCATCCTGGCCCGGCTGACCCGGGCCAGCATGCTCGAAGTGATGCGGCAGGACTACGTGCGCACGGCCGACGCCAAAGGGCTGAAACACCGAGTCGTCATCACCCGCCACGCGCTGAAGAACGCGCTGCTGCCCATCATCACGGTCCTGGGTCTGCAGCTGGGCGGTCTGCTGGGCGGTGCGCTGCTCACGGAGACGATCTTCTCCTGGCCGGGCATGGGATCGTGGACCTATCGCGCCATCTTGAGCCGCGACTATCCCATCGTCCAGGGCGCGGTACTGGTCAGCGCACTCATTTATGTGGTCGTCAACCTGCTTGTGGACATTTCCTATGCCTATCTCGATCCGCGTATCCGCTATGATAACTGATCAATGGGGCACATGGTGGCGTGGCGGAAGATTCGCCTGCCGGGAAAATGATCCATCGCCTAGCCATCACGTGCGCCGGGATGAACACCGGAAACGGACATCTCTGAATAACGACGGGCATGTGAACGGCGGAGAAGCCTTCCAGAAAAGTCGGAATGTGAAACCCGCCCGCCCCATGCCCTACATGCTTCAACTCATATCGTCCCTTGTCTCGGAGCAGAGCATGAGCAAAGCTACATCAGAACCAACAGAATTGTTCGGGGCGTCGTCACAGCAACCTCGCAGCCTGTTTCGAGATGCCTGGCGCCGGCTGCTCTCGAGCTGGAACGGCCGTGTTGGTCTCTTCCTGATCTCAGTGACAGTGCTGATCGGTCTGCTGGCCCCGATTGTCAACCCCTACGATCCGACCATCGACTCGAACCTGGCCGAATCGCGCTTTCCGCCTTCGCTGGACCATCCATTCGGGACTGATCGTTTGGGCCGGGACATTTTCCAACGTGTGGTCCACGGCACCCGTGTTTCGCTGATGATCGGCTTCGTGGTCGTCTTTGTCTCCGGCATCATCGGCACCCTGCTCGGCCTGATCGCCGGCTACTTCGGCAGCTTCTATGACACGGTTGTCATGCGCTTCATGGACATCCTGCTGGCCTTTCCGGCCATCCTGTTGGCCATTGCCATTGTTGCCGTGCGTGGCCCAGGGCTGGGCAACACCATTCTCGCCGTCGCCATCGTCGGCATTCCCGGCTACGCGCGGGTGGTACGCTCCATCGTGCTCTCGGTGCGCGAGCGCGATTTCATCGAAGCGGCGCGTGCGACGGGCGTGCGCAATCAGCGCATCATGTTTCTGCACATCCTACCCAACAGTCTCTCGCCGATCATCGTACAGGTGACGCTGGGCGTCGGCGGCGCGATTCTCTTTGCCGCGGCGCTGGGCTTCCTCGGTCTGGGCGTACAGCCGCCGATTCCCGAATGGGGCGCCATGATCAGCGACGGCATCCCCTTCCTGCGCCAGTCGCCCTACATGGTCTTCTTTCCCGGCATGGCCATCATGATCACCGTGCTCGGCTTCAACCTGCTGGGCGACGGCCTGCGCGACGCCCTGGATCCGCAGTTGCGGGAATAGCGATGCGCAACGCACTCGACTTCTCTCGCTACGGAGTTGACCTACTTGGACTTTTCAACTGAAGAATACGCTAATCGCCTCTATCGCATCCGCCGACAGATGACGGCAGACGGTGTCGACGCCCTCTTCATCACCGGCCAACAGAACGTGCGCTACGCCACGGGCTTTCGAGGCGAACCGCGCGCGCTGCTGTTGACACAGGATCGGGCACTCCTCGCTACCTCGTTCCGCTGCCTTCCCTGGGCTGAGGCGCAGACGTCGGACGTCGAACTATCCACAGAGTTGACCGCGGTTGACATACTCTCCGGGTGCCTGCCCGAATCCTCGATCATCGGCATCGAGAGCGATATCAGCCACGAGCGTTTTCTCCAGCTTCGACGTGAGCTTGACGGCTACGAGTTGCAGATCGTACGCTCGATCGAGGCCGTTCGCATGATCAAGTCAGAGCCGGAGATCGACCTCATGCGTCGCGCGCAGCGAATCGCCGAAGAGATCTTCGTAGCCACAATGCCCAAGATCGTGCCCGGCGTCACCGAACGATTTCTTCGTGGTATTATCCTCAGCCAGATCGCCGGGAACGAAATGCTAGACGGCCCATCCTTCGGCCCCATCATTGCCATCGGCGAAAATGCCTGGGAGATCCATCACCAGCCCGACATGAGACAGATCCGAAACGGCGATCTCGTGATCATCGACATGGGCGTCATCCTGCACGGTTACTGCTCAGACATGACGCGGACGCTCTGCGTCGGCACGCCCAACGCAGAGATGCAACGGCTATACGAAGCTGTTCATCGCGCGCAGAGGGCAGCCTTTGCACAGATCGGGCCGGGCGTCCCCATGGGCGACGTGGACGCTGCCGCGCGCGCTGCATCGAAGAGGCCGGTTACGGCCAGTTCTTCACCCATGGATTGGGCCACCCCGTTGGGCTAGCTACCCATGACCCCGGACCGGCCTTCAAACCCAATGTGCCTGAGCGCCTAGAATCTGGTATGGTGATGTCCGTCGAACCGGGGGCCTACCTGCAGGATAAATTCGGCGTCCGCATCGAGGACGTCATCGTCGTCCGCGAGAACGGTTTCGAGAACCTGATGGCGATAGACAATGAGACTGATCACGTTGTAGGCGTGAACTGGATAGGCTGTGGATTATGCAAATTCGGCGGATAGCCCGGATTTCAATAGAATCAGCGTGAATTCGCCTGGGCCTGATCCAAAAAAACTGTAGGGGCAGGGCTTGTCCCTGCCCGGACTCCCCGTCAAATGGAGACCGGGCGACCACAAGGGTCGCCCCAACGAAACATGACATCGATTTCGTTGGATCCGCCGAATCTGCCATATCCGCGATTTCTCCTCTACACGATCGATTTGCACTGGAATCAACCATGACTCAATCTCGTCGTTTTGCCGCCTTAGCCAAGCGTGACATCAATCGCGAAACCTTTGTCGATCCATGGCCCGAGGCCGGGCTGACTGTTGTCGACAGCCCCTACGATCCACAACCGAGCCTCCGTATTGAGGATGGCACGTGATTGTCGAGATGGATGGTCGTCAGCGTCGCAGATTTCGACGCCATCGATCTCTTCATTGCCGCCCATGCATTGGATCTTTCGGTGGCCGAAGCGGCCATGCGCGTGCCGTCGCTGACGCTGGCGCGCATGTTGGTCGACGTCAATGTGCCCCAGACGTGAAGTGCGCCAGTTGATCGCAGGCTGCACGCCGGCCAAGCTGGTCGAGATCATGCGCCACATGAACGTGCTGGAGATGATGATGGGGCTGGCCAAGATGCGCGTGCGGCGCACGCCCGCCAACCAGGCCCACGTCACCAACTGGAAAGAGCATCCGGCGCTGCTGGCTGCCGACGCGGCCGAGGCCGGCCTGCGCGGCTTCGCCGAAGCCGAGACCACCGTGCGCGTGGCCCGCAACGCGCCGTTCAATGCGCTGGCCATCCTGGTCGGCACCCAGACCGGGCGCGGCGGCGTGCTGACCCAATGCGCGGTCGAGGAAGCGCTGGGGCTGAAGCTGGCCATGAAGGGACTGGTCACCTACGCCGAAACGCTCTCGGTCTACGGCACGGAGCAGACCTTTGTCGACGGCGACGACACGCCCTGGTCCAAGGCCTTTCTGGCCTCGGCCTACGCCTCACGCGGCGTCAAGGTTCGCTTCACATCGGGGACCGGCTCCGAGGCGCTGATGGGCAATGCCGAGCAATGCTCCATGCTCTATCTGGAGGCACGCTGCCTGTTGGTGACCAAGGGCGCGGGCAGCCAGGGCGTGCAGAACGGCTCGATCTCTTGCATCGCCCTGCCCGAGGCATTGCCCGGCGGTGTGCGAGCCGTGCTGGCCGAGAACCTGCTGGCCTCCATGCTGGGCCTGGAGGTGGCGTCCGGCAATGATGCGCTGGCCTCCCACTCGGAGATTCGCAAGACGGCCAAGCTCATGCTGCAGTTTTTGCCCGGCACCGACTTCGTCCACTCGGGCTTCAGCGTCATGCCCAAGAGCGACAACCTCTTCGGCGGCGGCAACTTTGATGCCGAGGATCTGGACGACTACAACGTGCTCCAGCGCGACATGCAGGTCGACGCGGGGCTGCGGCCCATCTCCGAGGAGGAGACGACGGCCATCCGGCGCAAGGGCGCGTTGGCCATCCAAGCCGTCTACGCTGAGCTTGGGCTTCCCGGCCATCAGCGACGACGAGATCGAGGCCGCTGTCATGGCCTTCAGCAGCGAGGATATGGCCGACCGTGACCTGGTTGCCGATCTGGAGGCCGCCGACCGCTTCCTGGAGAGCGACCTCACCATGATCGACGTGGCCGCCGCGCTGCAAAAACGTGGCTTCGAGGATGTGGCCGCCAATGTGCTGGAGATGGGTCGTCAACGGCTGGCGGCTGACTATCTGCAGCCGTCGGCCATCTTTGACAGAGATTTCCATGTACTCAGCGCCATCAACGACGTCAACGACTATGCCGGCCCCGGCACCGGCTACCGCGTCGAGGGCGAGCGCTGGGCCGAGATCCAGGCCATTCCCCAGGCCAAGGAACCCTACGACTTCATCGACGAAAACATCGGAACGCCGACCGACAAGCTGATCGCTCTGGGCCCTGTGCGCGACGGCACCCGCAATGAGATCCTGGTGGCCGTCGGCCCGGCCTTCAACGACACGCTGACCAGCACCATCGGCGGGCTCAGTCACGAGGAGGTACTGATCGCCATCCTCACCGGCGTGGCCAAAGAAGGCATGATCGCACGCATGATCAAGGTGCATCACACGTCGGATTGCGCGGCCATCGGCTACATCGGCGCGCAGGTCAGCGGGTCGGGGATTGCCATCGGTCTGCAATCGCGGGGCACAGCAGTAATCCACAAACGAGGGCTGGCCCGGCTCAACAACCTGGAACTCTTCCCCCAGTCGCCCAGCTTGACGCTGGAGACCTACGAGGCCATTGGTCGCAACGCAGCCCGCTACGCGCTGGATCTGCCGACCAGACCGGTGGCTGTCAAGATCGACAACGGCGCTCGGCTGCGCCTCATCGTCAAGACGACGTTGCTACACCAGCGCGAGACCGCAGCCATCGAGGACAAACCGCCGACAGAGATGTTCTTTGACTGGGAGCCGGATTTTTGAGTAGGGGCGGGGCTTGTCCCCGCCCGCAGCGAGCGACCACAAGGGTCGCGCCCGACACGGTAATGGACTGAATTCTGAACCTTCCTACTGTCTGTCGCGGTACAGAGTACAAACGGAAAGAGATGATGCCTCAATACCCACTGAATGAAACAATGCCTGAACAGCTTCGCGCCGCCAGCGGGCGCGCCTACAATGAGGTGACGCTGGACGCTGTGGCGGAAGGCACGCTGACCGCCGATGACCTGGCCGTGGATGCAAGCACGTTGCAGGCGCAGGCATCCATCGCTGAAGAGGCCGGTTTTCCGCAGTTGGCGGCCAATCTGCGTCGAGCCGCCGAATTGACAGCGGTGCCCAACGACGAACTGTTGACCATGTACGAACTGCTCCGCCCGGGCCGCGCGAGCTACGATGAACTGGTCGCCCTGGCAGAGACGCTCACGACCACCTACGGCGCGGGCGAGACCGCGTCGTTCGTGCGCGAAGCCGCCGACGCCTATCGCCAACGGGAGCTGTTGAAGCGCTCATGACCCGCCTAGTTGTTCAGATTGCCCCGCAGCGCAACACCCAGTATGCCGGATTGGCACGCAGTCTGGCTCCACACGAGTTGGCGCTAAGTCCCCTTGCCGATCGTTTGGAAGAGATGCAGATGGTCAGCCTCGGTGGGCAGGAGTACCTCGCCTTCGATCTCACCGACGTTTCGGACGCTGGCCTTGACGAATCGGCGCGCCGGGAACTGGCAATGCTGGCCATGACCGGCACAGCCTTCGTCTACCATGAATCGATTGGCGACCGGTCTGGCCCTTTTCTGGAGCCGCTGGAGCTCGATTTCACGCCGGCGCTGCCGCGGGAGATCGTCGAAACACGTCGTTACCGTGGCAAGACCAACGAGATGTTCACCCATTTTCTCTGCAACGTGGCCCGGCATGCCAGCGATCTGGCAACACGGCCCTGGTCAACGCTACGTGTCTTCGACCCGCTGGCCGGCGGCGGCACGACGTTGCTGACCGCGCTGATGTTGGGTGCGTCTGCGGCCGGGGTCGAAAAGAACGGTAAGGATGTGGCCTCAACCGCTACGTTTCTGCGACAGTTTCTCCAGGAAGCGCGCATCAGCCACCAGGTCAAAGAGGAACGGCTGAAGCAGGTGGGGCAACGCTGGACCTTCTCAATCGGCAAGCCGGCCACCCAGGAGTGCCTTCTGGCATCCGGCGACACGATCGATGCCAAGGTTCTGCTCGCCGGATTCCGCCCCCATCTAATCGTGACGGATCTGCCCTATGGCATCCAGCACCAGGGCAAACTTGAGCAGTTGCTGGCAGCAGCGCTGCCGGTCTGGGCAGCGCTGTTGCCGCCGAGCGGCGCGCTGGTCTACTCCTGGGATGCGACACGCTTTCCCCGTGAGCAGATGGTTGAAAACGTAGAGCGCATAGAGCGACTCCAGATCCTGGACAGCGGGGTCTACACAGAACTGGGCCATCCGGTCGATCGCGTGATCAAGCGACGTGAGGTGTTGGTGGCAAAGGTGGGCGAATCGGCGACGCGTCAAGACAAATGACGACATGTCAGCGGCACCTGGGTTGCAGCCTGATCTGGGTCCCGCATGAGGCGACACACCGAACGAGCTGTGTTGCACCCCACGATTTCGTGTCATCGACGCCTTCGTCGAAACCCTGTAGAATAGGCCGCGTCGTAAAAACTATGGTACTGCCCGCTGCCTTGATGTTCATTCCACTCACGGCATTCTGGCCAATCTGGCGATCATACGAGCCGGCGCATCCTACCTGTCCAGCCGCATGGTACCATTTGCGACCTGGTTCTGTGTGCTACAGGCTCGATCCCCATCGAACTGGAACGTGCGTTGGTCGCGGGGCCACTCGATGCAGTTTGCTCGCACCACACTGCCGTGACGCCCGCGCGCTCGCCGTGACCTTGATCGCCTTCATCGAAACCCTGTAGAATCATCCACGAACGGAAATTATGGTACTACCGACTCGATCGATAGACATAAACGTCTTTCCCCATCTCGTTCAGACGCTTTCTTCACTAGATATCTGTAGATGACCATAGTTTCGACTTGTCCAAGGCCTGTGAGGTCGACTCCCCTTTTGACTGTCGGCCTCGTGGATTTGAAGACAGACCAAGCGAATACAAGCCGTCTCGAAGTCAGTTAGAAACCCAAACTGGTTCCATTGCCTACGTTTTTGCAAGGTGGCCCAGTGTAGTCTTGTTCACCTGAGCATCGTCAGATGAACCCATCTGGCTGCCCGTTGCTTACAGAGGGCGAAGATGTTCCACGCCCTTCGTCTGTGTTAGCCCATTCCAACCGTTGTTAACAGTCGGACACTGTAGCACTGCCCATCAAACAGCGTCCGGCTGCAAATCAAACCGACAAGAGACCCATTTTTCCACAAAACGAGGAGGAAAACGTGTCCGAAAACACCAATAGAGTATCTCGACGAAGCATGTTGAAGATCATGGGCGGCACCATGGCCATGGCCGCACTAGCTGCCTGTGCAGCGCCGATCGCCCCGGCAAGCGATGCCGGCAGTGAAGAGCCGATGGCTGCCGCCGGTTCCCTGCTGGTCGCGCACCGTCGCGAGTATTTCAAGGAGATGGAAGATCTCTTCGCCCAGGCCGTCATGGAGTGGGGCGCGGAGAACAACGTCGAGGTCGAGACCACGACCGTGGCCGCCGAAGCGTCCGAGGACTTCGTGCCCAAGCTGTTGGCACAGGTCCAGGCCGGCGACCCGCCCAACCTGGTCTACCATGTCCGTCTGACCCAGGCGCTCTACTCGCAGAATGCGCTGGAAATCGTGAGCGACACCGTGGCCGAGACCACCGAACTCTACGGCGAGCCGCCCTACGGTCAGACCTCGGTCAACATCATCGACGGCGAATGGTACGGCATCCCCTACATGATGCACGGCGGCGGCACCTTTGGCCGGCGCAGCAAGTTCGAAGAAGCCGGCTTCGATCCCATGGCCCTGCCCAGCTACGACGACCGCCGCGCTGCGGCCCTGGCCATCTCCAATCCCGATGAGGACTTCTACGGCTGGGGCGTGACCGTCAACAGCGGCGGCGACGCCACCGGCTTCATCGAGGGCGTCATCCAGAACTATGGCGGCCACTACACCAACGAGGACATCAGCGAGGTCACCTTCAACTCGCCCGAGACCTTGGCCGCGGTGGAATGGCTGACCGAGACCTACACCAGCGACGAAGTACGCCGTCCATGTTGCCGCCCGGCCTCATGAGTTGGACCGACTCCAGCAACAACGAGGCCTTCCTCTCCGGCACCATCGGCTACACCCACAACGCAGCCAGCGTCTACGCCAAGGCCAAGGCCGACGGCAACCCCATCTTCGAGGATACGGTGGTCATGGGCACGGCCGTCGGACCGACCAACACGATGCTGGAGGCTGGCGGCGGCGGCCAGTTCCTGATCCCGCTGGGCGCAGCCGACCAGGACCTCTCCAAGGATCTGGCCAAGCACATGATCACGCCGCCGGTCTTCCTGCCCATCTCGCTGGTCTCGGCCGGCCTCTTCCTGCCCGCCTACGCCGGCTACTACGAGATGGACGAGGTCGTGCAGCCTTCGAGGCCGATCCCAACCTGGCCACCATGGGCAAGTCGGCCCAGGGCGACCATGTGGGCGCCTCGTGGCCGGCGCAGCCCAGCCCGGTGATCGACGCCATTGCCCAACAGGCCGTGCTCACCGACATGATGGCCCAGATCGTCGCCCAGGGCGTCGGCCCCGGCTGACGCCGTTGCTCAGGCCCACGATCGCATCGTCTCCATCGGCCAGGATATGGGCTTCTTCAGCTAACGGCGTCTGGTGGCGCGAACGCGAATAGACCGCAGATAGGCTGATTTGGCGGACAGATCCGGATTCCTGCCGGAAAAGCCTGCGATATCCTGTCTGATACGCCAGCAATCCATGGTGTCACATACAAGCACGGCCGCTGCCCTCATACGCGCTCTATGGCGTCGAGGCCCGGTCGTCACGGCCTTTATCGTAGAACTGCAGCGGCATCCTGCATGGCACGATTAGGAGAACTCATGGCACGCAGCAGATCGCTGTCTGCTTCCACTCTGGCGCCCATCGTCATTCTCGATGGTCGTCTTCGGTGCGACTGGCGCCTTTCTTTATTGCGCCGATCCTCTTCTGATCATCTTCATGCCTGGCCCATCTAGCAATCTGCAGCATGACGACGTCTGAGAGAACGTCTTTGTCGGTCTCGACAACTACGTCCGTCTCTACCAAGATCCATTCTATCGCCAAGCCGTACGCGCCACCGTCATCTTCACCGCCGGGTCCATCGTCTTCAAGCTGATCTTCGGCATGATCGCAGCGCTGCTGCTGCACGGCCAGAAACGCTTCCGCAACCTGCTGACCGGCCTGATCCTGCTGCCCTGGATCATCCCCTCGGTGGTGCAGGCGCTCACCTGGCGCTCCATCTATGAGCCCATCTTCGGCGGGCTCAACCCGATCCTGCATGGCGCTCGGCATCATCGACCAGCCGGTGGCCTGGCTCTCCGATCCCAAAACGCCATGGCTGCGGTCATTGCCGTCAACGTGTGGGCCGGCATTCCCTTCTTCACCGTCAACATGCTGGCCGGTCTTTCCTCCATCGACGCCGAGCTGTACGAAGCGGCCGAGATCGACGGGGCCAATGCCTGGCAGCGCTTCACCAGCATCACCCTGCCGGGTCTGCGCTTCGTCATCGCCGTGGCCACGCTGCTCTCCACCATCTGGACCTTTAACAACTTCGAGACCATCTTCTTGCTGACCAACGGCGGTCCCGGCAACCTGACCAAGGTCTACTCGATCATGGCCTACGAGAAGGCCATCCGTTCGCTCCAATTTGGACCGGGTACCGCCGTCGCCTTCAGCCTGACGCCGGTGCTGGCCTTCTTCATCCTGCTCCTCTCGCGCTACATGCGCCGCGATGTGGCCGCGACGATGGAGGTGACCTGGCAGGATCGGGTCATCGACGGCATCGGCGCATCCTCGGACTCGATCGGCAGCATCATCGCCTACCCCTTCGTCTGGGTCGCCGAGTTGCATTGGGCGCGTGTCTGCCCAAGGGCAAGGCCAGCCGCAAGCGCGGCCAGCTGATTGGCGGCGATCGTCCGCGGCATCGGTCTGGCGCTCATGCTCTTGCTTCGTGCTCTTTCCCTTCTACTGGATCCTGGTCACCTCCTTCAAGAGCGACCTGCAGATCAGCCAGCGCACGGACATCTTCTGGCCCGAATCCGTGGACCACCGAGCAGTTCTACCGCCTCTTCTACGAGGAGCCCTTCTTCGTCTGGTTCCGCAACTCGGCCATCGTCTCCGTGGTCACCACCGCACTGGCCGTCGTCGTCGCTGCGCTGGGCGCCTATGCCCTGGCGCGTCTCAAATTCCTCGGCGCCCAGACCATGCAAACGCGTGCTGCTCATCACCTACCTGCTGCCGGCCGCACTCATGTTCATCCCGCTCTACGGCATCCTGGCCGACCTGGGCGTGATCAACACGCGCTGGGCGCTGATTCTCACCTATCCTACCGCCATGATTCCCTTCGCCACCTGGCTGCTCATGGGCTACTATCGCGCCATCCCCGAGGAACTGGAACACGCGGCCATGGTGGACGGGCCACGCGGCTGCAGGCATTCCTCGTGCGTGACCCTGCCGCTGACCACGCCGGCCCTGCTGGCGTGACGCTCTTCTCCTTCACCGCGGCCTGGAAGGAATACCTCTACGCCTTCGTCTTCATCACCAGCGAGAAGCTGATGACCCTGCCCGTGGGTCTGGCCCAGACCATCTTCGGCGACATCTATCCCTGGGGCATGCTCATGGCCGCCGTCGCTGCTCATCTCGGTGCCCGTGGTCATCTTCTACATGTGGGGCCAGCGCTTCATGGTCGCCGGTCTAACGGCGGGCAGTGTGAAGGGATAACCGTGCACGAACCATACGGGAAACAGCAGATTGCTGTTTTCAGTGGCAATGGAAACTGAACTTCTCAAAGGCGCAAGGTAGGTGACACCACCTTGCGCCTTTGCGCGGCTGACTCTCTTTCGTAGCGCAGATTCGTGTCGGTTCCCTACTCAATAAACCGGACAGTATCTTGCTACGCTTCCAGTCGAACGAACATTTAGAGCATCAACGATGAGGACATCCAATGAAAATCACCGAAATGCACATCACGCCCATCGCCATCACCGATCCGCCGTTGCTCAATGCCGCCGGACTTCATGCGCCCTATGCGCTGCGCATCATCGTCGAACTGGTGACTGACGACAACATCTATGGCCTGGGTGAGGTGCCCGGCAGCGAGTCGACCCGGGCTGCGCTGGAGGAGGCGCGTGAGTGGGTCATCGGCCAGGACCCGTTCCAACTGAACGCCATTCACAGGGCCTGGAGGCTCGCTTTGGCGAGGAGAGCGAGGATCGCGGCCAGTCTCGCTGGGAGCAAGCGGCGTATGGTCCATGTCTACAGCGCCATCGAGGTCGCCTGTTTCGACCTCATGGGCAAGGCCACCGGCCGACCCGTCGTCGACCTGCTCGGCGGACGGGCGCGCGATCGGGTACCCTTCTCAGCCTATCTCTTCTACAAGTATGAGGGCGCAGGCGGTGCGCTTGGCTTCGACACCGATCCCGTCGCCACCGGCTGGGCCGCTGCACGGCAGGCAGCAGCGCTCGATCCGGCAGGGCGTCGTTGCCCAGGCCCAGGCCATGTGCGACGAGTTCGGCTTCAAGTCGATCAAGCTCAAGGGCGGCGCCATGCCGCCGGACGAAGAGGTCGCTGCCATGTTCGCGCTGCGCGAGGCCTTTGGGCCGGAGACGCCGCTGCGGCTCGACCCAAATGCCATCTGGTCAGTAGAGACTGCGATCGAATGGGGCGCAAGCATGGAGGGCATGCTGGAATACTACGAAGATCCGGTACGCGGTCAAGAGGCCATGGCCGAGGTGGCGCAGGCAGTCGACATTCCCATGGCCACCAACATGTGTACGACCTCGTTCGACGACATTCCCGGCAGTGTGGCCCTGGGCTCCGAGCAGATCATCCTCAGCGATCATCACTTCTGGGGCGGGCTGCGCTCGTCGATTCAACTGTCGCGCATCTGCAAGACCTTTGACCGCGGCGTCTCCATGCACTCCAACAGCCACGTGGGCATTTCGCTGATGGCCATGGCCCATCTGGCCGCGGCCACGCCCAACCTGACCTATGCCTGTGACACCCACTATCCGTGGCAGAGCGAAGAAGTGATCGTGGGCGGGCGCATTCAGTTTGACGAAGGCACGGTCGTCATTCCCAACGAGCCGGGGTTGGGCGTCGAGCTTGATCGGGCGGCGCTGGCCAGATTGCATGAAACCTACAACCAGTGTGGTCTGACTGAGCGCAACGACGAAATCGAGATGCAGAAGGTTGTGCCGGATTGGACCTTTGAAGCGCTGCGCTGGTAGGGCGTTGCGCTACCCTTGACGACGGTGATACACTCATGATGAATGCGCAATGTGAATTCTCGACCATCAGGCGAAAATCGATCGCCAGATCGATGAGCATGAAATGAGCTAACCCGTGGCCGAATTATAGACAGACGAGAATATCCCCCGCCTCGTTATGGACGAATTGCGTCAGCTTGGCCATGACATCCTGACAATCTATATGGACGCCATTTGTTGTGAAATACGAATCCCTATCGCATCAAAAAAAGCTGGTTCTGGCATTTTCTGTGGTTGCACCGCCCGGGGCTAAAGCCGCCGGGCGGTGCAACCACAGAAATGCCCGAACTCAGAAAAAAAAAGGATGACTATGATTTGGAAATGGCTTAAGCGCATTTTGCTCGGAGTAGTTGCTGCGGTTTTCGCACTTGTTGCGGTCTTCGCCGGCTTCATCATCTATGATTCAGCTACGTCTGACTCTAGCGCAGAGTTTGCCAATGTTACCTTCACCGACGAGGCTGGAAACACGTTGATTGGCTATCTTGCTGAGCCGGACACGCCCGGCCCACACCCGGCGATCCTGCTAATTCACGAATGGTGGGGACTCAATGAGGGTATGACTATCTTGGCCGATGCGCTGGCTGAGCAAGGATATGTCGTACTGGCAGCAGACGCCTATCGTGGCAATGTGACAGAGTCGATTCCGCGCGCTATCTGGCTCGTGACGACAACGCCCGAAGCACAGACAACTGAGCGATCTGGACGCGGGGCTTGCCTTTCTGCGTGATCTAGAGAGCACCGACCCCGACAAAGTGGCAACGATGGGATTCTGCTTCGGCGGCGGCCATTCACTCCAACTTGGCTTACGCCAGTCGGAAAATTTGGCCGTCACCATCATGTACTATGGCGCTGTTGTGACTGATCCGGAGTTGCTGCGTCCATTGACCGATGGACAGCCGGTGCTGGGCATTTTTGCAGAAGAAGATCAGCAGATTTTCCCCGAAGATGTACTGGAATTCGAGGCTGCGCTCAACAGTTTGAATGTGCCAAATGAGATCACAATATATTCCGGCGTGGGTCATGGTTTTCTCGATGAAGAGAACTACGATCAGCCTGGCACACCAGGAGATGCATGGCAACAGACGTTGGCATTTTTGGAAGCGAATCTGAAAAGCGCCAATTGATGATTTCGTGAATGCGAACTTTGGGCGCCAGTGGTGCTGAAAAGCCGGGCGTGATTTTGATCTCGACCGGACCGAGAATGAAATGAGGCTCAAGGTTGAAACAGGATGTGAGCAGTAAGGAAGTCAGCTGGTTTCAGCGTATCGCCACTGGGCTTGTTGTGGTGGTATCCAATCTCTTTGCCGGCACGGCGCTTGGTCTCCTGTGGGTCAAGCTCTTCGTCGACGTCGACATGGGGCTTGGCGGCGTTGCCGATGTCCTTGGCGGCATGATGGTCGGCGCGTTGGCGAGCCTGGTCGTTAGCGCATTGATCGTGGCTCTGTTGTCTTTGCGTGTCCAGTGGATCTGGATCGGCGTCGCTGTCGTGGTAGCCGGTCTAACCTACGCAGGTCTTGTGCTCACAGCGCCGGAGCGTGAGCCAACGCCAGATCCCGATTCTCAAGCAGGATTTTCAGCCCTTCTTCAGGGTAAACATGAGGATAAACCACACCGAAGAAATCCTGGACGCGAGTACCGCCCGACGAGCGGCCCTTTCCCTTCATCGAGGCCAAACTGTTTTCCGGTATTCCAGAACTAATCCAGGTGGACTGGGGCCCCAACTATGAACGCTGCGTTGTCGAGCCGTCCGAGACCGATCTGGAGGCTCTGTTGCTGCGAGTCCAAGCAGTAGTGGCCGCTGCCGGTCCCGCTTGTCGCACGCCCGAGGACGATCTCAGACTCTCGGTCGGATGGAATGTGGCAGGCGATTCAGACAGCCTGGGTCTGGATTCCGGCTGTCTTGCAGACAAGCCGGAGGTTGTCGCCCTTGCCGATGCTATCGGCGATCTGGCCGATCGCCTGTGTGGGATGAGGCGGAAAGCAACTGAAACATGCAGCCGGCATAGCGAAATGCCGAGAATGAGTAATACCGTTTGCCCATTCATGAACCATGATTTCGTAGGTGCGACCCTACACGATCGTTGACCGGACACTTGGTATAAATACGGGAAGCGAGAAAAAGACAGGAGAAAATCGATGACGCTTGACGAATTCAAAGCAACCCTGCAAGATGAGGCCCCACCCGCGGGCACGAGCCTGGCCCTGCAAGCCATGTGGTACGACGCCAACGGCAACTGGGACGAGGCCCACGCCAAAGCCCAGGATCAGGACGACGCCACCGGCGCCTGGGTCCACGCCTACCTGCACCGCGTCGAGGGCGACGAGTTCAACGCCGGCTACTGGTATCGCAAGGCCGGTCGTCCCCACTCGCAGGCCACGCTGGCCGAGGAGTGGGAGGAGATCGTGGCAGAGCTTTGTCAGTTAACGAGTTGCATAGATACACGGATTGCACAGATGGACACAGATAAATCTGCAGGATTCTGCTCATCAGATATGATCTGCGAGATTGATCGCGCGCTGATCCAGCACAGATACCGTCTGTGAATCTTATCTATAATCCGTGTCCATCTGTGGCAAGAAAATCATCACCATCGGACACCCCATGAAAATTACCAAGATCGAATCACTGACCTTTGACGACCTGCCGCGCCTGCTGTTTGTGCGTGTCCACACCGACGAGGGCATCGTCGGGCTGGGCGAAACCTACGACAAGGTGCCGGGCTCACGCGGGGCGCTGCACGGCACGCTGGCCCCGATTCTGCTGGGCAACGACCCGCGCGACATCCAGCGGCTGTGGAACTTCTGCTTCGAACAACTCATCTTTCACGGCTTTGCCGGGGCCGAGCTGCGCGCCCTCTCCGCCGTGGAGATGGCGCTGTGGGACATCCTGGGCAAGAGCCTGAACACGCCGGTCTACCGACTGCTGGGCGGCCCCGTGCGCGATCGGATCAGCACCTACAACACCTGCATCGGCCACCGCCCTACGACGACTTTCACCGCTTTCACGACAACGCCGGCAGCCTGGCCCTGGAACTGCAGGCCGAGGGCTCACGGGGCATGAAAATCTGGCCCTTCGACAAATACAGCGTGCGCTCCTGGGCCAGACCATCAGCCGGAGGAGATCGAGGCCGGGCTGGAGCCGGTGCGCAGCATCCGCAAGGCCGTGGGCGAGCACTTTCGCATCGGCATCGAGATGCACTTCCGCTTGAGCCGGGCCGCGAGAGCAGATCTGCTACGCGCTGGAACCCTACAACATCTACTTTATCGAGGAAGTGCTGCCTGCGCTCAACCACCAGGAGATCGGCGCCTGAGCCAGGCGCTCAAGATCCCGCATGGTGGGCAGCGAACCGCTGCTCAGCCGCTGGCAGATGCGCGATCTGGATCGTCGAGGGCGCCAGCCAGATCCTCAAGACCGATGTGGCCTGGACCGGCGGCATCGGCGAGACGAAGCGCCTCGCCTCCATGGCCGAGGCCTTTGGCCTGCCCATCGTGCTGCACAACGCCGGCGGTCCGATCGCCCACATGGCCAATCCTGCATGTGGCCGCCACATCCCCAATCTCTTTGAAATGGAGACCGTGCGCGCCTTCTACCGCACCTATTTCAAAGAGCTGACCGATATCGAAATCAAGGTGGTGGACGGCCACCTGCCCCTGCCGCCCGAGCGACCGGGCCTGGGCATCGACCTGCAACCCGGACATCCGGCAAACGACCCGACCTGCCACGCGTGTGGTCAGCGAAGGCGAAGGCAAAAGCCGTCGGCGTCGCATCCTGGGCGATAGCTGGAGCAAGCAGGATATTCGGTTGTAGGAAGAGAATGCTGCGTGCTGCGTGCTGCGTGCTGCGTGAGATGCGTGCGGCGTGCGCGTGCTGCGTGTGCGCGAAAGCTGTCGCTTGAAGTGCGTTGTCAACTCTGATCGTGCGATCCCAACAGGAACGCCTAGAAGACCTCACGTAGCAAGCAGCACGCAGCAGCCCTCACATCCTCAACGCCGTAAACAACCGTCCCTTCAACGCCACGCCGATGATGACCAGCTCGGCCACGAGCATGACACCGATGAAGCTGACGGCCAGCGGAATGACCTCTGTGGCGGCGACGATGGGAATCAGCGGCGGCTGGGGCGTGGCCCCGCCGACGACGCGGAAGAGCGGCACAAACATCGTTGCTGCCGCCGTGCCGATGGCGATGCCGGCGATGGCTCCGAAGATCATCAGCACCGTGTACTCGATGGCCACCTGACGGATGACCTGGTTGTGATAGAGACCGACAGCGCGCACCACCGCGAACTGCTGGCGTCGTTCCTGCAGTGAAGCGTAGGTGTAGGTCAGCAGCCCCAGCGCAGCCATGACCGTGGCGGCCACAAAACTGACCGAGAGCGTACCGAAGACCCCCACCCGCTCCATCTTGGC
>CAVOQD010000021.1:0-132100 GCA_963698255.1 uncultured Chloroflexia bacterium | reverse complement strand
ATGGTGCCGGCAGCCGCCCGCATCTGGGAATCGGTCTTCATACAGCACGGCGTCAACGAATCGATTTGGGTCCTTCTGCGTGATACGCCCAAACTACTGGCATTGGGCGCGCTGGCACCACTCGGCCCATTGACCTCCATTCTACTGGGCATCGGATTCTGGCGCATCTCCATCTTTTCGCGTTGGACTGCGGCCCTGCTGATCATCGCCGGATTCGCCTTCATTCTTGCCCAGGCGTTTCAGATCGGCATTCTCTTCTTCTACCCGTTGGCGACAGTCGCATGGATGGTTGCGCTGGCGCCGATGGGGTGGCGTTCTCTGGCCGATTCACCGCAGTGAGTAACTGTTCCGGCGGCCAGCCGCGGTACGACCAAAAACTATAAAGAGACGGCCCGGCGGGTCCTCATCTAAGGACGCAAAGAACAATGGCAGAAACTGCTAAATTCCAACAGAATGTCTCAGGCGCAGCGACTCCCGAACCAATTGCCCGATATGCTGAACGCATCGGACTGCGTGCGAGTTTGATCGTCGGGTTCGCACTGGCGCTGCTGATCCTGCTTCTCAATACCGATCGCGACCTAATCCCCATGCTGGAAGACCAACGTTCATTTGGTCCGCTTTCGCAGTACTTCATGATTCCGGCTGCGTTTTTCGTAGCCGGCATTGTCTTTGTCCTGGGCATCAATGCCTGGAACGAGCGGGTAAGCCCTGCACGCCGGCGTGGCTGGAAGGCGGCGGTTTTGCCTGTCTCGCTGGCATATACCGTGCTGATTGGCGTGCTGGGCATCGTTATACTAGAGTTTGCCGAGCCGGCCTTTCCAGGCCTGGCGCTGGTCAATTTCCAGGCTGCTTTTCTAAGCGGCCTTGTGGGCGGCGCCTTGATATACTGGTTGGTCACACAGACAATGGAGATTACCAGCGCCAATTTGCTGCGACTGGGTATCATCGTGGTTGCTGCCGGTGTCTATTTGGCTGTCAAGAAGACCGATGATCCTGCCTGGTGGACGATCTCCTTCAGTTCGGTTGGCACGCATGGCACCTTCTCAAGCCGGATCTTCAACGCCACGTTGATCTTTGGCGGTGTGATGATTCTTGTCTGGCTGCCCTATTTCTTGAGCGACTTGAGAATTTTGGTTCAGCATGAGATGACGGCGGCAGATCGAGCCAAATGGATCCGCCGTGGCCTGATTGCGCTGGGCATCTCTATGGCGCTGGTCGGCATCTTCGAGAATCAGGTCAGCGATATCCGAGACTTCATCCATAACGTCGCCGCACCGACGACGGGCGTCATCGTGCTGATCATGGCGTTCAGACTGCGCTGGCTTATCCCCGCCTTCCCGGACGAGGTCTATCTGACGTCCTACATCCTGGGCGGCCTAATGGTGCTCGGCGGGTTTTTCGTTGCGATCGGATATTTCAACACGACGGGCGTCACCATCTATGGCGCGGCCATTGCCTTCACCTGGCTCATGCTCTTCGTCAACACTATCGAACGGATCGCCAAAGAGTTGGATCCGGATGCGTTTCCATCTTGAGGCGCCGCGTGTAGCGGAAGGAGGCGGAGATGGCCAAGCACTTCTGCCAGGTCGGAAAGCGAGATCCTGCGCGCCATTCGCGAGGTGGCTGCCGATGCTGCGATTTTCAGCCCGGCAATCGCTGCGCGTATGATCGACTACTTCAACAGGTTGGAGCAGTGGGCGTCGGTTTCTGCGTTTCTGGAACTCACCGAGCGGGAAACGCAGCATCGCAGCCAATCCAGAGATTGCATAGTTGCTTCACCCCAGCCCCAAGATAGTCCGCACCTACACTTCGAACATCCTCGCTAAGATGCAGGTCGTCGACCGTGCCGAAGCCGCTATCCGCACTCGTGAGGCGGTATGGATGGACAACGAGCCTTTGCCGAGAATGTGTTGGCTCAATCGGATCTCATGTGGTTGAGCCAATGTGTTTTCTTCCTGTCTCCTCTGGGACAATGCCTCATGACAGTAGGGCTGAACATCTGATACGCTGCTAGACGTATTCTCAGATGGGTTCGAGACAGAATCTATCTGAATCGTCGGATATCCTTGGTAAATTTCAGGAGGCAAAACATGGCAACAATCTCAAAGCCGGATACTTCTTTATCCAAAATCGGCCAGCCAGTCCAGATCGATCCTGTTGAACATCTTCAACAGTATGTGCAATGGCTTCAGTCAAAGGATTCGCACAATACTCACGAGTTGCAAGTCACGCTTACCTCTTTAATATCACCGATAAAGTCAGGAGAAGTGGGCATTGCCACCTATGGAGAAGGTTTTTTGAAGCTTTCCAAAGATTTGCAGACGCTCAAAACCATCTTGACTGGAAAGATTGACGTCTATTTCAGTGATCGAACCTGGTTCAAATCGCGCGGGCCGGGCGCGATTGGCTCTGAGCATCCTTTTGATCCCAGCGAAACTAGCGATCAGATCCTAGCAATTGAGGCCGACAGCGGCAAGATTACCCTTACGGAATCGGGGTTCCATCGGAGCATATCACCCCAATGTGCTGACAATCTCTTGTATGGTTTTGCTGTGTCGGGTCTGGAAAATCCACTTGAACGCCGTCCGCTCTATCTCTTAACGCTCAGCAAGGTTAGTCAAGCAATTGTAACCTGAAAAGGGAGATCACTGATGTCACGTTATCAACAACTTCAACAAAAGCTACTGGGATTCGCCTGCATTCTAGCGCCGCTGCTGCTCGTCATCGGTGCGGCCACATTCGTGCTCGGCATCGGCGTCACATCGTACGGTGTGGCCAGTTGGGTGGAAGGGATCTTCTTGGCCTTTGGTTTCCTGCTCTTTGTCCCGGTTTACCTGGGGCTGTCCGGCATTCTGGGTGAACGCGCGCCCCGTTTTGGCCTGCTCTGCGCTGTGCTGTGCGTGGGCATTGGCTTTGGTGTTGTTCCGGCCAACGACCGGATCATGCAGGCGGCTTTGGATGGGGCCGGGTACGATATTCCCATTTTCAGCCTTATCCACGCCGGCATGGTTCCGATCGTTCTCTACATGTTCCTCGGCCTCTTGTCGTCGATTCTGCTCGGCATCGCTTTCCTCCGCTATGGCGGCATCTCGCGCTGGAACGCCGTCCTACTCATCCTGGCGCCCATTGTCTTTGTGCTGGGTCAAGGGAGCGATGAGACAATTGCCGCGTGGCAGGTCTACGGCATGTACCCGCTGGCCACGGTGATCTGGTTTGCTGCATTGGCGCCGATTGGGTGGAAGAAGCTGACTGGTCCGGAAGACCAAACGTCGATGACGGTCGCGGAACCGATTTGATATGATAGACTATGGGTCATGAGCAACAATCGTTCAACGACGGATCAAAACTGGGACGTGCTGCTCATCGGCGGCGCATCCGGCACTGGCAAGACCAGCTTCAGCTATCGGCTGGCCCAACAGGTCGGCATCGGCATTACCGAAGTAGATGATCTTCACCTTGTGCTGGAGACGATGACCACGCCGGCGCAACAGCCGATTCTCCACTACTGGGCCACGAAGCCGGAGTCGGTCGAGATGTCGACACAGGAGATTCTCGAACTGCACATTTCGGTCTGCCGGGTGCTGACGCCTGCCTTGCTGGCCGTGATCGACAACCATGTGGAGGAAGGGACGGCCATCATTTTGGAGGGCGACTATATCCTGCCCGAACTGTTGATGCAGTGGCGCGAGCAGAATCCGGCGCAGGCGGATCGGGTGCGCGCCCTCTTCCTGCACGAGCCGGATGAGCAGCAGATCATCCGCAATTTTCTCCAACGGGAACCGGATGAAGGTGAACAGCAGGGACGGGCGCACGTGAGTTGGCTCTTCGGCAATTGGTTGCAGCACGAATGCGACCGGCTTGCTGTTCCAATCCAACCTGCTAGGCCGAGGACAACGCTTTTCGATCGGGTGCTTCAGGCACTGTAGTCATGAAGCTGCTCATCTTTACAGTTGGCGCTGATAATTTGGCACACGTGATGTGGCGCACCTGGCGATGTGCAACCCTATCATTGAACGCCAGGCGGAACAGTTGAATCGATGGTTGAGGAGGAGGCGGCATTGTACACACTCGAAACGATCTCCGCCGAGTTGATTCGTGCAGCGCAGCAGCGCATCGCCGGCTCAGTCATGCGCACGCCGCTGATTCCGCTGCATGTGGATGACGCGCCGGCCCAGATTTACCTGAAACTGGAGAACTTGCAGCCGACCGGTGCGTTCAAGGTACGGGGCGCGGTCAATGCCCTGCAATCCGCGGCCGCCGATCAACTCACCCAGGGCGTTTGGACCGCCAGCGCCGGCAACATGGCGCAGGCCGTGGCCTGGTGCGCACGCCGGATGGACATCCCATGCACCGTCGTTGCCCCGGACACGACACCCAGGACCAAACTGACTGCGACAGAAGCCCTTGGCGCCCAGATCATCATGGCGCCTTTTCTGGATTGGTTGGAAATCTATCGGGTGCGCCGCTATGACGGGCTGAACGGACTCTTTGTCCATGCCTTCAGCGATCCGGCTGTGATGGCGGGCAACGGGACGATAGCGCTTGAGATTCTGGCGGATCTCCCCGACGTCGACGCCGTCATCACGCCCTATGGCGGCGGCGGGTTGAGCTGCGGTGTGGCCGCCGCCTTCCGCCACTTCAAGCCGGATACGCGCTGCTTTGCCGCCGAGGTTTCTACCTCCGCCCCGCTCTCGGCATCCCTGGCGGCCGGCGAGATGATCGAGGTCGATCATATGCCATCCTTTGTGGACGGCATCGGCGCGCCCTTTCTCTTCCCTGAGATGTGGGACTTTGCCCGGCAAATTCTGGATGGCGCACTGGTCTCTACGCCGGATGAGATTGCCGGGGCCATCCGCGTACTGGCCAATCGAAATCACGTGATCGCAGAGGGCGCGGGCGCTGCTTCCGTGGCCGCGGCGCTGGCCGGCAAAGCCGGCGCCGGCAAGGTGGTCTGCGTGGTTTCCGGCGGGAATATCGATGTGGAAAAGCTGACGGAAATCTTGGCTTCTCTCTCTCAGGCTGTCGGGGAGAAAGCCTGCTAGTGAATCTCGGCGGAAATCCTCATACATTCCCTGCCAGAGGTAGAGACGCTGGATTTCTGTCGTGGTATTCACGCCGAACTGTATTAGTCGAGAGTTAAACAGAGGTATGAAGAACGGACCGTTCACAGATCAACATCAACCATCTGTCGCTTCCAACCGGTTGACTGGACCGACGAGTCGGCGTTGGCTGCTGGGCGGGTTGCTCTTGCTGATTGTCTGCGGACTGAGCTACTCGACCTGGCTCTATCTGACCGACTGCGGAGCCTATTCCAACATGCCCAGTGGCTCCATACAGGTCATGCATATCCTGAGCAGCCTGACATTTGCGCTGGTCGGTACGCTGATCGTGCTCAATCAGCCGCGCAATCGGGTGGGGCTGCTCTGTCTGTGGGCCGCCGCCGGGCTCAGCTACTCCGCATTCGATCAGACCTATATGCCCTGCAGCACGGCGCCAGGCAGCTCGCTTCCGCCGCTGCCCTATCTAAAGTGGTTTAGCTACTCCTTTGGCGATTTCATTGTTCTCATTCCCATCTTCGTCCTCTTGCCGTTGCTCTTCCCGACCGGGCAATTTCTCTCCCCACGCTGGCGCGCCGTGACCTTGGCAATGCTTGCGGTCCAGTTTGTTCTGCGGTTTTGTATGGGCCTACTGCCCGATTTTCGATTGGATGACGCATACGGCGGCGTCTACGACCTGGATAACCCGTTTGGATTGGCAATGCTGCCGGACTGGTGGCATCCCTTCTTTCGCAACGGATCCTTGCTGGTCGTCACCACGCTCTGTCTTGTGGCCATTGCCTCTGTCGTGGTCCGTTTTCGCCGGTCAGCGGGCGAGGAACGGCAGCAGATGAAGTGGCTGGCCTACTTCTTTGCCACCGCAGTCTTGGTGCAGATTGTCTTCTTTGAGATACTGGGCGGTTTCTTCTATCCACCGATCTTTGAAACCATCTGGTATGAATTGATCCTGTTGATCGTCTTTGTTGGTTTCCCGGTGACGATTGGCGTCGCTATCTTGAAATATCGGCTCTACAACATCGACGTCATCATCAATCGCACATTTGTCTACGGCCTGCTAACGGTCCTGGTGGTGGGGATCTATGCGCTGATCGTCTCCGGCATCGGGCTGCTATTCCACAGCGCAAACAATCTGGCGGCTTCACTCGTGGCGACCGGCTTCATCGCCGTGATCTTCCAACCCGCCCGTTCGTGGCTGCAGGGGACGGCGAATCGCTGGCTCTTTGGTGAACGAGATGATCCCGCGGGCGTTCTCACCCGCCTAACCAGCCAATTGGAAGAGGCCAATGGGGATGATTCACTGTTGGAAACGCTCGTGAACACCATCGCGTCATCGCTCAAGTTACCGTATGTGGCGCTTTGGCTGCGCGAAGACGAAGACGATCAGATGTTTGACCTTGCAGCGCAGACGGGCCAACAGCCCGATCATGTCGAAGTGATTCCGCTGATGCACCAGCAAGAGACCATCGGGCAACTGGTGGTTGCGCCGCGTTCCCCGGGCGAGGCGCTCTCCCCAGCGGATCAACAACTGTTGGCCGCGATTGCCCGCCTCACGGCCACCACCGCCCGCACTATCCAGCTCAGCGATGCGGTGCAGGAAGCGCGGGTACGCACCGTTTCGGCGCGTGAAGAAGAGCGGCGGCGCCTACGCCGTGATCTGCACGATGGATTGGGACCGGTGTTGGCCAGCCAGGGTCTGAAACTGGCCGCCGCACGCCAACTGTTGCGCGACAAGCCCGAGGTTGCCGAGCGCCTGCTGGATGAGGTCATGGGCCAGAGCGAAGAGACGGTGAACGAGGTGCGGCGATTGGTCTATGGGCTGCGTCCGCCGACACTCGACGAGTTGGGCCTGGCGGGCGCGGTCCGCGAGCATGTGGAAGCGGTCAGCGCGGGTACGACACTGCAGGTCACGGTCAATGCCCCGGATGATCTACCCACAATTCCCGCCGCCATTGAAGTGGCTGCATTTCGCGTCGTGCAGGAGGCGGTCAACAACGTCATTCGACACGCTCAAGCCGAACACTGTACGCTTGATATCTATGTGGTCAACGACGAGCACGAAGAACTACACATTTGTATCGAAGATGATGGCGTGGGGTTGCCGACAGAAGTCAAAAACGGCGTGGGTCTGCTCTCCATACGCGAGCGTGCTTCAGAAGTGAGCGGCCGCTGCGAGTTCGGCAACCGCGAACCCCACGGAACAAGCGTACGCCTCGTCCTGCCGTTCACTTCGGATAGTTAACCCAACGAGGCCAACCATGAACGATCAGCCAATCCGCCTGTTGATTGCCGATGACCATGCGCTCTTTCGGGAAGGTATCCGTGCACTCATCTCGGCAACTGCGGACATCAGTTGCGTGGGCGAGGCCGCGACCGGGGATGAGATCGTAGCCCTGGCTGAAGAATTGCAGCCTGATGTCATCCTGATGGATATCAACATGCCCGGATTGAGCGGCATCGAAGCGACGCGTCGGATCATGCGCGCAGAGACGGGCACGGGCATCATCATGGTAACCATGCTGGAGGATGATGCGTCGGTCTTTGCGGCCATGCGCGCCGGAGCCAGGGGCTACGTCCTCAAAGGGGCAAACTACGAAGAGTTGTTGCAGTCGATCCGCGCCGTGGCTCAGGGGCACATCCTCTTTGGTCCAGCCATTGCCGCCCGTGTGACGCAGTTTTTTACCAAAGCGCAACCGCTCGGTGTTGAAGAGCCTTTCCCCGATCTGACCGATCGCGAGCGCGAAATCCTTGCACTGATGGTCCGTCACCACACGAACCCGGAGATCGCCCAGCAGCTTGGGATCGCGGACAAGACCATCCGCAACCATATCTCGAATATCTTCAACAAGCTGCAAGTTGTGGATCGCGCCCAGGCCATTGCCAAGGCGAAAGGCGTTGACGCTGGTCGTTCGGCAACTGCTGGCCCCTGAGGATGCCGAGACGGTTGTGTGCTGCTATTCTTGATTTTGAATGCAGAAGATCGGCCGTCGAACGAATGCTGTGAGTAATTTGAGTTGAAGTCGGAGGCCACCAATCATATCCACCTAGGGCCTCACGCACCAGTCCATTGTGGGCCTCAAGCATCCGCCGATCTGCGGCCCGTTGCGCTTTATCCTTTTGGTGCACAGATCCCCAGGCTCGGAACGGGCACATGCGTAGAATATCCGCCAACATACTCAAATCCCACATGGGCTGCCACTGTGCGAGATCAAAGCGCTCGCCGAGCCTGCGAGCGAGGCACTGCTGATAGAAGAGCACCCCCGCCTCGATGCCCAGGCTTCCTGTCACTTTGGTGAGAAACCAGACCACGTCCATGGTGGCAACCGTCCTGGTGGCGAGCTGCCAATCCAACACATAGGCGCAAGGGATTGGCTCTCGTTTGAGGCCGAGGTTGGCGTCCCGGTAGCTGCCATGTACCAACGTAGCAGGGTACCGGCTCAGCGCCCGAACCAGTGGCTGCGGATCTGCAAGCAGTTCGTCCAGCGCCCTGGCCACATCAGGATCGTGCCGGTCTCGGCTGATTTCCCATCCTTCACGAATCATTTGCGGCATCGGACTGGTATCACTGGGAAATTGAACCGCACGCTGTGGTGAAAACGCCTGGATCATGACAGTGGAATCGCACAACCCAAGGGCGGGATCGACCAGGTCCGGCGCATCCCAGAACGTCGCGTGAATGGCAGAGAGCGCGTCGAGCAGCGCTCTGACCATGTCGCCTGGCCAGGGCTGGGCCGGCATCAACCATGCGCCGATGTCGCGCATGAGCAAGGCCCAGCCGTCGCCGTCGCGGGCGCAGGCCAGAATGGTATGGTCGACGATAGGAGGAAGGCGGTCCAACAGGCCGTATTGCCAGAGCATCACCGCACGGCAGCGAACATCATCCGTGGTCTGCATCTGCCAGTCGAAGCGGGATGACATCCGTTTGAGGATGAAGCGATGGCGTTTTTGACCTTTGGCTTCCTGGCCTGTGGCGTCTATTGTTGACAGGCGGCTGCCAGATAAACCGCCTGCCATCGGCGTGCAGCGCACATCGCTCACTGGCTGTTTGGCCAGCATCGCCAATGTCTCCGGCGCGATCAAGGCCTCGACGCTGTCAAAAAGTTGGTATGTCATCTTTTCCTTTGAAATTGGCATTCACACCCATCGAAGGCAATGCGTTACGTCGCTGTCACGCTTTTCGGGCAACGAAGGCATAAAAGTTGCTCGATCCGAAGAAGACGCCCCGGTCTGATTCTTCAAAACGATCCTCCGTCCAGCGGTCGGCTTCAGCAGCAGTCATTACGCCCGACGCTGGCAAGAGCTTGCGAAATGATTCCAATGCGGGCGTCCAGAAGTCGGCGCGGCCCACGTCGCTGACGACATAGCCGAAGTGCTGGACGAGATCCAGATCGACCTTGCCCAGCAACTCGGGCAACCGCCGCATCACGCGCGGATGGGTGATCAGACCGCTGATCAGCAGTTCATCGTAGGCCTTGCCCTGGTGCGGATCGGGGTTGCTGAAGGTCAGCGACGCATAGTCGCCGTCGAAGATGCCGATGTATGCGCCGGGCTTTGCGACCCGTGCCATCTCTGTTAAGGCAGCCTCCAGATCGTCCACGTGCGAAATCAGCGTATGCGCCACCACAGCATCGAACGAATTGTCGGGCAGATCCAGCCGGCGACTGTCGCCCTGTCGAAAATCGATGCGATCATGGATGCCCTGTTCTGCGGCCAAGCGCAGGCCACTCTCCAGCAGGTGGTCGCTGATGTCAATCGCCGTCACCTGGCCTGTGAAGTTGTGCAGACCTGCAATATAGCGCGCGGCGACGCCGGTGCCACAGCCCAGATCGAGCACCGTCTCGGCCTGGTCGATCTGCATTGTCTCCACGTACTCAATCATCATCTGCTGAAACTCGGGCCGCGCGTAGCGTGCCTCCAACCGCGACGCTATGACCTCCAAAATCGGGCTGTCCAGCCGATCGGTGTTGCCGTAGACATCAAAGGGAATTGTTGCGCTGGATTCGCTCGCTGCTAATGTCATGCTGAAACCTCCTGTAGATTCTCCACGCTCTGCGACTGTGGTTAGAGCGTAGCAGAATAAGCGAACGGAGACATCCAGGAAGCTCTGGATATTTCGATTGGCGCGCAGATTGGCCTGGATGCGGTAATCTACGTAGGACTACGTAGGTCTTAACTGTCCGCGTCCGTGAGTCCGTGCCGAACGGCAAACGCAGCCGCGGCTGTACGGTTATCGCAACCGGTCTTGTTGAGGATATTGGTGACGTGAGTGTTGACTGTGCGCAGGGCGATGTGCAGTTGTTCAGCAATCTGGCGGTCGGTTAGACCGGCGGCAACCAAGCTGAGCACCTCGATCTCGCGGCGGGTGAGGCCGGCGGGCCGTGCTTCCACTGGCCGGTTCTCGTCCGTATCGGCTGCGGTCAAAGCCTCCATTGCAACGGCAACCGCTTTTGAATTCAGGAAAGCGTCACGAAGATGGCTGTCGTGCAGCTTCCCAGCGATGTTTCTGATAAGTTCGTCCGCCTCGTGGCGGAGGTTGTTGGAGTTCCGGCCAGAGCGTTGCGAGACATCTGCCAGCGCCAGCCTCGTCTGCCAGCGCAATGAAGCGTGGCCGATATCGTCTGCCAAGGCCACAGACTGCTGTAACTGGATGACCGCTTCCTCTAACCGGCCCAAGCCGCTCAGTGCGCGTCCCTGAAAGAGCAAGCTCCTGACGATGTTTTTCTTCATGACGTCGGCCGCGGCGACCTCCATCGCCTGCTTTGCATGGACCAATGCCAGATCATATTCGTGGCGAGCCAGCGCCAGTTCCGCTTGAAAAAGTTGAGCCCGGTTGCCGTAACGATACCGCCCGTAGGTCGCGCTCGCGGCCATAATTTTGAAATCACGTAGCCAGGTTTCTGACGCTTCGATCTGGCCTGCAGCCAGGTGATTTGCAGCCATGTCGATCAACGAGTAGCAGGCGCACTCGGTGGCGTGATGGGAGCCGTCCTGGCGATTCGTGTCGAGCGCAGCCTGATTCCAGCGCATGGCCGATGCCAGATCGCCGACTTCACGATGTAGATAGCCAAGCAAGTTGCGAATCCTGATCAGGTAATAATGGTGCTCGCCGATGGATTCGTCCTGTTCCAGACCGTCCAACAGCGTCTGGTTGGCGCGCCCATACTCGCCGCGCTCAATCAGAATGAAGCCAAGCTGCCAGCAGGCGAGTGCGACCCGCGGCGCATCCCCCGCGGCACGTGCACGCGCCAGGCCCATCTCAGTCAAGCGCTTGCCGTGGGCATACGCCCCTTGAAAGATGGTCAAGTACACTTGAAGACGCTCACTATCGATCAGGATCTGTTCGTCATTGGCGGCATGCGCATGCCGCTCTGCTTCGGCCAAATGGTTGCGTGCCTCACCCAAGCCGCCGATAGCCACACCATGATGGGCCAGGCTGAAGTGAAAGCGCGCCAGCAACTGAGGAGCGGTCTGTTCCGTCACCAACGCCAGAGCGACCCGACGAGTCTCAGCGGATTGGTCGTGTTCATAGTTTCGTTCTTGGACCTCCGCCAGGCGAAACAAGGCGTTGGCAACGCGTGCCTGATCGTCCATACCGTTGGCCGCTTCAAGCATTTGCCTGAAACTGTCCAGCGCGTCTTCCTTTCGCCCAAGCAGTAGGGCGGCATACCCGAGTTGTTCGTGCAGTTCGAGGAGGTCATCGGCCGTAGCGACATCTGGTTGCTGTGTCGCAGCGAAGAGGGTCTGTTGGCCGTAGTGTAGAATGGCGTGAGGGGCATGGCGTTGCTCCGCACTCTTTGCCGCCTCCCGGCCGTAACGAAACGCATCAGACCAGCGTTCGGCGCAAAAGGCATGAAAAGCAAGTTCACCGATGGCCTCGTTTTTGTCTTCCTGGCCCGGTTCAGAGACTGCCCGCAGCATCTCCTCCAATCGATCGGCGATCCGGCCGTGCATCTGGCGACGACGGCGTGGGATCTGACGCCGATAGAGCGCCTCCTCGGATCAGACCGTGGCCAAAGCGATAGCGCTCGCCGCGCGAATCATCCACCTCGATAATTCGCGCAGACAGGATTTTCTCCAACTCATCCAGGAGCTGCTCCTCGGGCCAGCCCAGGAGCGCCTCCACCACATGGAGTGTCCAGACGTCGCCTATCACAGCCGCCACGTCGAGAATCGACTCGCAGCGTTGGCCCAGCCTGGCAACGCGCTGCAATATGATCTGGCGCAACAGTGTCGGTATCGGGACATCTTTGTCGGGCGGCGACCAGCGGCCATGGGCATCCTGATGTAGGAGCTTCTGCTCCACCAGGTCGTCGAGGAGTTCGGCAAGAAAGAGTGGGTGTCCATCGGATCGTTGGTGGAGATAGCGAACAAGCGCTGGTGTATAGGAGCCTAGATGCACCTCCACAAACCGGGATGTGTCGTCCAGATCGAATTCGCTCAGTCGGATACTGTCGGCGGGCCGATCCCGTTGCAGGGCAGGAAGATAGGTGTAGAGCGGGTGTTCCGCGTCTACCTCGTCAGACCGGTAGGTGGCCAGCAGTAACAATGGCAGACGTTCGATCTGGCGTGTCACGTACTCGAGCAGGTCCAGTGTGTCAGGATCGGCCCAGTGCAGATCATCCAGCAGCAGAACAGCGACCTTGTCGGCGATCAACGTTTCCAGGTATGCGCCAATCTGTGCGATCATGGCGTCAACCGATGGAGCCGGCGGCTGATGCCCGAATGGGGCGGGAAGATGGTCGTGGTTGGTGGTCGTGACTAACGCCAGTGATCTCAGAACTTCCTGCCATGGTGTCATGGTCAGGGCGACGCCATGTTCGTAGCAGCGCCCCACGGCGGTAATCGCTCCTTGTCGTCGCGCCCAGTCAGACAGTGCCCGTGCGAAGGAACTCTTGCCGATGCCGGCGACGCCGCGGATGAGGACGAGTGATCCCTCTCCGCGTTGTGCAGCCTGGAAGCGGTCTCTGCAATGCTGACAGGTAGGGCTCTCGACTTCCACTGAGAACGTACAGGTGAGCCAGCCTGCGCACGTCCGTTTGACTGGCCGGATCGCGTTGATGGACGCTCACGGGCGTAGGTCAGGGCTTGAAGATAATCACCTCTATCTTCAAGCAAGGTCAAGTGATCGGTGTATGTTGTCGGATTGTTCTCGAATTCAGAGGAGGCACGGGAGTGCTCATGCTCAATCCAGTATTCGCGACCAAGCCAAACAGAGGACGTGTTTTGCCAAGTGACGTTCGGTGCTTGGCTCATACCAGCTGCGAGATGTGGGCTCTGGGAAAGTCAGTCTTGGGCGAGAGTATACGGTGTGATGGTGGAATATGCAAAGCGACCACTCAATTGCATCGACATCCATCTGGACATGATGGGCGTCAACTTCGAGTAGCTGTCGAATCTGGACGACGGCGAGGGCCGTGCAAGTCGAGCGCTATGTCCCACTGGGCAAGCCCCACGTCCTGGTCAATGGCGACATGGCACCGGCCCTTGCTGCTTTCGATGAGTAGCGGATCAAACGTTGTGCAACGATTCTGCACCATCGACTTGCTCGCGGAACCCCGCAACAACCCAAAAAGTCACGGCGTGCCGGGCAAAAAATCAGCGTGCTCTTTGATCTGGTTTTCAGCACGCCACGCGGCCGCGGCCTGCTCGGCCTCGTCGATCTCGGCCTGCGTCAACTGGTCGGCGAAGGACCAGCGCTGGTCGGCGAAATGAGCGTCCGTCCCCTCAAAGAGCGCGTAGAGAAAGAAGCCGGTCTTGTAGTCCTGCTCGATGAAGGCGGCGCGAAAGGCTCCGTGGATGATGGCGTCGCGGTGACCCTGGCGAATGGCGTCCTCCAAACAGATAATCGCTTCGTCCAGATAGGCGTCGTCGCCGGCGTCCGCATGGGCGCGTGCAAAATCGTAGAAATCAACCTGGGCATTGGCATAGCCGGCCGCGCAGGCAAGACGATACCAGTGCACGGCCTGGGCCACGTCGCCGTAGCGCACGCCCAACGCCTCGGTCGGCCGATAGACATTGGCCAACTGGCGCATGGCCTCCACGTCGCCGGCCTCTGCCGCGGCCATGAGTTCCGGGCTGGGCGGCGCGTCCAGCGTCGTCTGTGCGCCGATGGGCGCCCGCTCCAGGACCAGATCGCCCAGAAAGAGCGTGCCCGTGGGCGTGTGGTCGAAGAGCAGCGCGATCTCCGTAATGGCCGTCAAATTGACGCCCTGAAAATCGCGTAGCGGCACACGAATTGTCATCAGCGGCGCAGGTCCGGTGAAGAATCGATTGGGATCATCCTCCACAACAACGCCAGACGGGAAGCGCAACGCCGGCTCATCGGCGCGGGTCGTGACCGCGGCCGTGACCCCGCCGGCGTCGGTCAGTTGGATGGTGAAGCGCGGCGTCACGCCCGGCGCGTTGCGGGCCGAGAACGGATCCAGCGCCGCACGCAGGCTGACCGCATCCATGAAGCGCAGGTCGCCGTAGTCGCTGGGCAGAGGGAAACGCAGCGCGGCCTCGGGCGAACTCCAGTCGACGACGGTCAGCGCCGGCTGGCCGGGAACGGTCACGCTGGCTCGACGGCAGGGTTCGCTGCCCGGCAGCATAGTCGGCGTATAGAAGCCCTCGGGGCAGAAGTGGGTGGTGACCTGCTCGGCGACGAACTGGGCCGCCGAGGCGGTGGGTCGTCAATTCGTCGGCGCTGCTCGGCACGAAGATCGGCAGACGGTTGCGGGCCTCGGAGAGCGCTGCGACCTGTCCCGGCAGGTCATAGAGTTCAGCCGGCGCGGGCACGTGAACATCCGTACCCAGCGCAGCATGGCCGCCCGAATCTGCGCTGGATCATGGCTGAAGATCGTGGTCAGAAAGTCCTCTGCATAATTGACGAGAAAGTCCCGTTGCACGTCGGCGTCCAGCAGCGGATCGCAATCCGGTCGCCACTCCGTCCCCAAAAGGATCGCTGCGCAAAATCGTATTGAAATGATTGTGATTGGCCTGCTCAAGCCAGGCGGAGGTGACCCACGCCGCTCTGCTCCGGGGCCAGCCGCGCGGCCTCGTAGAAGTGCTGGCCGTCCTGATCGATGACGTCGCCGTCACAGGCGGGCAGAATAACGGACAGCGGTACGCGTGAGCCGGCGGTGATGTCGTCCGCCACCCTCGCCGCCGCAATCAGCAGCAGCCCATCGACTGTATCGCCATAGTCCCCGTATCGCTGTGTGCGTACGTATACGCAGCGTCGCCGCCGCGTGAGTGGCCCATGAGCGTCAGGCGCTGCATGATCGATCTGCCCCGCCAGCGGCAGGCCAAAATCGTTAGGGCCGCCTGCGGAGGCCGCGGCCAGCGCGTCGAGGTGCAGATCGAGCAGTTGCTGCAAGCGCTCGCCGGGGATCGGCTCGCCAAAGCCGAAGGTGTTTTCGGCGTTGATGTTGATCGAAAGCGCCACATAGCCCGCATCCGCCAGACGGCGCACCAGAGTAGTCGAAGCCGCGATAGTTGGGCTGCTCCATCGCCGGATCGCAGGGCCAGCGGTCAACGTGATCGCCGTCCGGGATCGGGCAGCCGGGGTGCGTGCCGTGCAGAATTACCACGACCGGATAGGGCGCGCCTGTCTGGTCAGACGGCACGGCGATGAGGCCGTTGAGGCGTACGGGCATGTTGCGAAAGCGGCTGTCCGTGGGAAAGCGTTCCTGGATCACGGTCGCTTCGCCCAGATCGTATTCGACGGCAGAGGGCAGATCGCCCATTTCGGCAAGATCAGACTCTGAAGCGGCGGGCAGTCGGCAACGGCTGCGAGCATGGGCAAAGTGCACGCCGCCGGCAGAAGCGTCAGCAGGGCGAAAAACAAGCATACGGTGAGTTTTCTTGTCATTGGTGTTGGCCTTGTTAATTGTCAATTGTCGATGGGCAACTGACAATGGTCAATGTGTGTGTCGACAATTGACCGTTGATTCTCAGTTCCGAAAGAGTGCGTTGACGCGTTCGTTGGCGGCCGGCAACACACTTGTCGGATCCGCTGTGCCATCCAGAATCGACTCGATGACCGGCTGCATGATGGCGATCACCTCCATCGTCGTGTTCCGTGACCGGAAAGAGAAAGGTGCTCTCCGGCTCGCCCGGCGAACGTTCCGCAAGATATTCCGTGTAGGCACGGATGTCCACGCCACGCTCGTCATAGTGGTCCAGCATGCGTTCGACGCCGGACTGCAGGGCCGGAAAGACCGCGCCTTGCTCGCCGACCAGGAGTTGGCAGTCGACGGACCCCAGATGCTTCACCCACTGCCAGGCTTCTTCCGGGATGGGCGCTGCCGGCCCAGATTGAGTCGGCCAGGCTGTTGAGCATGCTTTTGCGGTCCCATGGGGCCGGACGGCAGCGGTGCGAAGCCGACGGCAAAGGGCGCTTCGTTGACGTACGTGCTGATCATCCACGAACCGTCAGCGATGACAGCCGCCTTGCCGTCGAGAAAGAGCCTGGCGACCGTCGTGTGCGACAATCTTCATCGAAGGGCGTATGGTAGCCATCGTTCGTTGATCAGGCGCTGGTACCAGTCGAGGGTCTCGCTCAGGGTCGGGTCGTCGTAATGATAGTAATCGGCAAACATGAAGTCGGTAAAGCGAAAACCGTTGCTGGCGGCCAGTCCGCTCCACTGGGTCTGGCCGTAGGCCCCGCCGCCATCTGTGCCTGCCATGGTAAGGCCGTGACTGCCACGTCCGCCGGGTCGAAGTCCGGGCTGAGCGCGTTGTTGCCGGCGCTCATCCACGGTCAGACGGGCCAGCAGATCTCGAAAGCTGCCGCCGTCAACGGGATTCCACGTCAAGGTTCGTTGAGGGCCGATGTTGGCACCCTGGCCGCGTTCAACCAGGTCCCGGTTGTAGACCAGCGCAACCGTGTCCCAATCCTTGGGCCAACCGTAGCGCACGCCGGCTCGCATCCACATGCGCGGCAGGCGACCGATGTAGATTTTGTCGTCAACATTGTCACGCTGTACCAACGGTTCGAGATCGAGCAACTGTCCTGCACCGGCCAGATCTGACAGATGCATCAGATGGTTGACAAAGACATCGGGCGCGCTTCCCGCGGCCATCTCAGTCTGCCAATCTGGTCCCAGTAGAGTGACTGCATCGGTCTGCTCGATTTCGATGGTTATGTGCGGATGCTGTGCCATGAACTGCTCCGCGCAGGCGGCGTAGGCGGGAACCTGGTTGGCATCCCACATGGCATAGCGAAGGCGCACCGGCTCGGGGTCGGGATCGGGCGTCGGCGTTGGCGTCGGCGGCTCGACCACCGGCGCGAGCACAAAGGGTGTGGGCGTCGCCACGTCTATGGGCACGGGCAATTCGGTGACGCGGCATCCGCTCAGCGAGACGGCGGCGCCAAGCGTCAACCACAGCGCGAGGCGTGACAGCCAATTTGCCCGGAGCTTCATGATTGCCGCTCCTCTGCTTGCAGGCGTTTTTCTTCCTGAAGATTCGTCGACCTGTCCGCATCTACGGTCCCGGCGGCAGGCAAGGCCATACCCTTGCGGATATGCACATCCTGCTGCGGATAGGGGATCTCAATGCTGTTGGCCTTCAGCGTGTCCCAGATTTGCAGGCGCAATTCGCCTGCGACTTTGCCTTTGATCGTTGCGTCCTCCACCCAGGCCAGTACCATAAAGTCCAGGCTAGATGGTCCGAAGTTGACCAACGGCGCCAACGGCGGCGGTTCAGGCAGCACATCTGGATGCTGTGCGGCTGTCTCGACCAGCAACGCCTGCACCAAATGGGGATCCGCGTCGTAACTGACGCCAACTGCAACGCGCGTACGCACGAGACGGCTGCTGCGAGTGAAGGTGGTCACCGTGGAGTTGAGCCAGTCTTGATTGGGCACGATGTACTCGACATTGTCGAAGGAGCGCACCACCGTAGATCGGATGCTCAACTTGTCGATCGCGCCCTTCCGTTCCGGCGATCTCCACCCAGTCGCCGGGGCGAACCGAGCCTTCGAATAGGACGATGATGCCGCCGAGGAAGTTCTTGAGCACGTCCTGAAGCGCAAAACCAACGCCGATGGAGAGGCCGCCGGTGATGGCGGCGATGGCGGCCGTGTTGACCTGCAACACGTACAGCACGCCGAAAAGGCCCATGGCCACCAGGCTGTACTGAATGAGGGTCAGGCCCGCGTCCAGGGAACCAGCATTGATGGTGGGTCGCCATCCCACGGCAGCCAGGATCAGATCCTTGACCAGGCTAAGGCCCATGATCCAAAGGTAGAAGCCAAAGATGACGAAAAAGAGCATGCCTAGGTCAGCCATCCCTGCGCCAGCGGCAACACAGTAGCGGAGGAAAGAGCCGTCAGGTCGCCGACAAGGTCGAGGGCGAGCAGAAGGACGACAACGAAGACCAGAGGACCAAAGAGTCGATGATGGTAGTAGGCGATCGTTTCCGGATTGCCGACCGCGTAGGCGATCCCCAACAGCAGGCGATAGAGCGCGTAGAAGAGGAACAGCATGATCAGATCGACGATCAGACCACTGTACCATCCGGCGGCAACGGCGTAGACATAGCCGGCATAGAGAAAACCGATTGCCAGCAGGGGAAAGAGAACCTGCTGGACCAAGGCGCGTACCCGACTGCCCGGACCGCGCCGCTGGTTCACCGCCTCGTCCAGGGCCTCTTCGTCCTGCAACAGCATGGCGAAGTATGCCTGCTCTTCGTGTGCTGCCAGGTCGTCCGGACGATTGAGCGGCGGGGCGGATTCGCTGCTCGGGTTTACGGGCGTCTTGGCTGTCGATCTCGGCCAAATCGGTGCGCGCGTCGGCAAGAATCTGCTCGCGCAGCGCTTGCGTGTGCGCGGCTTCTCGCCGACGCATGCGACTGACGATCCAGCGCGCCAGCAGCCAGGCGAGGACGCAGGCGATCAATCCGATCAATAGCTGTTGTTGAATGGCCGTGCGGCCCATTACCTTTAGAATGCTCAGCCAGAGATCGATCAGAACCTGGCCCGCGTTCGGTCCGCTTTCCATTTTCTTGCTCCTACGCTTTCACTGCCAACGGGCGACCGCAAGGGTACGCCCCTACGTGATCGACACTCATTTCATTCCACGCCGTTGTCGCCATTCTCGCTGTGGACGGCGTCGACGAAGGCGGGAACGGCTTCCACGGGATCGATGCCTTCGATAAGGACGGTGCGATAGAGTTCATCGCCCCGTTCTTCAAGCCTGCGGAAATTGCTGTTCTCTACCGTTAGCGCTGCGGACTTGGCCTGCTCGCGGAAACTTTCGATCTTGGGATGATCGCTCAGATCGACGGTGACACTGGCGCTGACATGATTGCCCGATGCCACCAAGTGCTGTTGGCTGGCCGGCAAGCTCAGGTAGCGGCTGAACGCCAGTGCCGCGTCGACGGTCAACTCGTCGGCGTTGGCGTTGATCATTGCCCCCTGCACCCGGAGCATTGGGCTGCCCGGCATGAGCGGGCCATTGGGCAGCGGCACAACGTGGAAGCGGTCATCGCCCAACTCCTGACGCAGGCGCGGCAACGACCGTGGACCGCCGACAAAGTAGGCCGCTTCTTCAAAGGCGAACGCATCCTCGGCCGCCGAGGCATCGAAGTAGAGATCGACCCCGGCCTGTGCGGCTGCCTGCTGCAAGGTGGCCAGCCAGTTGACCAAGCCTTGGGTCTCGCCGATGCGGTTTGTGTAGCTGTCGTACTCGAAGCCGCCGAACGGATCCATGCCCCAGTAGGCCTCGAAGAAACCCACGGGGAGGGCAAGACGGGTGTCGGCATCAAGGCCTTGCATCAATTGCTGCACGTCAATTGGCGGATCTGCGACGAGTGTCGGGTTGTAGAAGAGCGCAAGCACGTTCAGCGATTCAGGGATGCCATAGAGGCGTCCGTCATAGCGCATATTCTCGACCGCTTCCGGCAAAAACTGCTGCAGGAAATCCGGCGACACGCGCTCGGTCAGATCGAGCAGCAGCCCCTCCTCGGCCAGCGGCGCGAGCAGGCGACTGGACTCCAGCAGCATGTCGGGTTCATTACTCTCCGCATGTGATTCGCTGAGTTGCCCGCTGTCTGTCGGTACCGATCAGCGATCTCGTCGGCGGGGATATGCGTCAAGGAGAGCAAGGTTCCTGCACAGGTTTTTTCGAACTGGCGGGCCAGTTCTTCCAGCGTCTGCGCCTCATCAAAGCCAAGGGTGTGCCACACGTCCACCGCAGCAGGTTGGGCCGGACAGAGATCCGTCGCCTCGGTTTGCTGCCGCTCTAGCCCATAGGCCTCCTCAAAATTCACCAGTGCGCCGGCAACCATTTCATCCGGAGCCAACACGCCCTGAGTGACCTGGTGATAGGCGTCGAAGAAACCCAAGGCGCCGTCACTCAGATCGGCCCAGATGGGCCGGTTGATGAACGAGATGGCTTCGGCCGTGCGGCTCTGGCGAGCCACGGTAAGTGAGTTCTCCGGCAGGCTTGGCGTCAATCGAATCCGGCTATTGATGGGCGTCAGGCCCAAATCGGCGGTGGCCAAGGAGAGTTGATTTTGCACGTCGGTGAGAAACTGAGCCAGATCGAGGGCCTGGCGAAATTCGTTGTCGTTGGAGACATTGCTGAAGGCGAGCGCGTCCAATTTCAGAAACGGTCGGGGCGCGCCGCCATTGGGGCCGGTCGGCAAGAGGGCGACGCCCACGGCATCCGTTCCCATGGCCGCGATCAGATCGACAAGCTCCGCAGAGTCGCCCACATAGTAGGCTGCTTCTCCGTTGATGAAAGACTGTTGGAGTGCGACCGGGTCGCTTTCGAGCAGAAAACCCGGCAGCGTGCGCGCCATCACCAGGAAATCCAGCCAATTGGTGAAACCGCCCAATCCGAAAGTCAGGCGACGCTGGCTATCGGCAATGCCGCCATCGTAGGCGCCGATGCCCCAATAGGAGTCGACGAAGTTGGACGCTTGCGCAAAGACCTCGCCCGCCTCGATGCGTTGCATCAGCTCGGCGATGGTCGCCGGGGGCGTCTCAACCAGATTTCGATTGTAGTACAGGACGTGGGTATGTGCGGACATGGGCAGTGCAAAGAGGCGCGTGCCATCGGAGAGCATGCGTACCGCACTCGAAAGGTAGTTGGAGAGGTTCAGATCCAGCGGCGCAAGATCGCGGATGAGACCGCCCTCGGCCATTGTATAGACGTGCGCAGCATCGGCGAGGATGAGGTCCGGTCCCAGGCCCGCCCGACTGTTGCTTTCAAGTCGAGATGTGAGCGCGTGCTCGGGGACGGCCACGCTGATCACGTCCACACCGGGATTGAGATCCTGATAGGCCGTGAGCATGGCGTCGAGGGCGACAGACTGTTCGGCGCTCCATGTGTGCCACAGCAGGATGCGCTCCTGCCCGGCGCCTTGGCCTGCGAAGGGATTGGCCGCACTGCTACACCCTGTCGGCGCGATCAGGACGATCAGCAGCCACAGTAGAAGTCGATATCGAATCATTCCGTGTCCTCCGGCAATAAATCCGCGAAGTCCCTGATCACATTCTCGGCGCGCCAGATCTCGGCAGCCTGCTCCGCTTCGTCGATCTCAGCCTGGGTCAACTGGTCGGCCAAGGTCCAACATTGTAAACAGCTATTCGCCCTCGGCCGGCTCCGCTTTGGTCTGTTCCAACCAGACTCGAGCCGCGGCGGCGGCCTCGTTCATGGCGGCCCCTAGTTTCGCTTGCTCCGGAAATAGATTTTCATCGCCTATTAACGCAGTCGTCCCAGTTCTATCAAGTTGGCCATGCAGGCGGGGACTAACTCCGGCCAACATCAGCTTACCTCCGTTGGCCTGGAGCGCCTGAGCATAACGACGCAAGACGCCGATAAAGGTGCTGCCCACTTCCGGTTGCCCGCGCAGAAGGAGAATCACCACGGCTCGTTGGGCTTCGTCAGCCATGGGAAGCTGCTGTTCAAACGTAGAGGCTGAGGCAAAAAAGAGACTGCCGTAGGTGTGAAGTAAGGTCACCTCGCCGCTGGACAGTTCGGCCGGGGCCGGCTGCTCATCCGGAAAACCGCCCTCAACCGGCACAATTTGCACAATCTCAACCCGATTCGACGAATGAACCACATGGAGCACTATCGAGATTGCAATACCCACTGAAATGGCATATTGCAGAGGCATTATCAGCGTGGCCGTTAGGGTCAAGAGCATGGCCGTGCGGGCGACCCATCCGGTAGACCAGACGAGTTCAATTTGGCGGGGTCGTATGTTCTGGAATCCAACCACCACCAGCAGGCCGCCCAGCGCGGTCATAGGCACCAGTTTAACGGCATTTGCAAACAACAGTACAATGACAGCGACCAACAGACCGGCAAAAATATTGGCCCAACGCGATTTGGAGCCGGCATTGACCGTAACGGCGGTTCCTGACATCGAGCCGCCGCCGGGGATGCCCTGAAAGAAGCTGGCGACGATATTGGCTAGCCCCTGCCCGGCAAAATCTCTTGAAACATTCGGGTATTTGCCGTCCGGATTCGGAAAGCTCTGACCAACACCCGCTCCTTGAACCAGGCCAATGATTCCGATCGCGATAGCCGGCATCACCAGCGTCGGTACCAACGAAAGATCAGGTAGCATGGGAATCGGCAATGAGCGGGGAATGTAGGCGATATCGCCGACGACTTCGATTGACTCGACGCCAAAAGCGGCTGTCAAGAGGACAGATACAATGGTGATCACGACCAGCGAAAGAACCAATGCAAACTGCTTCAGACGGGTGTAGCCAAAGCCAATGATAAGCCCAATCGTGGTCAACCCTAGGAGCGTCGTGAGGGTCTCAAATTGGTGTAGATTGAGCACCATATCGGCCAGCATGGGGATTTCGACGTAATAGGGAGTCGTGTAACCCGTCAGATCAGGCAGCGCACCGATAACAATATTCAGGGCTATCCCGGTGATAAAACCCGTCATTACGGATTGAGACACATATTTGATCAGGCTTCCCAACTTCAAAAGCCCAACTACCAATTGAAAGATGCCAATTAGCAACACTAGGGTGACCATGGCAGCCATTTTCTGCTCGCCCGGGACAAAATACAATGCATCGCCCACTGCCACCGACAATGCACCGGTGGTTGAAACATTCATAAAGATCGAACTGGTGAATAGGGCCCCAATCGGTGTCGCGATCATCAGCGTATAGAGACCCATAACCGGGTTGACCATAGCCAACAGCGCATTGGCCATGCCCTGGGGTACATTTACGATGGCAAAGGTCAGACCGGCCAAGAAGTCGGCGGTGAGTTGCTCTCGTCCCAGGGGCAGGTATGAGCTTGGGGTTAATCTACGCATTGTTTGCACCTTTGTCTACATGATCCACGGGTTGATCACGTAGGTTCGCACTCAGAATATATGCACTGACCAGAAAACCCAAGCTGGAAAGACCAAAAAGATCAATTGATCCACTAGCCAACATCTCCAGATGCAGATCCGACTTCCGGTGAATACGCTGATCGAGGCCGAAAGACAAGTTCGGCTATCGCTGCTGTACGCGGTGATCTGAGGCGGCCTTGTCAGATAGCTTAGGTCACAGGGACCAGACTGGTTTCCCATTGAGGATTGTCGTCAAAACTCGCTGAACCATGATGCCGGCGAAACCAATGATCTCGACGTGCTTTCAGTTTAGCTGCATCGACGGCAGATCGAAGCGCGGCATGCCGACCGGCAGTGAAGGGGTAGAGCCTTGCGCACAGAGCGCAAACGGTTCATTGAGGATGCGTGGGGAACGTCCGCTCGTTGATGTTGCAGAGCGTTGATGTTGAGAGGATGTTCGCCCACTCATCCATTTTGCGCCTCCTGGGACTCGTGACTTCAGGATCTGAGCGCATCGATCTCGTTCTGTAATTCGTCGAGCAGGTCGGCGTATTCTTCCGGCGTCAGAAACGCCTTCATCTCGTCCAATAGAAATAGGATCCAGCCCACACGCTCTTCCGCCGGACGTATGCGTCCATCGCGGCTCCATAGACAAACTCGACGTCCGCGTCTGTTGATCACTGCATCAACAATCAGCGCATCGAATTCGTCGCTGTCCATGGGGTAGGGCAGAACCACTGTCTTGACCTGGGCGCGGCCAAGGGCCTTGACAACGCCCTCGTGCTCCAGCACGGCAGCGCCATTTGTATTGTGCAGACGTTTGATTTCGTTTTTTAGACTGATCTGCCACGCAGGCTGAGTGCGTTGATTGTCGGGATTGGCAGGGTCAATATCGACATAGGCCGTCAAGATGGGCGGTGACAAATTCGCTAAAGCGCGCAATGATTTCGTTGGTCTTGGCTTTCAGACAGCACCCTTTGTGGGCGGGTCCAGACGCGCCGTAATATTGTTTTGCAATTCATGCAATAGATTATCGAATTCATCCGGCGTAAGGAATGCTTTGATTTCATCCAGCAGGAAGACAATCCAGCCCGCACGCTCTTCCGCCGGGCGCACATGCCCGATGTACTCGCCGCTAAGCTGAAGCCACTGCGTCAGATCGGGATCGTAGAGTTGTGTCATGGAGTTGGTCTCCGGTGATCGGGATTAGAGATCGGAAGAACAGGAGATCGGGCGATTGCAGACTCAGCAACAATCTCCCAATCTCAGGCCGAAGGCCCAATCTCCAGCCTTCGACTTTTGCTCGAATTTTCAACCTAACGCGGCCAGTCCAGACCCTGAAGCAGCCAGTCCGGCAGTTGCTCTTCCAACTGGGTGATCTGCTGCGCTTCGCCGCCGGCAGCAGCAATGGTCCAGATGCCCCAGGCGCCGTCTCGATTGCTCATGAACGCGATCCGGCTGCCGTCCGGACTCCAGGCGGGCAGGCCGTCGAAAGCCTCGTTCTCGGTCAGACGGCTGACGGTTCCATCGGCAACGGCCAGGGAGTAGAGTTCCCAGGTGCCGTCGCGCGAGTCACTCATGAAGACGATGGAGGATCCGTCGGGTGACCAACGCGGCAACGAATCGTTGAAGCCGTCGGTCAGCGGACTGCGTTCGGAGCCGTCGGCGTTGATGGTCCAGAGACCGCAGTTGTCGCCTGTCTCATCACAGCCCTTGAAGACAATCACGTCGTCAGCCGGATGCCAATCGGCATCCTTGCCGAAGCCCAGGTCGAGAACCTCCGGGAAGCCGGTGCGATCGTTGCTGGGAATCGGCTCCACGATGTAGACATGCCAGCGGCGGTCGCCGGTGCGGTTGCTGGAGAAGACCAGTCGGTCGCCCGTCGGGTTCCAGCGCGGCGTGCTGTCTTCCAGGTTGGCCGAGTAGCGCACACGTTCGTCGGAATCGAAGTCGTAGGCGCTCAAGCCCAGTTGGTCGGCCTGCACGCTGCGGAAGGCCATGATGTTGCCGTCGCGCTGCACGGATGGCTGCATGGCGTTCGGAATAATGAGCGTGGCCTCGGAACCGGGCTGGGCGGACACGGCGTAAATGTCCTCCAGGTCATACGCACGGTTTCCCTCGCGCAGCACGCGTGAGGCTGAGAAGACAATTACGCTCTCGGCATCCAACTCGTCCGGCGTTTCGATCGCTTCCATCTCAGGCAGCACGACGACAGCGGCCATGGGCGGAGCGGCAAAAACCGGCACATCGTCGGCATTGGTCGCTTCGACATGGGCGGCGGAAACCCAGCCCTGGTCATTGGGCGCACCCGGCGCAGTGGTAACCCACCATTCGCCATCTTCGCTGACGCCGATGATCTCGCCCTCGACGCCTTCAGCGGCGACGCCCCAGACGTCATAGCCAAGGCCGGGACCGGTGCGCACGTTGACGCCGTCGGCCGCGGAGACGCGGCCCATGGCCGCTTGCGCTTCGGCCGGGGCGAGTTCCACCTCAGGAGCGTCTGAATCGGCGGCCACCGGATCGGGATCGGTCTCGCAGTTGCCGCTTCCTCAGCCGGAACTTCGGTGGGTTCGGCCGCGGCTTCTTCAGCAGGTTCCTCGGCCGCTTCTTCCGTCGGTTCCGCGGTTGCTTCCTCAGCCGGCGCTTCCGTCGGTTCAGCTGCGGCTTCTTCGGCCGGCGCTTCTTCGGCCGGCGCTTCCGTCGGCTCAGCCGCCGCTTCTTCTGCCGGCGCTTCCGCCGCAGCGGCAGCCGGTTCTTCAGTTGGAGCGCTGGCCGACTGGCCGCACGCCGCCAATAGGAGCAGTGCAATGATGAGCAGACCGGTAATGGCTGCCCCTCGCGATTGTTGCCATAGGTGCTTCCGTTGTGACTTCATTTTTCCCTTTCCTTGAACAGATTGCTTGATTGGTACGGAATCGCGACGGCAGGGAATGGCGACTTCCGAAGTCCCCGGCCGTCGACGCGACCAGTGCCGTGAGGCACATCCGGAGATCCCTACTGAACGCGACTCCAGGATCGCTGCGATCTGATCGCCGCTGCGCAGTTCCAGCGAGTTGCCGTCGATGCGGTAGGTGGTGGCCGACTGCAGCGCCGCTTATGAACGCGGCTTCCTGCTCCATGACGCCTTCCGGTTCCGCACACACCAGCGACGTTGCGCCGAGCGCGCCGATGGTGATATCGGTGCTGTTGCTGACCGTGTAGGAGCCGAAGTAGGTGTTGCAGCCGCGCACTGCCGGTGACCTGGCCGTCGGTGCCGAACTCACTCGTCATCCGCGTATCGGCGATCAAGGTCGTCACTGCGCCCTGGCCATTGTTGTACTGGACCACTTCCCAGCGAGTGCCATGCGCAGACGGATCCACAAGGGTGTTGCTGTCGGTTCTGCCGGCGGTTCGGGCGTGGCTGTCGGCGGCACGGCTGTGGCGGTTGGCGGCACTGCCGTGGGTGTAGCCGTGGGCGCCTGTCCGGCGACGTTGACCGTGACCTCACGGAAGACGGTCGAGCCATCGCGCAGCAGCACGCGCATCTCATAGGTGGTGGTGGCGGTCGGACAGACCTGTTCGCTGCCCTGGCCGGCACGCGGGAAGCGAGCGTAGTTCTCGCCGCGTGGATAGACCCAGACTGCCTGCACGTTCTGGACGTCCCAGTTCAAGCGCGTGCATTGGCCCTGATTGATGCTCGTCTGGTCAGCCCAGAACGAGATCTGCGCGGTGGGCGTGGCCGTGGCCGCCGGAATCGGCGTGCGCGTGGCGATGGGCGTCACGAAGATCGGCGGTACGGCAACCGGCGGCGCCGGCTCGATCACGGGCACGTCAGCCACGTTGCGGGCGAGAACGAAGTCGGCCGATACCCAGCCGATGCCGTTGGGCGCGGAAGGAATCGAGACCGCCCACCAGGTGCCGGCCGGGTTGCGCCCGACGATCTCGCCTTCATCGCCGAAGAGCTGCAAAGCCCAGGATCGGGTAGTGGGTGCCGGGGCCGGAGCGAATGTTGACGCCATTGGGGGCCGTGACGCGACCCGTGGGCACTGGCCGGTTCCGGCTGCGGGTTCGGGCAGGTCAACCGTCAGGCGCGGCGCCAAGTGGACTGCGGTTTCGCCATTGGCGGCACGCAGCACCATCAGGTTGCCTTCCATGCCGTAGGTGGCCACGGTCGACAGTGCGATCAGATATTCCGCTTCCTGGGTCATGACGTCGGGCGGGCTTTCGCAGAAGCGGAAGGTGGTGGCGATCTCGCCAATCGTCAGCGTGTCGCCGCTGGCGATGTAGTCGGCAGAGTAGTCGTTGCAGCCGGCGTTGCCGCTCAGTTGGCCATCTGTCGCCGAAGTTGGCGGTGATTTCGGAACCGTCGATGACGCCGACAACGGCTTGACGGCCATTGTTGTAGCCGACGACCTGCCAATTGCTGCCTGCCAGGTCCTGAGATTCGGCCACGAAGGTCGCCAGAATCTCATCGCCGCCGCGCAGGATCAACTGGCTCTTGGAGCCGACGAAGTCGGTCGTGGCGGCGAGTGCATTCATGTAGGCCGTGGCTTGGCTCATGATCGCGTCTTCGCACGCCATCATGGTTGACGCCATGGGCTGCGCAAAGGTCAGGTTGGAGCCGTCCTGGGTGTAGGCGCCGTTGAACTGATTGCAGCCGTCCGTGCCATTGGCTGTGCCATCGTTGCCAAAGGCCAGCGTAACCCGCGTTCCCGGCAGCGGCAGGCTGCCGTCCAGACTGCTCAGCACCCAGCTTGTGCCGGCGAGATCCATGCCGGCCAAGACTTCGTCCGCGCCGGCGTCGGTCTCCGGCGGCGGATAGGCTGTCTGGCAGGCAGCCAGCACCGCAAGCACGAGCACGGCCAAACCGTACTTCTGATCAAGTTTTTCATGTAGAACTTCTCCTTTATCGTATATTATGAAATCCTGTCGGTATACTACTAAACCTTGGGTGTGGAAACCAGTTTTCGTCATCACCTCCTCATCGAACTGGAATCAAACGAGCATATTGGTAATACCTTTCCAACAAAGCTATCCTGGTGGCCATTGTTGTTGGCTATGCCCATCATGCGCCCACCGGATAGCCGGGTCCCAGAGGGATACCCAGCACATACCAAATGATGAAGAAGATGATCCACGTGACGGCAATGACGATGGCGTAGGGCAACATCAGCGCCACAATGGTGCCCAAGCCTGCATCCTTCTGATAGCGCTGGGCCACTGTCACCACAAAGGGCAGATAGACCATCAGCGGCGTGACCACGTTCAGCGGCGAGTCGCCGACCCGATAGGCGGCCAGCACGGTCTGCGGGGCGACGCCCAGGCGCATGAAGATGGGGATGAAGACCGGCGCGAAGATGGCCCACTTGGGCATGCCGCCGGGAATAATGATGTTGAGCAGAAGAATCACCAGAACCATGCCCAGCAACAAGGGCAACGCGCCCACATTCGAGCGTTCCAAGAGATCCGCCGCTGCAACTGCGGCCACGGTTGGCATGTTGGTGTAGTTGAAGTAGGCGATGAACTGGCTGATCATCAGCAGCATGAAGACCAGGCCGGACAGACCGGAAAAGGTCTTGGTGACGGCGGCGATGACCTCATTGCCGCTGGTCATGGTTCCCGCGCCGTGCCCGTAGGCAATGCCCGTGATCAAGAAGAACATGGTGATGATGAAGAGCAGGCTGTCCATGAAAGGCGTTGCACCGATAATGTCGCCGGTCAGCGGCTCCCGCAGCGGAGCGCCGGGGGGCAACGTGAGCAGTGCAATCAAGACCAAGTAGACCAGCGCAGCAATGCCGGCAAAGCGCATGCCGCGCGACTCTGCCGGCGTTAGCTTGTCATCATCACCGGCTTCGCCCGCTTCCATCTCGCCAAAATCATACTTGCCCAGCCGCGGCTCCACCATGCGTTCGGTGACAATCGTGGCCACGATGGCGAGCACCAGCGCCGATGCCGCGGCGAAAAAGTAGTTGGCGACAATCGAGATCGGTTCGCCGCCGCCCAGCATGATGGCCTCGTTGGTGATCTCCGTCAACATGCTGTCGATGGGCGTGATGAAGAAGTTGGCCCCAAAGGCCGCGCCCACGCCGGCGAAGGCCGCGGCCATGCCTGCCAGCGGGTGGCGCTTGAGCGTGACAAAGGCCGCCGCACCCAGCGGAATCAAGATGAGGTAGCCGGCGTCCGCGGCCACGCTGGAGAGCACGCCCACGAAGATGATGATGAAGGCGATCAGCCGCCGCGGCGCAATCTGCACCAACATGCGGATCGATGCGCCCATCAAGCCGGCGGTTTCAGCCACGCCCGCGCCCATCATGGCGATGAAGGTGACGGCAACGACGCCGAACCCCTGGAAGTTGAAGACAAAGGATGAGAAGAGAAAGCGGATGCCATCCACCGTGAGCAGGCTCTGGATGGCGATTGTGCGCTCTTCGATCTCATAGTCGACGCCGTACGGATTCGGGGGCACGATAACGCCTGGCGCCACGGTGTCCTCATAGTATTCATGCTCGGCAGGGACAGGGACTTCCACCGCGATCAGTTCGGTGACGCTGACGCCGGCCAAATAGAGGATGTGCGAGAGCACGATCACGCCGATGATCAGATACAGGAACATGAGCACGGGATGGGGCACCTTGTTGCCCACCGTCTCGATGCCGTCCAGCAAGCGTTGGGTAAGACCTTTCTTGTCCGCGATCTCTATATCGCCGTTTTGCGTCTCTTCTGTTTCTTCACTCATCTCGATCTCCCTGCCCGATCTACCAATGTGTGGTTACGATGTGAGAATGCTTGTGCCAATCAGCGCGGCAACTGCGCCAGTTCTTCCAGGTAGACGATGGCCGTCTCGATGCCGCGCTGGAACATCTCGATGCTGAAATGTTCGTTTGGCCCGTGTAGACCGTCGCTGTCCAGTCCGTAGCCCATCATGACGACCGGGATCTGCATCAAATTCGTAATATCGGCGACCACGGGAATGCTGCCGCCGCCACGTGTGAAGGTCGGCGTGGCTCCCCAGGCCTCTTCGTAGGCGCGGACAGCCGCCTGCATTTCGGGCAGATCAAAGGGGATCAGCGCCGGCTCGCCGGTGGTCAGCAGATCGACCTTGACGGTGACGGTGGGCGGCGCCAGCGAGTCGATGTACGTTTTCAACTGCTGAAAAATCTTGTGCGGATCCTGGTTGCCGACCAGTCGGCAACTGATCTTGGCCTGGGCTTTGGCCGGGATGATGGTCTTGGGACCGGGGCCTGCCCAGCCGCTGCTCAGCCCGTTGATCTCCAGCGTGGGCCGGGCCGAGACGCGCTCACGGATGGTGTAATCAGCCTCGCCCCAGGACGCCGGCGCACCGGTGCCGGTCTTCAACTGCGCCTCACTGATCGCTGTCTTGGCGATCTCAGCGCGTTCGGCCTCGGTCAACTCGACGACATCGTCATAGAAGCCGGGCACGGCGATGCTGTGGTCCGGATTGTGCAACTGGGAGAGGATCTCTACCAGCGCCAGCGCCGGGTTGTGTACCGCACTGCCCCAGAAGCCGCTGTGCAGATCCTCGGTCGGGCCCTGGACCTCGACTTCGATGTAGGTCATGCCGCGCAGGCTGTGGAGCAGGGCCGGCTCATCGATGGCCGGCATCGACGAGTCGCTGATGACGCAGACATCGGCCGCCAACAGGTCCAGATGCGCCTCCAGGAAGGGACGTAGGTTGGGCGACGCCACTTCTTCTTCGCCTTCAAGGAAAAATTTGACGTTGACTGGCGCTGCCCCGCTGGTCTCCAGATAGGACTCCAATGCCTTGACGTGGATGAAAAGCTGGCCCTTGGCGTCGGTCACGCCGCGGGCATAGATCTTGCCGTCCTTCTCCAGCGGCTCGAAGGGATTGCTCACCCAGCCGTCGGCCATCTCGGCCGGCACCACGTCGTAGTGGCCGTAGACGAGCACCGTGGGCTTGTCCGGTCCGGCGTCCAGCCATTCGCCGTAGACAACCGGATGGCCGGCCGTCGGCAACACCTGTACGTTGTCCAGCTTCAGCCCGCGCATGTGTTCGGCCAGCCACTCGGCCATGCGCCGGACGTCTCCGGCGTGGGCCGGGTCGCCGCTGAGGCTGGGGATGCGCAACATCTCGAAGAGTTCCTGTTTGAATTTTTCGCCGTGGGCACGGGAATAGTCGCGTGCGGCGTTGCTATCCGGGGTCATTGTTCTGCTCTCCTTTTGTTCCCTTGCCCCACAATTCGGCCAGTTTGATACACATCTGCGTGGCCGCAGCCATATCCTGCACGCTGACCCATTCCAGCGGGCCATGGATGTTCTGCATGCCGGTGAAAACATTGGGCGTGGGCACGCCCAACTCGGTGAGACGCGAGCCATCGGTGCCGCCGCGTACGGGCACGGAGAACGGTTCGATACCGACCTGCCGACATGCCTCGCGCGCCAGTTCCACCGGACGCATGTCGTCTTCCAGCCAGTAGCGCATGTTGCGATACTGGGGCGTGATCTCGCAGGTGATCTCGGCACGCGGTTCAGTGGCCTGAATCGTCGCGCAGACCTGCTGAATCAGCGCGCCCTGCGCCGCCAGCTCCGTCCATGCTCAAAATCGCGCAGAATGAAATGAAGCTCGGCGCGCGGCTGCGGTGCCGCTCATCTGGTAGAGGTGGATGAAGCCCTGGCGGCCGTCGGTCGTCTCCGGCGTGAGCGTGACCTGGGGCAGCGTGTCGATGATCTTGGCGGCCAGATGCAGCGCGTTGACCAGCTTGTCCTTGGCCTGGCCGGGATGGATGGAGACGCCGGTGACCGTCACCGTGGCCTTGTCGGCCGAGAAGGTCTCGTAGACGATCTCGCCCTTTTCGGCCCCGTCCAGCGTGTAGGCGAAGTCTGCGTTGAGATCTTCCGGCAGCTTCGCATGAACGCCGCGCCCGATCTCCTCATCCGGCGTGAAGCCGATGCGAATGGGGCCGTGGGCAATCTCCGGGTGTTCCAGCAGATGGCGTGCCGCCGCCATGATGATGGCGAGACCGGCCTTGTCGTCGGCGCCCAACAGCGTTGTTCCGCTGGCGGTGACGATGTCCTCGCCGATCTTGCTGGCCAGATAGGGCGATGTCTTGCGTCGACAGCACCTGGTCGGGGGCGTCCGGGCAGCACAATGTCTTCGCCGGAATAGCTGCGATGCACAAGTGGCTTGACGCCGGTTCCGCTGTAGGCCGGCGCCGTGTCCACATGGGCCAGCAGCGCAATGGTCGGCACGTGGCGCAGATTCTGCTCAGGCATTGTTGACGGTATCGTGGCCAGCAGCGCTCCGTAGTCGGTCAGCACGATGTCGTGCGCGCCGATGGCTTCCAACTCCGCTTTGAGAAGATTCAGCAGGTCAAATTGCTTGGCCGTGCTCGGCGATGTCGAGGATGCCTCATCACTTTGCGTATCAATGCGAACGTAGCGGATCAATCGTTCTTCGAGTTCGCGATGTAGTTCTGCATTCATGGTTTTTCTCACACTATTTTCACGCCGTGATTGAGTCCAAGCGGCGACTGTTGCAAGCGATCTTCTGATGGCCTAGCTCTTCATTGCTGCCGGTTCGTTCCTGTTGCGCTTCTTCTTTGACTTTCCATTCTCCTCGACTAGGCCGGTGGGCACCTCGCCCGGCCGATACGAGGGCAGCCCTTGGGCCGGGAAGATGGCCAGCAGTGCAATGGCGGCCAGCACCAGGAACGAAGCTTTGAGCGAGCGCAGTCTGGCATCGGTATTGATGCGCACCGCCTCATCGACCTGTTCCGGCGTGGCCGACGTGGCGCTGAGCGTCTCGTCCAGTTGGTCGTTGGAGACAAAGTTGATGTTGTCCAGGTTGACCTCGGCCTGGAGCGAAGCCGGCAGCGTCGGGTGATTGACCAGGCTGCCCAGAATCATCACGCTCAGCAGGCCGACGGCCATGGCGCTGCCCAGGGCCGTGCCCATGGCCGTCGAGAGGTTGTTGGCCGTGCCGCGCAGCGCGCCCACATCGCCGGCAAGATATTTGGGCGACGCCGAGACCAGCACGTTGAAGAGCAACGTCAGCAACGCTCCCTCGCCCAACCCCAGGATGACCAGACCGAGAATCACCAGCGGCGTGCCCCATTCGTTGCGAATGGCAAAGGCAAGCACGGTAAGTCCAACTGAAACCATCACAAAGCCGAACGAGCCGATCTGGCGCGGCGTCAAACGCATGTAGATGCGTACGATAAAGATGGCGGAAGCCGCAACGGCTAGCGTATACGGCACGACCGCAATGGCCGTCTGCATGCTTGTACCACCCTGAACAATCTGGATGTAGAGCGGGATCAGAAAGTTCACGGCCGGCCCGATCGCGCCGATGATCAGCATGGTGTAGATGGCGGCGCGCTCTTGGGGCGAATCGAGGACTTCCAGTGACAGCAGAGGCGTCTTGTTCTGGTCCTGGCGCTTGTGTGACCAGACGAAAAAGGCCTGGCCCAAGCACAATGCCGACAACGATCATGAAGGGCGCCGGCGAGAGGCCGAAGAGGCTGATGGGCGCATCGGGCCGCGCCAGCAAGAAGCCCCAGTTGTTGAGATTGTTGAAGGCGACGCTGATGAGAATGACTGCCAGGCCGCCAGCACAGCGCCGACAAAGTCAATCTTGACGCCGCGCTGACGTTCGACAGGCTGCAGCCGAAAGCTGAGCAGAAACACGACAATCGAGACGAAGACCAGCAGACCAAACGAGTAGCGCCAGCTCAATGCTGTGGCCAGAAAACCGGCGACCAGAAAAGCCAACACCCCGGCCAGCGGCGATGCGCCGGCCAACAGTCCCAGCGCCTGCTCCTGCTGTTTGCCGTGATAGTTGGCGGCAATCAACACGACGAGCGACGGCACAAGCGCGGCCGCAGCAAGGCCGGCCAGCATCTGGGCATTGTTCATCATGGCGGCGTTGGCGCTGAGCGCCATCATGCCCATGGCCGCGCCGTGCAGCAGCACAGTCACCTGGAAGACGCGCCGTTCGCCGAAGAGCCTGCCGATCTTGGCCCCAACCATGACGAAAGCCGCCACAAAGAGCGAATAGACGACCAGCGCAGTACTGATGGCCGTGGCGGATACATTCAGATCTTCCACAATGGCGCCGATGGAGACAGGCAGTGCATTGACGTTGAAGGCCATCTGCATTTGAGCCAAAAGAATGATCGCCATCGGCAGCCACGATGCGCGGGCTGCCATTGTTGCGTTTGTCGCTCCAGCAGATTGTTGTGCCATGCTTCTCCCTGTTTGTCGCTCGACCTGATTGGTAGCCATAAAAACATAGGCGAAATAGAACGCGGATGACCCGGATCTAGCTGATTGCCGCAAATCAAAACACCAAAAACAAAAAAGTCGAAAATCCGCCGAATCTGCTCAATCCGCGTTCTGATCTGGATAATCAACCGTTTGGCCTTCGTCTTGCCTATAGGCTCAGACCGAACAGACAGATGTGTGTAAGGTTAGCAGGGTGAATCGATGGAGACCAGGTACAGAATGTACTATGGATGTACTATTGTTGAGGGTTGCATCTGCCCAGATAGTACGCTTCTAGTACATTTCGTACCTGGTGCCGAAGCACAAATGCGCTATGCTGGTATTGCGCAGCCAAGAAGGAGTTGCGTGTGGTATGCGGTCGACATCTTGGGGAAGGTGCGATGAGCCTGGAAACCAACTCGAAAAGCGACATCTACAGCGTCTGTGTGAAGAACATCCTGGACGAAGGCTGGATCTATGCACTCGACCTCGATCCGGTGGTCACCCATCGCCACTATGCCGGTCCGGCGCGCACGGTTCTGACCCTGCGGCTGGCCGATCAATCGGAAATGCTGGGGCTGCTCAATCGATTGCACAACATGGGGCTGACACTGCTTTCGGTCGAACTGGATCTGCCTGAATCAGTGTGACGCGTGAACGAGGCTGACGGCATTGTTCCTGATTCAGGCAGACAGAAGACCGAGCATTTTGGCGCGCTCAACGGCCTCGCGGCGATTTTCGACTTGGAGCTTGGCGTAGATGTTGGCTGTGTGATTGCGCACCGTGTGGGGTGAAAGAATCAACCTGCGAGCGATCTCTTTGTTGGATAATCGATCTCCCAGGAGATGAAGAACGTCCAATTCGCGCTCCGTTAACGGTTCAGGCAAGTCCTGAGAAGGAGCCGCCTGCTTCGACAGAACTTCATCCTTCGATACGAGAGTATCTGCAGGAAAGAAAGCCAGCAACAAGCCGGCAAGTCGAGCGTGTTCAGGCTGCGTTTCCAACCTGCGCAGCATGTCTTCGATGACAGGGCCGTGCTCCAGAAACGGCTCTACATTCCCCATGGGTACGGCGAGATGCAAGGCCGTAGCCAGCACGTCCAACGCCGAATCCGACCATCCCAATCCTGTTCTGACCAGCGCTTGTAGGACAAGCGCTTCGGCCAGTCGATACCGTGCATAGTTGGCCTCGTGGGCTTCGATCAGACCTTGCAAGAGTTGATCGGCTTCGCGCAGGCTGGCTTCTGTGCCATCCGCCAACAGAATACGCGCACGGATCACGGGGATTCGATCTGCGACATTGATCATCTCCGCGCGCTTCCTGCTCAGCGCCCACTGCAGCGCAGACTCAACTTCGCCGCAGGTCAGATTGGCGTAGGCTTCCAAAGCGGTAACTTGGTCGAGTAGGAACGATTGGCCCATGCTGCGCGCGTCGTTCTTGAGTTGCTCAAGCAGTTTGCGACTCTTTTCCGGTTGACCGAGACGAGCGTAGATACCGATCAAACTATACATGTCCACCACTGCATCCCTGCCGGCGGTCAGGTGTGGATTTTTGATGACCTCCAGATGGTACGCTTCAGCGCTCTCTAGCTGATTGCGCGCGTCGGTAACCGCGCCAAGACCGTGTTGGCTAATCATCGAAATGATGGGCAGATTGTGCTGCTGACCCAGACGTAGATTCTGTTGAAACCTCAGTTCGGATTCGGCAAGGTTGCCGTCACAATAGTAGAAGAAGCCGACGGTATGCAGTATGCGACACCTGGCGATAAGGGGCCACGCCGTTGCCTCATCCAGCGTTGTAAGCGCCATCGTCATTGCCAGTTCGAGATCCCCTAGGCGTTGACTGGCGTACGCCAATAACAGCACGACATGGCAGTGCGTGGACGCCAAATTGGGACGTATCTGCGTCCAACTCTGCCGGATCATCGCCAACGCCGTTGACCGATCCAGCGAATCGTCCAGCGATGTCTGTAACGCGACGCACTCGGCCTGGAGGAGCAGCCGGATCTTCTCCGGCAGCGACGTAGACTGGGCATCCAGAAGCGCCCTTGCTCGTTGAACGAAAGCCAGGCATCGCTCATTGTCCACCAGATCATATTGGACCCAGGCCATGCCAATCAACAGGACTGGACGCTGGTTCAGTAGGGGCAATGGAACTTGATTCAGCCACGCCTCAAGCTCAATGAAGCGCAGTTCATTCAGTGCTGACGTCCGCTGCTGCTCGATCAGGTCGGCAACAGCGTCATAGTCGGAAATCGCAGCCAGATGGTGGAGCGCCTCGCCGATAAAATTCTGGGCGACCAACCAGGCTGCAGCCCGGCGATGCATCGCCGCAATCGCTTCTCGATCATAGCGCATGTACAGCCGGCTTAACAGCATCTCTTGGAACTGATGATGATAGCGATACCAGAAAGCGGGCGTGCTCAATTCGATCAGGAAGAGATTTGCACGCGCCAGGTGGTTGATCTGCGCCAGTGCATCTCTCCTCGTCCACTTCCAGAATCGCGGCGCAGAGTCCGACACAGAAACGGTTGAGAATGGCCGTGCTGACCAGGAATTGCTGCGTAGCCGGCGGTTGATGATTCAGCACTTCATCGACAAGATAATCGACGGTATAGCGATTCGTATTGGCTTGAACGTGGGCCGCTAATTCTGTGTAATCGGTCTGCCCGCGCAAGGCAAGCAGCGCAAGCCAATTGCCCACCACCCACCCTTCTGTGCGTCGTGCATTGTTTCGATCAATGCCTGCGGCGGCATCTTGTCCAGATTCCGGCTCAAGAAGTCAGTCGTCTCTTCCAGCGAAAAGCTGAGGTCGCGCAGACGGAGTTCGTTCAAGTAGCCCGCTGCACGCCATCGATTGAGCGGCAACGGCGGATCCACGCGAGAGATCAGAACCAGATGAATTTGAGGCGGCGCATATTCGATGAAGCGAGTGAGGAAGGCAAAGATGGCGGAATCATCGACTAGGTGCAGATCGTCGAGCACCAGCACAAGTGAGTCTTCCTGCTGGCTCAGGCTGTTGATCAAGCACCGTGGCCAACGTTTCGACTGTGGGGGCTGGCCGCTCCTGCACGAACTGACTGATCCCGCTACAGCAATCGGGATAACACTCTTCGATTGCGCCGATCAGATAGAGCAGGAATCTGGAAAGCTGGCTGTCTCGCTCATCTAGGCTTAGCCAACCTGTGTGCCGGCGCTCGTCCGTGGATAAAGCGGAAGAACTTGAAATATGATCGATCCAGCTACTGACAAGCGTGCTTTTGCCAAAGCCGGCGGGTGCGGCGATGAGGGTAACTTTGGCGGGCAAGCCTCTGTCCAGCCGCTGCAACAGGTGCGGACGAGCCATGATCGTGTTGCCGAGCGTTGCTTTCTGGAACTTCGTACGCAAAAGCGGAGTGACCATACTCGTCCCTGATGGCTTGAATCACAATCGCTGCACAAATCCGTAAAATCGGAAAACTTCCTAATGATTCATTATACCGTATCGAGAATTTTGGACAGCAATACAGGCGCCAATCACCGATTCGTCAGGGCGGTGGTTATGCTTGACGACTCAAGCAATCGGAGATCTGCAGGCCAATCGATGTCGAGGGCCAACGTCGATGAGTGGACGACCTGTACGGCAACATCGGCTTGGGTGGCCTGCTCATGGTGTCGCTGAAAGCTATTGTGTCCAAACGCAAAGTCGATGACGTGGGGAGGATACAACAGCAGTGCATTGGTGCCGTTGTCATGGCTGGGGGCGATCACGATGGACGGAGGCTTTGTCACCCTGTCCAGGAGTTTGTCCAGATCCGAGGCGTCTAACAGCGGCAAGTCGGAGGGCAGAATGAGGACGGCGTCCGCTCCATCCTCAACCGCCCGATCGCGGGCGGCACGCAGCGCCGGGTTAAGGCCGCTGCTCTGTTCTAGCAGAATGTCGACGCCGGCCTTGGCCGCTTCCTGCAACACGGCTGGGTCTCGGCTGACAACCAGAATGCCCGTAAACAGCTCTGAGTCACGCGTGATCTGGAGCACGTTGCGAAGCAAACGTCGGGATAGTCCGGCTCGCTCGTCGATGTCGAGCGTGTCGGCAAGACGGCTCTTACCCTCCGAAAAGGGCTTCACAGGCACAAGCAGCCACAGCTTCATTCTACGACCCTACCCCACGACTCCATCCCACCACCCTATCCCACCACACCGTGAAGGACTTGAGTCGTTCAGTCACAAACCGACGATCCCGCTCGCTACACGCTATCACAGCGCCCGATTCCACGATGTAGTTGATGACCTATTCTCTCTGTTTCTTCTCTCTGCGGGACACTGTCTGTTGGTGAGCCGAGTCTGTCGTGCGAGAGAGCCAGACCGAACTCGACAACCGCTTGTGCTAGACGAGATTTGCTTTCCAGATCGGTCATGATCGTATCCGTCGTCAGTACCGGGATGTCGACGCCGCCTTCTACGACGGCGTCCTCTTGATCCAGCACGAAGCCGTCGAGCAGACCGTCAAAGTGATCGAGCACGGTGAGCGGGCTGACCATCTGGCCCATCTCTCGCATCATCTTGGCCGCAGGACCCTTGAGTGCACGCCCCCCGATGATCGGAGAGACCGCTATTGCGGGCGCATTGGATTTCCGGATCAGGCGACGGAGTCCGGTGACGCTCAGAATCGGATCGATGCTGACGTAGGGATTGCTCGGGCAGAAGATGATGAGATCTGCGTCGTCAATGGCTTCGACGACGGCATCCGAGAGTGTCGAATCGCGCTCACCGACGAACGAAAGGTCGATGACCATGGGTTCGCATCGCAGACGCACGAAATAGTGCTGGAACGGCAGATCGCCTTCGTCCGTATGGACCAGCGTGCGCACACGCTCATCGCACATGGGGATGACTCTGGATGGAATGGCCAAAGTTCGGCGCAGGCGATCCGTGATTTCGGTCAGCGAAATGCCTTGGCGCAACCATTCCGTGCGCCGCAGATGCAGGGCGATGTCTTTGTCGCCCAGGCGAAACCAATCCTCGCCGCCCAGTTCTTCCATGGTCGTCAATGTTTGGAACGTCTCGTCGTTTCGTCCCCAGCCGGTCTGCGGATTGTTGATGTCGGCCAGGTTGTAGAGCACGGTGTCGATGTCAGGGCAGATGGAAAGTCCCCAATGCTCGAAGTCGTCGCCGGTGTTGACGATCACGGTCAGGGCGCCGGGCGGCAGGATTGCTTGCAGTCCTGTCGCCATCTTGGCCCCGCCGACTCCGCCGGCAAGGGCGACAACGTTGATGTTCGTCATGTGGTTCAGTTCCCAACGGAATGATGATAAATAGATCGTTCAGCGCCAGACGATACGACTCTCCGGCGTTGCCCGTTCTTTTTCTTTTGCTCGGCAGGATAGCCGAGCGTGATCAGTGCTTGCGGCTGCCACTCTGCCGGCAGGTCGAGCGAAAGACGCACGAGATCCGGCACGAAGAGTGGCGCACACATCCAGCAAGCGCCGAGGCCTTGCACTTCAGCGGCCAGCAACAGATTCTGACAGGCCAAGGCCACGCTCTGCGTCGCCATCACCCATTCGGCGTGGCCGCGTGCCGGGTCCGGATAGTCGTCCATCTCCTGCATGGTCATGCAGGCCACGATCAGCGCTGCTGCACCGGTGATGCGTGCATGGCTGATGGTGACTCGCCGCTCTATCGCTTCACTGGACCAACCGTCAGCGCCAAGATCGCTGCGCCAGCGCTTGGTCATACGACAGGCTGAGATCCGCCTTGGCCGCATGGCTGGTGACGACACAGAATCGCCATGGCTGGCGGTTGTGGGCCGATGGCGCCCACATGGCTGCATCGATCAGATCCGCCAAAATCTCCCTTTCGATCGGACGCTGTTGATAGCGACGAATGGATCGGCGGCTCCGTACGATCTCGTGGAAGATGTCAGCTCGGCCAGCGGTGGTAGCGAGAGTGGTTGCGTGTCAATGAGGCTGATGCGTTCGACTGTCCTCATCAGACAGCCCCTGGTCAAGGACGTCGACGTCCCGCACGATGGCGTGCATTATAGCATGGCCATAACGGCGTCCCAACATGCTTGACGATGCAAGATGCTTGGGTGTACACTGCCTCGACAGCGGTTGCAGGCCGGTTTTCTATCTGTACTGCTATCCACAGGCCGACCAATTTGTGCGCCGTCACCACCACGCCTTCATAGCCCAAGCTGAGGGCGCCATGAGATCATGTTTTTCGAGATTGAGTGGATTCGGCCTTTGGACCGAGATTGTGAGATTACAGACTTTCAAGCATAGGCATCAAGCATAGGCATCAAGCATAGGCATAAGGAGAACCAGAATGAGTGACCAACAGACCAACGACGATCGCTATCGTCGTGTGGCGCTCTATCTTCAGGATAAACATCCGATTCGTGACGGCATGGAGTACGCCAAATATGCCGAGGATCATGGATTTGAGGCCGTTTGGCAGGCCGAGAGCCGGCTCGTTCGCGATGCCATTGTGCCCATGGCTGCCTTTGCCGCAGTGACGGATCGCATCAAGGTCGGCTCCGGTGTGATCAACAACTGGACGCGTAACATCGGACTGTTGGCCGCCACATTCCTCACCCTCGACGACCTGGCGCCGGATCGGATCATCTGCGGCATCGGCGCCTGGTGGGATCCGCTGGCCCAGAACGTGGGCATCACGCGCCGCAAGCCGCTCAAGGCCATGCGCGAGACCGTCGAAGTCATGCGTGCGCTGCTTGCCCTGGAAAATGTGACCTATGAAGGCGAGTTTCATCAGGTCAGCGGCATCGAATTGGACGTCGTTCATGGGCGACGGGAACCGCGCAATGTCGAAATCATGATCGGCGCCACCGGCCCCAAGATGATGGAACTGACCGGCGAGATTGCCGACGGCGCCGTGCTCAACTACTGTGTGCCGCCGGAGTACAACATCCACGCACTTGAGCAACTGGAGACCGGCGCTGCACGGGCCGGGCGCAGCCTGGACGACATCGATCGCCCGCAGTTGGTCGTCTGCTCCGTCCACGAAGATCGGCAGGCCGCGCTGGACGGCTCGCGTGAGTTGCTGACCCAATACCTTGCTCAGCAGCCCCACATTGCCAAAGCCAGCGGCGTCAAGCAGGAGACCGTGGACCAGATCCAGTCGATCCTGGGCTGGCCGGCCACCAAAGAGCAGGTTCAGGCCGCCATGCCGCTGGTGCCGGACGAGTTGGTCCAGCGCATCACCGCCAGCGGCACGCCGGCTGAGGTCAAGAAAAAGGTGCGCGAATACGTCGACAACGGCGCCACCTGCCCGATCCTCTACCCGCTCGGCGACGTCAAGTTGATGATCGATACGTTTGCTGACGGGTGCTAGGAAATCCCATGAAACTCTTCCTAAACATTGCCTTCTCCGCCCTTCTGGTCCCTTTCTATCTGCTCTGGGGGCGAGACCAGGTTGAGACGCAGCTAGATAAGATGCAGGCAAATGCGTTTGACTCGCCGGGCGCTGAAGCCGCAGTGCCGCCGGGGCTGCTGCTGGGCAGCGTCGGGCTGGTGGGCGGGCATCTGATCTGGGGGCGAATGCTCGGGCTGCGCATGCGACAAGCCTTGGCCGGCCTGCTCATCGGGTGGACGCTGGGCATCGCTGCGTTTCTGTGGCGGCTGGAGCAAGACCCTCGATGATCGTGCGCGAGATGGTCAATGGCCAGTTGCTCTGCATCAACCAGACCACGCATAGCATGATGGCCGCGGCATTCTGTCACCGTTGGGGCAATCAGGATTTCGCGCCGCCCGTTCCCTACGATGCGGTGATGATCGGCATTGCCCAGCACGATAGTGGATGGTATGCCTGGGAACAGGCGCCGGCGCTGCGGCCCGACGGCTATCCCATGGACTTTCTGCATGGGCCGGTCGGCGTAGACAAGCTGAATCTCTGGCAGGACGGTATCGATCGCGTCTATCTTCAGCATCCCTACGCCGGTCTGATCGTCGGCCAACACGCCGCATGGATGCAGGCCGAATCACTGTCCGCCTTGCCGGACGATGAGCGTTGCTATACCCAGGCGTTTATCGACGCTCAGTCGGCCCGGATCGAGGCGACGCGCAGCCATTGGAAAGCCAATGGCGCCGACAGCGAGTGGCTGGACGAAGCCAGCCTGGACGCCAACACGTGGCTGCTCCAGTTTGGCGACACCGCCAGCCTGCAAGTGACGATGCCCTGGGGCGAGGAGCGAACCTTTCCCGGCCTGCCCGCTGGATCACTGCGGCGACTGCGTGTCGATCCGAATGCGCCACGACGGCCAGGCGATCACCTTTGATCCGTGGCCGTTCGGAAGCGATTCTTTCACCGTCTCTGTGCACGGCAAGCTGCTTTCCCAACGTGCCTTTCCCGACCACGATTCCTATCACGCAGCGCTGGCCTCAGCCCCCTTTGCCCAGTTGACCTGGACCGTCTCTCGCAGCAGTTAGCGAGCGTTCACAATTCCCTTGCCGATGTCGTTCGTAGTGACGGCTTCAGCGGTCTGGACGGCTGAAACGGTCACTACGAACTGATTGCTGGACGCCCGCTTGCGGCGCCATTTGTTGGATAAACCCATGTATCGATTTTATACCTCTCCTGCAACCCTTGACGAAGCGCTGGCATTGAAAGCCGCCCACGGAGCCGATGCCCGTGTCATCGCCGGCGGCACCGATCTCCTGCTGGAGATAGAGCGCGGCGTCCGCACAGCCCCGGATGGACGCCATCTGGGCATCATCGACCTGACCCGCGTTCCCGGCCTGGCCGACATCAGCGAAGAAGATGCTCCTGGAACCGGCTGTTGGCTTCACCTCGGTCCGTTGGTGACCCACAACCAGTGTGTGGCCAGCGCTGCCGTACTCGACCATGCTTTCCCCCTGGCCCGCGCCTGCTGGGAGATCGGCGCACCCCAGATCCGCAACCGGGCAACGGTCGCCGGCAACATCATCACCGCCAGCCCGGCCAATGACGCCATCGTGCCGCTGCTGGCCCTGGATGCCACGGTCACATTGGCCAGCGCCGCGCGTGGGCGAACGCACCCTGCCCCTGGCCGACTTCATCACCGGTTTTCGCCGCGTCGATCTGGCCGATGACGAGATCCTGACGCGTATCTCGATTCCGGCGCTGCCGGCCGGCAGCCAGGGCACATTCATCAAACTGGGTCTGCGCCGCGCCCAGGCCATCAGCGTGGTCAGCGTCGCCGCCGTGATCCGGCGAGAGGGCGAGACAATCGTGGACGTCCGCATCAGCCTGGGATCGGTCGCGCCGGTGGTGGTGCGTGCAAGCGCGGCAGAGGGGTATCTGACCGGTCGTGCGCTCAGCGCCGATGTCATCGAGCAGGCCGCGAAGCTGGCCCTTGAGGCTGCCGCTCCCATCGACGATCTGCGCGGATCGGCAAGCTATCGCCGGGCCATGGTGCAGACCTTGGTGTTGCGTGCGCTGCGACAGATAGACGACGGCGAAACGCGAGCCGGCTGGCCGTCGACGCCGGTGATGTTGTGGGGTGACACGTCCGGGCGCTGGCCTGTGGACGGCATGGATGCCGCCGACGCGCCGGCGTTTGTCAACGGCCGGGCGGTTCACTTGCAGGGCGAGATGAGTCTGCTCGATTCTCTGCGTGTCGCCGGATATGTTGGCGTGAAGGAAGGCTGTGCCGAGGGCGAGTGCGGGGCCTGCACCGTCTTCTTGGACGGTATGGCGGTCATGGCCTGCATGGTGCCGGCCGAGCGTGCCGCCGGCAGCCAGGTCGTCACAATTGAGGGGATCACCGGTGGGACAGCCGCCACTGTGGCGGGCGTCAAAGAGGCGGGCGTCAATGGCCGTGTGCTGCACGCCATTCAGGAGGCGCTGGTGGCCAGCGGCGGCGTCCAATGCGGCTACTGCACGCCCGGCTTCGTCATGAGCGGCGCCAAGCTGCTGGAGGAGATCCCCAGCCCGACACGCAATCAAGCGCAACAGGCGCTGAACGGCAACCTCTGCCGCTGTACGGGATATCGCAAGATTCTGGATGCGGTCTTGCTGGCGGGAGGAGGTGACAAGGTGACAAGGTGACAAGGTGGGGGACAGATTGCAGTGTCACCTGTCACCCTGTCACCCTGTCACCCTGTCACCCTGTCACCCTGTCACCCTGTCACCCTGTCACCCTGTCACCCTGTCACTGCACAACGTGAATCGGCATGCCCAAATACGCCAGATCGAACAACGCCGCAGCGTCGGCGTCATCCAGCATGGCGCAGCCAAAGGTGGCCGGTTGGCCGATCAGCCCGTCCCATAGCTTCTCGCCCGTCTCCCAACTCACGGGCAGACCGTGGATGCCGTTCTCGTACTCGCCCACATCGTAGATGCCCAGCCAGTAGGGCATGTCCAGCCGATAGGCCCCGCTCTTGGCCGTCTCCAGCATGGTCTGGACCTGGAACGTGCCGGTCCGTGTGATCCACTCACCGTACCCCGTACTGCAATTCCACTGTTCTTTGAGTTGTTCGCCATGAAACACCCAACACTGCTGGCGGCTTAGGCTGACCAGAAAACTGGAACTCGAGATCGGTACTGGCGGTCGCTTCTGCGGCAATGGCGGCGGCCCGTAGGGTAGACGCAGTTCCAGCCCGGCGTAGACAGTCTCCTCGTTGGGCAGATTGTTGTATTCGAGGATGGCCAGCATGGGCGTGTCGAAATCGCGGGCGATCTCGGAGAGCGTGTCGCCCGCGCGCACTGTGTAGTAGAAGAATCCGCTCTGGGCCGGGCCGACCTGGGGGCGTTTGCGCGGATCGCCTTCGGAATCGACCGGCTGGCCCGGCACCACCAGCCGATCGCCCTCGCGGATGGCGTCGGGGTCGGAGATATGGTTGGCCTTCAACATCTCGGGCAGCGTCACCCCGAGCGAGTTGGCGATTTTGCTGAGGCTGTCGCCCGCCTCGACCACATATTCCTCAAGCGAACGCTGGACATAGAGATCGCTACCTGTGGCCGGCAACGTGAGCGTCTGCCCTGCCACCAGACCGGGCGTGCCGATCATCCCGTTGATCCGGCGCAGCGCCTCCTCGTTGACGCCATTCTGAAGCGCAATCGACGGCAAGGTGTCGCCTGACCGCACCGTGTAGATGCGATTGAGCGTGGCAATCGGATTGTCGCTCTGGCGGAGGGGCGGTTCTCCAATTGCGGCGGGGGTGGGCGCAGGCTCCTCTTCAGATGATCCGTCGCTCGATTCGTCCGACATTTCATCAGGCGGCTCGGCGGATGGCTCCGCTTCGCTGGGGGACGCATCGGGCGTCTCAACGGAGTCGGCCTCGTCCGCCGTCGTTGCCGGCGCCGGCACGTAGAGAATTTGCCCGGCAATGAGCGTGTCCGGATCGGTGATGCCGTTGAGGCGCATCAACTGATCGAGGGCAATCCCGTTCTCCTTGGCGATCTCGCTCAAGGTTTCGCCCGGTTCAACGGTGTAATACTCCGCGTCGTCCTGCCGCAATGATTCAGCGCGCAGCGGCGCCGCTCTCAATGTTAGCAACACCGTCACGATGAGCAAGCCAGGCAGGCAAATGCGCTGCACCTGCCGAAAGCAGTACGACGCTCGATGATGAGGATGGGCGTGATTCGTTTGTTGTTTCATGTGATATTCTGGCTACAGATCCATGGACGGAGATGGACGAGAGCGTACCCGCAAGCGGGTTGGGTTGTCAAGTCAGTCGTCGGGAAAGTCAGATGTGACGTGCTCCAAGTAGGCACATGCCTCGTGCGACGCACTACCCAGTTGTGGCTGCATTAGCGAATACTGAACTGGGCAGTGCGTCGCACGAAACGAACATGCCCCCAACTCACCGAAAAAACTCGTTGCTTCGTACTTTGCCCCTGTGCTATGATGGAGCCGGATCGGTCGACTGCCACTGGAGGTACCATGCTTCAACCAAAAACTTACCCGGAAATGGTGGGCAAAGCCCTCGTATTGGAAGGCGAACCCTTCCTGACCATGGCCGATGACGATGAACCATGGCTCGAAGGGCTTTTCCTGATCGTCGTGCTCGGGTTGCTGATCGGACTGGCCAAGTTCGTCGGTGGCCTCCTCTTGACCGTCAGTCTGCCGCCGTCCGACGCCATGATCGAGGCGCTGGCGCAGGCATGGCGCCAGATCGGCGGGCCGTTTGCCCAGGCCGCCGGTGTTGAAACGGTCGAAACCTTCTTGCGCCAACAGTGGAGTCTTGTGGCGTTGGCCACCGGCTCCGGCGGCGGATGGGCCCGGCTTCTGGTCTTCATCATTGCGCCTGCGCTGTTGCTTGCCCAATGGCTGCTCTACGGCCTGGTTGGACACGGCATTGCACGCCTGATGGGCGGCAAGGCCAGCGTGAGCCAGACCCTGGGCACGACCGCGTTGATGGTCGCTCCCCAGACGTTTCTCCTCTTTGACGTTGTACCCTTTGTGACGGTCAGCGCTGTGATGATCGGCGTCTGGTCGCTCCTGATCTTCTACCGGGCGCTGCAGATCGCCCACGATTTGCCCTGGCAGAAGGCGGTCTGGGCCGCGGTGCTGCCGCCGGCCATGCTCTTCGTCCTGATCGGCGGGGTGATCACATTGGCGGCGATTGTAGTTTCATGGGGAGGCGCATAGGATGCCGACAGATGAGATGAACCAAGATCAGACGGTCTATCGGTTGCCCGCTTGGCGAGCGTGGCTACCGACTTATGCCCAGATCCGCTACGCCGCGCAACTCAAACTGGAATGGGCGATCAACGGCGTGCCGGAAGCGACCCTGCAAGGGGACACAGCGACTGCCGCTGCGGTCGGGGATGCCTCTGTTGCTACAATTGATCCGACCATTGAACCGGCCATTGACGTCGCGTCCGACGCCCCGACTGCGATCTCTCTGGACAGCGCTCCGGATGTCGAGATGGGTGATGGCGTGAATGATGAATTGACCGCGATTGAGGTCGCTCAAGAGCCATCCACGGATGAACTGCCGGCCACGTCCATGCGCCAAGGAATGGGTCTGGTCTTCGTGGCCGGCCTGGTGGCCGGGTTTATCCCGTTTCTGGCAAACTGGTACTTTGCAACGCTGGCCGGCACGTCGGTGGCGTTGGCCGGTCTGGTCCCGCAGACGGCTCTGCCGGACGTTATCGCCCAGGACGCCTTTCCCGTTCTGGCCGTCTTGCTCGACACGGCGGCAACAATCGGTGGTCTGGATCCGGTCGGTCCCGGCTGGTTGGCCGCCTTCCTGAGCGCATTGGGCGAGTGGCTCAGTTGGCCTCTCAACTGGCTCTCCTCCTGGATCGTCTACGGCCTGGGCGTGCTGGCCGTGGCCAAGCTGCTCGGCGCGCCGACCACATTGCAGCGTTTCTACGCCGGCGTCAGCTATGCCTTCGTGCCGTTGTTGCTCCTCGCCCTGACGCCGATCCCGTGTGCCGGCGGTCTGCTGGCGCTGATCGCCGCCATCTGGGCGCTGATCATCTACGTGCTGGCGGTGCGCGTCGTCACCGGCTTCGACACGCTGCGCGCCTTCGTCAGTGTTGTCGCACCTGCTCTGATTGTTCTGGTGATCGGCGTCCTGCTCGCGGGCGCGGGCGTCTTCTCGCTGTTGAGCGTGATGTTGTAGGTAACGTCGGCGCCACCCATCTCGTCGCCACCGTAGGGACAGGTCTTAGACCTGTCCCTAGTATCATGAAATAGGGTAGCAGACGAGATCGAACCTGTCCCGAAGATTCGGAACTTGTGCCGTAGATGGATCCGTTTGCTACCTCAACCACTTGACAATAAGTGATACTGTAGAAAATGCAAAGAGGCCGCATATTCGTCCCTTAGACTCACAGTCCGCAGGTAGAATGGCCCGTTGTCGCCCAACCTGAGAGCAACGTAGAGAAACTTGAGCGTGAGAGCTCGCATACTAGGTTGTGACCCGTTCTCAGTCATCGTCGCCGGTCACCATTGCCGGTCCTTGTTGTCAAGTAAAGGAGTAAACTATGTCTTTCTATCTCGGTGTTGATGTATCAAAAGCGACGCTGGACTCCGCCTGCACCTATGACTCCACTGCAAAAAGGGTGACAAAACTGTTTTTATGACTGCGAATTGAAAACCGTGGGACGAATCGCATGAATGTCGCCTGATATCTGAGTCATCATCCTAGATTTTGGCGATATCAGGTGCGAAGTGGGACGATTTTTCACGATTATCTCCGCAGGTTCTGATGCAGACCTTTTTTCAGTGGAGTCACCTATGGCAACCGAGAAGAATCGTTGTCAAGCTATGCCAATAAGAAAAGCGGCTGGAATGCGCTCGGCAAGAAGGCGGCAGCTGAAGCCGCAGCACAAGGTGAGCCAACAGTCCATCTCATTATTGAGCCAACCGGCGGTTACGAGCGAGGCTTCGTTGCCTATGCTCATTCCCTTGGCTGGCAGGTGACAGTCGTTAATCCTTTCTATGTGCGTCGTTTCATTCAGGGTCAAGGACAACGAGGCAAGAATGACGCTCGAGATGCCTTGATGTTGGCATCGTACGGACGACAAAAGCACCCGCCCACTCAGTGGCAGATGGCCGAAAACACTCAAGAACTGCAAGGTCTGGTGAGTCGTCAGGACGACCTAAAAAAGTTGCTACGCGCCGAACGCAATCGGCTCAAACAGGCCCAACACAATCCAACAACGGCTGTCTCCGTCAGGCGCAGTATCGAACGAACCATCAAAGCTCTAGAAGATGAAGAGAGAGCACTGGATGACGATATCAAGCAATTGCTCAATCGTTCAGAATCGCTTGGTGTACAGGAGGTGCTTCTTCGCACCACGCCTGGGGTCGGCCGACGTATCGCCCCCAGACTCCTGGCGCTATTCTATCGTTTCCAGGCCCTTACTGCCGGTCAGGGTACCGCCAATCAACTCGTTGCCTTTTTGGGGCTTGATCCCCAGCCCTATGACAGCGGCACTTCTGTTTACAAGCGTCCCTCCATCTCTCGCATGGGCGATAAGGCTGGCCGGGCCGGCCTTTTCATGGGCGCTTTGGGCGGCGTTCGGGGCGACAACCCCTTGCGTCTCTTCTATGAAGGCTTGCACAACCGAGGTAAAGCTAAAAAACTTGCTCTCGTCGCTTGCTCACGCAAAATCCTCCTCTGGGCTTGGGCCATCTTCAATTCCGGACTGCCTTTCGATCCTCAACGAGCTTTGCCCAATCCGCAGATTGCCTCTTGACATTCATGAGAGAATCTACGGCAGGGCGACGTCTCACATAGAAGAAAGACCACCGCCATGGCCGCGAATACCAAGGAATCAACCAACAAATACCGCGTGCCGGCTCTGGAAAAGGGGTTTGACATCCTTGAGGAGTTGGCCGCTGCGTCGACACCGATGACGCTGACCCAGCTTGCCAATCGGCTGGATCGCAGCACCAACGAGATCTTTCGCGTGCTCAACGCACTGGAAAATCGCGGCTACATCCGCCGCGAGGAACACTCGGGCAACTACCGCCTGTCGTTGAAGCTCTACGAACTGGCCCATCAGAATCCGCCGCTGCAGACTCTGCTCCATGCGGCCGAACAGCCCATGGTCCGCCTGGCCGAGACGCTGCACGAATCCTGCCATCTTAGCGTGTTGCGCAACCGCAGCCTGGTCGTCCTACGCCAGGCTTTGAGCCCCACCCACATCCGTCTATCCATCGATGTGGGCGGCCGCTTCCCGCCTGTGCATACGGTGTCGGGCCGGCTGCTTCTGGCCCAGATGCAGCCGGCAGATCTCGATGCCTTTCTGGCCGATGACGGTGAATACCAGGCCAAAACCGACGAGGAGCGGGCGATCTTCGTCAATCGACTGGCGCGCATCCGAGAACAGGGCTATTCCATGGCCGAAAATGAGACGCACATCGGCGTTCGCGACTACGCGGTGTTGGTCGGCAATCCGCAGGCTGGGTTGTCGGCAGCGCTGGCCGTGGCCGCGCTGACATCGATCCATGAACCGACAGAGGGCACGAGCATCGTCACAGCGCTGCAAGTTTGCGCCCGTCGAATCACTGAAGAATTGGGGATACAGTATGAAGGTTGAGACCATCTATTTCGAGGACTATGCGATCGGCACGACCCGCGAGACCATGGGCCGCACCATCACCGAGACCGACATTGTGATCCATGCTGGGCAGACGGGCGATTTCTTCCCCCACCACATGGACAAGGAGTGGGTGAAGACCCAGGAGTTCGAGCGACGCATCGCCCACGGCACGTTGATCCTGAGCATCGGCGTGGGCATGACGGCCGAGGACATCAACCCGGCGGCCTTCTCCTATGGCTACGACCGGGTGCGCTTCATCCGCCCAGTCTTCATCGGCGACACGGTTCGTGTGCGCGCCACCATCAAAGAGAAGCGCGACCATCACAAGCGCGAGGACCACGGTTTCCTGGTCGAATTGGTCGAGGTCTTCAATCAGGACGGGGCCACGGTGCTGGCCTGCGAGCATCTGTATATGGTGCAGCGCAAGTCCCATTTCGGATAACGAGTGTCCATGAGAACATATTCACTTGAAACAAGCGTACCGCTGCCGGCCAACCCGCGCCCCATTGTGATCATTGGGGCGGGCAGCATCATCAATGACGCGCATCTGCCGGCCTACCGCAAGGCCGGCTTCAATGTGGTCAGCATCTGCGATCTCGATCGAGATCGGGCCCAGGCGACCGCCGACGCCTTTGACATTCCCGATGTCTACACATCCTTGGCAGACGCCGTCGCCAGTGCGCCCGACGGCGCGGTCTACGATGTGGCCGTGCCGGCTTCGGTGCTGCCGAAGATCCTGCCGCACTTGCCCGACGGAGCAGGCGTGTTGCTCCAGAAACCCATGGGAGAGAATCTTGCCGAGGCGGCCGCGATCCGCGACATCTGCCGGGCCAAGAACTTCCAGGCCGTGGTCAACTTTCAACTGCGCTACGCGCCCTTCGTGTTGGCCGCACGCAGCCTCATCGACCAGGGCGCCATCGGCCAGTTGATCGATCTGGACGTGCGCGTGACGGTCTACACACCCTGGCATCTGTGGCAGTTTCTGGAAGGCGTGCCCTGCATGGAGGTGGTCTATCACAGCATTCACTATCTCGATCTTTTGCGCTCCTTCCTCGGCGATCCCCAGGGCATCTATGCCAAGATCGTCAACCACCCCAGCGCTCTCAATATGGACGGCACGCGCAGCAGCATGATCCTGGACTACGGCGACATGGTGCGCGCCAATATCAGCGCCAATCACTTTCACGCCTACGGTCTCGACAACCAGGAGAGCTACATCCTATGGGAGGGGACGAAGGGGGCGATCAAGGCCAAGATGGGGTTGTTGATGAACTACCCGACCGGCGTGCCCGATGAGTTCGAGTACTGCATCCTGGATGAGTACGGTAATGCCGAATGGCGCTCTGTAGAGATCGACGGCAGTTGGTTCCCCGACGCCTTCATCGGCACCATGGTCAGCCTTATGAACCTGGTTGATGGCCGGCTTGCCGAGAGAGGCATTAACGGCATCACCGATGTCGATGACGCCTTCAAGACCATGGCGTTGGTCGACGCCGCCTGCCGCTCCAGCCATGACGGCGCAACGGCGATTCTGTAGCACGACATTCATGTCGTAGCTCTCTAGACTGATAAGGCCGGGCGGCTGCGACATATTTTGGATTAACCAATAGGCGCCGGTGCCCTTTGTAGCACGACATTTATGTCGTAGCAGTTTGACTTGACAGGCACAGATGGCTACGACATAAATGTCGTGCTACAAATGTAAGCATCAGTTTTTACGACTGCCGAGCAATCGCACGAGGAGAAAAACATGGAAAACAGACGCGATACCTTTCGGGTTCTGGTCCGCAAGTTCGGCCCGTTCGAGCACGCCATCGCTGAGCAGTGGCGGCAGTTCAACACCGTCGAGGAGACAGGGCTTGTCCTGGACGCCGAGCCGCTCGATCTGCATCCGCTGCACAGCGCCATCTTCGAGGCCGGCGATCCGTCCGATTGGGACGTAACCTTCCTCTCCTCGGACTGGTTCGCCCAGGCGCACGAGTCGGGCGTTCTGGCAGACATCGCACCCTATCTACAGAACGATCCGCCGGCAGACTATCCCGCAGGTTGGACACCGTCGTTGCTCCAGATGCACCAATTCGACGACATAGTGCTCGGTCTGCCCTACCATGACGGCCCCGAATGCCTGATCTACCGCACCGATCTCTTCGAAGATCCTGACGAGCAAGCTCGCTATCTTGCCCAGCACGGCCAACCACTGAACGTGCCCCGAACCTGGGCCGAGTTTCAGCAAGTTGCGCGCTTTTTCCAACGACCGGAGACCGATCTCTACGGCACGGTCTTCGCTGCCTATCCTGACGGTCACAACACGGTCTACGATTTTTGCCTGCAACTCTGGACGCGTGGCGGGGAACTGTTCGACGAGCAGGGGAAGTGGAATCTGCAAACTGAGGAAGCCGAGTCGGCGCTGGCCTACTATCGAGCCATTCTCAACGACCGCTCGGCGGTTCACCCCGACTCACGCGAGTTCGACTCAGTGAAATCGGGCATAGCCTTTGCCGCCGGCGAGGTGGCCATGATGATCAACTGGTTCGGCTTTGCGGGGATGGCCGAGACAATTGCCGAATCCGTCGTCAAGGGCAAGGTGGGGATTGCCAACATTCCGTATGGCGTTCACGGCCAGCCGGTTTCGTTGAACGCCTACTGGATCCTAGCCATCAACGCCCACAGCCCCCATGTCGACACGGCCTACCGCTTCCTACGCCACTGCGCTTCGCCCCAAATGGACAAGCTGCTCACGCTGGAAGGCGGCATCGGCTGTCGAAAATCGACCTGGACTGACGGCGAGATCAACGCACAGATCCCCTTCTACCACCGCATGGCCTCGCTGCATGAGCATGCCCGTGAACTGCCGAGGCTGGCCAATTGGGCGGAGGTTGCCGCAGTCATCGACGAATTGGTGTTGCAGACCATCACCACGGAGCGACCCGTTGCCGCTTTGCTGGCAGAGGCTCAGAACAAATTGGAGGCCGTGCTCATCGGTTAATAATCCGATGAGCACGGCGGTCCCCTTCGTGCCCCTTGCGATCCTTCAAGGATCATCAGATCAGTGGGGCGCTGTTCCGACCGGACTCGGCGCCTGCTTCAACGGCGATCCATCGGGGGCCGTCAATGTTTCGGGATGGTCGCCCACATCATAGACCCGGATCAAGGCCGGCGACCGTTTCGAGAGCATGGTGGTAATCATCGGCGCAAATTCATCCTTAACCAAAACAAGAATGATGAAACTGTCACCGGGCATGTCGTTCTGAATCTCCCTGAGCCGTGCGGCATGAATGTTCAAACTCGCATCGATCATGCCGAGGCTCTCGCTGCCGACGGCAAGATCGCTGATGCCGACGACACCCAGATCACCATACGTATCCTTTGCCAGGACCGCCGTGTTAACAACCACAATCTCCTCGCGGTCCACCGCGCCCTGAAGCAAATTCAGCATCAATCTGAGGCCGCTGTAATTGGGCACGGCGAGCGCGACAATATCGTAGGCTGAACCGAGCTTCGGCATCGGCGGCCTCACCTCCATCGGTCTGCCCTTGGCAAACCAGCGGTAGACGCGATCCAGCAAAAACTCATTCTGACGTGCGTGCCAGGCGTAGATCACGCATGTCCCTGTTAAGTGGTCGTGCAGTGTGCGTCGTTCTCTGTCGACCGTTACCATCCAGAAGCCAAATCCCAGTGGAATCGCCGAAATGAAATAGCCCAGCCAGCGGATGAAACTGATGGGCACGGTCATGCGCTCACCGTCCATGCGCACCACTCGCACGCCCATCACATACTTGCCGACAGTCTGCCCGGCAATCGACATGAGGACCGCAAAATAGATCGGCGCTGTGAACAGCGTCACGATAAGCCAGAGAAAATTGACGCCTGTACAGAAGACAAATGCAAGGCCCTGAAGGGGGGCTGTCTGGGTGCTACACGAAGCCAGATCAAAATTGAAGAAATAGGTGACGGGCAACGAGATCACCCAATTGATAACAATGATGGAAATGCTGACAATGATAATGTCCAATATCAACGCGGCGCCACGGGACACAAGACCGGCGTACTGCCCCATCAGCGTACGATTACCGGCGGCCATAGGTATGCTCCCGGACATAGTCAGAGGGCAAGCGGCCATACTCAGCCCGCCGCCTGACATCCTCGGGTGGCGACGGCATCTCGTCCAGCGGCGGTCGTCGCAAAAGATTGCGTACGATGGTGCCCGCTATCGAATCGGCGGTCACTGTGCGTTCGCGCAGTTCGTCACGCACTTCGCTTGCCATGTTGAGGCTCTGTCCTTGCACCAACGCCTGAACTGCCGCCGGATATTGATTGAGGTAGTTGATATATTCGTCGCCGTGCAAACGGATCAACTCATCCAGAACCTCAGGGTGTTCTCGCAAGTAGGCGATATAGGCGCCGGCCTGCACCTTGATCAGATCCTGGATCTGCGGATTGTCGGCCAATGCCGGCAACACCTGGTCCACCTGTTTCAGGACCAGATCCAAGACCGCGGGATTGTGGGCCAGCAATGGCAACACCCGATCCAACTGCACTTGAATCAGCCGATCGATGGCCGGATGGTCGGTCAAATAGTCGATGACCGCGTCAATGGTGCCGCTGATCGGCAACAGAGCGAAGTCGGCGCCTCGATCAAGAACATGCTGCCCCTTGTCATCCAACTTATCCACTGCCGACCCGACGCGAGCGCCAAGCACCCCCACAGGAACCATGACCAGGTCGGGCATTTCCATGGCATTCAGCGGAGCACGTACAGGCTTGGTGACAACATCGGCGACTTTCACCGCTCCTTTGGTCATGGTCGTGGCCGCGGATAGACCCGTGTCGGCAACAGTTCCCATTGTATTGCCGACCCGGTTTCCCACTACCGAAATGCCGCCGAGTGCTATGCTACCCATACGTCCAACGACGGATCGATTCTCGGATGCTTTTTCTGCCATGATGAAATCCTCTCTGCGCACAAATATACAGACCACATCGATGCAACCTTCCGGCACAATATACCAGAAAAAACCATCGTCCCGGAATCTACGATCTCGCAGACCTCTCGACAGATATCGACCACCAGCGCCGAATCCGGCCCCTTGCCCACAAGATCGCCCAGGTTATAGATCGTGTCGATGCCCCGCGCGGCGATATCCGCCAGCACGATTTCCAGTGCAGGCAGGTTGCTGTGAATATCGGAAATGATGGCGATCGGATCCATGTGCGTATCTGGCGGGTCATTTGGGTGACATGAAGATAGACCGAGAATTTGGCCAATTACGGCGGATCTGCGGTTTATCGGTTGTTTCTCAGAAAGGTTCCTAACCGCCGACCTCTTCCCGCGCGCGTTCGAGCAGGGCGCGCATGTAGCCGATGGCGTAGGCTGTCGCCGCGCCCTTGCCGGCGTCCGGCGTGAACTTGGGCGAGTGATCCAGGATCATGGTGCCGTCGTAGCCGACCGCTTCGAACGCTCGCATGGCGCGGTACATGTCGAAGTAGCCTTCGTCCAGGAAGGTCTCGACGAAGTGGGGCAACGGCGCGGTCACGTTGCGGAAGTGGACGATGAAGATCTTGCCCTGCTCGCCGAAGATGCGGATGGCCTCCAGCATGTCGCCGAAGCCGTCGCCGCCCTCCAGCCAACAGCCGGTGCAGAACTCCATGCCCAGGTTGTCGCTGTCGCCGATCTCAAAGGCGCGTTTGTAGCTCTCGAAGCTGTTGATCAGGCACGGGATGCCGGCGATGGACTCCACCGGCGGATCGTTGGGATGCAGCGCCAGCCGCACGCCTGCTTCCTCGGCCACCGGGATGATCGCCTTGATGAAGTAGGTGTAGTTCTCCCAGATCTCGTCGTGGGTGTAGACCCGGCCATGGGTCAGCCCTTGTTGGCTGAGCACATCCATGTCCACGGCGCGGGCGACGGCGCCGCCGCGCACGGTCTGCGGTTCGGTGCTCCAGACCTGATCCGGCTCCCAGGTGAAGGTCGTGGTGTGGATGCCGGCCGCGCCCAGGTTGCGGATGAAACGTTTGAAGCGCTCGATGTCGTGGTCCCGCTGCGGCGTGGCCAGGTGGATATTGGGCGACTTGCCCAGGTCAAAGCAGCCCACGTTGAAGAGCGTCAGGCCATAGGCGTTGACCCGTTCACGCAGGGCGGTCAACGCGGCGACCGTGCTCTGTTCTTCCGGCACCCAGGCGTAGACATGATCGACGCCCAACTGCTGAATGAACACGAGTTCCTCGTCGGACGGTTGGGCCGGAATGTGGATCGACAGCTTGATGCCGGGTTCTAGCTGGACAGACATGATGTGCAGTTCCTTTTCGACTCGTTCCTTTTGGTTCACGAATGTATTAATCCGATCTGAGATCCGAATCGAACGCGGATGACGAAGATTTGGCGGATTCGCGCCGATCTCTTCGAAAGCAATCCGCGAAAATCCGTTCGATCCGCGTCATCCGCGTTCTATTCGTTCATACCAGACCAGTTGCTCACGAATAATCCTGACTGATGACCGTCTCCGGCTCGACCACGATCAGGACGGCCGGGTTCTTCTTGACCATCTCATAGTAGCGCTCTGCCTCTTCATCGGAGGTCTGATAGCGGCGAATGATGCGGCGTCGCATCTCGGTTTGGATCGCCTCCCCCGGTTCGATCAACCTTGCGGAGCCGGAGACGACGACATAGCGCGAATCGCCGCGGCAGCCGTCGATGCAGAGCGTGATCGACGGATCGCGGCGCAGGTTGCGCACTTTGACCGTGCTGTCCACCGCGCTGACATAGAAGCGCCCATCCTCGTACAGGTACCAGACCGGCGTCAACTGCGGCGGACCTTCGCTGCGGTTGGTCGCCAGGATGGCGTGTCGATCTGCGCCCACAAACTGTTCGTACGCTTCGGGACTCATGGATGCCATACGCTCTTTTCCTCCCTCTCAGGAATCGTGCTACTATCGACTGTGGGAATGCTAGGAAATGTGCAGTTCCACTATACAGGAAACACCAATTTACACGAAGAAGCACGATTCGCTATAAGATCCTTGTGTCCCTTCCTGCTCTTCGTGGATCAGTAGAGGAGGTTTCATGGCAGACGCACGCAAATTGACCGACGTTGAGATTGATACGGCCATACAGGATCTGGACGGCTGGACGGTGGTAGACGGCAAGCTGCATCGTGAGTTCAAGTTTGCAGATTTCACCGAGGCATTCGGCTTTATGACCAAGGTCGCCATCGAGGCCAACACACTCTGGCACCACCCTGAACTCTACAACGTCTGGAACCGGGTCGTCATCGATCTGGTCACCCACGAGGCCGATGATTCGATCAGCAATCTGGATGTGGAGTTGGCAGGGAAGATCGATGGGCTGGTATGATTTATTGCCAGGGATGCAGGATTGATGTACACAGGTGATTTTCACGGGTTCCGGTATTTTCAGCAGTTCACGATTTTTCATTCTGAGTGTGCCTCGCCGCATACCCGGCGCTCTAACTGGAATGAACGTGCTACTGTCATTCCGAGTGGGTCAGCCGGAGCACTTTCGGATTGGCAATACGCCAGCGAGGAATCTCGGCTTGCGTTATCGAGACCCTTCGCTGGTGACTCAAGACAGCGTCATTTTGTGGCAAGCCCGCTCAGGCCTGTCCTGAGCGCAGCCGAAGGAGTGACAGAGCATTTCTCGCCGAGAAAACGAGCTTGTTCATTAGAGGCGGGTCGACCTGAAGCCTTCACTCTGGCACAGCACCAGCGAAGAATCTCGTTTTTCTCCAAATCGTGAACGACTGATTTTCTAAAATCACTAACCGTCTATGAAATGTGATGGCACATGAACAAATCTGTTTCCGCAACGTACGTCGAAGAGGCGATGGCCAAACGGGAGGCCCTGGCGGACGATCCGCACCGGCCACAATATCATTTTCAGGCGCCGTCGGGTTGGATGAACGATCCGCACGGGTTGATCCAGTGGCAGGGACAATATCATCTCTTCTATCAACACAACCCCGATGCGGCTTACCATGACGCCATCTGTTGGGGCCACGCGGTCAGCGACGATCTCGTCCACTGGCGCGATCTGCCCATTGCACTGCGTCCGACCTTGCCTGGCGTGGACGCCGAGGGCTGTTGGTCCGGCTGCACCGTGGATGATAACGGCGTGCCCACGATCTTCTACACCGGCGTCTACCCCCAGACCGTCTGTGTGGCCAAGAGCCAGGGTGACCTGCTCACCTGGGAAAAGGGAGACCATCCGGTCATCGACGGGCCGCCGGCCGAGATGCGCGACATGTCGGGCGGCCACTTCCGCGACCCGCTGGTTTGGCGCGAGAACGGCGGCTGGTTTTTGCTGATGGCCTCCAAGATTGAGGGTGTGGGCGGAATGGTTCTGCTCTACCGCTCCCACGATCTGGTGGAATGGGAGTACCTGTATCCGCTGATGGTGGGGGACATTCACAAGGCTGAACCCTTCTGGACCGGCAGTATGTGGGAGTGTCCCAACCTGCTCGACTTCGGCGACCGGCGCGCCCTCATCGTCTCGACCCAGGCCACGCCGTCGGACCATCTGACGCCCATCTACTTCACGGGCACGTTCGAGGACAATCATTTTATTGCCGGCGCGCCCGCTGTCTTGGCCCACGGCTACTACTTCTACGCACCGCAGGTGATGCGCACCGACGACGGACGTCATCTAATGTGGGGCTGGATCAAGGAGGCGCGCAGCCAGCGGGTTTCTGAGTGGGCAGGTTGGTCTGGCTTGGCATCGCTGCCGTTGGAGGTGAGTCTGGATGACGACGATCGGCTGTTGGTCCAGCCGGCGCGTGAGCTAAGATCGTTGCGATCCTCCGAATGGTCGTTCAGTGAGGTTTTGGTTGACCCTGATGCCAATACCTTGCTGGACGATGTTCAGGGCGACTGCATTGAGATCATCGCCGAGTTCGCCCCCCAAAGCAAAGGCGAGTATGGCCTGGCGGTACGTTGTTCGCCCGACGGCCAGGAGCAGACGCATATCGTCTATCAGCCGGAAGCGGGTCGGCTGATTGTGGAACGGCAAGACTCAAGCCTGAGTCCGGAGGTCGAACGCAACACGCGCGAAGCAACCGTGGACCTGGCCGAAAACGAAGCCCTCAAACTCCACATCTATTTGGATCGCTCCGTCATCGAGATCTTTGTCAACGATGGGCGATCCTATCTCGTGGACCGCATCTACCCCCTGCGCCCGGACAGCTTGGGGATCGGCCTCCTGTCCAGAGGCGCCGTCGCGCGCGTAACCTCGCTTGACGTCTGGGCACTGAAATCGATCTGGTAGTCGGGCCCTTCGGACTATTCACGCCGGTTATTCAGCCGCAGATGGACACAGATGAAAGGGTGCAGCATCTGTGTCCACCTGTGGCTCTTTGCGTGTTGATTTGCCCTGGCTATGTTCGGCGGGGATAATAAGCCATAGACTGGCGCGGCATGGACGATCACAGGAGGCAGGGATGGCGGATACTGATCGACGCGTCACTGAATCTGAACGAAAAACTGCAATCTCGGTCGGCTTCTATGCCGCGATCCTGACAGCGGTAGTCACGCTTGTCACCTTTGCGCTGGCATTGACGGCCATCCCGATTTCAGGCGCGAACTGCCCCGGCGATTGCATCGACTATCCCTATCTGGACACTGTGGCCCAGTTTCCCAGAGACTATCGATGGATGTTGCCAGCTATTGTTCTGATTTTCGTCTACGTGATCCTCATGATCTGCATCCAAGGATATGCGTCCCGCCGGAAGCAGGTATACGGCCAGATCGGTGTCGCCTTTGCCATCATGTCAGCCACAATCCTCGCAAGCGCCTATTTCATTCAGTTTGCTGTGGTGCCGGTGAGCCTAATGGCTGGCGAAACGGAAGGCATAACCCTGCTGACGCAATACAACCCCCATGGGATCTTCATCGCCATGGAGGAACTGGGCTACCTGTTCATGAGCCTCGTCATTTCTCTTTGTCGCTCTTGTTTTCTCCACTGGAAGCCGACTGGAAGTCGCGGTGCGATGGGTATTTCTTTTCGGCTTCGCGCTGACAATGGTTGCACTGGTTGTGATATCAATCAGGTATGGGCTGGAACGGCTCGATCGCTTTGAAGTCGCAGTCATCTCCATCGATTGGTTGGTGCTACTCGTCAATGGGGTGCTGTTGAGCATGGTGTTCAGAAGAGAGTTGCAGGGTAACACGGACGAGTGATGAACTACACCGAAATCCTGCTGGCGATTGCACCCGTCTTCCTCCTGATCCTCTTCGGCTATGGCCTGCGCCGGGCCGACTTCCCCGGCGCTGACTTCTGGGAACGCAGCAACAAGCTGGTCTACTGGGTGCTCTTCCCCGCGCTGCTCTTCTCCAGCACATCGACCATCGATTTTTCCGGCGATTCCGTGCTCTCCTACGCGGCCGTCATCTACAGCGGCTTTGGCAGCGCGGTGCTCTTTGCCCTGCTGGCCGGCAAGCTGCTGGGCCTGGGCGGGCCGCTATCCACGTCGGTGCTGCAAGGCTCGGCTCGGCACAACACCTTCATCGCGCTGGCCATTGCTGAACGTCTGCTGGGCAGCGAAGGACTGTCGATAGCCGTGCTCACCTCGGCCCTGCTGATCCCGGTCACCAACATTGTGGTTGTTGCGCTCATGGTCGTCCTGCTCCAGGACGGCTCGCAACGGGGCATCGCTGCGCGCCGTGCTGCGTGATCTTGCTCGCAATCCGCTGCTCATCGCCGTGGTCATCGGCATCTGCGCCAACCTGCTCGGCATCACGCCCATTCCCGTGGTCAGTGACTTTGCGTCGATCATCGGGCGGGCCGCGTTGCCCATCATGTTGATCGGCATCGGCGCCGGCATCCAGATCCGGCGGATGCGCGCAGCGGCCACGCCGGTGCTACTCTCTGTCGCCGGCAAGATGGCCGTCTTCCCGCTGGCCATCGTCGTGGTCGCCAAGCTTGCCGGCTTGCCGGAGATGGCGCTGGTGGTGGCCGTCATCTTCGGGGCTGTGCCCACGGCCGGCTCTGCCTACGCCCTGGCCCGCCAGATGGGCGGCGACGCTGAGGCCATGTCGGCGATTATTACGATCCAGATGGCGATCTCGTTTTTCTCGTTGCCGCTGACGTTGGCGATTGTGCAGGGGTTCTAGGATCCCGTCGGAGAGAAGCAGAATAGGATCGATTGCCGGTCATCTACGGCGTAGCGACCGCAAGCCGTACCCAGTCCAACCCGGCTGCATTGACCAATCGTTGATCCATGGTCCAGAGCCGGCAGTTGAGACTTTGGGCGAGCGCGACGTAGAAACTGTCATAGGCGCTGGCTCGTTTCAGTTTTTGGGTCCAATTGTAGGCTGAATACGACAGATCGGTTGTGGGAAGATGGAGTTCGACGCTAAAGTTGTCCAAAAGACGCAGCAAAGCCTGGGCTTCGGCATCCGTGATCCGGCCGAAGTGAACCGACTTGCTCAATGCTGATGTGACCTCGTAGCGCCACAAGGTCGGTGCGTGAAGTTGAACGCCCGATCTGCGCCAACCAGTGAGTTTCTGCTGGGCGATCTGCTGAAACTCGCCAGGCATCAGTGCATGGATCATCAGATTGGCGTCGACGACAACTGCATCAGGATCGGGTGACTTTGTCACTGCGAGCCTCCAAGTCTGCCCGGTTTGTTTCCAAAATGGATTCGACGTCGATTCCCTCTCCGCCACGCCGTTCGAGGATCTCCGCACTCAGTTGGTTGACCTGATCCAGCCACGCCTGCCAACTGGCCAGCTTCTCATCGGTTTCTTGCCGCACGAGTCTTTGATAATCGTCCAGGCCGATCAACACAGCTTTGGGACGACCGCGAGATGTGAGCACAATGCGTTCGTCGCCGAACGCGACCCGGTTGACTAGCTCGGAAATATTGCTTTTCACTTGGCCAATACTTGCGTTGCTTTCGTGCATTTTGTTCCTCCATTCAACACAGGATCAGCCCATAGTCCTGATATTGCCTATTTTACCTGCCTTGTCGTGATCTGTCACCTGGTGAACTGCGTGTCAAAGAACAAGTCATCTTCGGCGCCAGCCCACGGCTCGGCCGGCGCCTTGGTACAGGACGGCGTCAATCATGATACAGATTGCAGCGTCGGCCTTCGGCCCCACAGCCCCCCCATCCTAGGGGAGGCACTGCAAAGCAAAGCCAGGGCGGAGCCAAGCGTCCCCCAAGGTTGGTGCTAGGGGACTGCCGATGCCTCTCGCACAATCTATATGCCTATTCACGCTACGCTGTACTAGCCGCACCACAACTGATTCAACTGACCGCAGTCTTCACTCAACCCCATCCAAAATCTTAACCCCACTGGCCGTGGCCTCGGCGACCCAGCCCTCGACCGGCAGCGCGCTGCCACCCGTGGTGCGAATACGCCACCAGTTGAGACCGTCGGCGACCGTGACACCGTCAAGGATGAGCATAGCCTCGCCCGGCTGGAGCTGGGCAAGCACATCGTCGGCCGGCTTGCCTAGATAGCCGGGGGCGCTGCGGATGTTGACGCGGCTGTTGGTGGCGTTGCGCACGGTCGAGCCAATGGCAAAGCCGGTCGTGCTGTCGAGCGCGGCGTTCGGGTCGGTCTGGCTGCTTGCGGTGAGGTTTTCGGGCGTGGGGATGATCGGCGGCGGGGTCCAGGCCGGTGCGCCGACCTGCAAATCGGAGAATGAAAGTTCGTCCAGCCCCAGCGCGGCAAAGAGTCCGCCGCAGCTCAGGGTTGCCAGCAGCAGAAAGCCGAGGGCGAATCCCGGCCAAAAGAGTGAACGTGGGCTATCGTTGGTCTGAGACACGCGATTGAGGATCTAGAGCGACTTCAAAGAAATGATGTTCCACGAAGAGCGCAAAGAAACACGAAGAAGGCTGCCTTGCGTGAAGATTCGTGTTCCTTCGTAGAGCAATATTTCTCTGCATAAGCTAAGCTGGCGCTTCGATGTCGCCGAGCACGCGCAGAACGCCGACGGCGTTGCCGTCCATGTCCAGGCTGGAGTGCTGAAGCAGGACATCGGCCTTGCGTCCATCTTCCAACTCGAGGCGCATTTTGGAGTCTCGATGACGCTCAAGCATGACTTTGGATGAATTTAATTCGCGTGACCTATAGTTGACACGAATCGGACTCATTCGGTGGTTGTCATTCATCTCAACCACCGAAATCTCGTCGAAAACGGCGACGGGCTTGATCTTCACCCGGCAGATACATGGATGCTTTCATGGCGGCACACTCTCCTGTTGGCTGGCAATTGGCCGAACGTTGCCCGAATTGTAGCAAAGTTGCGTGGGTTCAGCCAAAAGAGGAGGAAGGCAGTTGGGTTGTGGGGGGTGTAGGGAAATCACTCCCCGCTCCCCACAGCCCTACAACCCAACTGCTCTCCTTCCAGTCATTCTCGCAACCCCAACAGATACGCGACCAGATCCGCCTGATCCTGCTCGCTCAGTGTCTCGCCGTAGGTGGGGACCATGATGTTGGCGGCAAAACCTTCGACCACATAGTCATTGGGGTTGACGATGCTGGCGTAAATATACTGGGCAGCAGTCAAGCCCTCGACCCGGGTTTCGGCGGTCGTTCCCAGGTTGTACCAGGTCGGCCCGGCCATCACCAGGTTCGGATCCAGGTTGTGGCAGCCGATGCAGCCGTTCTGGAGGCTGAGTTGCTCGCCGCGGGCCGGATCGGCATCCGCCATCCGCACGGCGATGGCTTCCGGCAGACCGGCGTAGATGTCTGCTCCCGCTGTCGCTCCCTCGTCTGATCCGACCTCTTCTTCGGTATCAGCGGCTTCATCGCCGTCCTGCTCCGCTGTTTCAGCCGCAGTCGGTTCATCGGCCACTGCCTCTGCCTCCGTCGCCGCTACGTCCGCCGTCTCTATGTCTGCTCCGGCATCTTCTTCCACATCCGTGGCTTCGGCGCTCTCCTGCTCCGCCGTTTCAGGCGTCGTCGATTCATCGGTTTCTACACCCGCTGCCGGCGGCTCGGATTCTGCCGGGGCCTCGTCGGCCTGGCCCAATTCCGCTGTTTCGGCAGCAGCTTCATCGGCTGGTTCAGGCGTCTCGACTGCCTCTGCGATATCTTCTTGGGCGGTATCTTCTTGGACCGTTTCCTCGGCAACTGCTGCGGCTGATGAAGTAGCTGCCATTGCCGTTTCTGCGTCCGCTCCCGCTGCCGCTTCTTCTTCAGCCGCAGCGACTACGTCGGTTGTTTTCGCAGCCTCACTGTCGGCGGCATGCTCTTCTTCCGCCTCTTCCTCACCCTCGACTTCACGCGCTGCCTCTGGCGCTGTTGTCTGGGATGTACCGGGTGCGGTAACCGTGTAGGTCGGCACCGCCGTGGCAATGATCGTGCGCTCTTCTTCGTTGCTGCCGCACGCCGTGGCAATGATAAGCACCGTCACCAGCGCAAGGGCAATTATGGGACGCTTCATGAAGGTTTTCCTCGTTGAACTAAGAACTTCGTTTGTCGTAACGCCAACATACTGAATATGAACAATAACCGGCGGGGCCGGCGGCGTCTGTTGCATAATTCACAATCGCTAGAATACCATCACTCCAACAGGAGTGCACATGGATGCCGACTCTCGCAAAATCGGAGGTTGCGCTCGCTCACGCTCAGCGTTATAATCCTCTGTATACGGCCATTCTGAAAGCTACACATCTGTTGAGAGAGACCATGGATCCCCCGAATTCTGTCTCATCCCGCTTGGATGATCTTCCCCAATCAGACGCTCATTTCTCAGCGCCTGCTGTCAATCAGTCGCACGTTGCCGGCTTCCATCTACTGTCGTTCATCCTTGGAGCGCTGATGGCCACGATCTTTCTGGGCGGGAGCCTTTTCCTGCTGCGCAGGCCGGACCCGCCGCCGATCGTGCTCCAACCGCCGCCCACGTCTGTACCGACCGGCACGCCGCTGCCCACGCCAACGCCCGCCCCGATGACCGTCTTTGTCAGCGGCGCTGTGGCCTATCCCGGCCTCTACCTGTTGGACGCGGACGCGCGTGTGGGCGACGCCATCGAAAGCGCCGGCGGCTTGGCGCTCGACGCCGACGCCGTGATCGTGAATCAGGCTGAGAAGTTGTGGGATGGGGCGCAGGTGCATGTGCCGGCCATTGTTTCGACGGGCAATGCGGAGTCGGACACTTTGGCGGTGGATGGCGCCCTGGCTTCGCGGTTCAGCGAGCCGCCGGCCGGCGTGTCGGGCCTTGCCGATGCCGTCGCCTCGATCGGCGGCTCCAACGGCGGATCCAACGGCGGTTCAGTCGGCCAGGGCGTCGACATCAACGCCGGCAGTCTGGCCGAACTGGAGACATTGCCGGGCATCGGGCCAAGCAAAGCCCAGGCGATTGTGGAGAATCGTCCCTATGCCGCCGTCGAGGATCTGGAGCGGGTGCCGGGGATCGGCGCCAAGACCATCGAGCAACTGCGCGACCTGGTGGTTGTGCGCTGAGGGTCTTACGAGTGGTTTTCCACAAAAAGGCCCGGCGCAGAAGGCGCCGGACCTTTTTGTTGAAAACGGTATCTGTTTGATCTATTCGGACGGACCGACTATCTTTGACCCTCTACGCGGACGGTGGCCGGCTGGGTGCGCAGCGTCTGTTCCCGGTTCGACGAACGGCTGCTCGTCAGTTGTTTGCGCCAGGTCACGATGGACTTGCGAATCCATGGCACACGCAGAATCAGCAGGACGCTCAGGATCGTGGCGTAGATCAGCGGCTCGGTGCGGTCGGCCTTGACCAGCAGCAGGAAGTGAATCACGGCCAGCACACCGGCGGCGTAGACCAACTGATGCAGCCGTTTCCAGTTCTTGCCCAGGCGTCGCATCCAGCCGCGGGTCGAGGTGATGGCCAGCGGCGTCAGAATCAGCAGGGCGATGAAGCCGGCAATGATGAACTGTTTGCCCAACAGCGCGTCCTGGAAGATCAGATCCCAACTGAAGCCGTAGTCCAGCCCGATGAAGACGAGAAGATGCAGGGCAGCGTAGGCAAAGGCCCACAGACCCAGCGCCTTGCGAACGGTCAGCCCGCGCCGGAAGCCGAAGACCGTATTGGCAGGCGTACAGGCCAGCGATAGCATCAGAATGACGATTGCCGCTTTGCCTGTCCGATCGGTGAAGTCGTCGATCGGGATTGACGCTCAGGTTGTCGAAAGATCCAGTCCCAGCCCAGCAGCAGCAACGGCATGGCGACGGCCAGATTGACTGCCAGCCAGAACCAGTTCTTGTGGAGGTATGCCTTGACCTTGTTCATTAGAAATTCACCCTCAGATCCATGCCCTCATACAACGAAGCCACTTCCTCTTCGTAGCCGTTGAAGGGCAGCGTCTCGCGCCGTCCCCGTTCGCCGATGCGTCGCTCGGTCGCCTGCGACCAGCGGGGATGGTCCACGGCGGGATTCACGTTGGCGTAGAAGCCGTACTCGTTGGGCGCCTGATCCATCCACGTCGATGTGGGCATGGTGTCGGTCAGCTCGATCTTGACGATGCCCTTGATGCTCTTGAAGCCGTACTTCCAGGGCACGACCAGTCGCAGCGGAGCGCCGTTGGCGTTGGGCAACGGCTTGCCGTACATGCCGGTGGCCATCAGAGTCAGCGGGTGTTTGGCCTCGTCCAGGCGCAGTCCTTCGACGTAGGGCCAGTCGATCCAGCGTGACTTCTGGCCCGGCATCTGCTCCGGGCGCAGGACCGAGGTGAACTTGACATACTGGGCCTCGGGCTTGGGATCGACGGCTTGGATCAGGCTGGCCAACTCGAACCCGGCCCAAGGAATAACCATCGACCAAGCCTCGACACAGCGCAGGCGATAGATGCGCTCCTCCTGGGTGAACTCCGAGAGCATCTCTTCAAAGTCGAATGTCCTGGGATTGTTGACCAGCCCGCCGACTTCGACCTGCCAGGGATGGGTGATGAAATCTTCGGACAGCTCGGCCACGCCCTGCTTGTCGGTCGTGAACTCGTAGTAGTTGTTGTAGGTGCTGATCTCTTCGTAGGTGTTCAGCGGATCGCCCAACTCGTCCACATCGGCGCTGGCGTAGGGTTCGGGATAGGCCAGGGCGTCGGGCAGATCGCCGGTCGGAATCGGCGCAGCCGCAGGCGCCGCTGTGTCGGTCTGTGCAGATGGCGTCGATAACGGTCCGCAGGCGGCCAACGTCGCCACTGCGGCGGCGGAACCAATGCCGATCATAAACTTGCGACGATTCAGGTATATGTGCTCAGGTGTGATATCTGAGGCTGAAATCTTATTCATGTCGGTTTCCCCTGTCCAAAGTTGTTTAGCAAAACGCTACAAGTGATTGTGCAATTGACTATGCGGCCAGTGTAGTCGACGATTCTGAGAACACAATGAGTTGACTATTACGCGTATATTACAGACGCTTGGAGACACGGCGGCTATGGCTCTTGCGGGGCATTGTAGCACGCCGTCATCGTATGTCTGTGAGGCCATATACCCTCTACTACTTTCGCCCATCCGTCACTGGAACATGCGGCCGGAGACGCGCTGGGCGGTCTGACGCCGCCGGCCAGGCAGGCGTTTCCGGCCATGTTCGCCGGCAAACCTGCCTGGATTGCCGGCGCCGATTTTTTCTAGGGGCAGCCAATCTGCCGGCTGGAGCCATTCTGGTACGCTCCTTACTTTGACCCGACAACAACAGCGCGATACTTGCGTTTATACCGCAGACGCCCATAGCCTAAAGGAGCAACCAATCCATGTCCGCAACCATTCCTGAATCTCATCTTGATCTATTGGAAGGCCCTGTCTACGCCATTCTGACCACCCTGTCGCCTGCCGGCAAACCAGAGAACACCGTCGTCTGGTGTGGCTGGGACGGCAGCCATGTACTGGTCAACACGGCAGCCGGACGGCGCAAGCCCAACAACATCGCCAAGAACCCGGCTGTCGCATTGACGGCCATCGATACGAACGAACCGTTTCGCTGGATCGACGTGCGCGGCACGGTTGTCGAAGTCGCCGACGATCCCGACTACGCCAACATCAATGCGCTCTCCAAGCTCTACACCGGACACGAAGAATACTATGGCGGCGTGACGCCGATTGAAGTGAAGGGCACGGAGCAACGCATCATCCTCAAGATTCGTCCAGACCGCGTCTTAGCCTTCCCGCCGGAAGGCTAGACGAACGTGGTTTCGTGCAGCGGGCGAAGGGCCTGAAAACGCCCCTCGCCCGCTTCTTCTTTCATCGATGCAGAATCCGCCCGATCATTCGCCTATCCACTGTTCAATCAGCGGTCCGTTGACCCCGAAAACCGGATCAGTCGACGGCAACGGAACAGCCGCAATATTCTTGAGCGCCTGTGGACGTTCGCCTGGACTGCCGTCGCAGAGATCCCACCGTCGGCCCGGCGGATAGGCGCCCACCACCAGCAGATCGGCGCTTGAGCCAAGGTTCTTGTGCCCGACGCCGGCCGGGATCACGATCACGTCACCGGCCTTGACGACCATGCGTATCCCTGCTTCTCCGCCCAGATGAACGGTCGCGCTGCCGCGCGCGATGGCGAGCACCTCGTGCGCCGTGCTGTGATAGTGGTGAAACGAGTAGATCCCGTTTCGCCACGAACTGCCCCACCGGTTGGCAATGAAGACTGCTTCGCAGATGGCCGCCACATCCCCTTGCGCTAGAATGATCGCGCTTTTGTAGACGAGTAGCGGCAGCATCGGATTGTTGGGAATCGTTCCATCGTCGGCGAAAAGATGGCTTGTGTGCGATGCTGACGGGTTCACGAAGTTTGCTGTGTCCATGGATGTCTGAATTGCCTCCTCGTGGCTGCTATGGACTGACGATCAAATAAGTCGTGGATGTCAACCGAGACCGCGTGCGACGCACTGGCCAGTGCGTCGCACGCGATTCCGGATCGATCACTCTGTTATTTGATCGCCGGCCCTATCCGGATCTGCGGCATTGGTAGGCAGGACGGATTTCATCACACGGACACGCTGCCATGCCGCCCGATCCACATCTTTTTGGTAGAATATTGTCTGCGTTCTTCCTTCTCCCTGCGATAACACAGATGAGTGTATCAGCGCCAAGCGTCGAGACGCTCATTTCATCTTCCATATAGGTGGCAATGTCATGCGTCTACGAACAGCGATCTTCCTGATTCTCTCTCTTCCTCTTTGGCTGGGTCTCTCCAATGCGCTCTACGCTCAAGAGGGCGGCGATAATATGTTGCCCGAAGACACAGCGGAAACGCAAGCTGCCGGCGAGGTACAGGAATTCAACGGCGTCATTCGCGAAGGCGATGTCTACTACTATCTGATTCCTGACCTGCAACGCGGCCAGACACTCACTATCTTAGCCGAAGGACAAACCGGCAATCTCGATCCGGTTTTGGGCCTGCTGAATGCGGCTGACGATGTCGATGCCGCTGAATCGGCCTATGCCGCTGCGGTGCAGAGTGCGCTGGCCAGTGACGGCGATCCGGTGATCGCCCTTAACGAATCTCGTGACGAGATATTTCTGGCCTGGGACGATGACGGCGGCGGCGGATTGGCGGCCGCGCTTGAGTATGAGGTGTCGGAGGATGGTGACTATCGCCTGGTTATCGGCGGTGCGCTTTCGGCCGTACGCAAGGCCGGCTTTGGACGCTATCGTCTGTTGGTCGGCGTCGATGCAGCGCAGATATTGACTGGTGATGCGCAGCCCAACAGCGAAACGCTGGCGCGCCTCGATCGCGAGATGTCTCCTGCGGGCATCACCGTTCAGGAGGTCACCGGATCGCTGACGGCCGAAGAGCCAATGCAGATCTACGAGTTTCGAGATGTACAGCCCGATGACACATTCTACGCCTGGGTCGAGACCACATCGGGCGACCTGCGTCCCACATTGATCCTGCGCAACTATGCTGACAAGCCTGTGAGCGTCGGGAATCTAAATGGCGAACATACGCAGACAGCACTGTCTCACACACTTAATGACGTGGGGGCCAACTATCAGCTTGATGTGATTGCCTGCTGTGATGGCAAGCCGACCGCCGGCGACTATCGACTGCTGGTCGGCATCAATGCGTCCGAGGTGCTGTCCGGTACGGCCACACCCACCGAGACGCCCGTCCTGGAAGGATCCACGCCGGTCGCCATCGGCGTCAAACTGCAACAGATTGTCGATGTCAACCAAGCGGACGAGTGGTTCACGGTTGTGGTCAGCTTGCAGATGGAATGGGTCGACGAAGCGTTGGCCTTCAACCCGGATGAATGCCAATGCTTGTTCAAGTCGTATACGGAATCGACCTTCAACCAGTTTCTGACCTTGGCCAACAATCGCTGGCCGGATTTTACACTCTTCAATCAGCAGGGCAACCGTTGGACCCAGAATCGAGTGGCCGTCGTCCATCACGATGGACGTGTTCAATACTTCGAACGATTTACCACCAATCTTCAGGTCGATTTTGACTTCGAGAAGTATCCGTTTGACACCCAGCAATTCCCGATCAAAGTCGATTCCATCTACCCGATCAGTATGTACCACTTCACCGAACTCGAAGGATACAGCGCGATCGATCCGGACCATGGCGAAGACGAATTCATCATCACCGGTTTCGAGACTGAAATCACCACCGAAGAGGCCAGCACTCAGTCTGAGACATCTCGGTTCACCTTCAGCTATATATCGCCGCGGCACCTCAACTACTACTTGTTGCAGATCTTCATTCCGATACTGCTGATCGTGGCCGTTTCGTGGGTCACTTTCTTCCTCAAGGACTATGGTCGCCGCATTGAAGTCGCATCGGGCAATCTGTTGCTCTTCATTGCTTTCAGTTTCAGCCTGTCCGACAACTATCCGCACCTGGGCTACGTGACCTTCCTCGATGCGGTGATGGCGACCATGTTCGTCGTCAATGCGCTGGTGGTGGTCTACAATGTCTCATTGAAACGGATGGAAATGGCCGGCAATGCCGGCAGAGCTGAACGCATCGACCGCGTCATGGATTGGGTCTATCCGCTCACCTATGTGGTGATAGGGATTGGCCTCTATGTCTATTTCTTCGTTCGATAGCCGGTATGTATCTGCCCAATATTCCGGGGTGCGGGCGACCTTTGTGGGCGACTTTGCGGGCGCCTGTCTTTGAATGCATCCCATTTTGGAGGCGGTCCAGCAGCACACTCTCAGAATTCTCCAGAGCAGCCCGTCGTTTTTTTGTTGCTTGACATCAACTCTAGTTTCTGATATTCTGAAACCGGTTTCTGAAACCGGTTTCTCTACTTCTGAAATGAGTACAGTATGTCTCGCCCCACCATCGTGGATGTAGCCGACATCGCCGGCGTCTCCAAGGCGACCGTCAGCCGGGTGCTAAGCGGAAACGCCGAATACATGCGCGTGGAAACGCGTGAACGCGTCCTGGCTGCCATCGCAGAGTTGGACTACCGACCCAGCAGCGTCGCCCGCAGCCTCACCTCAAAACGCACGCAGACCGCCGGCATCCTGGTCTCGGACATCGGCAATCCCTTCTACCCCGAAGTCATTCGCGGCGTTGAGGATGTGGCCCTGAACAACAGCTACAACATCTTCCTCTGCAACACGGGCTACGACCTGGTTCGGGGCATGACCTACATTCGCTCACTGATCGATCAGCAGGTCGACGGCGCGCTGATCATGTCGAGCACCATGTCGGATGACTGGGTGCTGGAACTGGCCAAGCACAACATCCCGACCGTGGTTCTGGATTGGCAGGTCAACAATGAAGTAGGCGGGGCGCTGGGTGTCATTGAAGTTGACTTCGAATCAGGCATCACCGAAGCGGTTGAGCACCTGGTCAATCTCGGCCATCAACGGCTCGCCCATGTCTGCGGCCCGCTGGACCTGCGCACGTCCCGGCTGCGCCATGATGCCTTCAAAAAGGCAATCGAAACGCTCGACATTTCTCCTGATCTGATCTCGCTGATCGAAGGCAACCTACGTATCGACGGCGGAAGAGCGGCATTGCAGCAACTGTTGGCGCTCCCGGATCGGCCCACGGCTGTCTTTGCCGCCAACGATCTGATGGCCATGGGCATCGTGCGTGCGACGCGGGCCGGCGGTCTGCATGTGCCGGACGATCTGTCCGTGATCGGCCTTGACAATATCTGGCTGGTGACCGACATGGAGCCGCCGCTGACGACCGTTGACCTGCCCCGCTACGAGATCGGACGGATCGCCATGGAGATGCTCTTCGAGCTGCTGAGTCGTGCAGACGATTCGCAAGAAGGCGTATTGCATCAACAGGTGAAGACCAGTCTGATCGTGCGCCAATCTACCGCGGCGCCCCGGCCTACATAAACACCTTATTGAGGGTACATGAACATGTCCATCCCACCACTAGCCGGCCTTGCCACCTACGAACGGGCCGCCCAACCGGGTTACAGCGTCGAAAAAAATGTCAAGCTCTTTCTGCGCTACGCCTGGATCGAAAAACGTCTGATGGAGACGGGGCTTTACTGGCTGGCCTCCACCCCGAATGGGAAGTGAAGAGGCGCTGGGTCTCCATCTCAGTTGGATGCCGACAACGCCGGCACGATCCGCACACGCGTCGCTGAAATGCGCAACCCGCTCCCGCGATGGACGTGAGCCCGGATCCGGCCATCGATCGGCTCTTCGACGAACTGCTGACCGCCACCGACACGCTGGAGAAGATCGTCGGCCTCTACGGCGTCTACGCCGGCGCTGCTGGCCGCCTACCGTACCCACTACGACGAGATCAACCCACTTCGACCACCCGACCTGGCGCATGATCAAGCACATCCTGGTCGATCAGAACGACATCATGGCCTGGGGAGATGAAGCCGTTGCGGCCGTGGTCGTCACGCCCGAAGATGAGGAACGGGCTGCCGTCTGGCGTCGCCATCTTGAAGCCTATCTGCAAGCTGCCGGAGGTATCACCGGCGAGTTGGAGAAGCCGTCTGAGTTGCCTGCGACCCGGGCAGATGGCGCTTTCGAGCCCGACTTTTTCCCCCAGCGCGATGACCGCTTCGCGCTGAAGTGGAACTTCGTCAACCCGCAGCGCCAGGTCTCGCTCAACGAGAACGTGCCGTTAGACGAGCGCATCATTGCCCTCATGTGTCGCCGCATTGTCGAGATGGACGTGCCCGAGTACATGACGCGCATCATTGCCATGGCCGAAAATGAGCCGTGGGAGTACTACGTCGCCATGACGCGCCAGCTCTGGGACGAAGTGCGCCATGCCATGCTGGGCGAGATCTACTTCGAGAGCCGCGGCGTCGACTGGCGCAGGCTGATCGCCATCCACCCCGGCATGTCCATCCGTCTGGGCACGCTGGATGTCAAGGACGCCCACAATGTGCTCTACGCCATCGAGCAGAACCTGATGCCTGCGTCGACCGGCAAAAAACTGGAGTATCAGATCAGCATCAACGCCGACGACACACTGGCGTCCGCCATCCAGGACTACGACTGGGCCGATGAGGTGCTGCACGTCCACATTGGCCGCCAGTGGCTGTTGCCCAAGCTGGACGGAAGCCCGCAGGAGTCAGTTGAACATGGCTGGAAACTGCGAGCAAGTACCGTCCATGTCCTGGATGAGTACGAGCAAAATGGCGACCAGGTCAACTGGTGGCCAGCGTTTGTGCGCGATGTGCTCGGGCGCGAGACGGCGGTTGTCGAGTTTGATCTGACGCGAACGTAATGATACACAAAGAGGCAAAAACTATGACACCCAAAGAACGAATGCGTCTGGCGTTGACCCACCAGCCGGTGGATCGACTTCCCACCCAGATCAACTATACCAGCGACATGGGCCAGGCCATGGCCGCCCATTTCGACGTCACACATGCCGAGTTGCCCGACTTCCTCGGCAACCACATGGTGCGCGTCGACCTCAGCTTCGAGCCGCGCTACAGCGAAGACGGCAAGCTCAAATATGACTGGTGGGGCGTCGGCTTTGACACCGAGGAAGAAGGCTACTTCACGGCCGAAAATCCCATGAGCGACAGCACGGATCTGGCCAACTTTCCCTGGCCGGACCCCAATGATCCGGATCTGCTGCGCGAGGCGGAAGCCACCATCGCCGCCGACGGCGGTCGCCATTTCATCACGCCCAACTTCGGCTGGGCGCTCTTTGAACGGGCCTGGTCGCTGCGCGGTCTGGATGTCTTCATGATGGACATGGCCCTCGATCCCGACTTCAGCGAGGAACTGCTGGAGCGCATCACCGAGATCCAGTTGACGCTGATCCGCCGCTACATCGACCTGGGCGTCGACGGCGGCTACTTCGGCGACGACTACGGCGCGCAGAAGAACATGCTCTTCTCGCCCAAGATGTGGCGACAACTGATCAAGCCGCGGCTGGCCCGTCTCTTCGAGCCGTTTCGAGAAAAAGGGCTGCCCATTCTCATGCACTCCGACGGCCAGATCCAGGAGATCCTGCCCGATCTGGTCGAGATCGGCTTGACCACGCTCAACCCGGTGCAGCCGGAAGTTCTCGACCACCAGTGGCTACACGACAACTTCAACGGACAACTGGCCTTCTACGGCGGCGTCTCGACCCAGACGGTCCTGCCCTACGGCTCGCCCGATGAAGTCCGTGAAGCTGTTTCTCGCTGCCGCAACACACTGGCGCCCGACGGAACCGGTTTGCTCATTGCTCCATCCCACCGTATGATGGCGGATATACCCATGGCCAATGTCGAAGCGATGTTGGAGGGTTTTCGGGCTTGAAGAGCGTTTTAGTGCAGTAGTGATAAAGACTTTGCCACAGATGGACACTGATACCCGCAGATAAAACACAGATAGCGCTCCAAATTTACCGGATTTCACGCAATTTTGTCGGGAACATCTGTGAATATCGGCGTCCATCTATGTTCATCTGTGGTTTCACTATCGGCTGTTGAATGCACAAAATATCGGAGTTGAAAGCATGGAGTTCGAAGAACGAAAAGAATTGGTGGCCGCGGCATTTGAGGACCGCTTTGGCGTCCGACCTACGCTTTGGACACGTGCCCCTGGCCGCGTCGATCTGATGGGCAGCCACACCGATTACAACATGGGCCATGTCATGACCATGTCTGTGGACAGGGACACCTGGATCGCGGCGTCGCCGCGCGATGACGGACGTGTTTCAATCTCACTCGCTCAACGTCGAAGGCGGGACCACATTTGACCTCGACCACATTGAGCATGATGAGCAGACGCCCTGGACAGATTACGTGCGCGGCGTGGCGCTTGCCATGCGCGATGCCGGCTATCAGCTTGCCGGCTTCGACGGCCTTGTTCACAGCACCGTGCCTTTCAGCAGCGGCCTCAGTTCATCGGCTGCACTGGAGATGGCGACCGCCTGCATGTTCAAGACCGCTCGGCGATTTCGACATCGATCCGGTGGAGATGGCGCTGCTGGGACAGAAAGCCGAGAATCAGTTTGTCGGCGTCAACTCGGGCATTCTGGATCAGTACAGTTCCACCATGGGCGAGGCGGGATCGTCGCTTCTGCTCGACTGCCGCTACCTGAGCAGCCGTTTGGTGCACATCGATCCACGCTGGCTGGTGGTCATCTGCGACACGCGTGCCGAGCGCAATCTGACCGGCTCCGAATACTCAGATCGGCGCGCCCAGTGCGAAGCCGGCGTCGCCATTTTGGCCGCAGTCCGATCCGGACATCAAGGCGTTGCGCGATGTCTCGTTGGCGCAGTTGAAGGCGCAAGCAACACCTGTTGTCGGACGTGGTGGAACGGCGCTGTCGCTTCATCATCGAGGAAGACCAGCGCGTGCTGGATCTGGCCGAAGCGCTGCCGATCGGGGACGCAGATCGGCTGCGCGATCTGATGGCGGCCTCCTACGCAGGCGCTCGCGATCTCTACGAGATCGGCGTGCCGGCCATGGAATCGATGATGAATGCCATGGCAAGCGGTCCCGGCGTGGTCGGTGCTCGCCAGGCCGGGGCCGGCTTCGGCGGGTGCATGGTGGCTGTGGTCGAACGCGATCGGGTCGACGAGTTCTCGGAACACGTTCGTCGAACCTACGAAGCCGAAACCGGCATCGTGCCCCACGTTTTTGCGGTCGAGGCCGCGCCCGGGGCCGGCGTTCTGTAGAGATCAGACCTCGACATTTATGTCGTAGGATTTGCTGTGACTGGATCCTACGACATAAATGTCGAGGTACAATCGTCGCTTTCCAGCGACGTTGAGCAAAGCCATGAATCGCGGGTACAATGGTTGCATAGCCACCCAAATCGAAAGGTGCAACCATGGACACACCCCAACCCGACTTGACCAATCCTGAAGCAGACTCTTCATCGACCATCGACTGGTTAATCGACCACGCCATGCTTAGCCGTGGCCGGCAGATCGCCGCCGGCTACTCGGCCAACGGCGCGCAGTGGCGACGACCCTACGCGGTAGAACAACCGCGTGCGGCCGCGGCCATAGCCTCTGCCTGGCTGACGGTCTATCCGTCGTCGATTATGACGCGGCCGGGCGAATCGGTGCTGCGCTACGCTGGGCGATGAATCGCTCTGGCGCACGCTGGCCGACATCGGCATCGACGGCCTGCACACCGGCCCCATGAAACGGGCCGGCGGCATCCGCGGACGCGAGTTCACGCCCACCATCGACGGCCACTTCGACCGCATCATGCTGGAGGTCGACCCGGACTTCGGCACGCTGGACGAGTACCTGCGCATGAGCGCCAACGCGCGGGCACAACGGCGCCATCCTCATCGGCGACATCGTGCCCGGCCACACGGGCAAGGGAGCCGACTTCCGGCTGGCCGAGCGCGCCTACGCCGACTACCCCGGCATCTACCACATGGTCGAGATCGACGAGGCCGACTGGGCACTGCTGCCTCCGGTGGCCGAGGGCAGAGATTCGGTGAATCTGTCCGCAGATGTCGTCGATGCGCTGCACGCCAAGGGCTACATCGTCGGCCAACTGCCGCGGGTCATCTTCTACGAGCCGGGCGTCAAGGAGACCAACTGGAGCGCAACCGACGTAGTGACCGGCGTCGACGGCGTCGACCGGCGCTGGGTCTATCTGCACTACTTCAAGGAGGGACAGCCGTCGCTCAACTGGCTGGATCCGTCCTTCGCGGCCCAACGGCTGGTGATCGGCGATGCGCTGCATTCGCTGGGCACGCTGGGCGTGGGCATGTTGCGCCTGGACGCCAACGGCTTTCTGGGCATCGAGCCGCGTGCCGATGGCCCGGCCTGGTCGGAAGGGCACCCGCTTTCGATCAACGGCAACCAACTGATTGCCGGCATGGTGCGCAAGGCCGGCGGTTTCACCTTCCAGGAACTGAACCTGACCGTCGACGACATCGCCGCCATGTCACACGGCGGCGCCGATCTCTCCTACGACTTCATCATGCGGCCCGCCTATCAGCACGCGCTGGTCACCGGCGACACCGAGTTTTTGCGCCTCATGCAGCGCACCATGCATGATCACAGCATCGATCCGGCATCGCTGATCCATGCACTGCAGAACCACGACGAGTTGACCCTGGAACTGGTCCACTTCTGGACGCTGCACAAGGACGACCGAGTTCGTTTCCAGGGCGAGGAAATGTCCGGAAGCGAACTGCGTGACCGGGTGCGCGCGGCCATGTACGAGGGCTTGACCGGCGAGCATCGACCCTACAACCAGCGCTTCACCACCAACGGCATCGCCAGCACCACCGCCAGCGTGATCGCGGCGGCGTTGGGCTACGAAGATCTGTCCGATCTGACCGATGAACAGATCGAAGCCATCAAGCAGGCGCACCTGCTGCTGGTCATGTACAATGCCTTCCAGCCCGGCGTCTTTGCGCTCTCCGGCTGGGATCTGGTCGGCGCACTGCCGTTGCCGCTTGAGGCCGTTGCAGCACCTGACCGGCGACGGCGACACGCGCTGGATCAACCGCGGCGGCTACGATCTGATGGGCATTGTGCCGGATGCGGAGACCGCTGCTGTCCGGTTTGCCCAAGGCGCGTGCCATCTACGGTACGATTCCTGAACAACTCAAAAACTCCGGATTCGTTCGTATCGCAACTGCGACGCCTGCTGGCCGTGCGCAAGCAGGTTCGGCTCTATGCCGCCCGCCAGATCGAGGTACCCGACGTTTCAAGTCCGGGGTTGCTGATTCTGGTCCATGAGTTGCCGGATGACCGTGGCCTTCAGGTGACGGCGTTAAATTTCGGCGCAGAGCCGGTTGAGGAGATTGTCGAACTGTCGCAGGCGAGACCGGGAGCGGTCATGGATATGGTCACGGATGGTGCCTACGGACATGTGGACGCCGATGGCCGGCTGGGAATCAGGTTGGCCGGCAGAGAGGGAAAGTCTCTGCTGTTTCAGGTCTAGATACGACGTCGGGTGACAGTCACAGGCGGAATGAATCTTTGCAAATAGGGAAACCGAGTTGAACAACTTCGACAACCCGCACTTCTGGCAGACGCTGGATCAGTTCGTTGTTACCAGTCAAATCATTATCGACCGGCCCAAAGGCTCAGCTCATCCACGCTTCCCGGACCTCATCTATCCCCTCGACTACGGCTACCTCAACGGGACGACCGCGGGTGATGGAGACGGCATCGATGTCTGGATCGGCAATGCCGAAGAGCAACGCGTAACGGCCATCGCCTGCACCGTGGACGGCTACAAACGCGACGCTGAGATTAAGATACTTCTTGGGCTGCACCGAGACCGATCTGAAGACCATCTCCCACTTTCTCAATGCCGTGGCCGGTCTGCCCTGTATCATTCTCGTCAAGCCAAAGGAGCTTGTGCGCAACGAAGAGTAGGGACCGAAGATTCGATCAGCGCTCGCCCTTTCATCTTTCGCCATCGCCCACGACCGAATTCCATATTTAGATGGCTGGGCATTCAAAAAAGCATGCCCACGCGTCGGCCAAGGGATGACAAAGCCGCGCGTGGGCGTATTCGCTAGGACGTTACTTGAACAATTCTGTAACTATGCCGGCACGATCCTCACAGTTGCGATCTCGAACGGATGGACCGCCAGCTTGACCTCGTTGCCGTCGATTGTCAACGCCGTCTGAGTCTCCTCCATGATATTGACGCGAGCAGCCTCCGCCACGCTGAAGCCGCAGCGCAGCGTGATCTCGCCGCGCTTGCGTTGGCTCTCGTAGAGACGCACAATGATGCCATTGCCGTCCTCGGCACGCTTGACGGTCTCGACGACGATGTTCGGCTCGTCGGCGAAGACCAGCGAGATGAGCGCGGGAATGCGTTGCGTCGATGGGCGCAGCAACGCCGCTGACCGCGATCAGCGGATCGTTGAGTGCATAGGCCGCGGCCACTGTCTGCTCATCCCACGAGCCGGCGTGGGGTCGCAGGCTGTAGCTGAAGCGCTGCTCGCCGATGTCGGCTGTCGGATCGGGCGATGTGGCGCCGCGCAGCAGGCTGATGCGCACCACGTTGTCGCGGATGTCATGGCCATACTTGCAGTCGTTGAGCACGCTGATGCCGTAGTCGCCCTCGCTCAGGTCGACCCACTTCTGGGCGCAGGTCTCGAAGCGAGCCCAGTCCCAACTGGTGTTGCGATGGGTCGGCCGTTCGACGTTGCCCCACTGGATCTCGTAGGTGGCCTGCGGCGTGAGCACGTCGGCCGGGAAGGCCACCTTGAGCATGATGTGGCGATCCTGCCAGTCGATCCAGGTGTCGAAGTCGACCTGGGCGGCGTCGTGGCGCAGGGAGATGCGCTGCACCAGTTCGCTGTTGAGCACGCGACGCTTCACCTCCAGCGTGGCGCGCAGCGGTCCGGCCTCGACCACGTTCACCGACGTGGCCGGATCGGCCAGCCACATCTTGTCGTCGTAGAAGATGTCCACGTCCCAGGCGTCCCAGATCAGGGGACGATCCTCAAAGGCCTGCAACTGGTTGGCGATCTGCGCCTGCGGGCAGGACCTCGCGGTCGTTGGCCTTGTCGTAGATGCGGGTGATGTCGCCGGCGTCGTTGAGTTCCACGCGCAGTTGCGCGTTTTCGAGCAGCGTGGGTGTCGCGGTCAGGCTGCTCTCGACCGGCGACGGCGCGCCGTCGGCCAGCATGCAGCGATGTGACGCTGTAGGGCGCCAGCGTGCCGGCTCCGATCAGCGTCCCCTCTTCGACCGGCTGGGTCGCCACGGCCACGCCGTCCACGGTGACCAGATGTTTTCCTTCGGCCACGCTTCCGTCCCAGAGGGCAAGGTCATGGCGGGCAAAGCTCATGGGGTTGGCGACCAGCACGTCGCCGCCGGCCTTGGTCGCCAGCGTGGCCAGGGCCGCATCGCGCACGCCTGCGCCGATGGCCGCGACCTCTGCGTACTGCTCCAGCGACTCGACATAGACCGGCGTGATGCTGCTGCCGGGGATGATGTCGTGGAACTGGTTGAGACAGACCAGTTCCCAGGCTTTGCGTCAGCGCCTGCGGCCGGGTATTCGTAGGCGTCGTCGACCAGGCCGGCCAGCGTGGCCAGATATTCGGCGTCGTGGAGCAGGAACTCGCTCTTGCGATTGGCCCGCTTGTTGCGGCTCTGGGTGGTGTAGGTGCCGCGGTGGATCTCCAGATAGAGTTCGCCGTTCCAGGTCGGCAGTTTGTCGCCGCAGGTTTCGTCAAGCTCGCGGAAGAAGTCGCCCACCGGTCCCTGTTTCATCCGCGGTGCGCCGGGGAAATCGCCCATCTCGCGGATGTTTTCGAGCATCTCGCGGGTCGGGCCGCCGCCGCCGTCGCCGAAGCCGAAGGCCATGAGCAGATCCTGGGGCAGTTCCTTCTGCAGGAAGTTCTTCCACGTGCCGATGGCCTGCCGGGGCGAGGCGTTGGCGTTGTAGGTGGAGGCGAAGTCGCCGTCGTCGGGCGTGGTGCTGAAGTGGGTGAGCACCTTGGTGCCGTCCAGCCCCTGCCACCAGAACGAGTCGTAGGGCAGACGGTTGTACTGGCTCCAGCCGATCTTGATGGTGAAGAAGTACTCCAGACCGGCTTCCTTGATCAGTTGGGGCAGGTTCCAGGCATAGCCGAAGACATCGGGCAGCCAGAGCACCGGCGAATCGACATCCTTGCCGAAGTGCTCCTGGAAGAAGCTGCGTCCCAGCAGGAACTGGCGAGCCAGCGATTCAGGGCCGCTCAGGTTGCAGTCGGCCTCCACCCACATGCCGCCGATGGTCTCCCAACGGCCCTCGGCGACCTTCTCCTTGATCTCCTCGAAGAGATCGGGATAGTCCTCGCGCAGATAGTCGTAGAGTTGGGGCTGGCTCTGGGTGAAGTGATAGTCGGGGAACTGGTCCATGAGCCGCATGACGGTGGTGAAGGTGCGGCCGGACTTGCCGCGTGTGTGGCCCAACGTCCACAGCCAGGCCACGTCGATGTGGGCATGGCCGCTGGCGACGATGCCGGCATCCAGCGATGCGCCGGCACGTTCGATGCCCTCTCTGAGCACGGCATAGGCGCCCGGCACGCTGGCGTAGAAAGCATCGCCGCCGACCGGCTCGCGCAGATCGAGCAACTTGAAGGCGTCGTCCAGCGCGTTGAGCAGTTTGTTGCGTACGGGCACATTTTCGTCGGTGTTCTCGGCCACGCCCAGCGCCACTCGGGCCGCGGCCACAAAGTCGCGCGTCGGCTGGTCGATGAGCACGACCGCGCTCTCGTACATGAAGAGGCCCTTGTCGACCTCGCCGGGCGCACCGATCATGCCCCAGCCGAGCAGGCCGGTCCAGCCATGCAGCGAGAGTTTGCGCACCTCTCCGTCGCGCCACTCGTCCGGCAGCATCACTTCCTGGTGATGACGGTCAGTCGTGCCGTAGCGCTCGCCGTCGACATAGACCAGCGCCTCGGGATGGCTGAAATCGCCGGCCTCGCCGATGGGCAGATAGAGCGCCACAGGCAGATCGGCATCCCAGTCGGCCGGGACGGAAAACTCATTGCGCATGGCGAAGTCGACAAATCGCCCGCCCCAGTGACTGTTGGGTGAGAGCACGTCCCAGTCGGAATCGTCAACCTCAAGGCCGACGGGCTGTGAGGCCAGGGGGCCTTCAAGCTCTGTGAACCTGAAGTCACCGAGGGGCGCCGTTTGCGGTAGACCAATGAGTCGACCAGTTGAAGGCGTTGGTTGATCTTTTTGATCGTCCAACGGACATCGTGGATCATTGATACTCTCCTCTTTGAGTGCGCCGCAACGACGGGAAACAAGCCGTTATGCATCGTTGCAGCAAAAAGTTTGCAATCTTACTTGATCAACTTCTACTCGGCGGCCAGGTTCGCGTTCATTTTGACATCGTCTCGTAGCCGCTCGATGTCGCGCATGGGAGGCAGGCCGAAGAGCCGCTTGTATTCCCGGTTGAAATGTGACGCGTCATTATACCCCACGCGGAAGGCCGTACTTGTGGCGTCCAGATCTTCGCTAACCAACAGCCGGCGCGCCTCTTGAAGCCGCAACTGCTTCTGAAATTGCAGGGGCGTGAGCGCTGTCACGGCCTTGAACTGGTGATGAAAGCTCGAAACGCTCATGCCGACCTCCTGCGCGACCGTTTCGACGCGCAATTGTTGGTCAAAGTCATCCCGCAGCCGGGCAATGGCTCTTGCAATGGGGGAGGTGTAGCCGCTTGCAACGGCGAGATGGCGCAGCCGGTCGCCTTCATTGCTAAGCAGCAGATGGCAAATGATCTCGCGCTTGAGCAGCGGCGCGAGCACACGTGCTTCCGTCGGTGTGTCAGAGAGCCGGACGAGCCGCACCACTGCGTCCAACAGATCGGCGTTCAACGCGCTTACATTGAATGCTTTGGCATCGGCGCGTGTGGGCGTGTGTCCTAAGTCGGTCATGACTGACCCGACGAGCGTGGGGTCCAACGTCATGCGCAGACTGAGATAGGGTCGGTTGTGCGATGCTTCGACGACATGGCTGGCAACGGGCAGTTCGACCGTGCCGAGGCAGTAGTGATAGGGATCGTACCGGTAGTGTTCTTCGCCCAGATAGAGTTCCTTGCTGCCCTGTGCGATAACGGCAAAGGCCGGTTGGGACAGATTGGGATTCAGCTCCGTGGGCGACGAAGAACGGTAGAGGCGAATCCCCGCCAGCGGCTCAACCGGGCCATCCTGACGCAGAATTCGTGTCATCCGTTCTATCAGTTCTTCCCTGTTCGCCTGCGCCCTCTGCGCCTCACGGTCTGTCGGCTGAGAGTTCGTCGAGTCCATTACGACCTCTTTGCTTATATCTGCACGATCATCCACTAAGCTTGCAGAATTGTGCAATCATCTCCGAGAATTATTATATCACCCGCGCTCCAATCGTACTAGAATATCCTTGAAATCAGAGTCCTATCGGATATGAACGTGAGGCATTCCGCAACAGGAGAAGTGAAATGCAGAAGCGCAAACTAGGCAGCAGCAACCTGGAAGTTTCGGCCCTCGGCCTTGGCTGAATGAGAATGACCTTTGGCGACGCGCCCATCGGCACCAGGCAGGAGATGATCGCCTTTCTCCACAAAGCAGTGGAGCGTGGCATCACCTTCTTCGACACGGCGGAGGTCTATGGTCCCTTCACCAACGAGTTGCTCGTTGGCGAAGCGCTGGAGCCGTTCAAAGGCGAGGTCGTGATCGCCACCAAATTCGGCTTCAAACATGATGGCGACAAGGGGCCGTTGCCCGGCGTGGGCCTGGACAGCCGGCCAGAGCAGGTTCGGCGCGTCGCCGAGGCCTCGCTCAAGCGCCTGCGCGTGGATGCCATCGATCTCTTCTACCAGCACCGCCCTGACCCGAACGTGCCCATCGAGGATGTGGCCGGCGCGGTCAAGGATCTGATTCAGGAAGGCAAGGTCCAGCACTTCGGCCTCTCGGAATCGAGCGCCGACCTCATCCGCCGCGCCCATGCCGTCCAGCCGGTCACTGCCTTACAGAGCGAATACTCGATCTGGTGGACGCCGATCGAAGAAAACGGTGTCCTTTCTACCTGCGAAGAACTGGGCATCGGCCTTGTACCCTACAGCCCGCTGGGGCGTGGCTACTTGACCGGCAAGGTCGATGAGAAGACGGTCTTTGCCGACAACGACATACGCGCCCGCAATCCCCGCTTTACCCAGGAGGCGATCCAAGCCAACCGGGCGGTGGTCGATCTGCTGGAACGGATCGGTGCCCAGCACGAGGCCGCCCCGGCCCAGATCGCCCTGGCCTGGCTGCTGGCGCAGAAAGCCTGGATTGCGCCAATTCCCGGCTCGCGCAAGCTTGAACGTCTGGATGAGAACAATGCCGCCGTCAATATCGAATTGACTTCGGCGGATCTCAGCGAAATCAGAAACGCCATGGCAAAGATCAACGTGGTTGGCGACCGATACTAGCTGAGGCTCGTCCAACGAATAGCTGTATGTGACACCTTCCTGGAAGCTCCTTCGTCAAACGGCTCTTCTGCGTACAGCCTCCAGGAAGGCCGGATTTTGGTTTGTTGGAACGGCCCAATGACTGAGGAGAAAACGAGGAGAGAATGATGCAAACTGTGAAACTGAACAATGGCGTTGAAATTCCGATTCTTGGTTTCGGCGTCTTTCAGATCACCGATCCGGATGAATGTGTAAGAAGCGTGGTTGACGTGATTCAGACTGGGTACACCCATATCGATACGGCCGCATCGTATCAGAACGAGGAGGCGGTTGGCACGGGCATCGCGCAGAGCGGCGTTGCCAGAGAAGATCTGTTTGTCACGACAAAACTTTGGATTCAGAGCCAGGGCTACGCAGGCACGATGAAAGCCTTTGAACGTTCGCTGCAACGATTGCAATTGGACTACATCGATCTCTATCTGATTCACCAGCCTTACGGCGATCTCTATGGCGAATGGCGGGCGATGGAAGAACTGGTTCAAGGTGGCAAAGTCAGAGCCATCGGGGTTTCAAATTTCCAACCTGATCGCATCATGGACCTGATGATCCATAACACAATAGTGCCGGCGGTCAATCAGATTGAGGTCAATCCGTTCCAGCAGCAGGGCGAGACGCAAGCGTTTTTGCAAGATAACAATGTAACGGTTGAGGCGTGGGCCCCTTTTGCAGAGGGCCGGAACAACATTTTCCAGAATGAAGTCCTGCTATCCATCGCCGCCAAACACAACAAGAGCGTTGCCCAGATCATTCTCCGCTGGGTCGTGCAAAGGGGCATCATTGCGCTTGCAAAGACAACCCGCAAGGAAAGGATGATCGAGAATATCAGCGTGTTTGATTTTGAACTGGATGGGGAAGACCTGGCAGCGATCACAACCTTGGACACGAAGACCAGCAGCTTCTTCGACCACCGTGACCCTGCAATGGTGAAATGGCTGGGCGAGCGAAAGTTGGAGGTTTGATGAATATGCGCCCATTACACCGAATAAACCACCTAATGAACAAGGAAACACAAAATGTCTGAACCAACAGAACAATCACGCGCTCAGCAACTCATGGGCGATTTCGCGCCCAAGTTGGCAGAACTAACGGACGACGTGCTGTTCGGCGACGTGTGGCAACGTGCAGAGTTGTCACCACGTGACCGCAGCCTGGTCACCGTCGCGGCCCTCATCGCCAACGGCAATACGGCGCAGCTTTCCAGCCACCTGAAACTGGCCAAGGAGAACGGTCTCTCGGAGACTGAGCTTGCCGAGGTCATGACTCATCTGGCCTTCTACACCGGCTGGCCGCGGGCAATATCCGCCATCCTGGTCGCCAAGGAAGTCTTCGAGAAGTAGCAAGTCCGACAAGAGTATCCCCAGATCTGCCTGGATCGATGAGTTTTGGCAGAAGGAAGGTTGAGAAATTGAACATCACACGCAACGGCTCACAGCCCTCCGCCAGAGGGCCGGCAGATCGGTTTGCCGGCAATGTACGCGTCGACCCACTGTTCACCGCGCCTGATCCGGCCCGCGCTCGCGGCGCCTCCGTCACCTTCGAACCGAGCGCACGCACGGCATGGCACACGCACCCGCTGGGCCAGACGCTGATCGTGACGGCCGGTTGCGGGCGAGTGCAGCGGTGGGGCGGCCCCATCGAGGAGGTTCATCCCGGCGATGTCGTCCGGTTCGAACCGGGCGAAAAGCACTGGCACGGCGCCGCGCCGCTGACGGCCATGACGCATATCGCCATTTTGGAACCGCTCGACGGCAAGAGCGTCGACTGGATGGAGCACGTCAGCGACGAGCAGTATCAGCCGGAGTAGAAGGTTGAATGAGTAGGCGTCATTTGGGGGACAAGGGTCTCGACTTCGGCACGAAGGCGAAGGCCTGTGCCGGATTGTTGACGAGGAGCGCGGGGACGGCCTCGTCATCCAGGCCTTGCTCGAGGAGGAGCGGTACAAAGCGGGTGAGGATGCGGGAAAAGCCTGCGGCCTGTCTGCCGCTGTAGCTCTGCAATGGCTTCGCCGGCAAAGTGACGAAGTTCCTCCAACGCCATCTGCGGGTCATCGAGCATCAGATCGGGCGTCGCCAGGCCGGCCCAGCAGATGCTCATGGCCGTAGATGATGCCAAGCCGGTCCGGCCGGATTTCGCTCAGCACTGTGCGCACAATCGGTTCAGATGCTGCCATCGAGAAAGGCCTCTACTTGGGCCAGCGACGGCGAGTCCAATACGCCGCGGCTGCTGGAAACGACCAGTGCGGCTACCGCATTGCCGAAGCGCAGCGCCCGCCGATCGGACCATCCTTGTTGCAAGCCGTACAGTAGCCCTACATTGAAAGAGTCTCCTGCACCGACGGAGATGTTGGCCTCGACGGTGAACGCTGGCTCATCGATCTGCTTTGCGCCAGACCGGATCGATGCACCCTTCGCCCCTTGTTTGATCACGACATGGCCGGCGCCCGAGGCCAGTACCCGATCCGCGCCTTGCGACCATTCATCGGCGCCGGTCAACGAGGCCAACTCGTGGGTATTGGCAATCAAGTAGTCGACAGTGGGCAGCAGCGGCGTCAGTTCGGCCAGCGTGACCGGCTCGCCGATGGCCGGCCCCACATCCAGTGCTGTGATGCCGCCCGCCTCGTGAACACGGGCCAATGCCCTGGCAAAGCCGCCGGCCCGTAGCCGGGGCATGATCGAAAAACTGGTGGCAAGCAGTGCTTCTGCGTTGTCAAAGAGCGCGTCGGGTATCGCCTCTACGCGTGCTTCAGCCGTCGAGCCCAGATGATGAAAGACCACCTGGCTGGCGGCGTCGGTCATGATGATGGTTGAGGTCGAAGTGGCATGGGTGGAGGAGCGGATCAGCCCGGTAAGGTCCACCCCACGGGCTTCCAGCCAGTTGACCAGCGTGTCGCCGAGGATGTCGCGACCGACTGCGCCGCCCAACGCGGTCGGCACGCCCAACCCGGCCAGCACATAGGCGCTGTTGCCGCCGTTGCCGCCCATAGTGATGGCGAGCGGGTCCCCGGTGAAGACGAGATTGCTGCTTCTGAAACCGTCTCCGCCCAGATCGGTCAGCGGCACGTCGCTCTGCACCAGCAAGTCGGCTGTTACCGTGCCAAGAATCACGAACATGAAACATTTGCCTCCATTCGCCCAATAACGCGGTTGCGAACATACACATCTTGCAGTAGAGTCACAGATATTCCTACGCACTGACAAGAGATCCGCCACAGATTCACACAGATTTTGTACGGATAGGCCACAAATTGATTTTGCTGTCGCACTGGCCCTCTAGACGCTGCCGGAAGATATCTGTGAATATCAGACATTTATCTGTGTCATCTGTGGCGAATCCCTTGTTTTTGCAGTAGAGTCATCTGTGGCTAAAAAAGGGAGCGTACCCGTGAACGATCACATCCTAATCGAAATTGCCGACGGCATCCAGACCATTCGCATCAACCGCCCGCAGAAAAAGAACGCACTGAGCATCGACATGTATTCGGCCCTGACCGTAGCGCTGCGCAGAGCCGATGCCGAGGCGGACATACGCGTAACACTCGTGACCGGCGTGGACGGCATGTTCACTGCCGGCAATGACATTTTCGACTTTCTTCAGGCGCCGCCCGTCGACGAAACCAGCCCGGTCATGCAGTTTCTCTTCACCATTTCGACCGCCGAAAAGCCAATCGTGGCTGCGGTCGAAGGGGTGGCTGTGGGCGTGGGCACCACATTGCTGCTCCACTGCGATCTGGTCTATGCCGGCGAGAGTGCTCGCCTGCAATTGCCGTTTGTCAACCTGGCCCTGGTCCCCGAGGCCGGTTCAAGTCTGCTTCTGCCGCAGATGATGGGCCACCAGCGCGCCGCCGAACTCCTCTTGTTGGGCGATTTCTTCGGCCCGGAGATCGGCTACGAGGCCGGTTTCATCACCGCAATCTGCCCGGACGACGAAGTGCTGGCTACGGCCCGGGAAGCGGCCGGCAGGCTTGCGGCCAAGCCGCCGGCAGCGGTGCGTACGGCCAAGGCGCTCATGAAGCGGGGCAATGCCGCCGCATTGCACGACACCATCCGCACCGAGGCCAAATATTTTGGTCGCATGTTGCAATCGCCCGAAGCGGTCGAAGCCTTCCAGGCATTCTCTGAGCGCCGCGACCCCGATTTCTCCCAGTTCAAGTAGGAATAAATTTTGCCACAGATGAACGTAGATTCGCTCGATGGTACACAGATAGATTCTTCCCTTGGTTTTTGCAGCGGAGTCATCTGTGGTTCCATTCCCGATGGTCTCAGTTGTTGCAGCATGCCAGTACGGTATAATGGTCACATGAGCACGAAAACGTCCGTACCGCCGGAGAAGCTTGCCATCTACCGTGAAACGGCTCGTCGACGACAGGCTGAAGAAGAACAGCGCGTCCATGAGCGCTTTGAACGCGCTTGGCAGGCGGCGAAAGCCGGCGCAGCCATGCTCAAGTCCAAGTATGGCGCATCGCGGGTTGTCGTCTTTGGATCACTTGTCGATGAGACGCTCTTTCATCACCGCTCTGACATTGACCTGGCGGCCTGGGGAATCGATGCCAACCAATACCTGCGCGCGTTGGCCGATCTCCTCTCACCCACTAGCGAGTTTTCTTTCGATCTCATTGCCGTGGAAGAAGCAGGGCCGAGCCTGCTTGCCACGATAGAACGCGATGGAGTTGAGCTATGAACGGTCGCTACTTCCTGCTTGCCACTCGCATTGAGCAGACGATCACTGATTTGGACGGCCTTGTCAGCCGCGCACAGATGCAACTGGAGAAGGCCAAACTCCAAGCCGATTTAGGATCGTTTGCCGAGCTTCTGCGAGAGATCGCAAAATGATCAGCCACAGATGAACGCAGATTCACTGGGATGGCACAGATAGCCTGCAATCGTGAAACTATCTGCGTCTCATCCAAGCCCTATCTGTGTCCATCTGTGGCAAAAGCTCTCTAGATCCCCGCGATCCGATGACACTCCTCCTGCAACCAGACATTGCGCCGTGCACTTTCGGCCGTGATGACCAGCGGCGCCCCGTTGCGGATGGTCTCGTAGAGATCTAGGTAGTAGCCAGTGTAGCCGGGTCCGGTATCCTCTTCGACAGTCCAACTCCCCTCCTGCCAGGGAATCTCCTCGCGATTGTAGCCGCGGTCGGGTGTGGGCGAGAAGTCCAACTCTCGCGGCGGCAGGTCAGCCGGATCAAAGAACTTCCAGCGCAGTTCCTTGGTCGTACCGGTCAGACCGCCCTGCGTGCCCATGATGTTCCAGGTCTCACTAGGATAGGCGCAGGCGCTGCTGATCTCGATGTCGACGGTCGGCTCGCCGTCGCCGCGCAATACCAGCTTGACGTGGTCGTCGGCGTCGCCCAACGTCAGTAGCTGGTCAAGATGGACGCAGATCTCCGGCTCGGTCGGGCCAAAGAGTTGCAACCCCATATCCAGAAAATGAGGCCCGGTGTTGTTGAGCGTGCCGCCGCCGAATTTCTTCTGCGTCTGCCAATCCCACCGGCGTCCAAACTTGGACTCGGTCAGGCGGATCTGCACGATGCGGCCCAAAATACCGGAGTCGATGATCTCGCAAACCTTGACGAAGTCGGGATTGTAGCGCCGATTTTGAAAGATGGAGAGCACTGTGTCCGCGGCTTGACCGGCAGCGACCATGGCATCCGCATCCTCCAGCGAAGTGGCCATGGGTTTCTCGCACACGACGTGCTTTCCTGCTTCCAAGCGCTGCGATGGAAGCGCTGGCGTGCAGGTAACTGGGGAGCGCTACAATCACCAGCTCTACATCGTCATTGGCCAGCAGTTCCTCGACCTCGGGATAGGCGCTGCATCCCCAGCGTTCGACTGCCTCAGCGCGGCGTTCCGGGAGGGCATCCACCACGGCCACGATCTGATACTTATCTTCCAACGGGTCAATCAAACGAGCGTGGATATCCCATCCACTGCGTCCCAAGCCTAGAATGCCAACGCGAATCGGTTTCATCTTCCTCACTCCTCGGTGATGATTGTGTGCGAATCAATCGCTTGATCCGATAGAACCCGGATGACGCGGATCGAGCTGATCTACGCAGATTTTTCACAAAAATATCCGCGGTCATCCGCCTAATCCGCGTCAGTCCGCGTTCTATCCTTGTATAATCACTGCTATGTCTGCCATCTGCTCTGCCGTGAGCGGGCCGTGTGCCAGCGCGCCGACGTTGTCCTCGACCTGGGCCACGGTCTTGAAGCCGGGGATGGGCAGCGTGGCCTCGCTGCGCGCCCAGAGCCAGCCGAGCGCGGCCTGGGCCAGCGAACGTCCGTCGCTGGTCAGCACGTCGCGCAGCAGCGCCAGCTTCTTCAGGCGAACGGCCTGCTCGCCGTCTCGGAAAGTCCCAGCCGGTTCGCACATCGTTGGCCGGCAGCGACGAGTCGGCGCTGAACTTGCCGGTCAGCAGGCCCATGCCCAGCGGACCTCGGTTGAGGCTGGCCAGGTTGTTCTCCTCACAGATGGCCAGCGTCTCGTCGCTGCCTTCGAAGATGTTGAGCCGCTGCTGGATGGCGGCGCAGTGGGGCCCTTTGGCAAAGACCGCCGCCCGCACCGGATCGTCGGTGCTCCAGCCGTACCAGCGAATCTTGCCTTCGTCGACCAGCCGCTCCAGCGTCTCGACCACGCCCTCGGCCTCGACCGGGTCGTAGTCGCCGATGTGGAACTGGTAGAGGTCGATGTAGTCGGTCTGCAAGCGTTGCAGGCTGGCTTCGCAGGAACGACGCACATCCGCGGGCGCGCCGCTGGAGCCGGTGATGTGGCGGGTCTGTTCGTCGAAGATGTTGCCGAACTTGGTCGCAATCACGACCTGATCGCGCTGTCCGGCGAAGATCTCGCCCAGAATGCGCTCGCTGTGCCCGCAACCGTAGACATCGGACGTGTCGAAAAAATTGACGCCCAGATCGAGCGCACGCTCGACCGCACGGATCGACTCTGCATCATCGACATCGCCCCAGCCGACAGGGCGATCTCCGCGCCAGAACGGACCGCCGATGGCCCAACAGCCCATGCCCAGCGCGCTGACTTCGATGCCGCTGCGGCCTAATTTTCGTGTGAACATGTGTGCTCCTTCTCTTTTCGTTCTTGATTCCACTCGGGTCGCAGGATCGACATCACGATCTTGTCGTGATACCGGCCGTCCCGATAGCTTGCATCGCGCAGGCGTCCTTCGGTCACAAAGCCGACCCGTTGATAGGCTTTCACGCCGCCGACATTGACGTCCGACACCGTCAGCGCGATGCGATGCAGATTGAGGCCGGCGAAGCCGTAGTCGACGATCAGCTTCGTCGCTTCGGCGCCGTAGCCTTTGGACCAGCAAGATTTGTCGCCGATGAAGATGAAGTATTCGCCGCTGCGACCGACGACGCTGATGCCGGTGATGCCTGCGAATCCGATGAATCGGCCACTTGATCGCTCGACAATGCCGAGCGTCAGCGTCTTCTTGTCACGGATGGTCTGGTCGAGCCATTCCTGCGTCTCGACCTGCGAAACGGGAAACTGCCACAGGCTGAGCGAATAGCGCACGACCTCACGGTCAGCAAACCAGGCCCACAGTCGATCCCGATCCGTCCATCTCCAGAGAGCGAAGGTAGATGGCCTCGCCGGCCAGAAATTCATGGCCGCTCGGAGACGTTGGTTGCTCACTCATGCGCCTTGAAGCAGTGCTTCAGCCCGTTCGCGGCTGACGAAGTTCATCACCAGGCACTGGGATTCATCGGGCTGTGACTGCTCCCAGGTTGCGTAGTAGCCCTCGTCCGTTTCCAGCACGTCGATGTAGCGACTGCTGCCGGTGCCGTAGGGCGAGACGAAGAGCGGCCCTGTGATCGACAGCCGTTGTGAAGCGGACAGGTCGACCTCGGGCGCGACTGCAACGCCACTCAACTCCTCACACGAGTAGCCGCGTGGGCGCGTGACCGCAGCCTTGTGTTCGTCCAGATTGCGCAATGATTCGCCGCCGTCGTAGAAAATGAGCGTCATCGCTTCGCTGTCAGCGAAGAGGCCGACAGCGGGCACGCGCAGCATGGCCGTGGCCCGGCTGATGGCGACATCCCAGGTCGTTCCGCGTGGGAAAAACGTGTAGTCAGCGGGTCCAAAGGCGGCATCAACGGACGAACGTCGAGTGTAGCCGGTGTTGGAACTGGACCACGAGAATGGGTGGGTGCAGAAACCCAACACCGTCTCCCCGTTCCCCAGTCCCCGATCACCAGTTTCATAGAGAAACGGATCCTTGACATGGAGAAATTGCGGATTATTGCAGCTCAGGACGGTCTCGACCGGCGCTTGGGCCAGACCGGCAATGGAATCAGCGGCCAGGCGTTCGATGGTCCAGACGCCGGCGCCGGGCTTGAGGAAAGACTCCAGGCCCGCCGGATAGTCGATGCCTGCCTTTTCGGTGGAGACAAACAGTTCGAACAGTGGCTTGCCCGCCTGCTCGCCGATGCGTAGGGCCGATCCCTCAATCGACAGAACTGTGCGATCACCGACATTGAGGTCCGATTTCGAGAAGGAGAGTAGCTTTTCGAAACTGGCCCCTCGGTCGGTCGAACGGAAGATGGCCAGTTCGAGGCCACGTTCGCCGGCGGCCAGGCCGGTGCGTGAATCGCCGAAATTTCGATAGCGACCGCAGAGGTAGAATGTGCCGTCTGCGTCTTCAACGAGGTTGCCGCCGCCGAACCAGAAGCCGGTGCTGGGTTGTTTGGGCGGTACGATCACACGGGCGGCGTCTTGATCGATCAGGGCCTGACAGAAGCGCGTCAGGCACGTTTGTTGTACATCGCTTAGCATTGTTCAGATATCCATCATGACTAAAATCTTCCTGGAAACTGCAAGCCTCCAGGAAGATCAAATGGTGGTCGTTTCAGTCCGATTTGAGTTTAGTACGCAATCTCGACCTTCCGGCCGCTCTCCGCGCTCTCGACCGCGGCGTAGACCATGGCCAGACTCTTGATGTTGTCGGTGCAGATCGTCTGGGGCGTGCCGCCGCTCTTGAGCGACTCCACGAAGTTGTGGATCACGCCGGCATGGCCGTTCTGCACTAAGGTGACCGGCGGCGCCTCCACCGGCTCGACCTCGTAGAAGAAGCCTTCGTCACCGGCCACGACCTCGGCGCGGATCTCCTGTTCACCGTCCCAGGTGGCCGTGCCCTTTGTGCCGATGGCGCGCCAGTCGCAGGCCCATTCGGTGGGCAGACCCTGGGCGCACCAACTGCCGCGATAGTTGAAGACGATGCCGTCGCTCATCTCGAAGATGGCCATGGCCGACGCACCGTGGGCATACCACGAGCCGGCCGGATTCCACTCATGACAGTAGACGCTGACCGGATCGGCATTCGGAGATCAGGCGCGCCTGGTCGAACGAGTGGATGGCCATGTCGATGAGCAGCACGTGCTCCATCTCGTCACGGAAGCCGCCGAAATGGGGTCCCAGATAGAAATCGGCGTTGAGCGTGGTCAGGTCGCCGATCTTGCCTGACTGGACCAGATTGCGATAGCGCACGATGTCGTTGAGATAGCGCCGGTTCTGGATGACGGCATAGGTCTTGCCGGCGGCGGCCGCCGCGTCCACCATGCGCTGTGCATCGGCCATGGAGCCGGCCATGGGCTTCTCGCCCAGCACGTGACAGCCGTGGGCCAGCGCCATCAGCGTGACGTCGGTGTGGGCCTCGGGAATGGTGCAGTCGAAGACAATGTCCGGCTGAGTACGGTCCAACATAGCCTCAAGATCGTCGCCGATGGTTGCGCCTTCCAGGCCAAACTGGGTCTGGCGTGTCGCGCGCCATCTCAGGATAGAGATCGACCAGACCGACGAACTCCAGGTCGGGGGCGGTTGCTGCATACTCCAACCAGGCGCGGCTGATGCCGCCGCAGCCTGCCAACACGACTCGATACTTCGTTTCTGTGCTCACAATTTCATCCTTGTCTAAAGATGGAGTGGAAGAGCTAGGCACTACGTTTTTCGCTATTTCTTTATCTCGCTCAGATCGATGAGAACCATCTGTCGTCCGTCACCACCATGGGCGGAGTCGATGACCACGGTTGAGCCGTCACGACTGGCACGCGGGTGCGTGTCGACGCGAAATTCGCCGACATAGGCCGGCGGTGCGAAGAAGCGGCCCAACGTCACGAGACGATCTTCGCCGGGATGATAGAGGTAGACATCCTGCATGCGTTCCTCGTCAGGATAGGTGTCGTTCAGGATCCACTCGCTGCCGGGCAGGTAGGTGCAGTGCCCGTTGCGTCTCATCTTGCCGACGGCCGACCGCTTGTGGACCATCTGCAACATGGCTGTCCTCAAACAGATAGAAGCCGTCTCCGCTGATCCGGCAATCGTGTCCAGGCCAGGATGTGACCAGGATCTCGCCAGATGAAGTGTGAGGTGTAGCCCGAATCGTCGATGACACGCAGATCGCTGCCGTCCAAGGTGGCCGTCATCATACGCGTGCCAAAACCGCCGACGTCGGCGTAGCGGCCGCTATCAGGCCCACGCCAGCGATGCAGGAAGACAAAACGGCTACCGTCAGGGTTGATGAGCAAATGGTTCACATAATGTTTGGCTTTGCTAAGGTCGGCATGGACAAAGGGGATGGCCGCGATGTCGGCAATTGAGAGAATCAACCGGCTGTCGCCGCTCTCCAGATCGACGGCGTAGATGCCGGCATCCGAGGGTCTCAACAGGTTTGCATTGGGATCAGGAACGCCGGGATAGCCATAGCCGGGGCGCATATCCTGGACGCGCTCGAAATCGAGGCTGAGGCCGGTTTGGCCGTCCGGGCTGACCGTGTAGATGGCCCGTTGGACGGTGCGCTGTTGACCGGTCTCTACGTCAAGAATGCGACAAACGAAGTGGTCATCGTCGCGGTCATTCCACATGACTTCAGTGGCCGATTCCGGTCGCCATTGCAGCATGCAGCCCTGCTGCCAGCCCCAAGCGCGGCTCTGGCCCAGATCGATCCAGCGGTCGTCATCGTGCAGATCGACCATGCCCACGCGGATCACGTCATCGCCATCGGGCGCACGGTCTTCGAAGCCAACGGCCATGCCCAACACATAGCGGTTGTCGATGTCAAAGGCCAGCTTGTCGTAGTAGGCGAACCAATGGTGTGCAGGACCGTGGGTGATGACGCGCACAGGGGCCGAACAGATTTTTTCAGTCACAGTCGCTATTCCACGGATTCAGTAGTGATACGCCCGTTTCCACAAAGTCCTTGTCATTGCGTGTGACCAACTCGAGTCCATGAGTCAGAGCTGCTGCAGCGATCAAAGAATCGAATGCGGGCAGTGTTCGTCCTCGGTGCTCCAGCCCTGCGACCATGCTACCCCATGTAAGAAACACATTGGCATCCAAAACCAATATTCGGCCATGAAATCGAATAAGCAGATCTTCAACCAGCCAGACCGCAAGTTCTCGTTTTCGCTTTGAGTCAGGCAATCTCTCGATTCCCCGCTGGATTTCCCCAACGGTGACCGCGCTCAAGAAGATACGCTCCTCCTCCACGCTGTCGATCCAAGCTGTCACCGTCTCATTCGGCTGCTTCGAGACCAGTTCGGAAATCACGCAGGTGTCCAACAGATACCTCATGGTACAAACTCATCCCGAATGGCACTTGTATCACGCTCAAGATCAAGCTCAGCATCAACAAGCGGTGAGTCGCCGAAAAATGCCGAGAGTTTTTGCCTACCGGCGGTCAATCGTCGATATTGTTCATACGACAGAATGATCGCCACCTCAACACCACGTCGCGTGATCATCTGGGGGCCATCGTCAAGCGCTTCATCGACCACCTGACTGAACCGATTCTTTGCCTCCTGTAATTGCCATGTTCGCATTCCGGTCAACTCCTCGATATCCGTCCACAAATTCTCAGTATCAGTTCACTGCTCAAAGATCGAACTGAGCCACACCTGATTTCACCGCTAGAAGTTCGCTGAAAAACAGACTGCTGTCTAGTCTGTCTAGATTTTATCAGAGTTGTCGCAAAAATTCAATCAACTGATGCAGAGCCTGAAACAAACGTGAATCAAGCCATGACCGCAGCGCGCTCCCGCGTGATCGACCAGAGCATCGGCTCATCAATCCAGATACCGGCGCAGTTCCTCGACCATGGTGTTGCCCATGCGGCGACACTCGGTCTCGATGCAGCCGGCGATGTGGGGCGTGAGCACCACATTGGGCAGCGAGAAGAGCGGCGAATCGGACGCGGGCGGCTCAGGATAGACGACGTCAAGCACGGCGTAGAGATCGGGACGCTGGACCAGTACGTCGATCATCTCCTGCTCGCGCACGACCGCGCCGCGCGCCGTGTTGATGAACGTACTGTTGGGCTTCATTGCGGCGAAGTGCTCGCCCGTGATGAGGCCCACGGTCTCCGGCAGCCAGGGCGTGTGCAGCGAAACCACGTCTGAGCGTTGGAAGATCTCGTCCAGCGTACAGAGCTCGACGCCCAGCGCCGCGGCGTCCTCGGCCGAGGCAAAGGGATCGTAGGCGATCACATGCACATCGAGTTGTTGCAGGCGTTCGGCCATCATGCGCCCGATCATGCCCAGCGAAACCAGGCCGACCGTGCTGCCGTAGGCGCCGGGCACGCCCACACGCGGCGGGTAGGCGTGATCCTTGCGCACGGTACGCATGAAGTACCAGCCCCGTTTGAGCGAAAAGATGATCTCGGCCAGCGTAAACTCGGCAACGGGCACGGCATTGGCCGCGTAGGCGCTGGTGACGACGACGCCCCGGTCCCATGAGGCGTCGGTCACGAAATTGCGAATCGAGCCGGCCCCGTAGAAGACAGCCTTGAGATTGGGCGCAGCCGCCAGAAATGCCTCGTCCATGGGGGCCATGCCCCAGCCGGAGAGGATGACATCGACATCGGCTAGGACCGACGGATCGCCGGCAACCTGCTCAGCATTCATTTGCGGACCCACAATGTCAACCAATTCCGCAATATCACGCTGCTGGTCCGGTCCATAAATGCGTTCAAAAGCGTCGTCGTGTAGCAGATAGAGGCCGCGTAGTTTGCTCATTATTCATTCCCCAACTCAACCAACCACCCGCGGATCACCTCTGCGTGTTGCGGAATGGCGATCTCCGGCTCTTCGATGTCCGGGTGCCACTTCTTCTCCCACTCGGCGGCCAGATAGCCGTCGTAGCCGTTTTCAAGCAATAGCTTGACGACCTCGTAGTTGGGCACATCGCCTTCGCCCATGAGCACCAGCGTGAAACTGCCGTCATCGTGGGTCTGGGCGTCCTTGAGATGGACGTGCTTGACATACGGTCCGATCAGCGCCCAGGTCTCCTCGACCGACTCGCCCATGCGGTAGGGATGATGCACGTCCCAGACGGCCTGCACATTGGGGTGGTTGACCTGCTTCAGTGCCGGCGCAACCTGCGCGCCCTTGCAGAAGGCGTCGTGGGTCTCCAGCAGAATGGTGACGCCCTGGCGCTGCGCCTCATCGGCCAGTGCAGCCAAATTCTCGGCCACCCAGTTGATGGCGTCGTCCACCGTGCTGCCTTCTTCGACATTGCCGCCGAACGTGCGCACCATGGGCGCTTCCAATGCGTTGGCCAGATAGAGATACTGACGCAATTCATCCTGGTTGGCCTTGCGCACTGCCGGATCGGTCGACGAGAACTTGGTCGACGCACCCAGCCCGGCGATGACCAACTCACGGTCGGCCATGATCTGGCGCACTTCGGCCTGGCGGCTCTTGCTCAAGTCAGCCGGGATGATGCCGCCGTCGAGCAGACGAATTTCAAGACCGGCATAGCCATTGGCCACGGCCGCATCGGCCGACTCTTCAAACGTCCAGTTCGGACATCCAAGGTTGCTGTATACGAGAGGAAGCATGGGATCTCCTGTTCGGTAAGAAGATGGGTTGGTAAGTGCTGCTTGCTACTTGCTGCTTGAAAAGCAGTACTGCGTGCTACGTACTGCGTAAGGATTGGTATCAACTTGAATCTTGGCATTGGAACTCGTCCAAACGACTGGAGCACCTGATTCACGAAAAACGATGCTCAGCCGAGACCTTACGTAGTACGAAGTGCGCACTCAGTTCTCGCCGGCCATTGATAATTGAACGTTGACAATTGACAATTGTTTTGTTCTTCATTCCGCCAGATTACCGAAGCGCAACGCCTGGGCCTGGGCCTTCAGCGTCAACTCAGAGGCCAGGAAGCAGTGTTCCTGGCTCATGGCGGTCTCGGTGCGGTTGAGGATGTCGTATATCAGTTGCCGCCCGTAGGGCAACTCAACATCGCTGCAGTCGATGTACTGGGTACCCTTCTGATCGACCAGGAAGAGATGGTTGCCGCCGGGACGTCCGGCGATGTCGACGTACTTGCGCGCCTCGATGTAGCCTTCCGTGCCGATGATGGTCAGGCGACCGTCGCCCCACACGCCCAGCCCGTCGGGCGTGAACCAGTCGACGCGGATGTAGCCGCTGGCCGCACCGTTGGCCCCGCCGTTGCCGCGCACCACGGCGTCGCCGAAGTCTTCGAAGAGCGGCGTCTCCGGGTGGGCATAGTTGGCCACCTGGGAGGAGATAACCTCGGCCGCGGTCGAGCCGGTGTAGTAGAGGAATTGGTCGAACTGGTGGGAACCGATGTCGGTGAGGATGCCGCCGAAGAACTGAGAGTCGTAGAACCAGGGAGCGCGGGAGGCCGGTCGATGGTGATGGGGCGCCAGGATGGTCACCTGCACCACATCGCCGATGGCCCCGGCATGGACCAGTTCGCCGGCCTTGACCGATGCGCCGACCTCCAGCCGCTCAGAGTAGCAGATCGAGTAGATCCGGCCCGTCTCGGCCTGGACCCTGCGCACCTCGGCCAGTTGCTCCAGCGTGGTGACGCCCGGCTTGTCGACCATGAAGTCCTTGCCCGCCTGCATGACGCGGATGCCGACCGGCGCACGTTCGCTGGGGATGCCTGCGTTGACGACCAATTGGATCGAGTCATCCTCGAGAATGGCCTCTTCGCTGGGCGCAACGCGTCGCTTGCGGATAGGCCGCCGTATACTGGGCGATCAGTTCCGGCTCTTTGGCGTAGACGGCCACAAGCTCGGCCCCAGCGCGCAACATCAGCTCGGTCTGGCCATAGATGTGTCCATGGTTCAGACCGATGGTGGCAAAACGGATCGTGGGATTTTCGCTCATTTTGGGTTTCCTGTTTCTATGGGATTGCTTCTGGTTGGCCTGAATCGATAGACCGCGGATTCGAAAGAGTAGGAGAGTAGGAGATTCGGGATTGATGACTGTCACTTGACCCAGATCCCTGACGATCACGGGCCGAATCGATCTCCTACTCTGTAAACCTCAAACTCCCCGCTTTCACCACTGAATCAACCAGATGCTTAACGCGTCTCGCCCCAACTATCCCAGTAGGTCAACTCACGCGCCGGGACGCGTTTGCCCGGTTTGAAATCGTCGCCGGTGTAGTAGGCGACCGGCAGCAGCGCGGCCTGGGTCATGGTCTCGGGGATGCCCAGCAACTCGGCGACCTCGGCCTCGTAGGCGAGATGGAGCGTGGTCCATGCCGCGCCCAGCCCACGCGAGCGCAGAGCCAGCATGAGCGACCAGGTGGCGGGCAGGATCGATCCGTAGAGCGAGGCCTGGGCCATGACAGAGCCGGTGTTCTCGACACGACCTTCCACGCACGGAATGATCAGCACAGGGGCCTTGTGCATGTTGGCCGACAGATAGACGGCCGAACTGGCAACCTTCGATGCGCGCTCGGCACGCGGGTCATCGGCGTCCAGATCCGGGCCCGTCCGTTCGGCTGCGAATGTACTTGCGAAACTGATCCCGGTAATAGCCGGCGATGGCAGCGCGTTTCTCCGCATCGGTAACGACCACAAAGCGCCAGCCCTGGCTGTTGGACCCGGAGGGCGCCTGGATGGCCAGATCCAGACATTCCTGGATGACCGCCGGCTCAACGGCGCGGTCGAAATCGAGCCGTTTGCGCACCGTGCGCGTGGTGGAAAGCAGGTGATCGACTGTATTCAAGTCCATGGGTGGTGAGTTCCTCAGTTTCGGCATTCGAAAGCAATTTGCGTCGTTCACGAAACGGAAATGTTAGCGTTCACGGCGAAAGGGAAACGATGTGGTTATTTTACCATTGGGAGAGGGAGAGGCAAAGGGCGTGAAAGGATTCGTACCACGTAATTACGTAATTACGTGGTACGCAATACCTTCCTACCCTTTCAATCCGGTCGTACTAATTCCCTCGACCAGATAGCGTTGGAACATCACAAAAATCACGAAGACGGGAACCAGCGACAGGCTCGACATGGCGAAGATCGCGCCCCAGTCGGTGGCGGCCGATGGATCGGCGAAGGAGCGCAGCGCCAGCGAGATGGTGTAGAGTTCCGGCGCGTTGAGGTAGATCAGCGGAGTGAGAAAATCTTCCCACGTCCAGTAGAAGGAGAAGATCGATGCCGTGATCAGCGCCGGCACGATCTGGGGCAGGATGATGCGGAAGAAGATGCCGACCTTGCCACAGCCATCGATCTCCGCCGCCTCATCCATTTCAATGGGAATGCCGCGAATAAACTGCATGATCATGAAGATGAAGAAAGCGGTTCCGCCGATGCGCGGCAACAGCAGCGGCAGAAAGGTATTGATCCAGCCTAACTGGCTGAAGATAATGTATTGAGGAATGATCTGCACCTGAATCGGCAGCATCAACGTGGCCAGCATACAGCCAAACCAGATCCGGCGGCCGGCAAAATGGATACGTGCGAAGCCATAGGCCACGATACCGGATGCCATCACCGTCAATAATGTGCCGACGATGGCGTAGAAAAACGAGTTCTTGTAGAACGTGGTGAACGTGATGCCGCCAAATCCAGCCCAACCGTTGACATAGTTCTGCAACGTGGGTTCCTGCGGGATCAAGGATGAAACATTGGTCCAGATTTCGGAAGCGCTCTTGAACGAACTGCCGAAGAGCCATAGGATGGGATAGAGCATGACAAAGGCGAAGCCTGTCACGCCGACATGGTAGAAGACCGTTCGCATGTTCAGACGAGAGCGTTTCCGCCTTTTTTTCAGATTTGTGGTCGGTGAATCGGTCGCAACCGTGCTCATGAGCGACTCCCTTCAGCTTCGTAGAAAACCCAGTAGGAAGACGACTTAAACACAATCGCCGTGAAGAAAGCGACAATCGCCAACAATACCCAGGCCATCGCCGATGCATAGCCCATTTCGAAGGTGCCAAATGCACGTTGGTAGACATAGAGGGCATAGAAGAGAGTCGTGTCGAGCGGCGCCCCGCCGGTGATGATGAATGCCTGGGTGAAGACCATAAAACCGCTGATGGTCTGCATGATCAAGTTGAAGAAGATAATGGGCGTGAGCAACGGCAACGTCACACCCCAGAATCGATGCCATCCATTGGCCCCGTCTATGGCCGCCGCTTCGTACAGTTCGCTGGGAATCTGTTTGAGGCCGGCGAGAAAGATGAGCATTGGCGAACCGAATTGCCACACAGCCAGCAAAATGAGTGTCCAGATTGCCGTGGACGGATTCCCAAGCCAGGCGACATCGGTGTTAAAAACGGCGTTGATCAGACCATGGACGCCGAAGATTTCACGCCACATGACCGCCACGGCCACACTGCCGCCCACAATTGAAGGCGCGTAGTAGGCGGCTCGATAGCCGCCCACACCATGTCGTTTGGTGTTCAGCAGCATGGCCACAAAGAGGGCGAAGGTGAGGCGCAACGGCACTGCCAGAAATACATACTTGAAGGTAGCCTTGACCGATCTGATGAAACGCGGATCACTCGTAAACATGCGCACGAAGTTCTCTGTCCCTACCCAGGTCGGCGGGCTGAGAATATCGTAGTCGGTGAACGCCAAATAAAATGAGACCACAATGGGAATCAACGTGAAGGCGAAAAAAGCGATGAGCCAAGGCGAGATCATGAGATAGCCGGCAAAATTGTCTTTACGCATGGCTCTCTTTCCACAAGTTCGACGTAGATAGTGAAGCGTGCTGTGATGCACTGCACGGATTGAGACTAGGCACTGGCACGATCGAATCGGATTCTTGACACGAGCTTGGTTGCGTCCGGCTGCCAGTGTCATCCGAATCCCAGCTAGTGGGTGTCGAGCGTTCATCAGTGTCGACACCGATCAGTACTACCTATTCAGCATTCTGGGCAAGAATGGCTGACGCCTGCTCGCGCAGGATCTGAACGGCTTCAGCCGAATCCATCTGGCCGTAGAGCACCGGATCGATGGCTTCGGGGAAGTAGATATTGTTGATGATGTCCGCATGGCCGACCGGGTCCGGAGGACGGATCGGGCTGCTGTCATCGACAACACGGTCGAGGAACTCGAACATTTCGAGCTGAGCCTTGCCCAGTTCCGGCTTGAGCGCATCGCGAATCTCTGAGGAAATGGGGACGCCCCGCTCCGCAAAGAGAACCTCGTTGGCCGTCCACGTTGTTGGTGAAGTAGTCGATGAACATGGCTGCGGCTTCGGGCTGCTTGGCCTGCGATGTGATCGAGAAGAACATGCTCGGCTTCACATAGTTGGCCGACTGGCCGCCTTCCGGGCGCGGCAGGTGGTTCATGTAGAAGGTGCGATCCTCACCGGCAGCTTCCTGTACGGCGACAATCTGGTTGCTCCAGAACATGTCCATGGCGGCTTCCTTGGTCACCACAGGCTTGGCTTCAACGCCCTGATCGCCACGTGCAACTTCCTCCTGGCGGGTCATGATGGCGCCGGCGTCCTGCAAGCGCAAGAATCATGTCGATATAGTTGGCAAAGACGCTGTCATCGTCATAGCCCAGTGCCGTACCTTCGTCGTTGTATGCCCACTCACCGTGGCCGAGGTAGAGGCTCTTCCACAGCTGTTCGTTGCTGAGGCCATCGCCAATGCCCCAGCCGCCGGTCGCTTCGGACAGCGCCATGACGGTCTCTTCGAACTCTTCCCAGGTCCAATCCTGGCTCGGCAATTCAATGCCTGCCGCCTCGAACGCATCGACATCCAGCACGAACGAGAGTGAATTGGTGCCCAGGTTCACGCCGTAGAGCGCATCGTCGATGCGACCGCCTTCCAACGCTGCCTCTGACACATTGGTGAAGTCCAGAGCGCCGGAATCGACAAAATCATCCAACGGCATGATCAGGTCGCGATCGACCCATTCCTCAAGGCGAGCGTAGTCCTGCTGCATGATGTCAGGCAGATTGCCGCCGGCGGCTTGCGTCGCCAGCTTGGTCCAGTGATCTTCCCAGCCGCTGAACTCGTAGACCACATCGATCTCGGGATGTTCGGCCTCGAACATCTCGATGACTTGAATGGTGCGATCGTGGCGGTTCTGGGAACCCCACCAAGCGATACGCAGTTCGGTCTGCTCGCCGTCGCCGCCGGCATCAGCCGTAGTTTCGGCCGCATCATCTGCCGGAGCCGCAGCCGGCGGTGCAGCGCAGCCAACCACAAGCAGCGCCATTGCCATCAGCAATAACAACATCATCGCAAATCGTCTGTTCATTCGTGTCTCCTTTTGTAAGTGAAAGTCCACTGATTGAACATACTACTGATTGAACATACTATCGGTTCAATCGAACGCCAACACACCGGCCGTCTGGAAAATATGCCGGATGCGATCGGTGTACTCGGTGAACTGCTCGGGCAGACGGCCCAGGCTGCGCGGTCGGGGCAGATCGATGTCGATGATCTCGACGATGCGGCCTGGGCGCGGGCTCATGACGATGACCCGGTCCGAGAGCAGCACGGCCTCGGGAATGCTGTGGGTGATGAGCAACACGGTCTTGCGCGTCTCCATCCACAGACGCTGGATGTCCATGGAGATCTGCTCACGCGTCAGACGCGTCCAGCGCGCCAAAGGGTTCATCCATCAGCAGCAGGGGCGGATCGTGGACCAGCGCACGACAGATGGACGTTCGCTGCTTCATGCCGCCGGAAAGCTCATAGGGGTTCTTCTGCTCGAAGCCCCCCAGACCAACATTGTCCAGCAATTCCATGGCCTTGGGTTCATACTCGCTGCGGCTCAGACCACGAATATCGATCTGCAACATGACGTTGGCCAGCACATTGCGCCAGTCCAACAGCACGGCATCCTGAAAGACGATGCCCAGATCGGTCTGGGGCCTGTCGACGACCTGCCCGCTGATGGTGATCTCGCCGCTGGTGAAGGGGATCAACCCGGCGATCATCTTGAGGATGGTCGTCTTGCCGCAGCCGCTGGGGCCGACAATCGAGATGAACTGGGTGTCTTCGATGTCAAACGTGGCGTCATCGACCGCGACGACCGGGCCGTCCTTGGTCTCGTAAATCTTGTCCACATTCTTCAAGCGAATATAGGGCTCGCTCATGCGATCTCGTTGCTCCAAGGTGCGTTAAAGCTTTTGTCACAGATGGACACAGATAAAAAAGGATGGGACACAGATTTTTCGACGATTTTATCCGTGCCCTATCTGAGCCTATCTGTGTTCATCTGTGGCTAATTCACTATGCAATCCCCAAACACCTATTCACCGCTGGGAATGAAGTCGTTGGTGAAGTAGACATTGACGTCATCGGCCGGCTCAAGCTCTGCGTACTGGGCCAGGATGTCCTGGGTGGCCTGCCAGTCTTCGATGGCGGTCCAGCCCGGGCGTCATGCCTTCGGTGTATTCGCTGTGCAGCAGCGACAAGGCTGCCCTCGATCTCCATCAACGCCAGTTCCTTGTCGAATTCCTCGGCATGGGCGGCGAAGATCTCGGCGGCTTCTTCCGGATTTTCCATGGTGTATTCGACGGCTCGCACCGTGGCGGCCACGAACTTCTCGACCAGTTCCGGGTTGTTCTCCAGGGTCTTCTCATTGGTGATGATGGCGCTGCTCAGTGCGTTGACGCCCATGTCGGCGTAGGTGGTCCAGGCCATCTTCTGGCCGGTGCGTGCTTCCATGCGCGCCGGCTGGTCGATGAAGTAGCCCAGGAAGGCGTCGACCTGGTCTTCGAGCACGGTCACTTCTTTGGCGCCGGGGCTGGCGACCACGACCATGCTCACTTCGTCTTCACCGATGCCGTTCTTGGCCAGCACAGCCGGGAAGATCTGACTGTTGGCGTCGCCCGCGGTGATGGCGATCGACTTGCCGACCAGTTCCTCTGCCGACGCAATCGGATTCTCGGCCTTGAAGATGACCGACATGGGGCTCTTCTGCAGGAAGACAGCCACGGCCTTGACCGGCACGCCGGCGTTGACGGCCCGCATCATGGTGCCCGAATCAGCGTAGCCCAGTTCATGCTCGTTGTTGCCGACCAGCTTGACCGTGGTGCCGGAGCCGCTGCCCTCAAGGATCGTGACATCCAGACCCTTCGTCAGCGTAGAAACCCTTGTCCACGGCCACGAAGAAGGGTGCATGCTCGCCGTACAGGGTCCAGTTCAGGCGGAAATCGATCGGGATCAGTTCCTCATCGACCATCTCTTCGGCCATCTGCTGCGCTGCGGTATCCGCCGCGGCATCGTCTGCGGGGGCATCGGCAACCGGCGCAACACAGCCGGCCATCAGGCCCAGAACCAGCACCAAACTTACCAACATCAACAATCGTACTCTGTTCAACATCGGAAATACCTCCATGGTTGTGAAACTTGAATGAGCGAAATTTGAGCGATGCCAGCAGTCTATCGGATAAGCCCGGATGACAACAGATCGTGCTGATCTTCGCGGATTAGACGAAATAGCCGGATTGATCCGCATTTTCCGATGTCATCCGCGGTCTGCTTCATTTGCCCATCCGCGGAAATCTGCACGCGACCTACCGATCCGGTCTACATGCTGCCATGTTCTGCGCCTGTGCGCCGGGAGACGTGCCAAGGAATCAGCCAGTGTTCGAGGGTGTCGATCACGTAGTAGAGCAGGATGCCGATCACGGTCAGCACGACAATCGTGGCAAAGGCCAGCGGCGTGTCCAGGTAGGAGTTGGCGACCAGCAACAGGTAGCCCAGCCCCTTGTCCGCGCCCACAAATTCACCGACCACCGCGCCGACGACGGCCAGTGTGGCCGCCACCTTGAGGCCGCTGAACATGTAGGGCAGGCTGGTGGGCAGCCGGATCTTCGTGAAGACCTGCATTCGATTGGCCCCCATGGATCGCACCAGGTCGATCATCTCCGGCGACACCGAGCGCAGACCGACGGCCGTGTCGATGACGATGGGGAAGAAGGAGATGAGAAAGGCGACAAGAATCTTGGGCAGTGGGCCGACGCCGAACCAGATCAGAAAGAGCGGTGCAATGGCGATCTTGGGCACCGTCTGCGAGACCAACAGAATGGGTGTGATGAAGCGGTCGAAGGTCGGCGAGATAGTGATGAAGATCGCCAATGGAATGGCGACGATGATGGCCAGAAAGTAGCCGAGCAACATTTCGTAGGCAGTTACCCAGGCGTTGCTCATCAATTTGTCGAAGTCTTCCACCAGCGTCACGGCGACATCGGTGGGCTTGGGCAACAGATAGGTCGGCACATCAAAGATCGTGACGCCAATCTGCCAGATGGCCAGAAAGATCAACAGGCTGAACACGGGCATCAGCCGCTGGCCCCATTTCTTGCCGTCCACGGTTGCGCTTCGGGTGGTCTCAGTTGCTTCCATGGTTACGTCAGCCGCTGCTTCTAGTTGAACGGGATCCGCCATGGGCGCCTTCTCCTATGAATGTTTCTGTGATTTCTCAGTGGAGTTGAGACATATTGTACCACGACATTTATGTCCGTGATCTGCTGTGTCATCTCCAAACCAAGCCTGCCTGCCACGACATAAATTGCGACATAAATATGTCGTGCTACAAGTTAGCGTTCAATTCCCAGTCTGTCGAGTGAAGAAAACTTCCAGTCCGCCAGCGGCACGAAACGACTCGGATCCAACTCAAACCCGAGACCGAAGGGCGCATCCACAACCGAGCCGACCTGCATGGCCCCGCCCGTCAACGAGACGGCGGCGAAGCCGTCCGCATGGCGGTGATAGAGGTCCGGATGATGAGCCAGCACTTGCGTCTGCAACTCGTCATCGTACATGCTCAGGCCGCGGAAGTAGTGGTGTCCGTTGCGTTCCAGATGGGTGATGCCCAACGAAGCGACCACTGCAAGATCCTGCAGCAAGGCAACCGGCCCGACATTGGCGAGATCTTCACTGCTGAGCATCACCGGTTCGTCGGGCATGTCCAGATTGCGCTTGGCCAGCCGGCAGGCGTTGATGATGCCCTTGAAGATCCCCTTGCAGTTCTTGTGGCTCGTGCCGACATAACCGCAGGCCAATGCCCTGGGCAGGCTGGTCAGGCTGTCGTCCGACTCGTCGATGATGATCGGCGGCCGGTCGGTCCAGGCGAGCAGCGCCCGCTGTGTGGCATCGCTCAGGGCGACGGTGCGTTTGAGCGGCTGCTCGACGAAGATGAGCCGGTTCAAGAACTTCTCTAGTGCGGGATTCTCGTGCAGCGCCTGCCACAATTCCCTGAACGCACTGACCTCAGTGTACTGCTCGTTGCCGTCCAACGTCAGCGCATACTCGCCATTCACCGCATCTTCGATCACACCGGCGATTTTCGTCAACCGATCGATGTCGGCCTTGATGTCGCCGATCAGCTTCAGTTTGAAGTGGGTGAGGCCGTAGGCGCGAATCGACGCGTCCAGCGACTGGGGCAAGCCGTCGTCCACCAGATCGGCTTCGTCGATCTCAGCGTCGGTGAGCGGATCGGCCAGGCCGACTGTGTGGCGGGCGATCAGGCGTCGCAACGGTTGCGCCGGCAACAGTTCGCCCGGCATCAGGCCGGCCAGATCGCCGTCAACCTGGCCCAGGCAGATGCCCAGCGCGTTCGAGCGCAGCGCCTCGGCAAAGGTGATGCTCCTTGGCCCGGCAGAATGCGTCCAGCACCGCCCGCTCCACCAGACTGACGCCGAAGTTCCAGAGCAGCGGCGGATAGCCTTCATCGTTGGCCCAGCAACACTGGGCGGCATAGACCTGACGCCAGAGATCGAAGACCGACTTTGCGCCCGAACACGTCGCCGGCAAAGCGCGACCGCCGACTGGATCACGGCCAGCATCTCCTCGATCTCTTGCTCGAACGGTTGGTCGGCGTTCTTGGTAAACCACTTGGGCGCAAGCCCATCAGAGGCGACGCCCCACTGCTCCACGCCGTCGACCTCGACCAGCAGACGCACAAAGAGATGGGGCAACGCCGTCATCGAAGCAATGCCATAGCGGAACGGAAAGCGCGTCCGCATGTTTTGGATGTAGAGTTCACTGTCGAGCACACGAATTGTCATGAAGCCTTTTCCCAGCAGGCTGTCGGGGTGACACAAAATGATGGACACGGATGACACGGATATAGACGGATGAACACGGATTTCCTCATCTGCTCATATCAGTCCGCAATCAGTGTCCTATCCTGCGCTCATCCGGTGCTTCTAGTCACGTGTGGCTAATTGTCTGTCACTCGGCCTTCAATGCCATCAGCCGGTCGTATTCGGGCAGATTTTTGTAGAAATCATCCAGCGGATAGCAGCCGGAGACCAGGCCGTTGCGCGGCGCGGTGGTGCAGTCGCTGAAGGTGCGGCAGATGCGCTTGCGCTGCAAGCGGTCGGCCCGCCAGCACATCGGCGGCCATGTCGGGATAGGAGAGCACCATGCGGCCCAGGCCGACGAAGTCGGCCATGCCGGTGCGCACCACGTGCTGCGCCACATTGGGCAGCCACTCCTGCAGGTAGGAGTAGCCGGAGCCGACGTCGAGCAGGTCGGGGCGGGCGCCTTGAGTTGCGGCCGCGGCGTTGATCTGCCGGGCCACGCCGACCAGCGGATCCTCGGGCGGCTGATAGCCGTCCGAGGGCGGGAAGAGCGCCGGGCGCTGGATGTGCGGGTTGTAGTAGGGGCTGCCCGCGGTGATGCAGACCAGTCGGATGTCGAGGTCGCTGAGCAGATCCAGGAAGCTGGGTCGGCTCGGTCAGATCGATGCCCGTGCCGGTGCCGTCGCCGCCGAAGGCATAGGCGATAGTCGCCGCCGATCCACGCGGGCTCGCCGATGCCGATCCGCGCCCGGCTGGAAGGGCACGAAGTCGAAGGCGCTCAGGCGCACGCCGATGTCCAGGCCGGGCGCTGCGGCGCGGATGCCGGCCACCATCTCGCGCAGGAAGCGGGTGCGGTTCTCGAAGCTGCCGCCGTACTTGCCGGGCCGGTCGACGGCGCTCAGGAACTCGTGGCCGAGATAGCCGTGGCAGTGCTTGACGTCCACGAAATCGAAGCCCGCCTGCTGCGCGCGCACCGCGGCGGCGACGAAGTCGTCGATCAGCGCGGTCGATCTCGTCGTCGCTGATGACGGCATCGTCGGCGTGATGCCGAACTTGGCGTCCAGCAGCGGATGGCGGTAGAGGATGCGCGGCTCCAGCTTGGCCTTGTCGTTGGGGCGGGCGAAGCGGCCCGAGTGGGTCAGCTGCAGGCCGACCAGCAGATCGTCGCTGCGCCGTGATGCTCCTCGTGGGTGCGCACCAGCGCCTGGCGCAGGTCGGTCAGCGCTACCACGTTCTCGTCGAGGATCATCAACTGGTTGGGGTTGGCGCGCCCGTCGGGGCGCACGGCCACGGCCTCGCCGCCCCAGATCAGCTTGGCCCCGCTGAGCCCAAAGCGCTGCCAGCGACGGATGGTCTACTCGGTGGGCGGCCATCGGTCGTGCCGTCCCAGCCCTCCATCGGCAGCACGCAAAGCGGTTGCCGATGACGCGGTCGCCGTACGCAAACGGCTGGGCCAGGGGCGCGTCCGGCCCGGTCTCCATCTCGGCGTCAAAGCCCAATTCGATGCCCTGACTGTCCAGATATTCCTGAAAAAGCTGCGGCGTGCGCAGTTGTGCAATTCGTTTGATTTTCATGATGGTTACCTTTTTTTGCCACAGATGAACGCAGATTTTTCACAGATAGGGCACAGATAGATTTAGGTTGATACCGTTGCTGCCAGAGAAAGGCGCAAATATTGTCATTCCGAGAGAGCGAAGCGACGAGGAATCTCACTTCACCCTACATCGTGGCTGTCTGAATCTTATCTGTGCCCATCAATGTTTATCTGTGTCCATCTGTGGCTACTTTTTGTCTGTGCTTCCGTCAGATTCTGCCGCTATCTGCCCTGGCCTACAGCCTCTGCAGATGAAAGCCGCCGTCCACGTTGATCACTTCGCCGGTGGAGAAGGGCAGGTAGCCTTCGGCGATGGCGAGCACGGCGCGGGCGACGTCGTCGGGCTGGCCCCAGCGGCGGATGGGCGTCAGGCCGTCGGCGATCAGCTTGTCGTACTTCTCCGTGACCACGCTGGTCATGTCGGTCTCGATGATGCCGGGGCGGATCTCGTAGACGTTGATGCCGTATTCGGCCAGCCGGTCGGCGAAGAGCGCGGTCATCATGGCCATGCCGGCCTTGGAGATGCAATATTCGCTGCGCGCCGGGCTGCTGGCGTAGGCGCTGAGCGAGCTGATGTTGACGATGGCCGGGCTGGCGATCGCGCCGTCCTCCACCTGCTCGGATCATGGTCTTGGCGACCTGCTGGGTCAGGAAAAACGGCCCGCGGAGGTTGACATCCATGACCTCGTCGTAGGAGGCCTCGCCCATCTCCAGCAGGTCGACGCGCTGGCGCGGGGCCATGCCCGCGTTGTTGACCAGCAGATCGATCCGCCCAAATCGGGCCAGCGTCTCATCGACCATCCGCTTGCGGTCGTCGTCATCGCTCACATCGGCCTGGACGACCAGCCCCTCGCCCCCCGCCTCTCGCACCAGGCTCAACGCCTCATCGGCAGCCGTCACGATTGCCCCGATAGTTGATGACAACCGACCATCCCTTTTCGGCCAGCGACAGCGCGATGCCGCGGCCAATGCCACGCCCCGCGCCGGTGACCAGTGCGATCTTTTCTACTCATCGCCCAACACCTTGGCTCACGGCCTCCAGGAAGAAATACTCGCCCCACATCACGCTCTCGTCCACGCCCAGCCCCTGCCGTTCGTGGTAGGCGCCGTGTTTGAGCATGCCTTCCCAGCCGGGCGTGTCGATGGCCAGGAACTCGGGCTCGGTGAGCGTGTCCATGATCTGGAGGGCGTAGTCGTTGTAGAAGCGAGCGCTGTGCGGCGTCGCCGGTCATGGCCGGACAGGTTGAAGAGGCCGCTGGCGGCAATGGCGGCGGCCGAGCTTTCGTAGGGCCGTGCGTCGCCGGTCTCGGCCCAGTCGTTGGGCGCCACGCCGTGGTCGGGCGTGTTTTCGATGTAGAAATTGGCGCAGGCTTCGGCGGTCTGCAAGATAGCGGACATCGCCGGTGAAGGTGATAGGCCGTGCCGAAGCCGTAGAGCGCCCAGGCCAGCCCGCGCGCCCAGGAGGAGTCGTCACGCCAGCCCTGGTGGGTGGTCTGGCGCAGGAACTCGCCCGTCTCCAGGTCGAAGATGCCCTCGTGGGAGGTGCTGCCGTCGCCGCGCACCAGATAGCGGCGCGTGGTCAGGCAGTGCTGGTTGGCGATGCGCCACAGATCCTCGTCGCCGGTCTCGAGGGCGGCGTAGAAGATGATGCCCACGTTCATCATGATGTCGATGAAGAGGCTCTCGTCGGAGACGAAGGAGCGCAGGTATTGGCCCTTCTCCTTGAAGCGTTTGGCCAACGTCTCGCCGGCCTCGATCACGACGTCGTTGGTCTCCTCATCTTCGTTGATGTCATACCAACGTTTCCAGGTCGACCAGAAGACGAAGCCCAGATCGTGTACGCTGCGGTCGGTCTTGCGATGCTCGACCAGACGGGAGTAATGCTCGGCCCGGTCCAGCCAATAGACATCGGTGGTGTGTTGATAGAGCAGCCACATCTGGCCGCCCAGAAAACCTTCACACCAGTTGGTCCAGGCCTCGCCATCGTGTTTCCACTTGCCGTTCTGGGTGTACATGGGGAAGTAGTCAGGATGGGCCTCGATCAGGTTGCGCACCTGCACGCCGGCGAAGTCCATGGCCATTTCGCATTTTTCGACAAGGCGTTCTCGATCAATCATCTGTAGGTTCTCCTCGGTCTGCGGCAATTCACAGTTCGTTGCGTACGTTTTGGGACTCGATTTTTTTTGTCCACGAAGAGCACGAATGGACACGAAGAAACACAAAGATCTGTATTGAACACCTTCGAAAATCTTCGTGCGACTTCGTGTGACTTTGTGAACCTTCGTGGATCAATTTTCCTACCTACTCCTCGACTACTGATCCGGACGATCCAACTGCCCGCTTTCGGTCAGGTGATTCTAGATAGGAGGCGAGTGCATGCCGATTGTGGGCACGAATCACCTGGTCGACGTGTTGCGGATCACGGGTCTTTAGCGCTTCAAGCAGTTGCCAATGTTCTTGCTGGGCAAGCTTGGCGCGCCGGGCAAAGACGCTGTCAAGATAGTGGCGCCGAAGTCGCTGCCACTGATCGAGCACCCTGCCCATCAGTGATGGCAACAAGGATAGATCGGCGCAATCGACAATGAACTGGTGGAACTCGACGTTGAGCTTGGACCAAGTCTCCAGATCATCCAGACTCTCGTCCATGGCCCGCACCATCTGCTCCAGCGTCGCAAACTCATCGTCGCTCATGCGCACGCAAGCATGTTGGCTGCTGATGATCTCCAACGCCTCCAACAACGCGTAGACCTCTTCGACCAAGCCGGCGTGGATGGTGGAGACATGGGCCCCCACATAGGGTTCGATGACGACCAGCCCATCGGCCTGAAGCTGCTGCAAGGCCTCGCGCACAGGGATGGGACTGACGCCAAACTCGGCAGCAATGTCGTCAATGACCAATCGCTGCCCCGGTGCGCGAGTGCCGGCCAGAATCTGGGTATGCAGAGTCCCGTAGACGAATTCGCGTTTGCTGGCAAAAACAGGACCAGTGGATGACATAGACGATCTGTATCGGATGCAAATTCAGTAAGTTGACCTGTTGTTGGAGATGGTTATATATCATATATGATGTTTCCGGCCCTGCCAAATTTTTCGTGATGGTGCGACTGCGCTAATCGTGCTATGATGTTATTGAAGGCTGCTGTACCCATCCCACAAGTACTTACCTTCCGTAACCATATGAAAGGGGCCCCCTGATGAAAGTCAAACATCCCGTCTGTCGTCTTGTTCAAGTCAGCCCATGGATTCTTTCCATCGGTATCCTGACTGTCCTTTTGTTTGCTCAGCCCGTCCTCTTCGATTCGAGCGCATTCGCGCGCTCCGTAGATGCCAGCCCGCAATTGACCGGCGATCAGCTCATTGCATTTGGAGATGTTGAGATCGTCATCGAATCCTCCGAAATCGGCAGTGATCGATCCTCTGTCGTTGCCGTGTTGCAGGCGCCAGATGCGCCAAAGGAAAGCACAATCGTCTGGACGCCCTTTCCCGATGAAGGACAGGGTGAGCCACGCGCCAAGTTTTCCTGGGCGTCGGGTGGGGAAAAGAGCATCCATGTAACTGTCGTATCCGCCGATGACAGCCGGATTACCCAGTCGATCACTGTTGCCGTGCCGCCCATTGCGGATGCAGGAGCAGAAGAAGTCGACGCGGCTGATGGCCAAAGCGTTGATATTATCGGCGGCAGAGAGGCAGCGGTTGGCGCCTGGCCATGGCAGGTCGCACTCATGGCGGACCCAGAGAATGCCAACACGCAGTTTTGCGGCGGAGCGCTGATCGGGTCCGGTTGGGTCATGACCGCTGCGCACTGCGTTGATACTTGGAATGTAGGGACGCTCTACACCGTAGCCGGACGTCATCGTCTTTCGGCCGGCGGAGGGGAAACGCTGCCGGTTGCCGAGATCATTATCCACCCGAGTTGGAATCGTAACACTGCACATTCCGACATTGCTCTGCTGAAGTTGGCCACGTCTTCTTCTGCTACGCCGCTCTCAATCGATGCCCCCAGCTATTCGCCAGGCACTGAGGCCACCGTTATCGGTTGGGGATTGACGATTCCAGACGTTAATAGCTCGGCATCCGATGTGCTTATGCAAGTACAAACACCTGTCATCGACAATCAACAATGCATAGACGTTCACGGATCGTCGATCACCAGTTCGATGATCTGTGCAGGTCAAGCACGCAGCGATGTATGCCACGGTGATAGCGGCGGTCCACTGATGATTCCCGGGAGCAGTACGGACTGGGCTCAAATTGGCATCGTCAGTTGGGGTCGGGGCTGTGGAGATAGCGGATATCCCGCCGTCTTCACCAATGTCGCCGTCTTCAAAGACTGGATCCGATACTATCTCGACGGCGGCGTCACTCCTGCTGAGACTGCGCCCATTTATCGCTTCTACTGTCAGTGGGGAGACCACTTCTTTACGATCAACGACACCGAGAAGAATTCGATTGGCAGTTACTGTGACTATGAAGGCGTTGGCTGGAACGCCTTTGCCGGGCCGCGGCCGGGGACAGTGCCGGTCTACCGATTATTCTGCAGTGATGCGGCCGATCACTTCTACACCACCAACGAGATTGAACGGCAGGTCATCGCACCGCGCTGCAGCGATGAGGGCATCGCATTCTATACCTACCCGGATCAGCAACCGGGCACAGTGCCCGTCTACCGACTGTATTGCTGGTGGGGCGATCACTTCTTCACCACCAATCCACAGGAAAGGGATGTGATCGCAGACATCTGCCAGTATGAGGGGATCGGCTGGTACGCATTCCCGGCATCGGGCGGTACACCCCCGGTCGCAAACATCAACAACGGCGATTTCGAGCAAGGCGCCACTGCATGGGGCGAAGTCTCTGCACAGGGCAAACCGCTGATCCTCGATCGCTCCTACCTGCCCATAGACCCTCACTCTGGAAATTGGTCGGTTTGGCTGGGTGGGCTGGACTATGAAGTGTCCTACATCAGCCAGGTTGTGACAGTGCCAAGCGGACAGCCCTACCTGAACTACTGGCACTGGATCGGATCCCAGGATGCCTGCGGTTACGATTACGGCGGCGTGGGCGTCAACGGCGAGTGGTACTATCCGTATGAACTCTGTCAATCGACCAATACCGGTGGATGGGTTCCCGTCTCTGTCGACATGAGCCCGTTTGCCGGCGCGACCATCGAACTGGATATCGTGACTGTGACAGACTTGTTCGGTGAACAGCAACCTCTTCATCGATGATGTATCGTTTGGCACAGCCGCATTTTCGGCAAAGGCGCCGACTGTACCTTCGACATCACCAGGCGCGTTTATGACCAAGGATGGGGAGTCTGTCGAAAGCGCGGAGATCAGCGAAAAGCCGGCACGGTCAAATGCGACGCCGCCTGCCTATCGCTAGTCCTACCCGTCGTCTGCCGCTTCGATCCTACTCGACAAAAAAGGGACTCACAACTGTGGGTCCCTTTTTTAGAATGGTAACGCCTCATCCCAATCTATAGGGGACGGGGCTTGCCCCCGCTCGGATCAGCACGCGACCGCAAGGGTCATCCGTACCCCAAAACGTTGAGAAGATACGAGACCGCCAAGCGGAGCCAAGTAGATCTGTACCCTCGCAACTCTGCCGGGGCTGAATCAGGCAGCGGTTTCTACCAAACGCTTTCCTGCACCGCTCGCCAGTAGGCCAGCACGTTCTCGAATGGGATGTCCGGCGTGATCGTGTTGCTGGTGAAGAAGACGAGTGAAGCTTCGTCACGACAGAGATCCATGGCACGCTTGACCTCGGCGCGCATGTCGTCGGGCGTGCCGCAGTTCATGAGCGTGGTCACGGGCATGGGGCCGTAGATGACCAGCGGATCGCCCTTGTTTGTGCGTCGCTTGCGAATCCACTCCAATTCCATGCCGCACTCGGGCTGAAAACCCTGCAAGCCGCCCACGCCGCTGGCCAGAATGTCGTCGAGGATCGGGACGCACATCGCCGTCGCAGTGCCAGATCGGCTTGCCGCCTACGGCCAGCAACGGTTCGAAGCAATACTCGACCAACGGCCAATACTCCCTGCGCAGAAAATCAGGAGAGACCATGGGGCCGGTCTGGCCGCAGATGTCCTCGCCGCAGAGAATGGCGCGCGGGTGAATGCCCTCTTTGATGGCACGCGCACGCAACGTGGCATGCTGCCGGCCGACGCTCGGCGCTGGTCTGGATCAGTTTGCGATATCGGTCAGGATAGAGTCCCAGCGTCATCAGCGCGGTCTCGTAGCCAAATTTGGCATACCAGAGCGCGGTCGGAATCATCCACCAATCGGCCGGGCACCAGAGCATATCGCCGCAGCGTTCCTGCTCGAGCTTGAACTCGGTGAGAAACTTGGCGTACTCGGCCTCTTCATCGAAGCCGCTGCGGATCTCCTCCACGGTGGGCATGGACTCGATCTCCGCCAGCATCGAATCGACGTCGTAGTTGGCCCTGCGGTCGAGTACGTTCTGGTCGACGCAGCGATACTCGCCGCGCTGGACCGGTGTGAAGATGGTGATAATGCCGTCCGAGCCCAGAGCCTTTCTCGGCCTCCATTCCCCAGTGGTAGGGATCGGCCCAGTATTCGTCCTCGCTGCATCCGGTCAAGCGCTGGATGTATTCAGGCGCGGCCAGCCAGCCGCCCAGGATCGGCGGACGGTCGGGCTGTTTCAGATCGAAGGCGGATTTGAGGCGTTCGTGTTTGTTCATGGCGATGTAGAGTCTCCAGTGGCTACATGCAGCTACGAAGAATTTGTGTTTGGATCTGATTCAGGTGGACATCTCGCCCAGACGCTCCATCGCAATTGTCACCGCGGCCAGGGCCGCGGTCTCGGCGCGCAGGATGCGTGGGCCAAGCGTGGTGATCTGCCAACCGGCGTTGCGGGCGACGGCGACCTCATCGACGGCAAAGCCGCCCTCCGGCCCGATCAGCAGGCTGATTTCGGAGCCGGAGTCGACTGCTGTGTCTACGGTCACAGCCTGGCCAAGGCCGGGCGTTGCATCGCCGTCGGCCTCTTCCCAGGGTAAAAATCGGCTGCCCGTGGCAGCCGTCACTGCGTCTTCAAACGACAACGGGGCTTCCAAGACCGGCAATCGACCGCGACCGCTCTGCTCCGCAGCCTCGCGGAGGATGGTCTGCCAGCGATCGTACTTCTTGAGCAGGACAGACTCGGGACGAACGACGCAGCGCTCGCTGATCACCGGCACGAACTTGCAAACGCCAAGTTCAGTACCCTTCTGTAGTACCCATTCGAATTTGTCGGCTTTGAGGCTGCACTGATAGAGGGTCAAGCGGTGGGCGGGTTCACTGTGGACAGGACGGCGTGAAAGGACCATCGCCGGTCTCGTTGCCTCGATCCAATGTCGAAATCTCGGTCAGATACTCGAAGTTCTGATTGTCGAGCAGCAAGATCGCTTGGCCGGGCCTCAGCGCGCAGTACACGCGTCAACTGATGTGAAATCGATGAAAGATCGACGGTCTGCCCTGGCGTGATGGCGGTGTCGAGGAGGAAGAAGCGGTGCATGGCGATGCCTTTTGTACCACGACATTTATGTCGTGGCAGGCTGGCTTGGCTGATGGAGCGACTACGACATAAATGTCGTGTTACAGTGGCTGCCGCACAATCAGCGCCACCCAGTCGCCCTCTTGCTTGCGATCGACGTAGGTGAGGCCATGGCGGGCCGCTGCCTCGATCACCATGTCGGCCTTCTCTTCGAGGATGCCGGCCAGGATCATAACCCCGCCTGGAGCCAACGGCTCGGCCAATGGCACATTGTCATATTCGCCGTCAAAAAGGCGCACCAGGATCTCGGCCAGGATGTTGGCCACCACCACGCGGTACGCACCGGCCATGCCGGCAGGCACGCTTTCGTGGCGCAGCGTGAATCCGTACTCGGTTCCCACGACAATCTGGTTGCGTTCGGCATTTTCCTGGGCCACTTGCACAGCCAGCGAGTCGATATCGGTGGCCAGAATGGGAGCGGCGCCCAGCTTGGCGGCGACGATGGAGAGCACGCCGCTGCCGGTGCCCACGTCGAGCAGCGAGTCGCCCGGCTGCACCAGTTCCTCCAGCGCCACCACGCAGAGGCGTGTGCTGGGATGCAGGCCGGTGCCAAAGGCCATGCCCGGATCGAGTTCGATGACGATGTCGTCAGGCTGGGCTTCGAACTCTTCCCAACTGGGCTTGAGCACCACATGGCGCCCGACGCGCAGCGGCTTGTAGAACTGCTTCCAGGCCGTGGTCCAGTCCTCTTCGTTGACAATCTTGATCTGGGCTTCAGGAATGGGGTAGAGCAAACTCAGCCGCCAGAGACCATCTTCGATCAGCTTGCGGATCTCTTCGCCCCGCTTGCCGGGCTTGAGATAGGTCTTGACAACCAGGCGCTGGGCAAGGCTGATGGGATCTTCGACATAGGCAAGCGGATCATCGAGCCGCTCATCGTCGAAGATGGTGCCTTCGATGACGGCGCCGCCGCCGCCTGCTTCACCGGCCTCGTTGTCCTCATCATAGCCGCCGCCGTTGTAGCGATTGAAGAGTTCACTGACCGCTTCAGCAGCCTCGCTATCGACAACAACCGAGAGTTCGATGAGTTGGGTGGCGTTTGGCATGGCGGAAATTTCCAAAAAAAGAAGAACAAAGAAAGATCGAAGATCGGACGTGCAGAGTCTACACGTTGCAAAGATCCTTGATCTCGTTCTTTGATCTTCGCTCTTCCTCCTAATCGCTGCCGAAGATGCGGTCGAAGAAGCCCTTCTGATGCTCAGGGCTGTCGTTGCCGAACGATTCAGCCAGTTTGCGGAACAGCTCTTTCTGATCGGCGTTCAGCTTGGAGGGCGTCATCACGCGGACGGTGATGTGCATGTCGCCGCGGCCGCTGCGCTGCAAGCGGGGAACGCCCATGCCGCGCTTGCGAAAGGTCTTGCCGGTCTGCGTGCCGGCCGGGATCTCCAGGGACTCAATTTCGCCGTCGATGGTCGGCACGTCGACGACAGCGCCCAAAGCGGCCTGGGCCATGTTGATGGGCAGTTCCATGTGGATATCAAAGCCGTCGCGCACAAAGATGGAGTGCGGCTCGACGGTGACCACGACGTAGAGATTGCCGGGAGGACCGCCAAGCTGTCCGGCCTCGCCTTCGCCGGCAAGGCGAATGCGTGTTCCTTCGTCAACGCCGGGCGGAATTCGCACATTGAGCTTGCGAGTGACCCGCGTTCGCTTGCGACCTCGACAGACGGTGCACGGCGACGGAATCAGTTCGCCGGTGCCGCCGCAGGTTGGACAAGGGCTGGATGTGACGACGGCGCCGAAGAGCGGGCTCTGCTGGCGACGCTGAACTTCACCGCTGCCGTTGCAGGTCGAACAGACAACCGGTTCGGTCGGCGGTTCAGCGCCGGAGCCGTCGCAGTGGTCACAGGCCTCCATACGCGGCACTTCAAGCTCGCGCTCGGTGCCGAACGCGGCCTCTTCAAAGGTGAGCCGCATGTCGGCGCGCAGATCGGCGCCCCGGCGCGGCTGGCGTCGGGAACGGGATGAACCGCCGCCGAAACCGCCAAAGAGATCCTCAAAGATGCTGCCCAGATCGCTGAAGCCGCCGCCGAAGTCGTTGCCGAACCCGCCTGCGCCCTCAAGCCCGGCATGGCCGAACCGATCGTAGGCAGCACGTTTCTGGTCATCGTTGAGAACCTGATAGGCCTCGTTGATCTCCTTAAAATTGGCCTCGGCCTCGGGCGACTTGTTGACGTCCGGATGGTATTGCTGTGCCAACTTGCGGAAGGCTCGCTTGATCGTTGCCTTGTCCGCGCTTCGATCGATGTCGAGTATTTCGTAGTAATCACGCTTGCTCATCGAAATTTATGCCTATTCCCAACTAATTATCCACGCACATAACCCGGCAAGCGCCACTGTCGCTACAATCAGCGCCGCCCACTGGGTGGGCAAAAAACCGACGTGGCGGGCGCTGAAGTAGAGCAAAACCACCATGCCGACTGCCAGCACGATCCAATTGGACAGAACCGGGTATGAACCCCAAAAATGCTTCAATGATTGCACTGTACTCTCCCTACGCCGCCCTACTGTGCCAGGGCCAAATCCAATGCCACAGAATCCGTCTCCGCCTTACGTTTCAACATCTGCGCCCAGTAGATATCCAGCCGTCGATAGAGTTCCTCGACAGCGCCGTCATTCTCAATCACCCGGTCCGCTTTGGCAACCTTTTCGGCCTGTGAAGACTGTGCAGCCATACGTTGATGTGCATCCACCTCATCCATGCCGCGTTTCTCAACCAGTCGTTTGATCTGTGTGCTGAGCCTGGCAGTCACCACCCAGATCTCATCGCAGAGCGTCAACAGCCGCCCGGACTCCAGCAACTTGATCGCTTCCAACACAACGACATCCGCTTCAGTCTGGGTCATATCCCATCGGATCAATTCAAACGTAGCCGGATGGACGATCGTCTCAAGCCGTTCCAACGCTCTGGGATCGGCAAAGACAATGGAGCCCAGAGCAGGACGATCGATCGTGCCGTCCTCGTTTAGAATCGTCTCGCCAAACTCTTCCACGACTTTTTCATAGGCGGCGCCGTCCGGCAGCATCGTTCGATGCGCGACCTTGTCGGCGTCGATCACATGGGCGCCCTTTGTTGCCAGGTATTCGAGCACCGTACTCTTGCCGGTGGCGATATTTCCGGTCAATCCGATTACGTATGGGCATTCGCCCATCCTACAGCCATCAACAGTTGATGTCATGACGTCTTCCATAGCTCTGAGTTCTCATCCAACAGCGAGGTTCAATCACCAGGCTCAATCAGTGGTGCATTATATCACACGGCGCACCCGCCGCGGAAAAATTTGCGGTCTATCCGGGGATCTCACATCCAGAGCGTCATCTCACGGAATTGGGGCAATCCTGGTAAAATAAATATGACCGGTTGACAGATCAAACCAACCAGACAGAAAGCAGGAGCTAGTCATGGCAAGAACGTACGATGTCATCATTATCGGCGGCGGAATCATGGGTTGCAGCACGGCCTTTCAGTTGGCCCAGCGCGGTCTCAAGGTGGCCATCTTTGAGAAGGATACGATTGGCGCAGGCCCTTCGGGCCGTTCATCCGCCATCATCCGCCAACACTATTCCAACGAGTTGACCGCGCGCATGGCGCTCTACAGCCTCGGCGTCTTCCAGAACTTTGAGGAACGCGTGGGCGGCGAGTGCGGCTTTGTGCAGACTGGGTTTGTGATGCTCGCCGCAGCCAAAGATCGGGAGGGGTTGGCGGCCAACGTCGCCATGCAACAGCGGGTCGGCGTGCAGACCGAGTTGATCACGCCGGAAACGTTGAAGGAGATCATGCCCAGCCTCAAGACCGACGATCTCGTCGCCGTGGCCTACGAATCGGAGAGCGGCTACGCCGATCCCTACCTGACCGTGACCGCGTACGCAGCCGCTGCCCGCCATGCGGGGGTAAAAATCCACCAGAACACCCTGGCAAGGGGGATCAATTTCACAGGCGGCAAGGTCGTGGGCATCAACACGGATAGCGAACGCATTGACGCGCCCATCGTACTCAACTGTGCCGGCGCATGGGGCGCACGTGTGGCAAAGCTGGCCGGCGTCGACGTACCCATCAACTCATGTCGCGTTCAGGTCGCCTTCTTCCGGCGGCCCAAGGGCTACGAAGCCGACCATCCGGTCGTGGCCGACTTCACCCGAGCCACCTACTTCCGCTCGGAGACCGGCGGCCTCACCCTGGTGGGCCTCATCGACCCGGCAGAAGCCGACGCCGTGGTCGACCCGGATCGCTACAACGAAAACACGGACATGGATTTCGTGTTGGACGTGGGCGAGCGATTGATCGAACGCTTCCCGGCCATGGAAGAGAGCGAAACGGCCAAAGGCTATGCCTCGCTCTACGGCATCACGCCGGACTGGCATCCGGTGATAGATGAACTGCTCCCGGGCAGTGGATTCTACATCAGCGCAGGCTTTAGCGGCCACGGCTTCAAGTTGGCCCCGGCTACCGGCGTCATGACGGCCGACCTGATCACCGGCGCCGCCGATCCCGAATTTGACCCGGCCATGTTCCGCCTGAGTCGATATCGCGAGAAGGCTGAAGTTCGTGGTCAGTACGAATACAGTATTGCGGGGTAGCAGCCTGCAACCTCATTGCGAGGACAAAAGATTCTGGCTCTTCGGGATCTCAGGGGGTGTTAACCACCTTCCAGGAAGATCGGCCCCGCAATGCTCTGGTCTTCACGAATCTTCCTGGAAGGTTTCGGCAGCCCCCCTGAAATCCTGAGGAGCCAAGGTTCTGTCATAGATAACTCCACTGCAAAAAGGAAAAACAACCACGGATTGCACGAATTACACGGATTTTTCACTGGAGGAAATCCGTGCAATCTGTGAAATCCGTGGCAAAGCTAGTTCTTGCAGCAGAGTCATCTGCGACGGATCTCTTCAAAACGTAATGCGCGGTACAATCCTTTTGACAAGCTGCCTTTCCTATCCTATAATCCGCCCAACTTTACCATGTAAGCGTCAGCCCGCCTGTCGCCCAGCATTGTCATACATCGAGAATCGATGGATTGGCTAAAGATCCTCCAACCCATTTCGTCGATTTCCAATTGTGTATGCATGCAGTCACTTTTGTGGCTTGATATCTCAATACTCTTGCGAAAATTCCAGGATCCAACAGTGAGATATCCATTCAATATCAGCGAACAACCAGTTTTTCAAAGTCCAATCCAACTAACCAAAAGTTAAGGAGAAAGATCCGAAATGTATAAGCGAGCATTTTTGTTCACCCTGATTCTTGTCTTCGGCCTGCTTGTGGCCGCGTGTGCACCGGCGGCAGCACCGGCCCCTGAGGCCGCTGAAGCCGACACTGCCGCAGAAGAGACTGCCGCAGAAGAAGCCGCTCCTGCCGAAGCTGAAGAGGGCGAAATGGCCGCAGCGGTCGTCGTCGCTCCGGGCGAGACGATCCGCATCGGCGGTTCCTTTGCCCTGACCGGCCCGATTCCGGATCCCGGCTTGGATATCCAGAATGCTGCTGAGATCTCCATCGCCGACATCAACGCCGCCGGCGGCATCCAAGGCTTCGAGTTAGAACTGGTTGCCGAAGACGGCGCCTGTGACGGTACCCAGGGCACAGCGGTCGCCAACAAGTTCGCTGCCGACGACTCCATCGTCGCTGTCAGCGGCGGCACCTGCTCCGGCGAGACCTTTGGCCTGATTCCTGTGCTCCAGAAGGCGCGCATTCCCTTTGTCTCACCCAGCGCCACCAACCCGGATGTGACTTCGGAAGATTGCGACGTCTGTAATCGTGTTGCGTTGAGCGATGCAGCGCAGGGCGCGACCGACGCCGACTACGTCGTCAACGAACTGGGCATTGCCACCGCAGCCGTCATGCATGACAACTCGGACTACGGCAAGGGCCTTGCCGAACTCTTCATGGCTTCCTTCGAGGAACTGGGCGGCACATCGACCGCTTTCGAGGGCGTGCAGGTCGGCGATACCGACTTCCGTGCGGCGCTGGCCAAGCTGGCAGCCGACAGCCCTGAGATGATCTTCTTCGGCGGCTATGCCACTGAAGCAGCGCTCATCGCCCAGCAGATGTTGGAAACACCCGGCCTCGAAGAAGCCATCTTCATGAGTGATGACGGCGCCTACACGCAGCAGTATCTGGAGACTGCCGGCGAAGCTGGTGAAGGCACCTACGCCTCCTTCATTGCAGGCGACGATGTGGCCGACCTGAACGAAGCATTTGACGCCAAGTACATGGAAGCCTACGGTGTCACACCTGATGACCTTGGACCGTTCCACGCTCAGTCCTATGACACGGTTCAGGTCATCGCCGACGCCATCAGCCGTGTCTGCCACGGTTGACGACAGCGGCAACCTGGTCATCGAGCGCGAAGCGCTGATCTCCGCCATCCGCGACACCGAGGGCCTGCAAGGCCTGTCCGGCATGATCACCTGTGACGACATAGGCGAGTGTGGCGCCGGCGGTATCCAGATCTTCCAGGTCCAGGACGGTGAGTTTGTCCAGGTCTCCGGTTTCGGTCTGGAATAGGTTCTTAGGGTTTGAATAGCAACAACGAATGGGGCGGGAGCAATGCTCCGCCCCATTCGTTTGTGACCGAGTTCATTTGCGGCACAGATCGATTCATCGGCGTACTGCGCAAGGCGTACTGCGTAATTCGTGCTGGCCGTACTGCGTGATTACGACATTACGATATTTACGCAGTACGTAGTTACGCAGTACGTCTTTCTTCTCCATATTCCGATTCGAGCAATTATGACAACAAAAACAGCCTCGCTTGGCCGCAGTAACGCCAAGCTACAATCATCCTCATCCTGGGGATTGCGCATTTTGGGGATCGCCATATTGGCGCTCATCATCTGGCGCGTCGTCACAGTCGGCATGGCCGAACAGTATCCGCTCTCATTCTGGATATCCCAGTTGATCAACGGTCTGGTTCTCGGCGGCGTCTACGCACTGGTCGCGCTGGGCTATACATTGATCTACGGCATTCTCTTCATGATCAACTTTGCCCACGGCGAAGTGATGATGATCGGCGGTGTCGCCGGCTTCTTTGCCCTGCAAGCGGCAACCAAATTTGGCTGGATGGAGGGGCCGGCGGCCGTGGTCGTCATGGGTCTCCTCTTTGTCATGGCCATCGGCATGCTCGGCTCGGTCTTGACAGGCGTGACGTTGGAACGCCTGGCCTACCGTCCACTGCGCCACGCGCCACGGCTCGTGCCGCTGATCAGTGCCATCGGCGCTTCGCTCTTCATCCAGTATTCAGTGCTGCTGGTCTTTGGCGTCGCCCCGCTGAGCTACCGCAAGCCTGACCTGATCTCCGGCGGCATGCGCATCGGCAATGTTTTCATTCCCACGACCGGCGCCATCATCTTTTTTACGTCGATTGTGCTCATGGTCACGCTCTATCTGATCATTCAGAAGACGCGGCTCGGCACGGCCATGCGCGCCGTGGCCGAGGACAAAGACACGTCGGCGTTGATGGGTATTGACGTCAACCAGGTCATCGTCTTCACCTTCATCCTCAGTGCTGCATTGGCCGGCGCCGCCGGTGTCATGCTCGGCTTCCACAACACCGTCATCAAGTTCAACAGCGGCTTCATTCCCGGCATGAAGGCCTTCACCGCTGCCGTGCTCGGCGGTATCGGCAATATCCCCGGCGCCATGCTCGGTTCGCTGGTGTTGGGCCTCATCGAATCCATCGGGCCCAGTGCGCTTGGCATCCCAACGCAGTACAAGGATATTATCGCCTTTTCGGTGCTTGTGCTCATCCTGGTCTTCCGCCCAACCGGTCTCATGGGCGAAGTGCTTAGCGACAAGAAGGCATAGCGATGATGAAAAAATCGATTACCACCGGCCTGATTGTCTACGCCGTTCTCACCTATCTCATTCTGATCGGCATTCCAATTCGATTGGAAGCGGCCGCCTTTCCGGTATTGTCGGTTGTGGCAGCTTTGCTCTACTACGGATTGTTGCGCAAGAGCCTATCAGAGGCCATCTGCCGGCAAGGCGATCTCCAGCGGCCTGATCGCCGGCCTGACCACAGGTATCTTCACTTCGGCCATGATCTGGATCTTTGCCACCCTCATCGGCAACGGTACCCGGGTGCAGCCGGTCTTCGACAAGATCGTGCCCCAGAACCTGGCGGCGCTGCTGCGTGTTTCGCCGGGCGCCATCGGCACAGGCGAAGTGCCGCCCACCGCCTACCTGGTGCAGATAGCCATGATGGCTGTCGGCGGGCATTGTCGGCGGTCTGCTCGTTCTGCTCTTTCGCAGCGACGGCATGCGGACAAGGCACGTGAGTATCAAGATACCCGGCGGTCGCTGGATCGTGATCGTCCTGCCCTTCGTGTTGATGGCCATCATCGTGTTGCTGGGCCAAGATTGGGTCACCTTTGGCGGCCGCAACCAGGGCACCATCCGGCTGCTGATCACCATGATTGCGGTCGGCGCCGGTCTCTATTCACAGCGTGCCGCACGCCCTGGGCGTGAAAAGCTAGATCGTCAACATTCTGCTGCTGCTCTGTATCGCCGCGCTGCCCTTCACGCTGGATCAGTTCCAGAACTCAGTCATGGGCCTGGTCTTCATCTTCGCCATGATGGGCCTGGGGCTGAACATCGTCGTCGGTTTCGCCGGTCTGCTCGACCTGGGCTACGTGGCCTTCTTCGCCATCGGCGCCTATGTCTACGCCTTCATCTCGGCGCCGTCGTCGTCTCAGGCCATCACGAACATGTTGGTCTCGATCGGCATGTCGCCGGCATCGCCGATCATGAGCTTCTGGATGGCGATTCCATTCACCATGGCCGCAGCCGGTCTGGGCGGCGTCCTGCTCGGCATCCCGGTTCTGCGCATGCGTGGCGACTATCTGGCCATTGTGACGCTTGGGTTTTGGCGAGATCATCCGCCTCTTCATGCTCAACCTGGATCCGCTGACCAATGGGCCGCGCGGCATGCTCAACATTGTGCCGCCGGTGCTCTTCGGCTATGAGATGGGCAGCCCGCGTGACATCTTCATTCTGGCGCTGATAGGCTCGGCCGTCATCGCCTTTGTCTCGTTCCGCCTCAGCGATTCACGCCTTGGGCCGTTCCTGGGACGCCATGCGCGAGGATGAGGATGTGGCCCAGGCCACCGGTATCCATCTGGTGCGCACCAAGCTGCTGGCCTTCTCCATCGGCGCGACCTTTGCCGGTCTGGCCGGTCAGATCTTCGCCGCACGCCAGGTCAACATCTTCCCGGAAAACTTCACCCTCTTCGTCTCCATCGATGCGCTGGCCATGATCATCGTCGGCGGCATCGGCAGCATCCCCGGCGTGATTCTGGGCGCCGTGGCCCTCAAAGGGTTGCCGGAAGTGCTGCGTGGCGTGGATGAATACCGCATCGTCACCTTTGCAGCGCTGCTGATCATCATGATGATCGTGCGCCCCGAGGGGCTGCTGCCCTCAGCACGCCGCCAACATGAATTGCACGGTGACGGCGAACCTGAAGGATTGGAAGACTTTGTACATGCAGACGAGTATATTGAGCGGGAGCAGATCTGATGGCTCTTCTTGAAGCGAAACAGATTTCAAAGATATTCGGCGGCCTGACCGCCGTCGACAACGTCGACCTGGTCATCGAAAAGCAGCAGATTTCGAGCCTGATCGGCCCCAATGGCGCCGGCAAGACAACGTTCTTCAACTGCTTGACCGGTCTCTACATACCGGAATACGGCGAGATCATTTTCGACGGCGAATCGACCATTGGGCTGCGCCCGGATCAGATCGTCGCCTGCGGCATGGCGCGTACGTATCAGAACATTCGCCTCTTCGGCGGCATGACCGCGCTGGAGAATGTGTTGGTCGGCGAACATGTGAAGACCAAGGCATCCACACTTGGGCGCCATCTTCCGCACGCCGAGCCAGCGCAAGGAAGAGCAGCGAGCCGTGCGCCGGGCGCAGGAACTGCTGGACTACGTCGGACTGGCCGACAAGGGTTCGCAGGTCTCGCGCAACCTGGCCTACGGCGATCAGCGACTGCTCGAGATCGCCCGAGCCACTGGGCAGCGATCCCAAGCTGCTGCTGCTCGATGAGCCGGCCGCGGGCATGAACCCGCGTGAGACCGAGTACATGCTGCAACTGGTCCACCGGCTGCGCGACGAGCTCGAGATCACCGTGCTGCTCATCGAACATGACATGAAGGTCGTCATGGCCGTGTCCGACCACATCACCGTGCTCGACTACGGCAAGAAGATCGCCGAGGGCACGCCGGCCGAAGTACGTGCCAATCCCAAAGTGATCGAGGCCTACCTTGGCCCCGGCGTCGAACTGGCTGCGGAGTAAGCGAATGTTAACTCTTAACCAATGTCCATACCTACTACGGTAACATTCACGCGCTCAAGGGCATCTCGCTCACGGTGGAACAGGGCGAGATCGTCACCCTGATCGGCTCCAACGGCGCAGGCAAGACGACGACGCTGAATACCATCAGTGGTCATCCTGAAACCGCGCGTCGGCCAAGTCGTTCTCGAAGGCAAGCGCATCGACGAGATTCCGGCCCACGAGATCACCCAACTCGGCGTGAGTCAGTCGCCCGAGGGTCGCAAGATCTTCGCCCGGCTCTCGGTGCGGGAAAACCTGGAGATGGGCGCCTTCACCCGCACAGACGATCCGACCGGCGTGAAGGAAGACTACGACCGGGTGCTGGAACTCTTCCCGCGCCTGAAGGAACGGCTCAAACAGCCCGGCGGCACCCTCTCCGGCGGTGAACAGCAGATGCTGGCCATGGGCCGTGCGTTGATGAGCCGCCCGCGCATTTTGCTGCTGGACGAGCCGTCCATGGGTCTTGCGCCCCTGCTGGTGGAGCAGATCTTCGAAATCATTCAGGAGATCAACGGCCAGGGCACGACCATCCTCCTGGTCGAGCAGAACGCGGCCGTCGCCCTGCAGATCGCCGACCGCGGCTACGTGTTGCAGACCGGCGAGATCATGCTCAGCGACACCGCCGAGAACCTGCGCAAAGATCCGACGGTGCAACAGGCCTATCTGGGTATTGAATAGAAAGAACCAAAATCGTCCATAAATTCTAAACTATCTGCGTTTATCTGCGTCCATCTGCGGCTAAAAAAGGTGTGTCTTATGGCTGATCCACCCAGGAGTTGCCAAGTCGTCATCGCCGGCGGCGGGGTGATGGGTGCGAGCACGGCCTATCATCTGGCCCGGCGCGGCGTCACGGATATCGTGCTGCTGGAGAAGCAGGATCTCTGGGGCATGGGCGCGACCGGCAAGTGCGCCGGCGGCATCCGCTACCAGTTCAGCACCGAGATCAACGTCCGCCTCTCGCAGCTCAGCCTGCCCATGCTCGATCGCTTCGAAGACGAGATCGGCCAGGCCATCGATCGCCGCCGGGACGGCTATCTCTTCCTCCTCACCAACGAAACCGACCGTCCAGGCCTTCCGCAGAACGTAGCGCTGCAACATCGGCTGGGCGTGGCCACCGAATGGCTCGACGGCGACGAGATCCGTCGTCGCCTGCCCATGCTGGCGGCGACGACGTGCTGGCCGGCACGTTCAACCCGGAGGACGGCCTGGCCGATCCCAACGGCGTGGTGATGGGCTATGTCAATGCCGCCAAGCGGCTCGGCGTGCGTGCCGTGACCAGCGTGTGCCGTCACCGGCGTCACCGTCGAGCGACGGCAAGATTCGCGGCGTGCAGACGACGCGGCGGGCCGATCGCCTGCCCGATCTTCGTCAACGCCGCCGGTCCGTGGGCCGGCCTGGTCAGCGAAATGGCCGGCGTTCCCCTGCCCATCACGCCGCTGCGCCGCCAGATGTTGACGACCACGCCGCTCCCCGAGCTGCCGCCGGACTTTCCCTTTGTCATCGACTTCGCCACCGGCCTCTACTTCCATCGTGAAGGGCAAGGGCCTGCTCACCGGCCAATCCAATCCCAGACCAGGATCCCGGATTCGACGAAGATGGTCGATCTCGACTGGGAGTTCGAGCACATGGAGGCCGCCATCAAGCGGCTGCCGCTCCTGGCGCAGGCCGGACGCGTGCGCGCACTGGGCCGGCCTCTACGAGGTGACGCCCGACGCGCACCCGATCATCGGCGCCATTCCCCAGATCGAGGGCTACTACGTGGTCGGCGGCTTCTCCGGCCACGGCTTCATGCACGGTCCCGCTGCCGGCCTGCTGATGAGCGAGATTGTCGCCGACGGCAGAGCATCGACGCTGGATATCTCCATGCTCGACTTCGCCCGGTTTGGTGAAGGACGGCTGATTCAGGAATACAACGTGATCTAGCATTGACGGTTCTCGTTCTGGATCTCGAGACTCAGTTCGCGGTCGCGTATCTCGTTCATCGCTCATCGCGCCACTCTAGGGCAAGAAACCGCCCTCGCCACCCGCCCCTCGCCCCCCGCTTTAATTCTTCCCGCAAACGTATTAATTTTTTGCCATGAAGCGGTTTGCCGTAAGCCGTGCCATGGTTTATCCTCACGCGGATCGGGTTCCTTTTTTGCATTTCAATTCGTTTTTGAAGAGGAGAAAACGCACATGGCTAACAACGGACGCATCATCGTACTGGGCGGCGACGGTTTCTGCGGATGGCCCACCAGCCTCTATCTCTCCAAGGCCGGCTACGACGTCACCATCGTCGACAACCTGTCGCGACGCAAGATCGATGTCGAACTGGGCGCCGAGTCGCTCACGCCGATCCAGACCATTCAGAACCGCATCCGCACCTGGGAAGAGGTCAGCGGGAACCACATAGATTTCGTCAATCTCAACATCGCCGAGGACTACGACCAACTGGAAGCGCTGATCCGCGAGGTCGAGCCGCAGACCATTGTCCACTTCGCCGAGCAGCGCGCCGCGCCCTACTCGATGAAATCGGCCAAGCACAAACGCTACACGGTCGACAACAACATCAACGGCACCAACAGCCTGCTCTGCGCCATGGTCGAGTCCGGCCTGGACACGCATCTGGTCCACCTGGGCACCATGGGCGTCTATGGCTACGGCACCGCCGGCATGGCCATCCCCGAGGGCTATCTCGATGTCAAGGTCGATGTCGACGGCGAAGAGATCGCCATCGACATTCCCTATCCGGCCAACCCCGGCAGCATCTATCACATGACCAAGACGCTCGATGCCCTGCTCTTCTACTACTACAACAAGAACGACGAACTGCGCATCACCGACCTGCACCAGGGCATCGTCTGGGGCACCAACACCGATGAGACGTTGGCCCACCCGGCCCTGGTCAATCGCTTCGACTACGAGAGCGACTACGGCACGGTCCTCAACCGCTTCCTGGTCCAGGCCGCGGTCGGCCATCCGCTGACGGTCTACGGCACCGGCGGCCAGACACGCGCCTTCATCAACATCCGCGACACCGTGCGCTGCGTCAAGCTGGCCGTGGAGAATCCGCCGGCCAAGGGCGAGCGGGTCAAGATCTTCAACCAGGCCACAGAGACCCACCGTGTGGGCGAACTGGCCGCGTTGGTCGCCAGCCTGACCGGCGCGGATCTGCGCTACTACGTCAATCCGCGCAACGAAGCCCCGGAAAACGAACTGATCGTGCGCAATGACCAGTTCCTGGCCTTGGGCCTGGATCCCATCACCCTGCGCGAGGGGCTGCTGGAAGAGGTCGTCGACATTGCCGCCAACTACAAGGATCGCATCAACTTCGAGACGATCGTGCCCAGTTCGGCCTGGCGTGCCGACATCAAGCTCGACGGCAAAGGCTACGACAAGCCGATCAACGGCAAGGAGCCGGTCCACACCAACGGCCATTCGGCCAAAGATGCGGTGGCATTGCCGGCCTAGGAAGCTGCCGGAGTGACGAAAAAATGGGACGCGGATGACACGGATATGACGGATTCTCGCTGATTATTTCGTCTTAA
>CAVOQD010000020.1:0-86712 GCA_963698255.1 uncultured Chloroflexia bacterium | reverse complement strand
TTGCAACCCATACGCATCAACTTAAGGTTATGTCTAGTTCCGGGGTGTCCTCAAAATCATAGGAATCCCAGTGGTAGAACTCAGAAATCAGAGCAAGAAGTCGGCTCGAGTTGGGGGATTTACGTCGTTTCTGCTTGAAGCCGAAATGATCGACATGATGATAGAACACCTGAATCTGCCCAACAAAAGCGTCTGACATTCCAAGCGTGATGTGCAACGTACGTGCAAAGCGTTCTAGCATACCACGCATCTTGAACAGACTTATCTCCCTATCGAACTGGGCGCCAAAAGGTAGCCTGACAGGTGCAATCAGGAAATAGGTTAGGATCACGCCGATCAAGCGGGCATAAAACTCGGTCATGATGCGTTCCGGCCGCAGAGATGCGACATAGTCAAGACCGCAGAAGCTTTTGCACATCTTGAAGACCAGTTCAATCTGCCAACGGATTCGATAGAGTGTAGCGACATCTTCCTTGCGCAGTCTAGCCGAAGGTACATTGGTGATGAAGAGCCCCCGATCAAAGAGTTTCAGACATTCCTTGGAGGCTGTTCTGCCATGGCGACGAGCATTGGCCTTGGCTTTCTGCCTCCGTCGGTCGGCCACTTCTTGAGAAAGACGGATAGCAATCAGACGACATGGAATGTGATGACAAGGTCGGCTGCCGATACGAACGTCGTATTCAGCCACTGGTTCACACTGGTTTGCCAGCAAGTCTGCCAGGGCAATTCGCTCTCCTTCTTGATCGATGAGCGCAGTCTGCACTTGCAGTCGAGAAAGGAAGTAAGCGCCTATTGCACTGATTGCCCGGAACGTCTCTAGCACATAGTATCCGAGGTCCATGATGTAGAGTGCGTCCTTTTCGAGCACATTCCAGTGGCCACGATACCCTTGGTCCGGCGCTCGCCCATGAGTCAATTCAAGCTGTTTAAACTGGCCGCGTAGATAATCAAAGACCAGTTGCACCTTCATGCTCGCAGTCGATGCATTGCCGCCAGAACCGGGAAAGAGTTCACTCATGTTGGCTGGCAAGCTGATCTGACTGCTGTCAACCAGATAGACGCCGCTGAATTGGTTGAGCAACTTGATTGCCAGCGGCTCAGTTTGGCGAAAATGCTCTAGAGACAGCGTCCACATTTCCTCTAGAAAGGCTTGGCTTCCAGCGTTGATGCGACGATCAAGTCCTTGCTCAGTGATTTCGACGCCAACATCCAGACAACTTTGGGCCAAACTCGACAGCGTCATTTCTCGCTTTTCCAGAATACTGAAGACGATGGAAGCCAGAAACACACATCCGGTCAACTTGGACCGTCTCTGGACGAATTTCGTCCTTCTGGCTATGCTCTCGACTTGCACACCGAAAAACTGTTGGATCGTTTCGCTGATTTTTTCTAAATTGGGTTGCATCATATCCTCCTATCATGGTTATCAGAGTGATATAATACAACCTGCTGCAGCTAAACATAACCTTAGGTTGATGCCTATGGGTTGCAAACCGCACCTACATTTTTACCGGACCTTGCGGCATGAATGCCGCGAACCATCAACAAGAGGAACATCATGAACTTCGACGTTTTCCCACGCTACACCGAGTACGATCCGTCGGTTCCGGTCGTCTGTGTCACGCCCGGCCTTTCCGGCTGCATTCATCGCTTCTTCGATACGTCGCCCATCAGCCCATCAGGGCGCTATCTGGCCCTCTTTCAGATGCCGTTTGAGGATCGCCGACCTGAACCCGGTGATATCGGGCAGGTGATTTTGGTCGATCTGGAGACGGCTGAAACGCGGGTGGTGGCCGAGACTCGTGGCTGGGAACCGCAGATGGGCGCCAACCTGAACTGGGGCGGCAGCGATCACGAGCTGTTCTTCAACGATGTCGATACTGAGACCTGGACGCCCTTTGCCTGGAAGCTGAATCCGCTGACCGGCGAGCGTCTGCGCATGGAGGGCACGGTCTACCACGCCTCGCCCGATGGCCGCTGGCTGATCTCGGCCAACATGACCACCATGCGCAAGACCCAGCCCGGCTACGGCGTCTGCATCCCGGACGGCGACGCCCGGCGCAATGTCGGCCCGGCTGTGGACGACGGCTTCTACATCACCGATACCCGCACTGGCGAGTGCCGGCTCTTCGCCTCCATCGCCGACCTGTTGGAACGCGCGGATCCGCCGGTGGCCATGGACGATGCTGAGAACATGGAGATCTACGGCTTCCACAGCAAGTTCAGCCCCCAGGGCGACAAGCTGATGCTGAGCCTTCGCTGGTTCCCTGCCCTGGACGAGCCGCGTTGGGACATGTTCAAGCAGAGCCATGACGAAGTGCGCTTCGCCTGGATCACCATCGATCTCGACGGCCGCAATCCGCACTGTCCGGTCGGCCCGGAACAGTGGGAGAAGGGCGGCCATCACGCCACCTGGTTTCCAGATGGCAAACGGATCTCCATGAACCTCAACATCGATCGTGAGGTGCTGCGCTTTGTGCAGGTTAACGCCGACGGCAGCGATCTGCGCAAGATGCTCGACGACGTGCCCGGCTCCGGCCACCCGACCGTGACCCCGGACGGCCGCCACATTCTGACCGACACCTACACCTGGGAGCCGACCGCCTTTGGTGACGGCACGATTCCGTTGCGATGGATCGATCTCGCCACCGGCGAGGAGCAGACGCTGGTGCGCATCAACACGAAACAACCTTTCGAAGACAGTGTTCTGCGCATCGATCCGCATCCGGCCTGGGATCGCACCTGGCGCTACGTGACTTTCAACGGCTACGTCGGCGGCACGCGGCGCGTCTTCATCGCTGACATGCAGAGTCTATTTTCATAGATTTGGCCTCACCCTGCCGTGGCGCCTCAAGCGCCACGGCTGTAGCCTCTCCACCGAGTGATGAGGGACGCGGAGCCTCCGTCAAGGAGGTCGGAGCAGGGTGAGGCGAGACCGGCGGCAATCACGAGAGATGCAACACCAGCGTCTAATTCGTTAGCCCTCCAAAAAGCGCGACCTGCCCAACTCATGTTTTCGTCCGTACACCAGGAGATCAGGCGTTCTTCTGCATCGTCTTTTCCCGGCATGGTACAATTCGTAGATGTGCCCACGAGCTCCGGCTGGCAGTCGCTATGCGGCTGACGCTGATCTGGCGTGACCCTGCCTGGCACAACCAGCGCACGAAAAACGTCAAACCACGAAGGAGATTGCCCATGAAAAACAGCGGACTACAATTCCTATTGCCCTACATGCGCCCCTATCGGCGCGCGCTGATCATCGGGGCCGTCTACGCCTTTATCGGTGCGGCAGCCTCGGCGTTCAGCCCCTACTGGCTGGGCATGGCCATCGACTCGCTGAATGAGGGAGTGGATCCGAGACAATTGGCCATCTATTCCGCCGGTCTGATAGCGCTGGCGCTGGTCGTCGCAGTTTTTCGCTATCTTCTGCGCATGCTGACCGGCCACGTCGCCGCCGGCATCACCTATCGCATGAGCCAGGATCTCTTCCAGCGCCTGCTCCTCTTCGACCAGAAGACGCGGCAGGCCTATGGAACCGGCGACCTGCTCTCCCGCGGGACCAGCGATTTCATCTACATCTGGCGCTTCTACAGCGCCGGCTATCAGATGTCGATCCATGCCTTCTTTCTGTTGCTCATCGGCTGCGCGCTGATGGCGCTCTCCAGCCCGCTGCTGGCCGGCATCGTCATGCTGACGCTGATCGTGGTCATCGCATTTCCAGTTGAAGTTGGGATCGGTGCTGGAGCGTTCTTTCGTTCGGGTGCAGGAGGAGATGGCCAATCTCTCGGCCTTTGTTCAGGAACATTTGAACGCCGCGCCCGTACTCACCGCCTATCGCCAGGAGCAGGGCGCCAGCCTTGCATTTCAGCGAGCGAATCAGACCTACGTCGACCATAACCTCAAGTTTGTGCTGAAGTCCGCCGCGATTTCGCCGCTGCCGGCGCTGGCCGTCCGTCTGGCCGCCGCACTGGTCATTCTGATCGGCGGCCTGATGATCATGGGCGACACGTTGACGGTGGGTGAGTATGTCCAGTTTATCGTCTATCTTGGCCTGCTGACTGCCGCTGCACAACAGATTCGCGGCGCCTTCGAGCGCTTGCAGCAGGGCAGCGCGGCTGCCGGACGGATCGGCGAGATTCTCCATCGCTGGCCGCTGGTCACCAGCGCGCCGGATGCCGTGGACATCGACATCGAGGGCGCCATCCGCTTCGACAATGTGGGCGTCTGGGCCGAGGATCAGGAACGGTGGGTGCTGCGCGACATCAACCTGGAGATCGAGCCGGGCACGACCGTGGGCATTGTCGGCGCCACCGGGTCGGGCAAGAGCATGCTCATCAGCCTGCTGGGCCGCATCTACGATCCCGACGAAGGATCGGTCCAGATCGATGGCCACGATCTGCGCACGATTCGCCTGCGCTCGCTGCGACGAGACGTGATCTACGTCCCTCAGGAGACGTTGCTCTTCAACATGCCGCTGCGCAACAACATCGCCCTGGGGGTGCCGGAAACGCCGGACCCGCAACTGCGCGAGGCGATCCACCGCGCCCGGCTGAGCAACGATCTGCCCCAGTTGCCGCGTGGCCTGGACAGCATGGTGGGCGAGCGGGGAACGACCCTCTCCGGCGGGCAACGCCAGCGGACTGCGCTGGCGCGTGCGCTTGTGCGCAACCCCAAGGTGCTGCTCTTGGACGACGCCCTGGCCAGTGTCGACATGAAGACCTCGGCCGAGATCATCACTGAACTGGGTCAGAGAGCACAGCCAGCGGACGATCATCATTGTCAGCCAACGGCTTGCAGCCGTGCAGGATGCCGATCAGATTGTGGTGCTGGATGAGGGCCGGATTGTGGAGCAGGGCGATCACGAAACGCTGCTGGCGCTCGACGGCTTCTATGCCGAGATGGTCCGCCACGAAACGCGTGAAATCGGGGAGGAGGTCGGCCATGTCAATGGGTAACAGCGAACTGGATCGACAGGCTGAGGATCGACGGCGCGCGGACGAGCGCAGCATCGCCGATCTTTCCAGCCAGGATTCGGCGCTCTTCCAACTGCTGGGACAGGCGCTCAAGCCCTACCGTTGGTGGATGGTGATAGCGCTGATGCTGATGTTGGGCGTCTCCGGACTCAATGCCCTGCCGCCGCTGCTGCTGCAACAGGCCATCGACGGACCCATCGCTGACAAAAATGTGGTCGGACTGGTCTGGATCGCACTGATCTACGGGCTGACCGCCTTGGGCATTTTCGTCCTGACCTACGGGTTCACCTACTTCCTGCAACATGCGGGTCAGCGTGCGTTGGCCGACCTGCGCGTCCGCCTCTTCGATCAGATCCTGGCCCAGGACCCGGCCTTCTTCGGCGGCACATCGACCGGCGATCTGGTCTCCCGGCTGACCAGCGATATCGACACCCTCAACGCCGTTCTCTCCAACAGCATCGTGACGATTCTGGTGGAGAGCGTCACCCTGATCGTGATTGTCGTCGTCATGTTTGCCCTCAACTGGCGACTGGCGCTGCTTTCGCTCGCGATCCTGCCCCTGGTGGCGGTGGTGACCTGGTACTTCCGCAAGCGCATCCGTCGTTCCTCCAGCGGCGAACGCTCTGCGCTGGCGCGCATCAGCGCCTACATGAACGAACATCTGCACGGCATGACCGTGGTTCAACTCTTCGGGCGAGAAGACGAAAGCGAAGAGGAGTTTGACGACTTCAACAGCGGCTATCGCGAGGCGCTCATCAACCTGCGTTGGAACAGTGCGCTCTTTCTGGCGGTACAGGAAGTGCTTGCAGCAGTCGGCTTGGCGCTCGTTCTTTACGGCGGCGGTATGGGTGTGCTGGCGGGCTGGGCGTCGTTGGGCATGCTGGTCGCCTTCATCCAGTACACCGAACGCGCCTTCCAGCCCGTGCTGCGTCTCTCGCAAGAGTACAACGCTGTACAGATTGCGCTGGGCGCGGCCGAGCGTATCTACAACATGCTGAACACGGAACCGGCCATTCGCAGCCCGGAACATCCCATTCCGATACCGGCGTTGCAAGGTGCAATCGAATTCCGCGACGTTCATTTCGCCTACGTCCCCGACGAACCGGTGTTGCGCGGCGTCTCGCTGAAAATTCCGCCCGGCCAATCGGTCGCCATCGTCGGTGCGACCGGCGCGGGCAAGTCGAGCATGGTCAGTCTGCTGGCGCGCCAGCACGATCCGCAGGAGGGCGAGATATTGCTCGATGGCGTGGACCTACGACAGTTGAGCCTGGATGACCTGCGTCAATCCGTTGTGGTGGTGCCCCAGCAGTCTATCTGCATGGCCGGGAGCATCCGCTTCAACATCCGTCTCTACGACGAAAACCTGTCCGATGAAGATGTGGGGCGAGCTGCCGCCTATACCAATGCGGACCAGTTCATCCGGCAGTTGCCGGGCGGCTACGACTTTGAAGTGCTGCCGGACGGCGCCAACCTCTCTCAAGGGCAACGGCAACTGCTCTCTCTGGCCCGTGCGCTGGCGCTCTGCCCGGATGGCGTCTCCGTCCTGGATGAGGCCACCAGCAGCATCGACACAACCACTGAGGCCCTGATCCAGGAGGCGTTGGATCGGATACTGAGCACGCGCACGAGTATTGTGATAGCCCACCGTCTCAGCACGGTCCGCAATGTGGACCGCATCATTGTCATGGAGCGAGGGCAGATCGTGGAGGATGGCGACCATGAGACGCTCGTGGCCCAAGGCGGATACTACGCCGCCCTCCAACAGCATCAGGTGGCCCCTGCGATGGCCTAGAAGAGAGGATCGAACGAATGAGCAAGGATTCACCCCATGTCGTCGTCATCGGCGCCGGCATCGGCGGGCTGACCACCGCGGTGCTATTGGCCAAGGCCGGCCTCCAGGTCACCGTGCTGGAAGCGCACATCTATCCCGGCGGGTGTGCCGGGACCTTTTTCCATCAGGGATTTCGGTTTGACGCCGGGGCCACGCTGGCCGGCGGCTTCTATCCCGGCGGCCCCATGGATCGCGTCGCACAGGCTGCGGGCATCGAATCGTGGACGCGCGAGACCCGCCAAGCGTGCCATGAACGTTCGTCTGCCCGATGGCCAGACTGTCACCCGCTACGGCGATGAGCGGCGCTGGGCCGAGCGCGAGCGTGCGTTCGGCAGTCGGGCGGAACCCTTCTGGCGCTGGCAGGAGCAGACCGCCGATCTGCTCTGGGATCTGGCGCTACGCAGCCCGGCCTGGCCTCCGCAGAGCCTGAGCGAAGCGCTCTCTCTGGCAGGCGACGGTCTGGGCTGGCTGGCGGCAAGCAAGACAGCGGCACTGCGTCCGTCCTTGCTGGCCGATCTGGCACGCCCGGTCAGCGCGCATCTGAACGGGGCATCTGAGTCACTACGACTGTTTGTCGATGCTCAGTTGCTGATCGCCGCGCAGACCACCAGCACTCAGGCCAATGCGCTCTACGGCGCGTCCGCTCTGGACCTGCCCCGGCGGGGCGTGGTGCACCTGACCGGCGGCATGGGCGGCCTGGCGCAACAGTTGGCGGATGCCCTGATTGCCCAGGGCGGCGAAGTGCACTACCGACAGGAAGTGACCCGCATCGTCATGGAAGATGGTAGACCAACGGCGGTCGAGACCAAGCGCGGCCTCTCGATTCCAGCCGATCTGGTCATCGCCAACCTGCCGCCCTGGAACATCGCCCCGCTGATGGGCGAAGTCGGTCCGGCCAAACTGCGCAACCTGGGGCCCTTGCCCAAGGATGCCTGGGGCGCGTTCACTGTCTATGCCGGCATTGATGAGACAGTTTTGCCCGATGATTCGCCTCTCCACACGCAGGTCATCCAGCGCGAGCCGTTGGGCGAGGGCAACAGCGTCTTCCTCTCCATAAGCCCCGACTGGGATGAAGGGCGTGCGCCTGTCGGACAGCGGGCGTTGACCCTGAGCACCCACACGGCGCTGGCTCCCTGGTGGCAGTTGTACGCCGACGATCCCGCTGAGTACGAGGCGCGTCGGGATGCCTACGCCGCAAAGATGATGGACGCTGCCGAGCTTGCTCTGCCCGGCATCCGCGCGGCGACGACACTTCTGCTGCCCGGCACGCCGGTGACCTTTCACCGGTTCACGCGCCGTTTTCAGGGCTGGGTCGGCGGCTTTCCTCAGACCAACCTCTTTCGAACCTGGGCGCCAAAATTGGGACCCGATCTGTGGATGGTCGGCGACAGCATCTTTCCCGGCCAGTCGACGGCGGCGGTGGCGCTGGGTGGCATGCGGGTGGCGCGATCGATCCTCTCTGAACTGGGTGTGTCGAGCGAGGCGTCGGGACAGGCGATCGATTCGGATGAACACCAGGCGGCGACCTTGGAGGCCATGCCATGACTGTAGCAATCTGGTGGATCCGTCGCGACCTCCGGCTGGCCGACAATCAGGCCCTCTCTCGGGCAATGGAAATCGGCGATCAGGTGTTGCCTCTCTTTGTGCTCGACCCGCGCCTGCTCAACTCGAACTACGCCGGCGCCAGACGTATCGCTTTTCTGATGGATGGGCTGCGTGCGCTTGATGACGATCTGCGTGCCCGTGGCAGCCGGCTGATCGTCCGTGAGGGAGAGCCGGGCCATGTACTGCGCCGGCTATGCGATGAGCAGGGTGCCGTCGCGGTCGTTGCCGAAAAGGACGTCTCTCCCTACGCCGTGCGGCGCGACAAGCGGGTCGAACGTGCGCTTGACAGCGTTGCTGTTGAGTTTGTGGAAGGTCTGGCCATTCGGCCCGTCGGTTCCGTGCGCAAGGCCGACGGATTGCCCTACACCGTCTTCACGCCGTACAGTCGTCGATGGAAAGACGATGCGCGCCTGAACGCCTGCTGACCTGCTCCCTGCGCCTGACGAGAATCAGCACGCCGCTCGATGTCGAGTCGGTCTCGATTCCTCATGGCAGGAACGATCTGCCGGATGAGGATGCCGGGTCGGGCCAGGTATGGCAAGCAGGCGAAGCGGTGGCGCTTTCGCGGCTGCGTGCGTTCACCGGTGGGGCCTCTCCACCCATCTTCAGCTATCGAGCCAACCGGGATCGTCCCGATTTGGATGCGACCTCTAGCCTGTCGCCCTATTTGCGCTTCGGCATGATCTCGGCACGGACTGTCGCTGTCGCTGCCTACGGGGCCATGGCCGATGCGCCTTCCGACGCAGCGCGTGCCGGGGCCGAGACCTGGCTCAGCGAGCTCATCTGGCGCGACTTCTACATCAATATCCTGGCCGAGTTCCCCCACGTACGTTCCGGCAGCTTTCGACCCGAGTACGACGCAATCGCCTGGGCAAACGACGAGTCGGATTTCGAAGCGTGGTGTCTGGGCCGAACCGGCTACCCCTTTGTCGACGCGGCCATGCGCCAGTTGCTGACCACGGGCTGGATGCACAATCGGGCGCGTATGGTTGTAGCCTCGTTCCTGGTCAAGGATCTGCTGATCGACTGGCGCTGGGGCGAGCGTTGGTTCATGCAACAGTTGCTCGACGGCGATCCGGCCGCCAACAACGGCGGCTGGCAGTGGTCGGCCGGGACGGGCACCGATGCCGCCCCTTACTTCCGCATCTTCAACCCGATCTCGCAGGGCAAGAAGTTTGATCCCGATGGCGCCTATGTGCGCAAGTGGGCGCCTGAATTGGCAGACGTCCCAACGGCCTCTATCCATGAGCCTTGGAAGCTGACGCCGCTGGAGCAGGCCGCCGTAGGCTGCCTCCTCGGAGAGGATTACCCGCTTCCGATCGTCGATCACCGCTGGGCGCGCCGGCGTACATTCGGATGCGTACAAAGCCGCCAAGAGCGTCAGCAATCCATGAACCAACACGAGTGGCATTAATGCTATACTTCAGTTGAGTATCAACCACAGCACTGACAATAGGAGACTCCCGTGAATGCAAAAGAGCGCTTTATCAAGGCATTGACTCAGCAGCAGGTCGATCGGCCACCGGTGGCCGCGGTCGTCACCGGGATCACGGTGGAGATGATGGAGGCGACCGGCGTCTTCTGGCCGGCGGCCCACAGCGATGCCGAACAGTTGGCCACGCTGGCTGCGTCGGTGTGGGAGGTGGCCGGGGTCGAATGCATCAAGCTGCCCTTCTGCATGACCATCGAGGTCGAGACCTTTGGCGCGCCCATGGACTACGGCACCATGGACACGCTGCCGACCGAGATCGGCCACGTCTACAACCACCCCGACGAACTGGTCCATTCCCGAGGACTTTTTCGAGCGAGATCGGGTGCCGGTCGTGCTGGAGGCCATCCGCCTGCTGCGAGACAAATATGCCGACGACGTTGCCATCGTTTCGTCGATTGTCGGCCCCTTTGCACTGGCGGCCAAGCTCTTCGGCTTCGACAACCTCTTTCCCTGGCTGATCACCAATCCGGACTACATTCACCAGATCATGGAGGAGTTGACTGGCCTGGCCATTGCCTACGGCACAGCCCAGGTTGCGGCCGGGGCCGACGCCATCCTCATCGGCGAGGCGACCTGTTCCGGCGATCTGATCTCGGGTCCCAACTACCGAGACTTCATCGCGCCCTACCACAAGCGCATCTGTGAGGCCATCCCGGCCCCGACCATTCTGCACATCTGCGGCGACTCGACCGGCCATCTGCCCTTCATCGCCGAGACCGGGGCCACGGCCTACAGCTTCGACGAGGGCTGTGACATCCACCAGGCGCGCGAACACCTCAAGGGCAAGGTGGCGCTGGCCGGCTATGTGCCGACCGTGGAGTTTCTGCTGCAAGGGACGTCAGACAGCGTCTACCAGGCGTCGCTGGAATGTCTGGGCAAGGGTGTGGATATCCTTGCGCCGGGCTGTTCATTGCCCCAGCACACCAAGCTGGCCAACATCGAGGCCATGCGTCGGGCCGTGGATGACTACACCGGCTCCGAAGCAGTTCGTGAGGTCGTCCCCAACGTCATCGAAGAGCATCTGGCCGCCAAGCAGGTACCGCTGGCCCAGGCCTCGATCGACGCGGCGGCCGCGGCACGCGAGCGGCGGGCGCGTCGGAAGGTAGGAATGCTGCGTGATGCAGTAGGATCATGCGTGACGAACTGTAGTGGGCACAGGTCGTCCAAGACCTGTCCCGTACACGCAGTTGCAGCACACCCCTATTCGTACGACTTCATGATCACAATCTCACGCGGCAAATGCACATCATACGGTTCCCAGTTGATCCATTCTCCGCTCAGATAGCCGTCGAAGCCATCGGCCTGTAGCAGGCGCGATCACCGGTCGATGGTCAACAAGGCCGGTTCCCATTTCCACATAGTCAAATTTACCCACATTGGCCGGATCGAAGGTCGAATCGTGGACGTGGGTGTGTGCGATCCACGGCTTGAGCAGCGCGTAGGCCTCGGCGAAGTCCATGCCGCAGACGCGTAGCGGATGCAGCACATCCCAGTTGACGCGCACCGCCGGATGATCCACGTTCTGCATGACCGCGGCCACATGGTTCGGATCGCACCAGTCGTCATGGGTCTCCAGGCAGATGAGAACGTCCCGTTCGGCGGCGTAGTCGGCCAGCGAAGCCAGGGCAGCGCTCACGCCTTCGATGGCTTCATCCCGTGTGACGTCGTCCGGCAGTTTGCCGCCGAAGACACGGATAGTGGGCGCGCCGATGTCGGCGGCCAGATCGATGTATTGGCGAGTTTCGGCCACAGTTTCGTCGACCGTGGCCGGATCGGCGAAGCGGCTGGAGAGGGCCAGGCAACAGTTGTCGATGCCCGCTGCCTCGGCCTTGGCCTTGAACTCGGCTCGCTGGGCCGGGCTGGCCGTCAACTCGACGCCGTGGGCATGGCCGGCCGCTGTGCGGGGTTCGATGCCGTCGTAGCCGTACTCGACGGCCGCAGCCAGCATCTCATCGTAGGTCAGTTCGGGGCAAGAAAAGCTCATGAACGCGTAGTGCATTTGGGGTCTCCTCGATTGGGTGTTGGGATCTGATGTAGTGTCATCTGTGGCAAGAAAGGCATCTTGAACTCTGCGGCTACCGCGCGAGTTGAACGGCCTCACCGATCTCCGCCGACCGATAGACAGCGTCAGTGATTTCCTGGATGATGAGGGCGCGATGCAGATCGGTCTTGGGCGTCTCGCCGGTCTGGATGGCGTTGACGAAATCTGTGACTGGACCGATGTGTCCCGCGGTCCAGGAGTCGCTGCCGTTCCAAATGGTTTCTTGCACGGCGCCGAGTTTGGCGTCGGCGCGTATGAAGATCGTCTCCTTCTCTTCCGACGGCATCATCTCCAAGACCAACGATCCGCGGTCGCCGATGATCTCCCAGGTCATCTCTTGCTTTGCAGCCGCAAGTTCCGCACGCTCGTAGGTGATGACTGTGCCGCCGGCGCAGCGGATGAGCGCGGTCACATGGGTTTCGGCATCGGAGCCGGGCGCGACGTAGTCAGCGTAAACTGCGGGCGTCGTCCAGGTCTGGGCCAGCACTGTCTCAGGCTGGAGCCTCCAGCCGGTGATGCCCAGCAGGTAGTCCAGATCGTAACAGCCCCAGTTGACCAGAATGCCGCCGCCGTTGAGCGAACGGCTCAGCCGCCAGGCCGGCGGCGTGGACTCGGGCGGCAGGCCGGCTTGGCCAATGGCCCGGCATCGCACAACGCGCAGGTTCCCCAGTGCTCCGGTGGCGATGAACTCAGTCGTGGCATCGGTCCCGGCCAAGAAGCGGATGCGCGATGAGGCGCAGGCGGCCACCAGATCGCCCTGGGCGGCCAGCATCCTGCGTACTTCGTCGCTGCTCATGGCCACGGGTTTCTCGGTCAGCACATGCTTGCCGGCGGCGAAGGCCTTCAGCGCGAGCGACGTGCGCATGAAGGCGGGCATGGCCAGGACCACGGCCTCGACCTCCGGGTCGGCCAGAAGTTCTTGGGCATCGGAGTAGGCCTTGATGACACCGAAACGACTGGCCGACTCCTCGGCCAGTTCCCGTCGAAGATCGGCGACAGCAACGAGGTCGATCTGCTTTGCACCGGCGGCTGCCTCAATGTGCTTGCTGCCGATGACCCCACAGCCGATCACGCCCAGTTTCACAGGCGGCATGGATTGGTTACTCCTCTATGGTTGGCGAATCCTGTTGCGTGTTCAGTCAGAATTGTAAGTCGGAATGCGATTCAGATGCAAGGCCGTGTCGATTCGCGTTCGGTCCCGGCGTCCAGATCGGTGTCGGCAGCCGCATATTGCGGCTGCCGGCCAATTAACAGATGCCGTCGAGATACTCGACGGCATCTGTCATGGTGAAGTTTTCGTGGATTGTGTGAAGGCGACTATCTAGCCGTGCGGCGCCATTAACGCACGAGCAGCGGGATGTAGATCTTGACGTTGAGACGGGATGGCTCGTCTACATCGTCAATGCCCGTGGGTACGGGACCGCAGTAGCTCGAAGGATCGGAATCTTCCATCGATGGGATGTTGACCGTGCCAATATTCGTGTAGGCTGTGCTGGGCCTGGTCTCCGCACCGCCGGCGGTGCAGACATTCGGCGCCAATTGCAGTCCAGCGGTGTTGCCGGGGTTGGCCAGATCAAGGGCCTGACCGGTGGCGAAATAGATCCAGCTTTCGTTGGGCGTCAAGACGCCATCGCCATCGGCCTTGTCCGCGATCATGGTTATCGGCCCGATGACATTGTCAGTAACCGTAATATCCTCTTCATTGATGTCAATTGGCCCGATATTTGTCACCCGGAATGTCCAGGTGACGGTGTCGCCGGGTGCGATCACGGGGACATCTGCGCCATCGGGGTCGTTGGCGTCCTGGCCGTTGGTATACTTGATGATCTCGATCTCAGGCTGCGGAGCGCAGTAGCTCGACGGGTCCGTGTCCTGCATGCTGGGGATGGTCACGGCGCCGATGTTGGTGTAGGCCGTGCTCGGCACGGTCAGAGCCCCGTCCTGGGTACAGACGTCCTCCACCAGGTTGAGATCCGGATCGTCGGGCGGGTTGACCAGATTGACGGCACTGCCGGTCGCCTGGTAGCGCCAGACCTCGCCGGGCGAGAGCACGGCATCGTTGTCGCCCTTGTCGACGATCGCTGTGACCGTGCCGATCACATCGTCGGTGACCGAAATGTCTTCCTCGTTGATGTCAATTGCGCCGATGTTGGTGACCACATAGGTCCAGGTGACGGTGTCGCCGGGTGCGATCACGGGGACATCTGCGCCATCGGGGTCGTTGGCATCCTGGCCGTTGGTATACTTGACGATCTCGATCTCTGGTTCTTCAGCGACATCGACATAGGCGATGAAGCCCAGGAAACCGATGCTGGCGGGTACGTTGTCGTTGGTTGGCGAATCGGGCACGATCGGAGGCAGATCCGGCCGATTCTCCTGGGAAGCCGACTCGACCTGGAGACAGGCCCAATGATGGTTGGCGGGAATGTCCACATCGAAGCGTTTGTATACGTCCCACTCATCTCCCGAGCTGTCGTCAAACGGCGACGTGAAATTGTTTGCCTGTGTGGGTTCGGCAAGCGCCTGAAGCGACGGATCAATGCCGTTGATGTTGGGGGGAAGGTTGATCAAGCCTCTGTCCTGGTTCCAGGTGGCGCCTAGTTTCGGCGTGTAGGTGGTGTAGGGCTCATCGCCTGATCTGCCCCAAAGTGCGTTGAATCGCTTGTCCGTGGCCACGCCGCCGACGATCACTTCGAACGCAGCCTTGCGTGCGATGGGCGCAGCGTCAAAATTCATGCACTGGACATCGCTGTTCGGCCCGTTTAACCCTGTCCAGTCGGCGAACAACCCGTCATTGCCGAGCTTGACGAAAACGTCACGAGGGTTGACAAATTCCGACTCGAAGATGATGAGCAGGCTGACGCCCCAGTTCTCAGAGACCACATTGCCGCTGCCGGAAACGTGTTGGATATCCATGTCCGAGACCGTATAGATCGACGCGGTGGGGCCATGGGTGATGATGTCGGTGGCCGTGATGTCGGCGGCGTAGACGCTCAGCTCATTGCCGCAACAGCCCCAGGTCTGGCCTCCGTACGTGCTGTTATTCCAGACTTGGTCCGCCTGGATTCGCTGGGGCGAGCCGACGCCGACCCGTTGCAACAGGACGCCATCGTCGTCCTGACCGAGTCCTGCCCAGATGAGATAGGCTTTGATGATGTCAGTGCCATCGACAACATTTGCCGGCACGGTCAGATTGCCTGTGGTCGTACCCAGCATGCCGACGCCGAAGTGGTCGATACGGTACTTGACATTTTCGGCAGAGTAGATCAGATCGAACGGCTGGTTGGGCGGATCTGCTGCGATTGCCGGCGATCCGTCCTGGGCCAATGCAAGGATGCCAAGCAGAATTGCTATCGTGACCGGCAACCGTAACTGCCTAATCGTATCTAGAAATGACCGTTGTGACATGACACCACCTCCCTGAGAGATCAATGGAATGAATGCAATTGAAGGAGTTCAATCTGCTATTCCATGATGACGGTTTCCGAGGTGAAAAGTTACGCGGCTGGAAATCATTGCACGGGGGACTGTTGAATTTTCGGCAAGAAGATGCATTGTTCATCGATGATCAGCAGGCACAACGTAATGTAGTACGGAGTATTATTGTACAGAATATTTTTGTACGGACAATGCGTATATGACGGCCAAGGTGGAAAACGCCAGGGGCGCCGAAATTTTCGGCGCCCCTGGCGTGTCCTATGAAGTCGATTGGCCTTCTCTCCGACGGCCTGCTAGTGCGGCAAACGACATCGCACCATACGGCTGCCTATCGGTAACGATGCCGCAACAGAACGACGTAGGCAAGACTTGCCCAGCCGTGCGGCGCCATTACCGTACGAGCAGCGGGATGTAGATCTTGACGTTGAAACGGGATGGCTCGTCTACATCGTCAATGCCCGTGGGTACGGGACCGCAGTAGCTCGAAGGATCGGAATCTTCCATCGATGGGATGTTGACCGTGCCAATATTCGTGTAGGCTGTGCTGGGCCTGGTCTCCGCACCGCCGGCGGTGCAGACATTCGGCGCCAATTGCAGTCCAGCGGTGTTGCCGGGGTTGGCCAGATCAAGGGCCTGACCGGTGGCGAAATAGATCCAGCTTTCGTTGGGCGTCAAGACGCCATCGCCATCGGCCTTGTCCGCGATCATGGTTATCGGCCCGATGACATTGTCAGTAACCGTAATATCCTCTTCATTGATGTCAATTGGCCCGATATTTGTCACCCGGAATGTCCAGGTGACGGTGTCGCCGGGTGCGATCACGGGGACATCTGCGCCATCGGGGTCGTTGGCGTCCTGGCCGTTGGTATACTTGATGATCTCGATCTCAGGCTGCGGAGCGCAGTAGCTTGACGGGTCCGTGTCCTGCATGCTGGGGATGGTCACGGCGCCGATGTTGGTGTAGGCCGTGCTCGGCACGGTCAGCGCCCCGTCCTGGGTGCAGACGTCCTCCACCAGGTTGAGATCCGGATCGTCGGGCGGGTTGACCAGATTGACGGCACTGCCGGTCGCCTGGTAGCGCCAGACCTCGCCGGGCGAGAGCACGGCATCGTTGTCGCCCTTGTCGACGATCGCCGTGATCGTACCGATCACATCGTCGGTGACCGAAATGTCTTCCTCGTTGATGTCAATTGCGCCGATGTTGGTGACCACATAGGTCCAGGTGACGGTGTCGCCGGGTGCGATCACGGGGACATCTGCGCCATCGGGGTCGTTGGCGTCCTGGCCGTTGGTATACTTGATGATCTCGATCTCAGGCTGCGGAGCGCAGTAGCTTGACGGGTCCGTGTCCTGCATGCTGGGGATGGTCACGGTGCCGATGTTGGTGTAGGCCGTGCTCGGCACGGTCAGCGCTCCGTCCTGGGTACAGACGTCCTCGACCAGGTTGAGATCCGGATCGTCGGGCGGGTTGACCAGATTGACGGCACTGCCGGTCGCCTGGTAGCGCCAGACCTCGCCGGGCGAGAGCACGGCATCGTTGTCGCCCTTGTCGACGATCGCCGTGATCGTACCGATCACATCGTCGGTGACCGAAATGTCTTCCTCGTTGATGTCGATGACGCCGATGTTGGTGACCACGTATGTCCAGGTGACGGTGTCGCCGGGTGCGATCACGGGGACATCTGCGCCATCGGGGTCGTTGGCATCCTGGCCATTGGTCAGTTTGACGATCTCGATCTCTGGTTCTTCAGCGACATCGACATAGGCGATGAAGCCCAGGAAACCGATGCTGGCAGCCAAGTTTTCGTTGGTTGGCGAACCGGGCACGATCGGAGGCAGATCCGGCCGATTCTCCTGGGAAGCCGACTCGATCTGAAGACAGGCCCAATTATGATTGGCGGGAATGTCCACATCGAAGCGCTTGTATACGTCCCACTCATCTCCCGAGCTGTCGTCAAACGGCGACGTGAAATTGTTTGCTAGTGTGGGTTCGGCAAGCGCCTGAAGCGACGGATCAATGCCGTTGATGTTGGGGGGGAGGTTGATCAGACCTTTGTCCTGGTTCCAGGTGGCGCCTAGTTTCGGCGTGTAGGTGGTATAGGGCTCATCGCCTGATCTGCCCCAAAGTGCGTTGAAGCGCTTGTCCGTGGCCACGCCGCCGACGATCACCTCGAATGCAGCCTTGCGTGCGATGGGCGCAGTATCAAAATCCATGCACTGGACATCGCTGTTCGGCCCGTATAGCCCTGTCCAGTTGGCGAACAACCCGTCATTGCCGAGTTTTACGAAAATGTCACGAGGGTTGACATCATCCGCCTCGAAGACAATGAGCAGGCTCACGCCCCAGTTCTCAGAGACCACTCTGCCGCTGCCGGAAACGTGTTGGATATCCATGTCCGAGACCGTATAGATCGACGCGGTGGGGCCATGGGTGATGATGTCGGTGGCCGTGATGTCGGCGGCGTAGACGCTCAGCTCATTGCCGCAGCAGCCCCAGGTCTGGCCTCCGTACGTGCTGTTATTCCAGACCCAGTCCGCCTGGATTCGCTGGGGCGAACCGACGCCGACCCGTTGCAACAGGACGCCATCGTCGTCCTGACCGAGTCCTGCCCAGATGAGATAGGCTTTGATGATGTCAGTGCCATCGACAACATTTGCCGGCACGGTCAGATTGCCTGTGGTCGTATCCAGCATGCCGACGCCGAAGTGGTCGATACGGTACTTGACATTTTCGGCAGAGTAGATCAGATCGAACGGCTGGTTGGGCGGATCTGCGGCAATTGCCGCAGATCCGCCCTGGGCCAATGCAAGGACGCCAAGCAGAATTGCTATCGTGACCGGCAACCGTAACTGCCTAATCGTATCTAGAAGTGATCGCTGAAACATAATACTACCCCCCTGGGAAACCCTGTGTCCCGTTGACGGAAAACAATTTCCAGACTCCACCTCGACGGTGCGGTCTGCCTTGTGATTGAAACATGATTTGGCGCGTCGAACCCATACATCTAAGACGAACAAATGGGCAAAAGGATACGGATCGAGTAGAACCACCAGCCATGCGTCGGAGAAGCGTTGTGGTTCTATCGGCAATCCCAGATTTGATGCAGAAATCTCGTCCAGTTGCCATGCAAAATGCCGGCAATGTCGTCGTTGCCGTAGCCTCGCTTGGCCAGCAGCGCGTCCAACTTCTGCAGATCGGCGATGGTATCGAGATCGTTGGGCGACTGCTCCCGCCCGTAGCCGCCGTCCAGATCGGTGCCGATGGCGGCGTGCTTGCAGTTACCGGCCAGTTGGCAGATGTGGTCGATGTGATCGACGACATCTGCCATCGTGACGTTTTCGTTGGTGGTTTCGCCGACGATCCAGCCTTCCTGCAACATCCAGGTGTCGAAGGCAACGCCGATGACACCATCTCGCTCGATGATAGCGACGATCTGCTCGTCGCTGAACTGCCGTTGATGGGGAACCAGTGCACGGCAATTGTTGTGGCTGGCCAGAACCGGTCCACCGTAGAGATCCAGTGCCTGCCGGAAGGACTGGTCAGAGCAGTGGGTCAGATCCAGCGCAATGCCAAGTCGTTCCATTTCTTGGAGCAGCGGCGGTCCCAGATCGGTCAACCCCAGTTCCGTGCCGGTCCCGCCGGCATAGCGTCCGGGTCCGTAGTGAGTGGGGCCGAGAAGGCGCAGTCCGTCATCCCACCATGCCTGCAACTGCTCCGGCTCCAGGATGGGATCGGCTCCCTCCATGCTGATGACGAAGCCCAGAGGAGGTGTATCGTCCAGGTCGGCATCTTCTTCCCAGATCGCCCATTCATTCAACTGAGCGTCCAGGCTGCCGGCATCACCGATGATGCGGATATGGCCGCCTTGCTCCAAGGCTCGATAGTAGGCCAGTTGACCGTGGGCCATACCATAGGCTTGCATGGGCGTGCGAAAGTCAAAACCGGGGATGGGGTGGCCGGTTGACCGTGCGATGAGCGTGGCGATACTCAAGGCAATGCGGCCTTGCCGCATCTCCGGAAAGGCGACGGTGCCCAGGGCGCGGCCTTTCTGCGCGTTCATGTTCTCCTGCGTGCGTATGGTGTAGACTGACTGGAGCAGATCGCGGTCCCACTGTAGGGCGTTCATGGAGAGGTCGAGATGTCCGTCAACGATTAGCATTTGCTGCCTCCAATGTCGCTATCGGCGCCAGTCTGGGCTGGCTCACGTGCTCGGTGACCGTCAAGGAACTGTACCCAAGATCTTCCGCTTTGTGAACCTGTTCAATCAACTCAGACCGCGACGTTGCCTGAAGGCCTGTGCCAAACCTGAATCCGCGTGATTGAGCCATCATGCCTCCCTTTCCCATCGGTCGTTTGTTCACCGCGACGGCTGCTAGCCACGCACTGGCCCCAGCAACGTCCGCGCATACAACTCAGCCCACTCCGGCGTGCCATCCTCATCCCAGATCTCGATACCCACGCCCGGCTCCTGGGCCGGATCGTTGCCGGCCATGAAATGGGGCCAGGCGTGGTCCCAGATGTTGGCGAAGTGGACGACGCGCCCGCCCGGCCACTTGACCGACAGAATGTGGCGTGGATCGGGCAGCTTGTAGGGCGGCTCCATACGATAGCGCTCCAGCGCGGACTCATCGACCGTCACGCCCAGGCCAGGGCCGTCCGGCACCTGCAGGTAGCCGCCCCGGATGGTCAACGGCTCGGTGAGCAGGCTGTCGCTGTAGTTGTTGAGGCAGGTGATGGTCGGCCACTGGGCGAAACGCAGGACCGCGCCCAGGTGTGCGGAGAGTGCGGTAATCAGGCCGACGCCCACCAGTTGCAGCCAGAAGGGTTTCTCGAACTCGGACGCCAGCGTGCCGTTGCGCAGCACACGCTCCACGCCGCCGCCGATGACAAAGCCGTCGCAGACTGATTCACGCACGGCGGTCGGGAAGGGCGGCTCGCCAAAGTGCAGCGCGATCGGATGGGCGACCTTGCGCCGCAGTTCGCGCAGCCCCTCGACATCGTTCTGCGGAATCGGTCCCTCGTAGATGGAGACCCGTTCGTAGGTGTCGAGCTTCTGCAACACCGGCGTGGCATTGCCCACGTTGAGCAACATGCTGTTCCAGTCCAGGTCGAGCCGGTAGTGGGGCGGCGTCACCGCGCTGACCGCCTCCACCTGCTCATAGACGTCGATCCAGGGGCGGGCCTTGAATTTGTGGAAGATGTAGCCCTGCTTGACCGCATCCTGGGCTTCGCCGGCCAGATCCTCGGGTCCCATCTTGGTGTTCCACCAGGCGATGGGACACCAGTCCCGCACCTGGGGCAGATTGAAGAGCCGATGGACCGGGACTTCCAGCGCCTTGCCCACCAGATCGTAGAGCGCCATCTGCAAGCCCGGCGCCCAGGCTGTCGTCGCCCAGAAAATCGACCGGGTTGCGGCCTCTGACTCGCTCAATCGCCTCATCGGGCACGGTTCCCCAGGTGTAGTGAGGCAGGGTCTCGCCATAGCCCACCGTTCCATCATCGCTCGTCACGCGGATGATCTCGACGATCTGCCACTGCCAGACCAGACAGCGTGTTCCATTTCTGCACACGTGGCGTGAAGGGAACGCGCAGGGTGATACGCTCGATCTCTTTGATTCGCAGGGCTGGTTTCATGGGGTAAACCTTTCGCGCAGATGAACAGTATTGAGAAGAAAAACAGCGGTTGAGGAGAAGAATGGTCGAATGATACAATAGAAAAAGATCGGCATCAAGGACAGCAAATTCCCTCCAACTGGGCAACTGAACGAATCACCGAGTTGTTTGGATCGCCTGTCCTGAGGCGCTCGACGGACTCGCTTTTGATGTGCAAAAGGAGCCACAATGAAGATTACCGGCATCGAATTTATCCACCTGGACGTGCCGTTCGAGGCGCACACGGACACCCAGATGAAGTACTGGCTTCCCCATTGGCGCATCTCGCAGCTCTGCAAGGTGACGCTGGAGAACGGCGTGATCGGCTGGGGCGAGACCATCCCCAACTACACGTGGAGCAAAGTTCCCGAGGACGTGGAGGCGCGTGTGCTGGGCAAGGAGGCGGCCTCGTTGCTCTGGCAGGATGATCTGGGCGCGGGCGTGCAGATGGCGCTCTTCGATGCCGTGGGCAAGGTGCTGGGCGTGCCCATCTACCACTTGCTGGGCGAGAAGGTGCGCGACTGGTGTCCCATCTCGTGGTGGGCCATGGACATGCCGCCTGAAGATTGGGCGCTGCAGTGTGCGGCCGCGGCAGAGCAAGGCTACACGTCGGCCAAGCTCAAGGCGCGCACCTGGTTCGATCTGCACGCAGCGCTGGCCGCCATTTTCGACGTCGTGCCCGAGCAGTTTCTGCTCGATCTGGACTTCAACGCCACCTTGGCCAACGCCGCCAATGCCGTCCATTTCCTCAAGACGCTGGAACAGTACGACCAGGTCGCCATGATCGAGACGCCGATCCCCCACGCGGATGTGGCCGGCAACGCCCACATCCGGCGCCGCATCAACCGGCCGCTGGCCATGCACTACGGCGTGCCGCCGATCCTGACCACGCTGGAGCACGATCTGGCCGACGGCTTCGTGATCTGCGCCGGGGCCACGGCCGTGCGCAACCAGGCCCATGTCTGTGATGTGGCCAACAAGCCTTTCTGGATCCAGATGGTCGGCACGGGCATCACGACAACCTGGGCCGCGCACTGGGGCGCGGTCTGTCGGCAGGCCGTCTGGCCGGCCATCACCTGCATGAACATCTACGAGTCCCAGCTACTGGCCGAGCCGATCGAGATTCGGGGCGGGTTTCAGCCTGTGCCGGAAGGGCCGGGCCTGGGCGTCGAGATCGACATGGACGCGGTCGAGCGCTATCGGGTCGACTACACCTTCGTCGAGCCGCCGCGCCACATCTATCGCTACGCCCGCGCCGGCGGCGAAGTCACCTACTACGGCGACGACAAGCAGGCGCTGCATGACATCTTCCCCAAGGACGCCCAGCCGGTCTGCGAGCCGGGGGCCAACATGTTGCCGGTCGAGGACGACGGCAGCGTCGAGTTCGAGACACTATTTGCTGCGGTCCAGCATGGCCGCGTCGTTCGACGAATTGAGGAGAAATCATGACCCGACTACTGGCTGAAATGACCCGCGAGCAGATTCGCCAGATCGCGCCCGATGCGGTTGCCGTGTTGCCCACCGCCGCCATCGAGCAACACGGTCCCCACATGCCCATCATCACCGACACGTTGCTCTGCGGCACGGTGGCTTTGCGTGCTGCTGAGGCTGCATTCGAGCAGACCGGCGGCTCCGCCCACATCCTGGTGGCGCCGGTGCTGCCCTATGGCAACTCGCACCACCATCGCCCCTTTCCCGGCGTGCTTTCGCTGAGCAGCGACACGTTCATGGCCGCGGTCACCGACATCCTGGAAGGGCTGGTCCTGAGCGGCTTCCGCAAGCTGATCGTGCTCAACGGCCACGGCGGCAACACCGACTCCAACGCCGTCGTCGGCCTCGATTTTGTCAACCGGCTGGGCCACGACGTGACCATCGCCACCGCGTCCTACTGGGACATTGCCCGCCCCGCCATCGTGGAGAGCGGCATCCTGGCCGGCGACCTGATTCCCGGCCACGCCGGCCAGTTCGAGGCTTCCTTGGTGATGGCGCTGCGCCCCGATCTGATCGACGCCGAGGCCTTGGCCGAGACGTTGGACATGACCCAAACAGCCCAGGGCCTCTTCTCGGCCATGGACGGGGCCACCGTGCAGGTCCACGGCGCGTGGGGCGCCAGCGTCGGCTACACCGACAAGCCTGCCGCGGCGACCGCCGAGCAGGGCGAGGCGATGCTGGAGATTGTGGTGGATCGTGTAGCTTCATTCTTTGCCGCTTTTTGTCAGAGCTAAGCCTCAGGCTTGCTGCAATGCCTGACCTTCCCATGTCCAGCGCATTGCCGTGCGCTGGGCGGCCGATATGGGAACGACAGCATGATTCACATGGCGTAGCAACGCTTCTCGGATATTACTGGCTTGCCAAATTACGCAACGCAGTACATTGTGAAATTTGGAACAAAATTGACGTAATTACATTCTCGCTCTATACTGTTACTACCCTGAAGGCTAGAGATGCATTCGTTCTGCGAAGCCTCGCTTGTTGCTTCTGCCCTTCCTGCCAATTGACCGCTTTTCGTATTTTCCCTTCGCTAAATTCCCCGACTTTCTGACGGACATTTTTTCAGTTGTACATTTACGCTGTCTAGGAGCCTGGCGGAGAGAACGCCGATAGACCGTGAATTGGGCGGATTTGGCTGATAAATGCCGATAATTTCAGATAAAATCAGGCTTTTTCCGCCGGGAAACCCTCCGGGTCCCGCCGCATCCGCGGTCTATTTCTTGGTCGCTCCGACAGACTGCTAGCGTATCCGAAATAAATCGGTTCTGCGGTCTTGTATGATTGGTCTGTCACCAGATCAAGATATCGCCCTGTATTTTTTTATCCAAACATAAGGAGAGCTCACCATGAAATTGAAACCGCTGTCTGCGTTGTCGTCGGTGTTCTGGTTGGCACTCGCGTTGATGATCGTACTGGTAGCCGGCACATCTTCTGCTGCTGCACAGACATCCCCAACCACACAACTTGGTTTCCTGTTGGATGGCTCTGGCAGTATCGAAAATGAGCAGGATGGCGGCACGCCAGGGAACTGGAATGCTCATGTACCGATGGTATTGGCGAAGCTTTGCGTGATCCTGAGTGTATGCCGCAAGGCGGCAATGTCGAGTTCACATTGGTCGTCTTTGCCAATTCTGCGGACGAAACTGTGAACCCTGAAACCGGAGTCAAAATCGAGCCAACCATCATCTTGGATCAGGATACGGCGAACAGGGTTGCCGACCAAGTCGAAGCGTTGGAATTTCCAAGTCCAGGGATAGATGGTTCGACCCCACCCGAGTTGGGAGGCACCGAAACGGCAGAGGCCCTCATGGTTCTTGCAGACACCATGGCAGGTTCTGTCAATTTTTCAGCCGCTCGCAAGCAAGAGATTAACTTGGCCACGGACGGATTACCCTACAATGTCGATGAGGAAAAATCCCCAGAAGGTTGCGTAGTCCACCCCGGCCTCACCAATAACTTTGCAAAAAGTCAAGCCCTGACGGTCTGTGCGCGTGACTACCTGATTGAGACCCTGCAGATGACCGAAGATCAAGACGAGCTTGACTCCGAGTTTATTGTACCCGTCTTTCAGCCTTCCCCAACAGATCCCGTGGAATGGCTGCGGGACGATATCGTATATCCGCAGCCGGGAAGCTTCGCGGATTTGGAGACCGATACATTCAACGCTGGCTGGGTGCTTATTGTAGAAGATGTGAATCAGTTTGCTGACGCAGTTTGCCGAAAGTTTCAGGTGTTCTCACCAAGATGTGACAGTCTTTAAGCAGGTTACAGGAAGCAATGCACCGGCCAATGAAATCTTCGATGTGACGTTGACCTGTGGCGATAAGTCCGAGACATTTGAGTTGAAAGACGGCGAGTCCGGCACTCTAGAGGAGATACCGCCAGGGACAATCTGTTCAGCGACCGAGAGCGACCCCGGCAGCGATTGGACGGTCACTTTGCCGCCAACGCTCACTGTGACGCAGAACGGAAGCAACAACCTTACCGTGACGAACGAATATCAGATCGAACCTCCGGATGTGACAGTCTCTAAGCAGGTTACAGGCAGCAATGCACCGGCCAATCAGATCTTCGATGTAACGTTGACCTGTGGCGACAAGTCCGAGACATTTGCGTTGAAAGACGGCGAGTCCGGCACTCTAGAGGCGATACCACCGGGCACAATCTGTTCAGCGACCGAGAGCGACCCCGGCAGCGACTGGACGGTCACTTTGCCGCCAACGCTCACTGTGACGCTGGACGGAAGCAACAACCTTACCGTGACGAACGAATATCAGCCTCCTGACGGCCCCGAGGTCTACATCACGGAGTCTTACGCGGTGACGGACCTGGATGAAGATGGCAGCCCCCATAGCAAGGCCTGCTACTGGATCACGCTGGCTACCGAACCGCAGGGTCCCGTGACCGTCAACATGGCGTTCGACGACAGCCAGATCACGCTGGACAAGAGTTCCGTCATGCTCGATGCCGCCAACTGGGACGCGTTGGATCTTGCATCATCCAATAAGATCTGTGTCTTCCCCAACCAAGACGACGCCTACGATGCGACTGGCGCCTACTGCGCCGGCATGAGTGACACGCTTTTCGGGCAAGCCTCAGCGGACAAACAGGTGTGCGGCGACCAGCTCAGCTTGATTGCTCATTCCGTCGATGAAAGTTCGGCTCCGCCATATGACCAGAGGAACATTCAGTATGTAAACCTCAATGGGCCAGACCTGGATAACAATCAGGCGACCGTGGATGTGCTATTGCGTGACCAGTTTGGTAGTGCGACCGTGGATGTTGCCCACTATGCACCGTTTGCAGAAGATGTCGCAGAGACCAGTGTCACCGTTCGCATCACAGCCGAAGGCGTCGATGTTGCGCTGGAAAACTTCAAGTACGGCGATGAGGCTCCAGGCAATCTTCTGCCTGCCGGCGTGGAACTCACGGTCCAGCTTCTTCCTACAGGCAGCGATACACCGGCCTTGGTGGGCGCCTATACACTCGAGGCTGGGGTCAGCTACACGCTGGCCGCCATCGGTGGAGCCAATGGTTGGGAGTTGGCGCTGTTGCCGCTTGTGAATGAGACGACCCCGCCTGCCGGCGGCGCCCTAGTACGCATCGGCCATCTAGCTCCCTTTGCTGATGCCGGTACGCCAGGGAGTACAGCAGTGGATGTCTGCACAGACAGCGGCGAAATCGTGGTGGAGAACATTGAGTATCCGGAAGTGGAGGACTATCTGGCTTTGCCGGCGGGAACGTATGATCTGTTGTTGGCCGCCGCGGGAGCCGACTGTGGAGAAGAAGTATTGGATCTGTCACCCCTGTCACTGGAAGATGGCGACATTGTTGACGTGTTCATCATCGGTTTGGCGCCGGACGATCCAAATTTCTCGCTTCGAGCGGCCTCGATGGAATCTGCGATTGAATCTGCCGGCGGCATCTACCTCCCCATGATCAATGGCCAGTAGTCTGCGGTGTAGTTGACGACGAAAGTTAATACGATAGCGCAAACCACTGCCGTCGGCAGTGGTTTGCGCGTATCCATTCCAATCCAATCGATCTGTGCCTCTCGTATGCTGTCCAAGTATCAAGGAAGTTGTGCCAAAGTCGGTTTCGAGACGCTTTTCAAGACGTTTGAAAGACGTTCGCCTGGGATAATGGCTTCTGTACAACGCGCACCGGCTCGATCTCTTCCCAGAGAAGTAGCCTTTCCAGACATTCTACACAACCGTTCTACACAACCGAGGAGGAACAATGACCATCGTCAATCGACGGACGTTCATGGCCAGTCGTGGGCGTCAAGAGGACGTCATCGACATGCTCAAGCAAGGTACCTATACTGTCCCGTACCGTATCTACAACATCTATTATGGCCAATTCGACCTGGTCGCTCTGGAGATGGAATTTGGAAGTATAGCCGAGATGGACGCTGCATGGAGCGATTGGGGGGCAAGCGACGAAGCGAAAGAATTTCTGGCCCGCTGGGTCGAGATCACCGAACCGGGCGGCAACAACGAAATCTGGACACTCGAATCACAAGGAGGCTAAACCCATGCTGTACACAACCCGTTTTCGCGTCAAAGAGAGCGTCACCCCGGCGCAAGCCGGCGAGGTCAACCGGGTGCTGGACACCAAGGTGATCCCGGCCGTGCTCAAGGTGGAGGGCGTCAACACCTTCGACGTCTACCAGAGCAACAACGGCGAACTGGTCGGCCTGCTCGACATCGACAACCTGGCCGCGGTGGACAACATTCTGCGAGACCCAGGCTGCCGCGCCGTCTTCGGCGAGTTCGCCGCGCTGACCATGCGCACGGGCGGCGAACTGCTCTTCGACCGGCCTGCCTGGCAGGCGTTGTATGGGGAAGACGCATAGATCTCGATCTGTCAGCTCATTTCAAGGAGAAGCACAATGATCATCGACCGACGTACATTCCCCGTCAAACTGGGCAAGATGGATGAAGTCGTCGCGGTGCTGACCGCTGGCGGCAATGTTTTGCCCGACACCCCGCCATTCCGCATCCTTGTTCCTCGCATCGGCACCTATGATCGCGTGACGTTGGAACTGGAATTTGAGAGTTTGGCGCATTACGAAACCTGGTGGCAGGCATGGAATGAGTCGCCGGCCAGCGACGAGGTGATCGAGCGCTTCCACGCCTGCGTTGACCCTGGCGGCGTGAACGAGATCTGGGAAGTTGCATGAGACTTGAAGGAAAGGCAGCCATTGTCACCGGCGGCGGCGCGGCATCGGTCGTGCCATTGCTCTGGCTCTGGCCGGCGAGGGAGCCAACGTTGTCATCTCAGCCCGTACGCGCTCTGAGATTGACGCCGTTGCAGGCGAGATTCGGAATGCGGGTCAACAGAGTTTGGCCGTCGCAGCGGATATGACCCGGATTGGCGATATTGAATTGCTGGCCCAGCGCACCCAGGCCGAGTTCGGCGGGATTGATATCTTGGTCAACAATGCGGGTGGAGCGCCGACTGAACTGTATCAGGTGTCCGATGCAATTGGGCCCATGACGCTGCAACCGATCTGGGAGCAGCCGGAAGCGGCTTGGGATCAGACCTTGGAAACCAACCTGAAAAGCGTCTTTTTGTCGCTCAAGGTGGTCATGCCCTACATGATCGGCCAAGGTCACGGACAGATCGTCAACGTCGCTTCGTCCATGGGTCGGCGTCCCAGTAATATTGGCGCAGGCGGCTACAGTGAAGCCAAGCATGCCGTCATTGCGCTAACCGAAAATGCCGCATTGCAGGCTATTGCTCACGGCATTCGGGTCAATGCCATCTCTCCAGGTCTGGTCGATACACCGGGGCAACGACGACTGATGGCGACATTCATGTCAGAAGACGATTTCCCACCCATGGCCACTGCTGAATCCGTTGCTGCAGGAGCGATATATCTGCTCTGTGATGCGCCGGAGACAATGACGGGGAAATCATTGGATCTGTTCACCATGGGGTAACGAAAATGAGTGTGTTGACGATGATCCGTTTACCACTCGCCCGTTATGAATACGCCTGTAGAACGTACAATATCAACGCTTATCCAGAAAGGAGCACTCCATGCCCCATTACCTACTTCAAGCCAGCTACAACCAATCCGGCGTCCAGGGTCTACTCAAAGAGGGCGGCAGCAGCCGGCGCGAGGCCGTGCGCAAAGCCGTGGAAAGCCTGGGCGGGACCCTGGAATCCTGGTACTTTGCCTTCGGCGACGTGGACGTCTATTGTATTGTCACGTTGCCCAGCAATGTCACGGCCCTCACTGCCTCGCTGGTGGGCAACGCCGCCGGCACAAACCAGACCCGTTTCATCGTGCTGGTCACGGCTGAAGAGATGGACGAGGCCGCAGAAGCCGGGCGAGCCAGCATGGCCGCATATCGACCGCCGGGGAAGTAGGCGGTACGCTGAATAGCATCAACGTCGAACAGGAACGGGCATCATCCAGATTGCCGGCGGCGTATCTTACGAGTCGACGTAGACTACAGCGGATTGAGAATGGAACGGATTATTGTCCGGTTGCCCGGAGATTTGAAACGTGAACCGGATCGTCCGTACCGACGAAACTAAATCCGTTCCATTCTCAATCTGTTGTAGTGCCTACTGATGCCGGCAAGTTGCAAACCATCTTTGAACCAAACTGATTTTTCCGAGCCGAAACCCTACCGTGGCGGACCGCTCTACCTCCAGGCTGTGCTGGGCTTCATTGCCTGGTCCCACATCGGCTTTGCACTCGGCATCGCCCGCCGAGCGCTGGATGAACTGATTCAGCAGATCACGCTCACCAAGGGCATGTACCGGCCGTCGCCGCTGCTCGAACGCCAGGTGGTCCATCGGCTTGTGGGCAAGTTCGACCTGGATCTGGTAGCGGCACGTCTGTTGGCCCATGATCGATATCGTACGGTGTGGCGGCGTCTTGATGCCGGCCTGCCGATTGATGCGGCAACCTATGCGGAATTGCAGGTCATCGCCTTATACGTCACCGATCTCGCCACCGAGATCGCAACCGCTGCCTTCCGCTACGGCGGCGCCGGTGCGCTCTATGAACCCAACATCCTCGAACGGCTGCTGCGTGATATTCAGGCGGCCGGCCAGCACATTTTTGTGAGCGACGTGAATTACGAGGTACAGGGGGCCCACGTGCTTGGACTGATTGACGACTGAGACGTATTGCCAAGATTTTGTAGTCGGGTGCAACCCTCTTACCGGCAGCACGCTGTATTCGCCTCGATTTTCCGGCCAGTACGTCGCATTTTCCGCGCTCTGTCGAGAAGATACCCTCCTCCCATCCCCTCTCCGCTCGACCACAAGCCGAGAAAAACGCTGTTTGCAGCCCCGACGGCAATGTGGTATTCTCCCACCCGCACGCTTTGGTCGTCCATGGTGAAGCTGGATCGAACGTCTGGCGAAGATGATCATTTGAACATCGATAGAAGATCTACACGGATGGCGGCACTGATTACCTCTGATCGATCGGTTCGTTGATCGACTGACTGACTCTACTTCGGATAGCGGCGTTCCGGGTGCGTCAACCGTCACATGACCTTCATGTGGTGTACGTGCCGGACAGAGCAGTTTTCCATGACGCTTTGTTCTATTGCGCTGTTTCGGCTCTCCCAAAATAGCCGTGACGTGTTTGAACAGGCAATGTCGCCGGGTTCCAAATAAATCTTGAGTACAACAGAATAGAGACTTTCGTTTCGTAGAGTTGTGGGCGTGGCAGACGGTGCCAACGTCTGTAACGCTATTGCCGTTGTTGAGCGCGACTTCGATCCGGATAGCGCATCCATTGTGCGGATGTAGCCGGGCTTTGCGTTGGTTCTAGGAGAAGAGCATTGGCCGTCGCAGAAAAAGACTTCAATCAACCGAGAGGTGGACACAATCCAGGCTGGCTGGCGACACTGGTGGGGGCCAACAGTCAGTTTCAGGCACGCAAGGCGCTCTGGGGATATGCCTTTGCACTGCCCTGGATCATCGGGCTGATCGTCTTCTGGGGCGGTCCGATTCTGGCTTCCTTCTACTTCAGCTTCACTGAGTACGGCGTGACAAACAGCCCCACCTTCATTGGCCTGGAAAACTATCGACAGGCATTCACCCAGGACGATCTCTTCTGGTCCTCCCTCAGGCGAACATTTCTGTTTTCCCTGGTCTTTGTGCCGGTGGCGATCTTTGGGGCGCCTCGCCCTGGCGGTTCTGCTCAACCAGAAGCTGAAAGGGACGAATATCTACCGGACCATCTTTTTTGTCCCCCATCTGCTGCCGGCCGTGGCCATTGCCGTCGTCTGGACCTTTCTGCTTTCGCCCAGCCTGGGACCGGTCAACCAGTTTCTGCGTGCGATCGGCATCGAAAATCCGCCGGCCTGGCTCAGCTCGCGCGACACGGCGTTGGCCTCGGTGACCATGATCAACGTCTGGGCCGCCATGGGCGGCAATGCCATGCTCATCTTCCTGGCCGGCCTGCAGGGCGTTCCCCAGGAACTCTACGAGGCTGCCGACATCGACGGCGCCGGTGGATGGTCAAAGTTTCGCAGCGTGACCCTGCCGTTGCTAACGCCTACGATCTTTTTCAACATGGTGCTGGCCGTCATCGCCTCGCTGAAGGTCTTTACCACGGCCTTTGTGACCACCCAGGGTGGCCCTTCCTATGCCACCTGGTTCTTTGCGCTGCACATCTACAACCAGGCGTTCAAGTACTTCCGGTTGGGCTACGGCAGTGCGCTGGCCTGGGTGTTGGCGGCCATCCTGATCGTCTTCACCTTCTTCCAAATCTGGTACTCGCGCCGCTGGGTGCACTACGAGGGCGGATAAACGGTATGGCGCAGCAGACACTTTCGCAGCAACCTCAAGTGAACACTGCCTCGACAAGTCAGACGAAGGCGTCCGCGGTTGAAATTGAGCAGACTGGTCACCTATCTGGCTCGTTCTGGTCCTCTGTGTTCTCTTTGGCTTTCCGCTCTTCTGGACGCTGATGAGTTCGCTCAAGACGCCCGCCGAAATGTTCGCCTTTCCGCCCGTGATCATTCCGGCGGTCCCGCAGTGGAGACAACTACGTTCGGGCCCTGACATTGGAGCGCGTCCAGGTTGTCCGTTGGTTCTTGAATTCGACCTTCATCGTGGTGCTGGCGACCGCGGGAACGCTCTTCAGCGCATCGCTGGTGGCCTACTCCTTCGCTCGCTTCGAGTATCGCGGCCGCAACACGCTCTTCTTCATCACCCTGGCCACCATGATGATGCCGGCGCAGGTGACGCTCATTCCGCAGTTTGTGCTCTTCTTCAAACTCGGGTGGATCAATACGCTCAAACCGCTCTGGATTCCTTTCTGGTTTGGCGGCGGCGGCTTCGCCATCTTTCTCATGCGCCAGTTCTTTTTGTCGCTGCCCAAGGATCTGGATGAAGCGGCGCTCATCGACGGCGCCAGCTACTTCCGCATCTTCTGGTCGATCCTGCTGCCACTCTGCAAGCCGATTCTGGCCACGCTGGCCATCATCACCATCATCGCGACCTGGGGCGATTTTCTGGGGCCGCTCATCTATCTGAACTCGCCGGACAAGTTCACGATTTCCGTGGGTCTGCATTTCTTCAACGGCTCGCCGGAAGTCGGCGGCGAACCCATGCAACACCTGTTGATGGCCGTCTGCATCCTCTCCATGCTGCCGGTGATCGTCATCTTTTTCCTGGGTCAGCGCTTCTTCGTGCAAGGCATCGTCATGTCGGGCATCAAGGGCTGAGCGCACCCGTCTGTTCAAAGGTATTTCGCAATTGTACGCAGGCTCCCACCCGTCTGTGCCATTGCTGAATATATGGATCAATTGCATCATCACGTTGTCGAGCACGTATGTTCAAAGGAGGAACTACATGGATTCTAGAAAGCTTAGCCGAAGAGGGTTCTTGAAGGGCGTCGCCGTCGTCGGTCTGGGCGCCGCCAGCTTGCAGGTATTGGCGGCCTGCGCGCCGGCCGGAGCGGCCCCGGCTGCGGAATCATCCGAAGGCGCTGCGCCCTCGGCCGAGCAGATTGTGCTGCGCGTTCAAGTTCCGCCGGAAGGCGGCCAGAGCATCATGCCCCTGCAGATGGGCGAGCGATTCACCGAGGAGACCGGGATCGGCGTCGAGATCGAGGAGACCATCTACGGCGAGATCGAGACCAAGACACAGACCGGCTTCATCTCCGGCACACTCCCCGATCTGCTCTACGGCCACCATCGCTGGCTCTTCAGCAGCTATCTCAAGGGCATCTACATGGAGATCGATGACTTCCTGGCATCGAATCCGCCCGATGACTACGACGATATCTACCCCAGCGTCATGGCCGGCAACTCGCTCAACGGCAAGAACTTCAGCGTGCCCGGCGTCGTCCATCCCGGCGGCAACATCGCCGTCATGTTCAACAAGACCATGCTGGAGGAAAAGGGGCTGCCGCTGCCCGAGGAAGGCTGGACCTTCGAGCAGTGGACCGAGCTGGCCAAGGCTGCCGCCGATCCGGACAACGGCATCTTCGGTCTGGGCTTCGACGGCATGAACTCGTTCCACTACTACAGCAACACCTCGCGTTCGTGGGGCGCGCCCGATTCCAAGGATAGCTGGGTGATGAACGAGGACGGCACCGCGCTCACCTTCAACACGCCGCTGCATGAGGAAGTGGGCGCCTGGTATCTCGACCTGCTCGACAGCAAGGTCTCGCCGCGCAGTCGCGGATTACATCAGTGGAACTACGTCAGGTCCGCTCTTTATCGCCGGCAAGACCGCGACCCAGGCCAGCATCGTCGGCAACATCACCAACGCCATCAACCAGGTCGACGGCGCCTTCGAGATCGACGCCGTGCCGCTGCCGGTCGGCGCTGAAGGCCGCCAGGGCACCTGCTACTCCGGCAATCAGCACATGATCTCTACGACCACGGAACACCCGGAAGAGGCGTGGGAACTGCTGAAGCTCTATTCTTCGGGCGATGCCGGTGTCATGATGGTGCTCGACGGCAAGCTCCAGCCCAACGGCCACAAGTCGGCCTGGACCGATCCCCAGGTCAACGAAGTCAACCGCATGTTCGGCATCACCGACAAGCTGTTGACCGCGGGCATTGAGCCCTTCCCCATGCCCAAGAACACGCGCTTCACCGAGGCCAACGACGTCTTCCGCAACGAGATCGACCTGATCTGGGAAGGCGAAGTGACCTGGGCCGAGCATGCGCCTGTGATCGACGCCAAGGTGCAGGAGGTGCTGGATCTGGGCATGCCGTCGTAACGGACGACAATCAGTAGTTCACGATTTGTCATTCTGAGTGTGCCTCGCCGCATACCCGGCGCTCTAACTGAAATGAACGGCCATTTGTCATTCCGAGCGGGTCAGCCCGAGCACTTTCGGATTGGCAATACGCCAGCGAGGAATCTCGGCTCGCGATATCGAGACCCTTCGCTGGTGACTCAGGACAGCGTCATTTTATGGCAAGCCCGCTCAGGGTGACAGCGTATCTTATGTCGCGAAAACGAGCTTGTTCACTAGAAGCGCGTATTTTTAAGTGCGCCACTATGGCAAAAGGCCAGCGAAGGCATGTTCTGAGTGGAATCGAAGGAATCTCGCTTTTCACCAAATCGTGAACTACTGACAATCATCGGCGGGCTTTGCCGTCGATGGATCTTGCCGCCTACCGAAAGACCATCCCTGCCACAGTCACGGCCGATATGTCGTGGTCGTCGGCGGGGCAGGTGGCGTAGCCGAACGGCTCGCCGGTGATGCTGCCGCCGGTGCGGTCTTTACCGACCAAGCGCATGGTCAGATAGACGGGCGAGACGCCGCAGACGTTGTTGCGGTTGTCGACGCGCTCGATGGACTGGCGGAAGCCTTCAGCGTCGCCGGCCTGCATGCGCGTGAGCAATTCGTCGTCAGCCAGGCGCACCTGTTTTCGCATGGATACATTGAGCGGCGCACCGCCGAAGGCTGGGCCGACATGGGCCAGATCGCCGGAGGCGATGACCAGCACGCGCCGGTCGCCGGCGAGTTCGTCCAGCTTGGCAAGCAACGCTTCTACAGTTGGATCGGGCGCAGTTGAATCGGAAGCCGGTCCGTCGCCGTTGCGGCCGGCGCGGCGCAGCGACCCCGTCAGAATCGGCACGATCTCCACCGGCTCCCCGCCGCGCATGTGATGCAACCAGACCGCCACCAACTCAAGCGAGTGTTCATCCCGATGGCGCAGCTCGCCGGCAAAGGCCGCGTCCTCGCCCAGCAACAGCGCCAACTCGTTGACAATGGACTGAGCCGTGGGCAAGACGCCGTAGGGCGTGGCATAGTTCTGGCGCGTGAACGTGAATGGGTCATTGCCGTAGTGATCGGTGCCGAAGATCACGACCAGTTCGGCTGCCTTGGCTGCCTCCGCCGCCGATTTCCAGACTTCGGCATAGACCGCGCCGCCGCGCGCATAGTCGATGTGGGGGCTGAGCAGCCCGGCCCGGCGTGGCCACTGGTCGGCGGGGGTAGGTGTCGCCGATGCCTGTTCCAGGTAGTCCTGGAGCAGCCCGTGCAGTTCTGCCGGATCGTCGGGATAGCCGCGCCCGGCCAGCAGCGGCGTCCGAAAGGGGGCCGAGCGGTAGGCTTCGACGACCTTGGCGACCGCCTGCTGTGATCGTTGGTTGTCGAGCAGATAGGCGTTGTCCAAGGCTTCCACCAATTGGTGGACGACGGCAACGTCAATGGGTGTCTGGAAATAGTCGGTGAAGGCCGCGGCCATGCCATCGATGTCGTGCGTTCCGTCGCAGAAGGCGAGGACTGAGGCCAGCGGCTGGGGAACGGCGATCATCTGCTCGCTCAGTTCCAGCGGATCGCGCAGCAGCAGGTAGGGATGGCCGTTCTCGTTGTGGTGGCGGATATCGAGCGGGCGCAAGGCCGGGCGCGTGGTTCCGTTGGCGTGTGTCAGGATATTGCCGTTTGTCTGTTGGGCCATGGGGTGGTCGCCTATGGGTTTGCATCTGTTGATGATCGATTCATCCATGTCGCGAATCTATACTGGTAGTGACCGAATAGACCGCGGATTAGGCGAATCAGGCGGATGCAACCGGATAAAATCCGAAAAATATCCGGTTTGATCCGCCAAATCAGCCTAATCCGCGGTCTATCTGTGGCAGGCTGTCCAGTTACGATGTCGCGCATAATACCTGATGGCCCCGGATTTCGAGAAATCAGCTTCATTCCATTTTGGCCCCATTCTGAGACATTCCAGACTGGCTCACCTTGCACCCACGATTCGAATTCCGTACAATGGGTACGCTTCTGATGCAATTCTGTTCATTCGACGTGAAATCGCCGCGATCGTGAGTCTCGGAGATCCGCGGTGAATCGAATCCCGAATCGACCTGTTCCGATCCCGAATCGACTGCCGATGTCCGACCTGCCGCAATGACCCGTCCAGCGACTGAGCCAGCACTGAGATCGCACCCTGGCGTGTCGGTGCGTTGATCGGCGGGGCGCTGCTGGCCCTGATTGCCGCCCATATATTTTACTTGCAGCCCTGGCTTGGGATTTCGACGCCGATCGATGGTTGGATCGCGCGGCAATCTTGTCTGATTCATTCACTCTGCACCGAATCCTGGCCGCTGCCCCATCATCTCGGCCTGCTGGCAGCCGTCGGCGCGCTGGCGCTCTTTGTCGCAGCGCTCTGGCGACCGGGCGACGGCGCGGTCGAGGCGGAAGCGATGTCACGCCGTGGCGGATCGTCTGGATTGCACTGCTGGCCTTGCTCGGCCTGGGCTGCGTCGGGCTTGTTGGCCTACCAGACCCTCTCCGCCGATCAATCGCCCAGCCCCACCCTCTGGATGATCGGCATCGGCGCGCCGGCAATCGCCGCCCTGATCTGGGACGCCCAGGAACCGCAGATCCTCGCCCAGACCGTGGCCGGCCTCCTCGTTGCCGTCGGAATCGCCGCCCTGCTGATCGGCCTGGGCGTGGCCCTTGCGCAACCCGTCACCGCGCTCTGGCTGTTGCTGCCGGGGGCGCTGCTGGTCGTCGGCGGCGCGGCATGGAGCAGACATGCCGGCCGCATCCTGGACCCAGTCGACCTGGCGATGATGCTCGCGCTGGGCGCGGTCGCGCTCCTGCTGGGCGCAAGCCGGATCGGCTCGTGGCGCTATGCCTTTGTGGGCGACGAGTGGGGCTTTTTCGATCTGGCGACGACCCTCATCCATCGCCCTGAACTACACACGCTCTTCTCAGTGGTCGACGCCAACGCCTATCACACGGTCTTTTCCTCGGCTCTTCAGGCGAAAATCATGCAACTGGCCGGCGAAAACGTCTACGGCTGGCGACTGTCATCGTTGTTGCCCATGGTTCTGTCCGTGCCGGCTGTCTATGTCTTCGCCCGCTGGCTTTCGGGCCGAACCGCGGCCATTGTCGCAGCGGGGCTGCTGGCGTCCTCTCACATGCTGCTCAGCTTCTCGATGGTCGCCTACAACAACACCCAGGCGCTGCTGCCGTTGACCTTTGGGCTGGCCCTCTTCGCCTACGCTGAACGCCGCCAGAGTGCCGTGCGCTATTACGCGTTGGGCGCAGTGCTGGGAAGTTCGTTCTTGCTCTTTGGGTTGGCTCGCCTGGTCGTGTTGCCCATCGGCATTCTGGTGATCTTCTTCTGTTGGGCGACCTGGCGGCGTGCGCTTCTGAGCATCCTGTCGATCGGGGCCGGCGCTCTGGCCGTGGCCACGCCGCTGCTTTTCAACCTTGAAAACTGGCGCGGTCTGCTCAAGGCGACGCCCATCCAAAGCGAGGTGGCCGGGGTCAGTGAAGCCGGTTCGCAGATGGTGCGCAACCTGGTCGGCGGCGCGCTGGCCTTTCTGGCCAACAGCCACAACACCCACTTCGTGGTCGGTCCCCATGTCGATCCGTTGACGGCTCTGTTGCTGCTGGTCGGTCTGGCCGCCACCATTGCCGGCTGGCATCGTCGCCGGTTGGCGGCGTGGTTGGTCGCCAGTCTGCTCTGCTGGGCGTCGGTGAGCGCGATCCAGCAATACGCTTGGGTGTCGACCACGCGCATGTTCGTGTTGGTTCCGGTCTACACGATCTATGCCGGCCTGGGCGCGGCGGTTTTGGGCCGGCACTTCTTTGGCGACAGCCGGCGTCAGCGTTTGCTCTGGGCCGGCGGGATTGTGGCGGCGGGGATCTTGATCAACCAGTTTCACATTGTGCGAGTCGCTGACGCGCAGAATCCAATGCCGGTCGAAGCGCTATTGGTGCGCGAGTTTCAGAGGAGTACCGCGGCCGATGGCGCCGGAATGCCGATCTATGTCGTCTGGGACCAACCGTACACGGTTCGAGAGAACATGATTCTCAACGCCTATGGCTTTGACAGCAGCCGCATCCGTTTTCTGACGCCCGACGAAGCCCTGTCCATTGCGGCCCTGTGCGAAGACCAACGCGCCCAGATGCTGTTGATCCACCCACGCGTGCCCCAACTCGCTGCCCTGCGCGACCGGGTGGACGCGTGCTGGCCTGTGCACGAGGAGATGGACCTGCTGGGCGAAAACGGCGAGATCCGGCTACACCGATTCATGACCGAGGCCGGCGTCCATGCGGCAATCGAAGCCGGCGACCGATCCTGGATCCCCCCGATGCCGGCTCGACTGGTTGTCGACGATCCGGTTGACCTTGTGGTCGACGGGGCCGACCATCTCTTTGTCCTGAGCAAGCAGCCGCCCTCGATCCGGCGCTTCGATGAGCAGGGCCGGCAGATAAGTCGTCTCGATCTGAGCCAAGGTCAGCCGACCGCCATGGCTTTGACGCCGGACGGTCTCCTGCTGGTGAGCCACGGGGGCAAGGACCCGGCGTTGATCTGGCTTGACGGCCGCGGCCAGGTAGTGAAACGGCTGTCAACCAATGGCGTCCTGGTCGCACCGACCGGGTTGGCCGTCCTGGATTCCGGCGAAATACTGGTGGCCGATGCAGCACTCGGCCAGGTGCTGCGCCTGAGTCCCAATGGGGCGTTGCTCACGGTGCATACCGGCAGCGGCCAGTTGAACCAACCGGTGGCCGTCACCGCAGTCGAGGACGGATCTTTCTGGACGTTGGACAGCGTCAACGGACAGTGGCTCAAGATCGCTTCGGACGATGAACTGCTCTCCACGCTCTCGACGGATCGGGCATCGCCTTCGTCGCCGCCACGCCTGGTGGTCGCGGATGACGGCAGCCTGATCTTCACAGAGCCGGACCGGCAGCGCATCCTTCATGTCGACAGCGACGGCCGCCTGCTCGACCTGTGGGGCGGTCGACAGCGTCCGTCCGCCATCGCTGCCGGCAGCCAGAACCGGCTCTTTGTGATGGATGAACAGTTGGACCAAGTGGCGGTTGCGGCCACGAGCGGCGCTGACTTTGGACAGGAGCGAGCCGTCGTCTTGGCGGACGCCGGCCAATCCGGCTTGGGTCCCTATGCAGGGACCGCTGAAAGTCCCTTTTTCTCGCCGGTGTCGCCGCTCCTGTCCCACCCGGATCTGATGACAGGATCGGCGGTCACAAGCCAGACCTATCTCCCTCTGGCTCAGTCCGCCGGTCTGAGCCGTCCGCGTGCCGTCAGCGTGGGCGTGGACCCGAATCAGCGGCGAGCGACGGGTCTATGTGGGCGACGCGGCGGGCCGCGGTCTGGCGATTCTCTCGGACACGGGGCAGGTCATCGGCGCTGCGGACCCGGCGTCTCCCGCGCTGGAAGAAGTCTCCGACATTGTCGTGGACGTCGACGGCCAACTCTACGTACTCGATTCACTGGCCGGCCAACTGCACCGATTCGCGGCCGACGGGACCTATCTCTCGTCACTGGCCGGCGGACGTAGCCGCTATGGGGATGCACGTGGTCTTGCCGTCGATGGGGATGGACACATCTGGATCGCGGCCACTCGCCAGGGCGATCTGGTGCAGGTGGATTCGATGGGCAATGAGCTTGCCCGGTTACCGATTGCAGACGACCGCGGCAGCCAGCCGGTGGATCTGGTTGTCGCTAGGGACGGAACTATCTTTGTGGCGGAAGCTCGTAGCGCCCGTCTGCTCCACCTGGCGCGCTCGGGCGATCTGCTCAACGCCTGGTCGCTGGCGCCCTTCAACTCGGCCGATGGAGCGCATCTGGCCCTCGACGATGGCGGCAACGTCTACGTCACCCAGCCGGAGCAGGGCGTCGTCATCCGCCTCAGCCCCGACGGCTCAGACCGCCGATCCTGGCGGATCGAAGGGCCGGGTGACGCCCAGGCCAAGCCGGTCGGCATCGATATCGACAGCGAAGGCAACATCTGGACCGTCGATGTGGACGGCGGCGGGGTGGTGGTGGTTGACGTGGGGATAAGGTGACAAGGTGGCAGGGGGACAGGGTGACAGAGGGACGTGTCCCCTTGCCCCCTTGTCCTCCTGTCATTCGTAGTCTGACGGCAGACAGAGTCTTCGGGTCAGCTCAGGCTCGTGTGTTGGCTGTTCCGCCACTACCTGACCGCCCTCAAGCCGCAGCCATGTGTCGAAACGCGCGCTCGCCTGCGTGAAGCCGCACAATGCGCGCCCCGCGTGCAAACGTCTCCAGACCGTAGCCGCCGTAGCCGGTCGCCCGCCCGAAGGCCAGGCTGATGCCGTGCAACTCGCCGATATAGTCGTTGAGATGATCATGGCCACAGAAGAGGCCCATCACATCGCCGGCCTCGTGCATGGCCGCAAACAGGCCGGTGTTGATCAGCGGGCAACAGATGGTCTCGCCCTTGACTCCCCGGCAGGCGTGGAAATCCCAGACATCGTTGAACTCGGGCAGTGGAATGTGGCAGAAGGCCAGCGCGGGCAGAAGCTCGCCGCCGCTACGATCGCTCAGCCGTTTGGCCGTCTCTCGAAACCAGGTGACCTGCTCATGCTTGACCCAGTCGTAGCCGCCGATTGCGGCCTTCGCATAGCTGTGCGAGTCGAGCAGATAGAGGTGTGCGGCCGCTTGGTCGTTTTCTGCATCCAGGATCGACAGCGAATAGTTGCCCACGCCGGGCACATCCGCTGGACCCGCCGCTGACAGGCATCCCGGCAAGGTTCGCTGCAACGCCATCAGCGTCGACCGGTCCAGCGATCCTTCGTCGTCGTGGTTGCCGAAGACGGCCGCCCAGGGCAGACCCCGCGCCAGAATCGGCTGCAAGGCCGCACGCCAGGAGAGCGCCGAATCCTCACAATCCATGCCGTGGATCAGGTCGCCGTTGACGACCACCAGATCCGGCTGTTCGGCGTCCAGAATCGCCGACATCAGTGCAGCCGACCGTTGATCATCCGGCCCGTCGTTACGCCAGTGGACGTCTTCGATCACAGCGATGGTGAAGGTAGCGTCAGGTCGAAAACGAAGTGAATCGGGCATAAAACCCTCCCTATGACTGTCTAAAGATGGCTGCGCAGTTAGTCATGAGGATAGACCGCGGATTAGGCGAATTTGGCGGATTCTCGCGGATAAAATCCGGATCAATCTGGCTTTTTCCGCCAAATTCGCCTAATCCGCGCTCTATCGCCGTTCTCTCCGACAGCCTGCTAGTCCGCGGTCTATCCTCCATCGTCATATCCAAACAGGTAGTGCGTGAAATCACCGATCGCTCGATAGCCGATGCGCTGGTAGATGCTGTTGGACGTGGGGTTGGCCAGGTCCGTGAAGAGCGTGCAGAACTGCCATCCGTCGTCCAGCAGGCGTTGGCTCAGCGCGGCCACGCATGAGCCGGCATAGCCCTGGCCGCGCAAGCGGGGCGGCGTGTAGACCATATTGACGGCGATGCCGTGGGCGGAAGGACGCCCGCAGGAGGCGATGGAGACCGGCCCATCGTCGTCCCAGAAGAAGATCGTGCCTTGCCCAATCGAATCGGCAAAGCGTGTGCGGGCCCGGCCGCGGTCAAAAGGCTCGATCTCACCAATTGCCTCCAGCGTGAACGCCTGCGCCCAATCGACGACGATCTCGAGTTCGGCCATCGCGGCGCGGCGCAGACAGCCCGGACTGTAGGTCGGATGGATGACCGCGGTCAATAGAAATGTACGCAGTTCCATTTCCTTCCGATAGGTGAGAGCGTTGCGCTCGGCCCAGATGTCGGCAAAGGCCTTCGACAGGCGGCTCGGGCCATTGACGCCGGGGATGGTCCACGAACTGGACGCCAGGTCATCGGCGATCAGTGAAAGCGGCAGCGTCGCGTCTGGGTCATCGCACTGGACAAGCAGTGAAAAGGGCGGCGTCATGATGGCCACGGCCACACAATCCCGATCCTGCTCGCTGTCGGATTCGACGATGGCGAGGTACGGATGCACAGCGCCGTAGGCGGCCGCATCAGTACAAAGATGATTGGTGATGCCAAGGAAGAGTCCGTTAGCGGCTTCGTTGTCTGCCAGGAGTGGCAGCGCGCGCTCGGCGAATTCGACAGGGTTGGCGTAGCGAATCACGTGCATAGGGCGGCTCATTTCTATCAGCACGAAGGTTTGATGCTCACAAAGCGGGGACAAGATGGCGTCGTGGGGTCATGTTCTCGTTATGTCTTCAATTTTGCTCACTCAGGCGACCGAACATCCGATGTGTGCACAGGCCCGTCGATGCGCTCCAAAATGCGACGCAACACCAACTCTTCCTCCGGCGTGATCTGCTCCAGTGGCTCGTCATCAGGGTCCAGGATCGCCTGGCCCAGCCGGCTGTTGGCCAGCGTGCGCAGATCCTCTTCCATGGGATCGAGCAGCCGGTTGTCGGCGACGATGCGGCCGTCGCGCATGCGCAGCACGCGTTGCGTCGACTGGGCCACGCGGCGGTCGTGGGTCACGATGGCGATGGTCGTTCCCTGGCTGGTGTTGAGGTTCGCCATCAGATCCAGAATCTCTTCGCCGCTCTGGCTGTCCAGCGAGCCGGTCGGTTCATCGGCCAGGATCAGCGCCGGATCGTTGGCCAGGGCGCGGGCGACGGCGATGCGTTGCCGCTGGCCGCCCGAAAGCTGGCTGGGCAGATGGCTCGCACGCTCGACCAGACCGACCAGCGAGAGCAGATGGTCGGCCCGCTCCCGCCGCTGCTTGGCGCTGAGCGATTGGCCGTACATGGGCACTTCCACATTTTCCCGCGCGGTCAGCGTCGGCAGCAGATTGTGAAGCTGGAAGACGAAGCCGACCGTCTGGGCGCGAAAGGTGTCGACATTCTTCAGGTTGTTCAGATTCTCGCCGGCCACCCAGATCTCGCCCTCGGTCGGCTGATCCAGCGCGCCGATCATGTTGAGCAGCGTGCTCTTGCCGCAGCCGCTGGGCCCCATGATGGCCAAGAAGTCGCCCGGCTCAACGATGAAGTTGATGTCGATCAGCGCGTGGACAGCCGTCTCGCCCTCGCCATAGGTCTTGGTGAGATGCTCGCACGAATCAGTGGTTCAGTCATGTCATTGTCATTTTCACAGATGGCAGATAGTCACGGATTTCAGATCTGTGCCGATCTGCATCGTGCTCCATCTGTGCAATCGCCTATCATCGATCGATCTGGATATTCACAAACGCCGTCATGCCCCAGCGCAGGCGCTCGTCCAGATCGTCGACCTGGATGCGGATGGTGTAGTTGGTGCTGCCTTTGTCCGTGTTGCTGACCGGTGCGATCTGTGTGATCGTGCCGTCGAAGATGGTGTCGGGCAGTGCGTCGAAGGTGACCTCGACCGGCATGCCGATTTCGACGTTGACCACGTCGGTCTCGCGCAGGTCGGTTGTGCGCACCTCCATGTGGGCCGGATCGCCCATCAGCGACCGCGTTGACCTCCGATGAGGTCAGTTCGCCGGGCCGCACATTGATCTCGCCGACCTGGCCGTCAAAGGGGGCGATGATCTGGGCCTGGCGCAATGCGGCCTGGGCGCTGTGCAGCGACGCCTCGGCCGCGGCCACGCGGGCCTCCGCCATGGCGATCTCCTCAGCCGACGCGCCTGCCAGCAGCTTGTCCAAGCGCGGCCTGGGCGCTGTCGCGCTGGGCGATGGCGGCCTGCACGTTGGCCTCCGCGCCGGGACCGCGGCTTTCGGACGCATTCACCTGGGCCTCGGCCACGGTGATGGCGCTGGCGGAGACGCCAAGCTGCTGCGGCGTCGCGCCCTGTTCGGTCAGCGCCAATGCCGCGCGGGCGACCTCTGCCGCGGCCGTGGCCTCGTTGAGACCCCGCGATTGGGGCAGCGCGCCGATCTGCGGATCGCCCTTGACCAGATTGTAGGCGGCCTGGGCCTGCTTGATGGCGGCTTCGGCCACGGCGACCTCGGCCCTGGCCACCTGGCGTTCGGCCTCGGTGGGATGGCTGGCCAGTTCGCCGTATTGGCGTCTGGCGCTCTCGACCTGGGCTTCGGCCGTGTCGATGGCCGCCTGGGTCTCCAACATCTGGCCGGCGGCCTGGGCAATGCCCGCCTGGGCCGAGGAGACGGCTGCCTCGGCTGCCGCGATCTCGGCGTCGGTGGCGCCGGCCAGCAGCTTCTCCAGCGCAGCCGCGGCCTCGGCCAGCGTGGCCTCCGCGGCTTCGACCTGGCTCTGCAGAATGCCTGTGTCCAGTTCGACCAGCACGTCGCCGGCTCTGCACCCAATCGCCTTCGTCCACATGAATGGCCGTCACCAGCCCCGGATTGACCGGGTTCAGCTCGGCCCAGGTCAGCGGCTCCAGCTTGCCCGACGCCCAGATCACATTGTCGAGTTCGTCGACGGCCTCGGCATCCTGGGCCGCGGCCTGCTTCGGCCTCCTGCTGGGCCGTGTACTGTCCATAGCCCCACCAGGCCACGGCCCCCACAACGGCCAGAACAACGATAGCGATAATCCATTTTTTCATGATAGGTAGACTCGGTCTATGTGTGTTGTTGGTAGTTCGTTAAGTACTGCGTAATGACGTACTGCGTAATTCTTTCTGCAGCGATGCTGTTTCGTAACGGATCGGTCTCGCAAGCGGTACCGATGTCGCAAGTCCCATGTCAGTGAGACCCAACGCAGTAGGTTTTACGCACTAACTATCAGTTTCAGCAAGGCGACATCAATGTCGCAAATTCCATGTCAACGAGACCTTACGCAGTACGCAATTACGCAGTACCCCTTTCACGCAGCACGCAGCAGCTTCTCATTCGTACCGCAGCGCCTCCACCGGCTGCAAGCGGCTGGCGCGCCAGGCCGGCCAGAGGCCGCCGAGCAGGCCCAGCACGACGGCGACGCCGATGGCGACGGCGAATGTGCCGACCGACCAGGCCGGCGCGATGAACTGGTTTGCGCCGGGAATCATCGCGATCAATGTGACCACCACAACCCCGAAGATCGAGCCGAGGATGCCGGCGAAGAGACAGAGATAGAGGCTCTCCTGCATGATCTGGTTGAGGATGCGGCGCTGTCGCCAGCCCACGGCCCGCAACGTGCCGATCTCCCGCGTGCGCTCGTAGATGGACATGATCATGGTGTTGGCCACCACGATGCCGCCGACCAGCAATGCCAGAAGGCGAATGGCATTGGTCATGGCCTTGGTCGACTGGATGTCGTTGGTGTTCTCGGCAAACTCGCTGCTCAGGCTGGCGCGGGCCTCGGGGAAACGTTTGTCGATGGCGGCGACCACGGCCGGCGCCTGCGACGGTTCCTTCACATCCACGAAGATGAAGGTCACCGAACGCTGGCGGCCCAGCAGAGTTCTGCGACTCCTGCAAGGCCAGGATGCCGCCGCCATCCTCAAAGGCGGACCCGGTCTCGTAGATGCCCACGATCTTGTAGCGGTTGTTGTAGAGCTTCATGGTGTCGCCGATGCCCAGCTTGTAGGTCTCGGCCGCGATCTTGCCCAGGATCATCTCGTTGGGGCGGCGTACGTAGCTGCCCTCGGTCAGCTTGAAGTGGTCCATGGCGGCGCTGTTGGGATCGAGGCCGTAGATGATGAACATGGGCAGATCGGGCGTGCTGAGAAAGCCGAGCACGATGGGGCTGACCGACTTGACCTGGGGCATGGCCTGGATCTGGCGCACGACTCGCTCGTCCAGGCTGCTCAGGCTCATGTCGGCCACGTCGCGCTGCATGACGGTGATGTTGCCGGCGCCGCCGCTGCCGGCCAGGCCGTTGAGCTGGCCGATCATGCCGTCGATCATGCCGCCCAGCATGACCAGCGTGGCCACGCCGATGCCGATGCCGGTGGCCGAGATGAGGGTGCGCGTGCGTCGTCGCCACAGGTTGCGGAAGCTCTGGTTGCCGATGCGCGAGAGCACGCCCTTGGATTCGCTTCCCCCGCCGCCTTCATAGCGCAGCGCCTCGACCGGCTGCAAGTTGGCCGCGGTCCAGGCCGGATAGATGCCGCCGATCAGCCCCAATACCAGGGCCGTCGTCATGCCCTGGACGATGATCTTGGGCGAGAGGCTGCCTTCCAGAAAGGCGCCGACGCCGGGGATCTGCCCCGCGGCCCAGGCCAGGACGATGCCGAAGCCGACGCCGATCAGGCCGCCGACCAGGCTGAGCATGATCGCCTCGCCCATGATCATGCGGATCGACGCGGCCGCGGCTCCAGCCCACGGCGCGCAGCGTGCCGATCTCGCGTGTGCGTTCGAGCACGCTCATGACCATGGCGCTCATCATGCCCAGCCCGCCGACCAGGATGGCGATGGCGGCGATGCCCCAGGCAAAGCCCTGCAGGCTGGCCGTCCACTGCTGGCTGGTCTCGTACTCGCTGGCCCGGCTGACGGTCAGCTCGCTGTCCAGGTTTTCGATGCGTGCGATGACCACGTCGATATCGGCGCTGGGGTGGATGCCCACCTGGAAGAGACTGACCTGGCGCTGCTTCTGGGCGATGGTCTGGCTGTCGGCCAGGGTCACCACGCCGCCGGACTCTTCCATGCCCTGGCCGGTTTCGTAGATGCCGACGATGCGATAGGGCACGCCGTAGACGCGCAGCGTGTCGTCCACATTCTTCTTGAGTGCATCCGAGGCACGCCGTCCGATGATGATCTGCTTGGGGCCGGTGATCGGCTTGCCCTCGACCACCTTGTAGTGGTCCATGGCCGTGCTGCCCGGTTCGTAGCCATAGACCAGGAAATAGGGCAGATCGCCGACCGCGATCCAGCCAAAGACGCCGGCATCGACATTGGTCACGTCGGGGATGGACTCGATGCGGTCGCCCAGCGCTTCGTCCAGGTTGCTGAAGACCACGTCGTAGGAGTTGGCCTGGGTCACCAGCAGGTCGTTGGAGACGCCGAGCGCGTTGCCGTAGTTCTTGACGATGCCATCGGCCATGGCGCCCAGCGCGACCACGGCGGCCACGCCGACGGCGATGCCGAGAACGGTCAATATGCTGCGGGTTGCCCGACGCAATAGATTCTTCAGAACCATGTTGGACTCTGTTCTTGTATGCGCTGCTAACCACGAAGCGATACGAATGAAACCACAGAGAATTGGCAATTTGTAATTGGGTTCTTCGTCAATTGGAACTCTGGAGCTGCTCAGTTCAGCCGCAGCCCATCGATCCACACATCCAGCGTGTTGTAAACAGATTGCCAATCCATTCCTTCTTTGTCCACGAGCGCCTGTACCATCAGGCCCTCGGGAATGGCGATGAGAATGTTTGCCATTGCCCGTGCATCGACAGGGCGCAGACTTCCGTCATCAATGCCGATTTCGATCAACTGAACCAACGGCCGGCGATACTGGTCATACGAGGTCCACTGCCGTCTGTTTTACCTCGGTATCGTTAAGATTCTGTACCCACATTTCCAGGATCAGGGGGCTGATTTCCTGAAAGTGCTGGGATGACAGGGACTCGATCATACCGCGCATCATCGTTTTGAGCCGGCCGGGAACCGTGCCGCTTCCCGGCATTGTCTGCTCAGAATCGAAGGTGAACTGGGTGATTGACCAGGTGAGAAGCGACTGAAAGAGCGCTCGCTTTGAGTCGAAATGGACATAGACGCCGCCCTTGCTTAGGCCGGCCTCGTGAACAATGTCATCCATTGTTGTCTTGTGATAGCCCTTGCGCGCAAAGCAGATGAGCGCCGCGTCGAGAATATGCTGTTTTCGCTCTGCCAGGGTTTCCGGCTTTAGTTTCGGCATGACGGTGTGTGACGATGCTGGAAAAAGACTACTCAGTCTTTTTATTATACTCGTTCTGCCGGGGCTGTCAAGACCCTGCGGCTTTTTCGATTGGGCCAATCGTCTCGCATCTATGCCGTCCGCAGCGGATGTCTGGCTCAAGTGATCTCTGCCCAGAACTGAGTTAGTCTGAATGTGGATTGGCACGTATAATTTGGGCAGCAGATCGGATCGATCGACTGTGCTGTGCTACTGAAAATCCAGTAGTTCACGATTTGGAGAAAAACGAGATTCCTTCGATTGCACTCAGGACATGCCTTCGCTGGTGTTGTGCCAGAGTGAAGGCTCCAGATCGACCCGCTCAGAATGACAAATCGTGAACTGCTGAAATCGCCTGAAACCAGAATGTAGGATTTTTCAAATACGGCTGCGGGATTTTAAGTGTCTTTCAAGTCTTTTTCTGCAACCTGTCCAAACCGAGTGGCTTGCTGAAAGGTCAAGTGAAGCATGTTCTATGTTGTGTTTCGCCTTCTCGTAAACACGCTTCTGATATCGCTTACCGTGCTGCTGTTGCCTGGCCTGCAGATTCCGAACGCCAGCATCATTTGGTACCTCGTTTTCGGTACGATCTACGGACTGATGAATACGTTCGTGCGGCCGTTTGTCATCTTCCTCACCGGCCGCTACGTGATCCGTTCGCTGGGTCTCTTTATGATCGTGATCAACAGCTTCATGCTCGTACTGCTGGCGTTGCTGAGCCCCCTTGATTGGGACTTCAATAACATCTTCACACTGCTTGTTGCTGGAGCCATCATTGGTGTTCTGTCTGCAATCTCAGATGCCGTTCTGGGCCTGAATCGACCAGTCATCGACGAGATCGAATCGGGCGCATCCTATTGGCGTTGGTTCAGCAAGCTGCCGGTCCGGCGGTCGCAATACGTTTGTCGAGAACATGCGTTTTCAGCAAGTCTACGACACCATCTGGCGCTACGGACTGGACATCTCTCTGGCCAAGACGCCCTTGGAACCGATTCGAGAATATATCGGCCACCTCTTCTTTCCCCATGCACAGACGATGGACGATGTCTCGGCGCCGGTTCAGGTCCGGCTCATGTTGCAGGAATTGGGGCCGACCTACGTCAAATTGGGTCAGATGGTATCGAGTCGCTCCGAAGCGCTGCCTCCCGAATGGCGCATTGAGTTGGAAAAGTTGCAGAGCGATGTCGCGCCCTTCCCCTCGGAAGAAGCATTGAATGTTGTCGAGAAGGAACTTGGTATGCCCGCGAATGCAGGCGTTTGCTGAGTTCAATCCGACTCCTTTGGCTGCGGCATCCACTGCCCAAGTCCACGAGGCCGTGATGACCGACGGTACACATGTCGTCGTAAAGGTACAGCGCCCCCTGATCGTGCCCAAGGTGCAGGCCGACCTGGGCATCATGCAGGACGCAATCGAGACCATGGAGAAGCGTTTCGAATGGGCGCGCAACACCGACATGAGCGGTATCTTCAGCGTCTTTGCCAAGAACATCATGGAGGAGTTGGACTACACCAACGAAGCCTATCGGGCCACGCGTCTCAAGGCGGCCATGGCCGATCTGCGATGGTATTCGTGTCCCTACCATCTACAACGAAGTCAGCACGACCAAGGTCCTGACCATGGACTTTGTCTCAGGCGTCAAGATCATCGATGTCGAGGCCATCGACGCCGCCGGCCTGGACCGCAAGCAACTGGCCAAGACGTTCCTGCGGGCCATGGTCAAGCAGATCCTGGTCGACGGTTTCTTCCACGGCGATCCCCATCCCGGCAATGTGATGGTTGACCTTGACACCGGCGACGTGGTCTTCTTGGACATGGGCATGATGGGGCATCTGAGCCGTGATGACCGCATGGCCATCATCGACCTGCTCTGGGCCATCCGCTCGGTTGACGCCCACGAACTGGCCAGCGTCATGATCAAGCTGAGCACGCCCTTTAAGCCATTTGATGAGCAAGTCTTCCGCGAGCAGATGGAACAGATGGTTCTGCGCTATATGGTCTATGGCGACTGACAACACCGGCGGCCTCAGCGAAGTGATGACGGCGTCATTGGACAGCCTCTACGATGCAGGGCTGAGGATGCGCGGCGACCTGACGCTGGCCATCAAAGCGCTCATGCAGGCGGAAGAGATCGTCTACACGCTTGATGCCGATCCGTTGCTGGTGGACACCGCCTTCACGCAGGTGCGCGAGTTGATGCTCAGATGAGTTGAGCGTTGACAACGTGACCAAGGCGCTCAAAGTTCAGGCCGTGCGCACCGGGCAAGGAAGTCATTCGCCGCATGCCGACCCTGCAAGAAGCCACGCTCAAGTGGCTGGACCAATATCAGGCCGGCCAGTTCCAGTTGGTTGTGGACACGGATTCGCTCAACAAGAAACTGGACGGGGTTCAGATCGTGGGCGAGCGACTGGCGATCGGCATGATCCTCGTCGGCATCATCGTCGGCGCGGCAGTCGCCATGACCATGGACACCGACCTGCTCGGCATCCCGCATGTCGACTGTCGGCTTTGTCCTGCTGGTTGTGGCCGTCGCCATCGGCATCAAGCAGGTCTGGGACATGTCGTCGGACATCAACGATCGGTCGAAAAAGTCCGAGGAGTAATGCGGGAATGAAAAAGGGGGCCGGCAGATGATACATCTGCCGGCCCCCTTTTTTGGTGAACGTTGAGAAATCAGTTCGTAGTGACGGCTTTAACCGTCGATTACCAAACGAAATCGAGAAGTTACTCCTGGACAGTCGCTACGGCATGAACTGGCGCAGATACCGACCGCTCTGACGCAGCGAATCCTTGCGGTTCTCCAACGAACCCTCGTAGGCCCGATCCTCGACCTCGATGCAGATGGGACCGTCATAGCCGACATCGGTGGCCACCGAATAGAACTGACCCCAGTCCACATCGCCCAGCCCGGGCAATTTCGGCGTGTGATATTCGAGCGGGTTGGCCATGATGCCGACTTCGTCCAGTCGGTGTTTGTCGACACGCACATCCTTGGCATGCAGATGAAAGAGGCGGTCGCTGAAGTCGCGCAGCGGCTTGAGGTAGTCCATCTGCTGCCAGACCATGTGCGACGGATCGTAGTTGAGTCCGAAATTGGGGCTGGGGATGGCCTCGAACATGCGTCGCCAGATGGCGGGCGTGCCGGCCAGATTCTTGCCGCCCGGCCATTCGTCGTCGGAGAAGAACATGGGGCAGTTTTCGATGCCGATGCGAACGCCATGTGTCCTCGGCGAACTGGATCAACGACGGCCAGACTGCCAGAAAGCGCGGCCAGTTGTCATCGACCGATTTTGTCCAGTCGCGGCCAATGAAGGTGTTGACGGTACTCAGCCCCAGCAATTCCGCGGCCACAATCACCTGCTTGATGTGAGCGACGGCAACCTGGGCCTCATCCTCATCGGGGGCCAAGGGATTGGGGTAGTAGCCCAGCGCGCTGATCGAAACGCCCTTGGCTGCACAGAGATCGTTGATGCGGGCCGCGTCCTCGGCGCTGAAGCCGGTCACGTCGATGTGGGTCACGCCGGCGTAGCGACGCTCGGCCTTGCCCACGGGCCAGCACATGACCTCGACACAGTCGAAGCCTTCGGCCGCGGCAAAGTCGAGCACCTCTTCCAGCGAGAGGTCGGGCAGGATGGCGCTGACAAATCCAAGTTGCATGGTGTGGTTCCTTTCTATCTATTGTTCTCCTTGGTAGAGCATGCTCACAGCGAACTCGTAGTCGAATTCTAACCATGCCAAAGCCAAGTCCCCGTCCGAACATATTGAGAGGCGCCTGAATTGACGCAGGATCATTTGCGTGAAATCCCAAGTCATCGTAGCCGACGATGACGATTGCATGGCCTGTATCCACGGACCAGTAAGGCAACTCCCCAGTCCGCACAAACATGATGCACGGCTCTCCCTGCCAAGAAGAACGCGTAGCGTTTCCAGATCGCCCTCTTGGTAGGAAATCGAACACCCAACTGTGTTAGGTCTACGGATATTGGTGGAAGGGGCGCCGTATCGGCCAATATTCAGGACAGATAACAGTCGCCCGTACGGTATGGGCATCTGCCAGAAAGCCAGGATCATGGCGGCACAGGCTGCCAAACAGTCAGTCTGCTGGTGCTGTCTGATATGCGGTACGGGAAGCAAGGGCATCGGCGGATTTGCGAATCAATTTGATGTGGGTTTTGTCGGTCAATACGGAGCCATCTTCAATGTCCACGTTGATGGCTCCAACCTCCCCGATTGAACCGAATGAGGGCATGGTCAAGACAAGCGGTACCCGCCAGCAAATACCGGGAGAATCAGGAGAGAGTGTATCCAGAATTGCGATTTGAGGTTGTTCGGCTCGCAGCAGGTAACTGATGTGTTGATGAGCGTAACGATTCGCAATGTGACGAGCGGCTGTCGCTGAAATAGTCAGATTTTTAGCAATATGCAAATCCAACTCAAATCGGCCATTTTGCGCGACCGACTGTGCCGGAATCACGACAGTAAAGAACTCGTCATCTGATGGAGTAGAAACTATGTCTGCGTTCATATGGACATTATACCCCTACTCATTAAACACAGCAATGACTTCTGCAAGACTAACTATCGCCCACCATCACCCAGCGCTCCTCCCGATGGCTCTGCAAAATCGCTTCGCATAGCACGATCTCCCTGTGCCCGTCGGCGAAGGTCGGGAAGGGGGCCGGGGCGCTGAAGTCGCCGGCGGCCAGATAGCCGTAGAAGGCGCTGAAGCACTGCTTGAACGTGTCGTCGTAGCCCTCGTTGTGGCCGCCGGGATAGGTGATGTAGGCGCGGGCCAGATCGGAGACCAGGCCGGGATCGCGCAGCAGCAACTCGTTGGGCTGGTTGCGATGGCCGATCCAGAGTTCGTTGGGCTGTTCGCTGTTCCAGGCCAGGGCCTGCTGCGAGCCGCCGATCTCGTAGCGCAGGCTGTTCTTGCGCCCGGCCGTGATCTGCGACACCCACAGATTGGCCGTGGCGCCGCCCTTGAACCGCAGCAATATCGACCCGCAATCCTCGGTGGTGATGTCGATCGGCTCGGTGGCCTCGACTGCCTGCACCTTGCCGGAGAAGGTCTCGACCTCGCCCTTGGGTCGCTGGCGGACGGGGTGGACCGTGCGCAGATCGGCGAAGACCGCCTCGACCTCCAGGCCGGTGATGCTGGTGACCAGATCCAGCCAGTGGGTGCCGATGTCGGCCACGGCACGCAGCGCGCCGCCTTCGTCGGCCAGCACGCGCCAGTTGTAGTCGGTGGGGTAGAGCAGCCAGTCCTGGACGTAGCTGCCCTGGATGGTGAAGATGTCGCCCAGTTCGCCGGCCTGGACGCGGGCGCGCGCTTCCAGGTTCAGCGGGTAGAAGCGGATGTTGTAGTTGACGCCTGCCACCAGGCCGCTCTGCGCCGCCAGCGCCACGAGCGCAGCCGATTCGTCTGCATTCATGGCCAGCGGTTTCTCGCAGAGCACATGTTTGCCGGCCAGCAGCGCGTCGCGTGCCGTGGCGAAATGGATGCGGTTGGGCGTGGTGAGATGCACGACCTGCACATCGTCGTCGGCAAGGATGGCGTCGAAGCTCTCGTACGCCTTTTCCAGGCCCATCGCCTCGGCTGCCGCAGCGCGACTTCTGCCGGCGATGAACCGAGGATGCCGACAACATGAATGCCGAGGCGTCGCAGCGCCTCCAGATGGGCCGGTCCCATGAAGCCGGTTCCGGTGATGGCGACGCCGCCATCGTAGATCTTCATCTCGACTCCTTTGCAGACTTGCTAGTTTTCCATTTTTTATGGCTGGATAGGTCTTGTTGTGATTCGGTTTTCGTAGAGCCAGTATACTCGATCTGCGGCAAGATGATGAAGCGAGCCTTGTCGGTCGCCATCTTTCGCTTTTGCCCGGATCTCCGTATAATGACCTTCGTCTGTCGGAGAGGCATTTGCATGGCCTCACCGTCGATCGCCATCGATCGCCGATGTCACCAACCATCTGAAATCCATCCCATCATTTAGTTCCGGGAGCGTGCCCTATGGATCGAAAACAAATTGTCGCAATTCTTGCCCTTGTTGTTCTGTTATTGGCCGCATGTGGCGGGTCAAAGGAGACGCCGGCGCCGACAGCGACCGTAGCCGCTGAAGAACAGGCTGCTGACGCGCCGAATGGTCGAAGAGCCGGCTGCCGAGGCAGCGCCTACGACCGACCCGGCTGCAGAGGCTATGTCTGACGACTCCGGCGAGACGCCTGTCATCAGCGTAGGCGTCAATGCCGAGTTTGAACCGTTCGTCTTCGTTGACGAAAACGGCAATCTTGCCGGTTTTGATATCGACATCATGAATGCCCTGTCAGCCGCCGCCGGCTTCGAAATGGCTTACGTCACAACGCCATTTGAGGGCATCTTCGATGGCCTTGAGAACGGCGAGTTTGATGCCGCCATCAGCGCCATCACCATCACCGACGGACGCAAGGAACGGGTGGATTTCACCGAACCCTACTTCGAGCCGGGTATGGCGCCGGTCTCTTACTTCAGTTCCGGACAAGGCGTTGCCGTCTTGACCGACAACATGAATATCATGGGCGCTGCCGATCTGACCGCCGATGTGACCGTGGGCGTGAAGCAGGGCACGACCGGAGCGGAATTCGTCGCCGGCCAGACCGAAGCGATTGCCGCTCCGTTTGAAGAGGCGGTTCCGGCCTTGCAGGCGTTGGTCAATGGGGAAGTGACTGCGGTCGTACTCGACATGCCCGTGATCATCGACTTCATCAAGGCCAATCCCGGCGCCTCCATCAAACTGGTTGGCGGTCCGGTCACCGATGAACAGTACGGTATCGCCGTCAGCAAAGAGCGTCCCCGCGTACTCGAAGGATTGAACCTGGCGATTGAGGAGATTCAAGCGTCCGGCGCCTACGATCAGATCTTCCAGAAGTGGTTTGGGACGCCGTAGATTCGACTCCAGGGTGCATGCACTCTTTTACGAATGTGAGCGTCAGACCGCCGTTCTCTCTGGGAACGGCGGTTTTCGTTTGCGAAGTTCTGCCCTACAGGGTAAGATCGGGTTGAACAGAGATTATGCAATGTCAGTATGGCGGTACATCAGCAGAATAGACATTCCTCATGCGACCCAAAATACTCTCTATCGGTTTACTGATTCTGGTAAGTTTGAGCTTGATCGCCTGTGCTCCGCTGCAAGCGCCGGTCGCCGGCGCGCCCGGCCTTGGCGACACCTTTTATCCGCTGATGGGCAACGGCGGCTACGATGTGCAACACTACGGATTGGATCTGGCGGTGGACGTGCCCACCAATACCATCACAGGGACGGCGACGATTCTGGCCGAAGCAACCCACACGCTGTCCCAGTACAATCTGGATCTCTCCGGACTGACAGTCGAATCCGTCCGCGTCAACGGAGAGGACGCCGCATTCAGTCGTGCCGATGCCGAACTGACGATTGTTCCGGGTCTGCCGCTGTCCGCCGGCGAACTGTTCACGACGACGATTGCCTACGGCGGCGTACCGCAGCCGATCATTGACCCCGGAGCCAGTTACTCGGAAGTGGGCTGGTTGACCCAGACCGACGGCATCTTTGTGGCCAGCGAGCCGTCTGGAGCAATGGCCTGGTATCCGGTCAACAACCACCCGCTCGACAAGGCAGCCTATACATTTCGTGTCAGCGTGGCGCCTGAGTACACCGTGGCGGCCAATGGCGTGCTGGAGGAGATCGTGAGGACAGGCCCAGCGCAGGACGAGCGCCTGACCTATGTCTGGGAAGCCAGAGACGAGATCGCCAGCTACCTGACCACCCTCCACATCGCCGACCACAAGGTGGAGCGGAGCGAGAGTCCCGCCGGGGTTCCGATCCGCGACTACTATCCCCAAGGAACGCCTCGTTCGGTTCGGGCCAAATTCGCCAAGACCGGCGAGATGATCGATTTTCTCTCTGACCTAATAGCGCCGTACCCGTTTGAAGTCTACGGCGTAGCGCTGCTCAATCAAGATGTGGGCTGGGCGTTGGAGACACAGACGCTCTCGACGTTTGGCGCCTCCGGCGCAAGCGAAACCACGGTGATGCACGAACTGGCTCACCAGTGGTTTGGCAACAGTGTGAGTCCGGCAGATTGGCAGGATATCTGGCTCAACGAGGGCTTTGCTACCTACCTCTCAGACCTGTGGCTGGAAGATCAGGAAGGTGAAGATGCCTTCGACCAGCACATGCGCGACATGTACGCCTACCTTGAGGATATGGATGCCAAGCCGCCCGGCTCCATTCCCAATGATGAGATGTTCAGCCGTACTGTCTATGTACGCGGCGCTTGGACGCTACATGCATTGCGCCTGGAAATCGGTGATGAGACTTTTTTTGAGTTGCTGCGTACCTATTATCAGCGTTTTGAAAACGGCAGCGTGACAACCGAGGAGTTCATTGCCTTGGCCAATGAAGTGAGCGGGCGAGACGTCAGCCCGGTCATCAACGCCTGGTTGTTCGACGAAGCGATGCCCCCGATGCCTGAATAGCATCGAGGGCTGCGGGGAGATTTGAGAATGGGCGATATTTTCTTCTGGATAATTTTCGGCGCGATCGCCGGTTGGATCGCCAGCCTGATCACGGGACGCCGCAAGCAGATGGGCTGCCTGACCAATATCGTGGTCGGCATAGTGGGCGCAGTCATCGGCGGTTGGCTGGCCGGTCTTTTCACCGACGCCGGCGTGACCGGGTTCAACCTGGAGAGTTTCCTGGTTGCCATCCTGGGCGCGGTCGTGCTGCTGGTGCTTGTGGGCTTGTTTCAGGGCCGGAAGTAATGAATCTGAGAACAGGCTGTTTTGGGGTGTAGTGCATGGTTAGAGCCATATCGATGTTCCTGGGAATGTTGATTGCCATTTTCTTGGCCACGGCCGGCATCGGCGTGGATCGGTCAGCGGTTTCGGCGCAGTCCGATCCGGTCGTTTCCTTTGAATCGGCCGAATGCATGTACGATCCGCTGATACCGGGCATGCGAGATGAGACGGTCGAGTGTGGATATCTGACCGTGCCGGAAAACCGCAGCAATGAGAATGACAGGACCATTCGGCTGGCGGTCGCCATCCTGAAGAGCCGCAGTGAGAACCCGCAGCCGGATCCGCTCTTCGTTGCCCAGGGCGGGCCGGGCGGTTCGACCATCGACACCTATGCCACGCTGTTGGTCGACCATGCCATTCGCAACGAACGGGATATTGTGCTGTTTGATCAGCGCGGCACGCTCTACTCCGAACCAAACCTGCTCTGTCCCGAATCGTTTGACGCCACACCGGAACTGCTGGCGGCCTCGCCGGACGAAGAAGATGTGTTGAGTCGAGAGGTTCAAGCGGCCTGTCGCCAACGACTGGTGGACGAGGGCATCGACCTGTCGGCCTACAACAGCCTTGAAAACGCCGCCGATATCGAAGATCTGCGTATTGCCTTGGGCTACGACGATATCAACTTCTACGGCGTCTCCTACGGCACGCTCTTGGGCCTTCACTTCATGCGCGACTTCCCGGACCATATTCGCAGCATGATTCTGGACGGCGTGGTTGCGCCCCAGACCAGCTTCATCACACGCATTGCCCAGAGCGAGGAACGGGTCTTCAATGAGTTTTTCACGGCCTGCCGGGATGACGAAACCTGCGCTGAACTCTACCCCGATCTGGAAGATCGATTCTTTGCGCTGGTCGAGCAGTTGAACGAGAATCCGGCGACCATCAGACTGATCGATCCGGAAACCGGCGAGCGGGTACGGACCACGCTGTGGGGCGATGATGTCGTCGACTTTCTCTTCCAGATGTTTTACATCAGCGGCAGCGTGGGCGCATTGCCCGCGGTCATCGCCGATGTCGAACGGGGCGACTACAGCTATTTGGAGACCATGTTTTCGGTCTTCCTCTTCGATCGCAGCATGAGCGAAGGCATGTATAGCTCGGTCATCTGTGCAGAGGAGGCCGGCTTCGATTCTGCTGATGCACTGGTTGAAGGCGTACGGCCCGCATTTGCCGAGGGGATCGCCGAGGAACTGCAGGATTTGCTTGATGGCTGCGCCGAGTGGGATGTGCCGGCGCTTGCTGACGAAGCCAACGATCCTGTCGAGAGCGATATCCCAACCCTGCTGCTCTCTGGCCGCTTTGACCCGATCACGCCGCCGCCTTTTGCCGATATGGCACAGGAAACATTGACGAACAGCTACAATTTCGTGTTGCCGACGGGCGGCCATGGCGTCGCCTTTGCCGTCGATAGTTGTGTCGACCAGATCGTGGACGATTTTCTGACAGACCCGACGAGCGAACCGAATTCGGCCTGTTTGGATTGGGTGGACCCGCTCGAATTTGCTGAGGACAACACCAAGACAGTGCCGATTCTCGGCTTCCTCAACAGCCTCAGTCGCAACGCGTGGACCCACGTCGGCATCGCCGCTCTGCTGCTGACCGGCGTCCTGTCGGCCTTCGTGGTCTGGCCGCTTGGCTGGTTTGTGGGCGCGGTCCGTGGCGTCAAAGTAGAGCGCAGCGAAAGTGAGATCCAGTGGCGATGGGGCGGCCGTCTGCTGATCGTCCTCTTTGGCGTCACCGCGCTGATGTTTGTCTTCGGCTTCGTACTGGTGACGGTCGGCATTGTGGTCTTTGACACCAATCTGCTCATGCTGGCGGCCATGCCACGCACTGTGATGCCGCTCTTCCTGCTGCCGTTTGCCCTCGCGCTGACCGTTGTGGCGTTGGCGATTGTCACGGTTCAACAGTGGCGAAGGGGTTTCGGTTCACTCTGGGATCGGATCTACCTTTCGTTCCTGCTCGTCTGCGCCGCCGGCTATGTCTATGTTCTCTACTTGGATGGCATGTTTGGCGTCATCACATAAATAGAAACTTTCAGAAAGAATCAGGGGTGGATTGAATGGGTATTGTTCTGTGGATCATTTTTGGGGCATTGGCCGGCTGGGCAGCAAGTATTCTAGTCGGAAGGAACAAGAGTCTGGGGCTTTTCAAAAACATTGTGGTCGGCATCGTCGGTGCGGCCATCGGCGGCTTTCTTATGTACTTAATGGGCATGGGCGGTGATGCGATCACCGGCTTCAACTTCCAGAGCTTCCTGGTAGCGGTCCTGGGCGCCGTGGTGCTGCTCTGGATTGTCGGTCTGTTCCAGAAAACGAGTTGACATGGCCGGCGATTTCCAGCCGGGGTTGCAGGTCAGCCGGGTCTTCTACCACGAAATCGTGCAGCCGATCTTGGCTACCGAGTTCCCCGGTTTGGCGTATGCGGCCGGCCTGGTTGGCCCTGGCTCCGACGTGTTGGGCTACGATGATTCCATGTCCATGGATCATGATCTGGGGTCCGCGACTTCTGCTCTTTCTCAATGAGCAGGAGTGCCGGCAGCTTGGCGGTCGCCTGCACTCCACCTTGGCCGACCGGTTGCCTCCTACGTTTCTTGGCTATCCCACCAACTTCAGCGCCCCGGATCCGGATGACAACGGCACGCAGCAGATGGTAGCGGTCGATTCCGGCTCCAGCCATCAGCCACAGAGTCACTGTTCAGACGCCGCATCAATTCTTTACTGACCAACTCGGCATTGACCTTGGCCATCCTCTCGAACCGGCCGATTGGCTCACCCTGCCTGAACAGCGCCTGCGTTCGGTCACATCCGGCGAACTCTTCCACGATGCCATCGGCCTGGCGCAGATCCGGGATTCTTTCGCCTACTACCCTCGCGACGTTTGGCTCTACCTGCTCGGCTGCGGTTGGGCGCGCATCGGCCAGGAAGAGCACCTGATGGGCAGAGCCGGCTACGGCGGTGATGAGCTCGGCTCGGCCTTGATCGGGGCGCGGCTTGTGCGCGATATCATGCGTCTCGCTTTCCTCATGCAACGCACCTATGCACCCTATCCCAAATGGTTTGGCCGTGCCTTTCACGAACTGCCCTGTGCTGATGACCTGTCGCCCCATTTGGCGGGTGCGCTCGGCTCGACCGATTGGCGATCACGACAGCGACATCTGGTTGCCGCCTATGAAGAACTGGCGCGCAGGCACAATCGGCTCGGCCTGACCGCGCCGATGCCCGAGAAGGCCACAACGTTCTTTGGCAGACCGTTTGAGGTCATGGCGTTCCACGGCTTTGCCGAGGCGCTCTTCGCCGAAATATCCGATCCGGCGGTCCGGCGCATTGCCTCCCAGCCGCCCATCGGCAGCATCGACCAGTTCAGCGACAGCACCGATCTGCTGTCAAACGGCTCATGGCGACCACTGCTGCGCCGACTCTATACAGAATAACTACCCCGCAAGACAAGGGAGTACAATCGACATGACGGCAATCAGACCCTCGGACTTCCCGCTTTCAGAACCCGCCTACAGCAACAAACGGGTGCGTGATTTCACGCCGTTTCTCCCTGCATTGGATGTTTTCTCCGCGTCGCGGATTGCCGAGCTTGATGGCTTGCTGGCCGGCCAAACGATCCCCGCCATCCAGGCTGCGATGACAGACGGCGACCTGAACGCCGAAGAGTTGGTCCTCTACTATCTGGACCGTGTTCGCCGATACGACATCGACAAACTCAACGCCTTCATGGAACTGAATCCCGATGCCTTGCAGATCGCCCGCGACCTGGACCGTGAGCGGGCCGAGCGGTGTATCCGCGGACCCATGCACGGCATTCCCGTGCTGCTCAAAGACAACATCGCCACCGGTGATCGCCTGCACAGTGCGGCCGGGGCCTACGCACTGCGCAACTGGCGACCGCAGCGTGACGCATTTCTCGTGCAACAACTACGTGCGGCCGGGGCCGTGGTGTTGGGCAAGGCCAATCTGTCGGAGTGGGCCAACTGGATGGATCCGGGGATGCCCAATGGCTTCAGCACGCTGGGCGGACAGACACGGAACCCCTACGGCCCCTACGATCCTTTAGGGTCCAGCAGTGGTTCGGCGGTGGCGGTGGCCGCCGACATGGTGACGGTCAGCGTCGGCTCGGAGACGCGTGGGTCAATCATCTCGCCGGCCGAGGCCAACTCCATCGTCGGGCTCAAGACGAGCCTCGGCCTGGTCAGCCGGGATCTGATCATTCCGCTGGTGGATTGGCTCGATGTTCCCGGCCCCATGGGGCGGACTGTCACCGATGTAGCCGTTATGCTGACCGCCATGACCGGCACGGATCTGCATGATCCTGTAACTACCCGTGCCGAGACGCTGGCCGGCGTCGATTTCTCCCAGTTTCTTGGTCAACCGGTGACAGGATTGCGAATCGGTGTGCTGGTCCACGATGGCGGTGGGGTTGATGAAAGGGACGTTGAGCTTGAAGCGGAAGCGGCATCGGCCGACCGCCTCGCCCGCGATCTGGCAGTTCCTTTCCGTGACCTAGGCATGGATGTTGTCGAGATCAACATTGCCGCGCTGCCGGCGGAACCCGACCTCATGGATGTCTTGAACCATGGCTTCAAAGTGGCGATCGACCGATTTCTCCAGGACGTGGGCGGCATCCCGGTGGATGGCGCGATCAAGGTGCGCTCGTTGGCCGACGTCATCGCCATCAACCAGGCCGACCCGAGCAATCGCATCCCCTATGGAAACGGACGGTTGGTCGATTCGCAGACCAATACGGTAACCGATGAAGCGTATGCCGCCATGGTCGAGCAGGGCCGCCAGGTTGCCGCCCGTCTCCACGATCTCTTCGTCTCTGCCGATGTGGATGTGATGCTGGTCAACGCGGCCACAGCGGTCTACGCAACCGCCGGCTTCCCTGCCCTGACGATCCCCGCAGGCTATGCAGCAGACGGCAAACCGGTCGGTGTGAAGCTGATGGCGGACTTTCTGGGTGAGCCGGCTCTGCTGACCGTCGGCTATGCCTATGAGCAGGCGACCCGGGCACGGCGCGCACCGGATCTGGAGGTCGTCATCGATTCATTTTTTGGTCTTGCCAACGCCACACCTTTGCTTGGGGGTTGAGCGGACGCGCGGCAATCTGGTGCAAGCCGGTTACCGAACCACCGGCGAAACAGCCATCGTCTGGGAACGGTTTGCGAACGTAACCGTTTTCCGGCATAATCAGTCCCGGTTCTTTATCGCTGCCGATACGGCAACTCGCTCTGGCGATCGCTGTCGGTGGTGAACCAACCAAGTCTCGCTGCCGGCGTACTCTCTTGCCTGCCACACACTTTTTTCGCCGATCTACTGCGGAGGTGACCTTATGGGGTCTGAACTCGATAGATTTCTGTTGGATTTGATTGTTATTGCCTTCGGCATCGTCGCGATTCTCAACGGCCGGCGGCTTACGTGGCTCTTTGTGGGGATCGGCGGCGCGGTACTGGGTATGATTCTGGCAGCCTTTTTGATACCGAATCAGCCTGAATGGTTGCACATCCTGTTGATCGTTGTCTTGGGCGGTGTGAGCGCCTGGGCGGCCCAGTTTAACGTTAAGATTTCGAAGTGGATCGCTGCATTCGTCCTGGGCGGCTTCGTTTTTCACTTCTTGGTGATTAACGCCAGTCCGGATTCCATGCGCACCACAATCGATGTCGTAGCCGTCGTCGTCGGCGGTATCATCGGTGTCGTTTTGGACGTCATCTACGGCCCCAATGCGATGATCGTCATATCCAGCTTCTGTGGGGCGGCACTCGTTGTTATGCCGCTTCAGGCAGGTGACGCCTTTCAGGCGGCGCTCTTTTCCGGATTGGCCGCCGTCGGCATGTTGCTGCAGTCACGCGCTTGGATAGCGAAGAAAGCCGAGCGCGAGGCCGCTTCTGATCCCATGGTTGGCATGGAGGTGTAATCCGTATTCTTGTCCCGCATCAGTTTTTACCCGAAGATATCGAAGACAGAGAACAAGGAGAGTTCCGTATGCGCAGTTCCATCAAGTATCTACTGACCATGATCCTGGGCGGCATCATCGTTGGCTCGATTCTGGTTGCCACCGGCGTCAATGCTCAGAATGATGCCTCGGACGAGTTTGAGACCGCCGCGCCCACTGTTGTCGATGCCACGCTCAGCATTGACAGTATTTTTCAATATCAGGGCCAGCTCTTGAACTCAAACGGCACAGCAATTAACGGCGTTCTGCCCATGACCTTCCGCCTATATTCAAGAGGCTACCGGCGGCTCGACGCTCTGGGGGCAGACCAAATCAGTTACAGTCTCAGACGGTTGGTTCACCGCCCCGATCGGCGATGACTCAGGCAACCCGATCTCTGATACGATCCTCGACGGCCGCAATCTCTGGTTGGGCGTACAGGTGGGCGGCGATGCCGAGACCACGCCTCGCCAGCCAATTCGCCCGGCCATGTTTGCGGTGAACTCGCGCATGCTCAACGGCAAAACTTCCGACAACTACCTTGAAGCGCGTCGTGGCCCCATTGCCTACGGCCATGTCAAAGGCTCAGGCGGACGGGAGAGCGGGTGGCATTTCTCTTCCAGTTGGAATCCCAACAATAGTCGCTACGAGATCTCTCTTGAGGTTGATGGGGTACCGCTCAACTATGATACGAATACCTTCACGACCGTTGTGACCGCCTTGGAAGGCAACGATTGTCCCGGAGCCACGATAGCCACCACCAATGCCAGCAACGGCAAGCTCGTAGTCTATCTTCACCAGACTGACGGCGCTTTTCGACAGTGCGCCTTCAATTTCATCACGATTCAGAACAAGGTCGACTAGCTGAACTTCAGTGAAAGGGAGGTAGATGACGATGAATCGAACTAGGCGAAGACGCTTGCTCTATACATTGGCGACGTTGATGTTTGTCGCCGTGATCTTGCTGTCGGCAACCAGTGTTGCTCTGGCGCAGATCTCTCAGAATTACAATCTTCAGTGTTGGGGTCTCATCGCTGACGGTGGCGGCCTGCGCACGTCAGGGCAGTACATTCTGCTTGACTCGTTCGGCCAACAGTTTGCCGGACAATCCAGCAGTTCCACCTACATTGTCCGTTCAGGCTATGTTCAGGATAGACCGGGCGGCGGCTCGACGCCTGTCCCGCCGCCCAGCGGTGAGCTAGACTATTTCCCCATGATTGTGCGCGCTGCGACGACGGTCGGGGTCTGTTCCTGGTAGCACACTGAATCCGAACGACAAGGGAAACCCGCCAGATCAGAAAGATCGATCTGGCGGGTTTTTTTGTTGCGATGGGCAAACAAGGAAGCGCAGCCTTCCATTGTGGACGGTTGCCGAGCATTCTTTTCAATGGCCTGCGCCGGTATATAATGGGTTGAGTCGAAGATCGCAACAGGCTAACAAGCGGAGTGAGGAGTAGACAAGAATTGAGTCTGCACCATATCATATTGCCGAGGTCAAATGACGAGAAAGTTCTCGTGGCGCAAATATCTCATCTGGGTGTTGGTCGTCGTCATGGCGACAGCGGCTCTCTATTATCTGTATCACAATTTTCGGTTGACGGGGCCGGATGAGTTCAACATTGCAACCGGGCGGTCCGGTGGAGCCTACAACGCTTATGCACGCCGAATACGCGACGTATCTGGCCGAACAGGAAGGCGTCACGCTCAACCTTGTCGAGACCGCTGGGTCGGTTGAGACATTGGACAAATTGATTGCACGCCAAATACCTGTCGGTTTTGTGCAGAGCGGAACCATCGGCGATCGTGACAGCAGCGGTCTCTATTCACTGGGCAGCATCTTCTACGAGCCGATTCTGATCTTCTATCGTCGCGATCGATTTGATGGTCCGCTGCGATATCTCTATGAACTGGAAGGACGCACAGTCGGGATCGGTGAGGTGGGCAGCGGTACGAACCTGATGGCGCGTCTGATGCTCAGCGATAACGAGCTTGATGATAGGAACACCAATTTTATCGAAAGTCCCAGCGTCGAAACCCACGCAGCGCTCACTTCCGGCGAATTGGACGCCGCCTTTCTTGTCACCGCGCCTGCCGCCGAGATGGTGCTGGCCATGCTGGCAGACCCGGCGCTCGATCTGATGAGTCTGCGAAGAGCCGGCGCCTATGAGGCACGCTACCCCTATTTGACGAAATTTGTCATCTCTGAAGGTTCCGTCGATCTTCGTAACAACTACCCTGATGCAGACAAGACTGTCGTGGCGACGACCGCCATGCTGGTGGCCAATGAACAGCTTCACGTCGATTCTGCACGGCAGTTGCTGGCTGCCGGTCTGGAGATATTTGCCGGCGGGGATTATTTTGCCGAAGAAGGAGAGTTTCCTTCTTCGAAGAATAGCGAACTTGCTGTCCCCAACAACGTTCAGCAATATCTCGATATGGGGCCGTCCGATCTGGAGAAATTTCTGCCGGTCTCGCTGGCAACGATTGTACAGCGCTTCATTTTCGTTGTGCTGCCGATGCTTGTCATCCTGTATCCATTGTTGCGTAGCACGCCCGGGGCATACAGCTTTGCCAACCGGTATCGGGTCTATCGATGGTACCAACAGATGCGACGAATTGAAATCCATCTGGAAGATTCCACGCTCGAGGAACTGGATGACTACCTCATCGATCTGCGTGCAATGGAGAAACGACTGACAGACAAGTTGCAGGTTCCGCTCTTCTATCAGCGCGATTTCTATGACCTGCGGCTGCATCTTCGCCTGGTGATCGAACGCTGCGAGCGTCGACGGGAGGAACTCATGGCCGATGAGGATGGCCGAGCCGTAGCGGATCCGTCTGGCGGAGGCGCCATGGCCGGCGGGAGCGGGAACGGTGGAGATAGCCAAACGCAGAACAGTCAGACAAATGGCGGCATGGACGAAATGGGCGCCTGACGAAGATTCTGATAACGATGGCGACGCTCACGTTGATGCCGAGATTGATCCAACTCAACTGAACCTCAAAATTTAGGAGCCAAAATGTCAACCCTAGTTCAATCCCCGGTCTGGTCCGATCTTGCCGATCATTTTGACGAGATGGCGTCGGTGCAGATGCGCACGCTTTTCGCCGAAGATCCGGATCGCTTCAGTCGCTTTTCGCTGCGTTTCGAGGACATCTTATTCGACTACGCCAAAAATCGCATCACAGAAGAGACCATGGGACTGTTGCTTGGCCTGGCCGAGTCGTCTGATCTGCGCGGCATGATCGACGCCATGTTCAGCGGGCAGAAGATCAACAACACCGAAGACCGGGCCGTGTTGCACGTGGCCCTGCGCAATCGCTCCAATCGACCCATTATTGTGGACGGAGTCGATGTCATGCCCGAAGTCAACCGGGTGCTGGAGCAGATGCGTCTCTTCAGCGACAAGGTGCGCTCGGGTGAGTGGCGTGGCTACACCGGCAAGGCCATCACCGACGTTGTCAACATCGGCATCGGCGGCTCGGACCTTGGCCCCAAGATGGTGACGACGGCGCTGACGCCCTACGGCAAACCGGGTCTCCACGTCCATTTTGTCTCCAACGTCGACGGCACCGATATCGCTGAGACCTTGAAGAAGGTTGACCCGGAGACGACCCTCTTCCTGATCGCCTCCAAGACCTTCACGACCCAGGAGACCATGACCAACGCACACACGGCGCGACGTTGGTTCCTGGCCGCGTCCGGCGACGAGGCGGCCATTGCCAAGCACTTCGCCGCCCTTTCCACCAATGCGGTGGGCGTGGCCGAGTTCGGCATCGATCCGGCCAACATGTTCGAGTTTTGGGATTGGGTCGGCGGTCGCTATTCGCTCTGGTCGGCCATCGGTCTCTCCATCGCCATCTACATCGGCTTCGACCACTTTGTGGAACTGCTCACCGGCGCGCATGAGGTCGATGAATATTTCCGCACGGCCCCGTTTGAGAAGAACATTCCGGTCGTGATGGCGCTGCTGGGGATCTGGTACAACAATTTCTTCGGCGCCGAGACCAACGCCATTCTGCCCTACGACCAATATCTTGAGCACTTTGCCAGCTATTTCCAGCAGGGCGACATGGAGAGCAACGGCAAGTGCGTGACCCGCGACGGCGAGTCGGTCGACTACAGCACCGGCCCCATCATCTGGGGACAGCCGGGCACCAATGGCCAACACGCCTTCTATCAGCTCATTCATCAGGGCACAAAGCTGATTCCCTGTGATTTCCTGGCCCCGGCCCAGAGCCAGAATCCCATCGGCGACCATCACCCCATCCTGCTCTCCAACTACTTCGCGCAGACCGAAGCGCTGATGCAGGGCAAGACGACCGACGAGGTACGCGTTGAACTTGGCGGCCCAGGGATGGTCCGGCGAGGAACTGGAACTGCTGGCGGCGGCCAAGACCTTCCCCGGCAACCGGCCGACCAACTCCTTCCTCTTCAAGAAGCTGACGCCAATGACGTTGGGCTCGCTGATTGCCCTCTACGAGCACAAGATCTTTGTGCAGGGCGTGATCTGGGGTATCAATTCCTATGACCAGATGGGTGTTGAGTTGGGCAAGGTATTGGCCAAGGCGATCCTGCCTGAGCTGGCCGGCGATGACGACGTGACCAGCCACGATTCATCGACCAACAGCCTGATCAACTACTACAAGCAATTGCGTGCGTAGTGGCGGGTGGACTTTGTACCACGGCATTTATGCCGTAGTCTCCAGTGCACGCAAAACCAGACGGTGGGTGCGGTTCTGTAGGTCCGACTCTGCATTGGCTGAGCTGTCACGACTCAAGTGGGATACTTTCGTTCCCGGCGTTGTCACACTGCAAGTGTGACCTACAAGAATGTCGTGCTACAATTCTTTCACAAAAAAGGGCCGGCTTCTTCAAGAAGCCGGCCCTTTTCTGTTTGTCGCTATCGAACGGTTCCGCTTTCTCTGCGGTCCGTCACGAGCGGTTCATCGCCTACGGCTGGTCCATCCCCGAGATATCTACACCGAGATCCTCAAGACTTCCCTGGAGAATCTGAACGATGTACGGCGTATTGTGGGTGAATGCGCCAGGATCCTTGGCCACATACTGGTAGTTGTAGGCAGCCCGCAGCAGGCGTGGTGTCCACGTGCTGTAGCGGTTTTCCTCTTCGTCGAAGAAGTAGGGATAGGCGTGCGAGTCGTAGACAATGCCGGTTCCGACCACGTCGGTTGCATAGGCCTGCAGGGCCTCGTAGAGCATGCCATGCAGCTCCTCGATTTCGCCGGCTACGCCTTCTTCGTCATCGCCGTCGCCGTCATAGTCAGCGAAGTTATAGCGGATGTCGGCGATGTCGCCCGAATCCTCCATCTCCTCATGACACTCGATGCAGGAATCCGTGTCCACCTGCAGGTCATGTGTGCCGTGACAGTCGGTGCAGCTATTGACGTTGGCGTGATCGAATAGACCGGCGTACTCCTTGCCGTCGTACTCGTAGGCGCCCTGGGCCTCGGTGCCGTAGCGGGTTGCGCCGGCAGCGAAGTAATGGACATTGCGGAAGCCCAGGGCATCCGAAACCTCGTCGTCAGCAACGTCGCCGATATGGGCGTTGACGCTCACCGTGGACTCACGTCCCTGATGGCAGTTGAGGCAGAGGTTGTTGTTCGCATCCTCGGCAGAGACAACCAGGCCGCTTGGGAACTCGACCTCTTCTACCTCATACACAGTGAACTCGACCAGGTCGTTATGGCAGGTGCTGCATTCGAGACCGTTGGGCAACGGCTGCGAAATGTTGACACCCTCTTCCAGGTACATGGGCAGGCCGCCGGGCGTGTGACACTTGGCACACGAGCCAGGTACGGCGCCGTCCTCGTCCCAGTGGCGGAAGGCCTCTTCGGAACCGGCAAAGTGGCCGGCATCGATGCGGTGGGCCATGGACAGATCGACCGGCTCCGCAATGGCTTCATTCAGGTCCACGATGGAGTCGTGCATCAACTGAATGATGTACTTGCCGCCGTGGGCGTAGGCGCCCGGATCCTTGTGGGCGGTCTGGTAGTTGTAGGCAGCCTTGAGCAGGCGCGGCGTCCAGGCATTGTAGCGGTCGCCCTCGTCATCCCCGATCTCGCCGTCGCCGTTGGCGTCGATGAAGAAGTAGGGATATCCGTCGCCGTAGCCGATCGGCGTGCCGGAGACCTCATTGGCATAGGCTTGGATTGCCGGCAGCAGCAGTTCGCTCAGGCCTTCCAACTCGTAGTAGATGCCTTCTTCGATGTCGCCGTCGCCGTCGTAGTCGACCAGCGAACCTTGCATGCGCACATCGTGCAGGTCTTCGACCTCAGCGACGTCTTCATGGCAGGTGGCGCATGATTCGATGTCGAGTTCCAGCGTATGTGAATTATGGCATGAGTCACAGGTCTCGAATCCCTCTACGTGGGCGAAATTGCCGTCGTAGGTGTCGAAATCATATTCGTATCCACCCTTGGCCAGCGTACCATACTTGGTCGCGGCGGCCGCGTAGTAGTGGATATTCTTGAATCCCAACTCTTCGCTGACGGTGTCCACGCTTTCCAGCGCCAATTCATCAATGGCGGCGTCGACGCTCACACCCGATTCGCGACCCTGATGACATTCCATACAGCGCGCCTCAGCGCCCAATCCGGTCAATTCAAGGCCGGAGGGCATAATTACGCTGTCTTTGTGCATGGTGGCGTCGTTGTGACAGGTGACGCACTGAACGACCTCGGCCGGATCAACCGGTACGGAGCTGTTCACGACACCGACTTCACTGCCGTCCACGCCGTGGAAGTCCAGGTAACCACTGGAACTGTGACACTTGGCGCAGTTCTCGGGCACCTCTGCTGGATCATCTTCATCCCAATGGCGGAAGGCCTCGGCCTCGCTATCGGCATGACCCGATCCCATCCAGTCCAGCAAGAACGGTATTTCGGGCTGAGTTTCTTCTGCGTCTTGAGCAAGTGCGACGTTCAGCACCGATGCCAAGTATGCCCACACAGACAAGTGCGACGACCAAGCCTGCGAACAATAATTTTCGTCTCATGGGTTCTCTCCTCCGGGAAGGTTGTTCTTCGAGTCTGATAAGACCCGTAGCCGGCAACCTAGTTTACTGGCAAGTCGGACGGTTTTGTCGTCAGGCATTTTTCCTTTCAATCAATAAGGGGTGTACATGGATGGTAGATATGTGCGTAAGGAACATGCTATTTATCATATGGAAACGTACAATTTTAATGCGGCTTTCATGTTCTGCTAATCATACCAGATAGTGATAGATATTACAATCCGCAAATTTCTCTTAGAAACATACCTCAGGATGAGGGCATCACGTGCTTGGAACGGTCTATACAAGTCTATCCATGGCTCAATCGGTATGGACCGTCGCAGGCACATCCTTGTCCTAAATTTGAGATGTTCACTGGTCTTTTTGTTACGGCTCAACAGTCGGCGCCACCGGCACAAAGACCTCGATCTCCTGCCGGGGCACAGTGGTGATGGCCGTCGTTTCGATGGTCAAGAAGCGATAGGCGCCAAACAACATCATCGTCGTGAGAACAATCGCGATGGGCCAGTAAACCAGACTTCTGCGGCGCACGATGTTTTCGCGGCGGTCTGGTCCCGGTCTGGCCCTGCTCGATATCGGCCAATTCCAGTTGATGCTCTTCTTCCATCACATGCCGATCGATGTATCCGGTGAACATGCTCTTGTTGAAGTGCTTGAGGTGGACGTTGTACAGATGCCAGGAGAGAATTGAGAGCGTCGCCAGCAATGCCTCGGCGCTGTGCGCCGCCTTAGAGGCCGGAATGATCTGCCCGGGCAGATATTGGGTGACCAGGACCGGGTTCCAAAGCGCAAACCCCGTAATGATCATGATGACCGTTCCCCAGATCACGGCCCAATACTCAACCTTCTCGCCAAAGGTATAGCGGCCCATTTGCGGCGCATTGGGCGTCAATCCAAGATTATAGGTCACCGTGTGGCCGGTGTCCTTGGCGTCCTTTGGGGTGGGCATCATGGTCAGCGGCAAACGCAGGACAAAGACTTTGTAGCTCACCCGGCCCAGGTGATAGATGGACTCAAAGACCAAGATCGCCGCGGCCACGTGGTGGATGAGACGTGTCGTCTCGATCCCGCCCATCAGTTGAATCGCACCGTTGCCAAGAAAGGAATCGGCATAGCGTTGGGGGATGCCGGTGATCACCAGCGTCGTGAAGCTCAGGATCAGCAGCCCATGTTCGATGCGTGACCAAGTGTTGAATCGCCAATATTTGGAAGGTTTATTGTTGTTCGTCATGCTCTTCCTCTTCCTCTTCTGCGCGCACGTCGTTCTCGGGACGTGCGATAGATGTCGCTTCCAATCAACAGCGTGAAGAAACCAATCGTGATCGGGATGACGATGGCGTAGAAGAGATCCACCAGGTAGACCAACGTATTGTGCTGCAACGATGGCTTGAAGTGGCTTGTCCACGCGTCGGGGAAGTTGGTGTTCGCATCCGGATGGCACTGCTGGCAGGTGACAAGCAAATTTTCGCGGATCACCTGAGAATTTTCATCGCTGGCAGGCAGGATGTTGTGTACGCCGTGACAATCGTAACAGACGGCTTTGTTGGTCTCCTGGTCAGGCGACTGTTTTTCGAAGAGTTGCACGGTCGTGCCATGGAAGTCGGCCACGTAGGTATCGAATACATCGGTGGAGATGCCATATTTCCCCATCATCTCCTCGTCCGCATGGCACTCGGCGCACAATCTCCGGCGATCTGAAGCCGGAATTGGGCCGTCGTCGGATCTTCGATGTGATGCACGCCGTGGCAGTCGGTACAGACCGGCACATCCGGGTTGTCCTCGCCCAGCAATGCCGCGCCGTGGACGCTGTGGGCATATTGATCGTTGATGGTCGAGTGGCACTGGGCGCAGGTCTCGGAGACGCGTTCGCGTGGCATCTGCCGGCATCTGGATGTCGTGGTTGCCATGGCAGTCGAAGCAGGTCGCGGCATCGGCTACGCCGGACGCATAGGCCTCGGCATGGACGCCGTCACGTTCATGCTTCGTAGATATCGGTGTGGCAGTCCCGACACATGCCTTCGTTTTCGAAGTGGTAGCTGCGCAGACCGGTGAAGGTCTTGGGCGGGTGCGGGAACTCGATACTGCTCCGTGTCGCTGTGGCAGTCGGTGCAGAGCAACGGATTCTGCTCATACTGGTCAGTCAGATGGTATCCGTGGACCGAGTTATCCAGCGTCTCCAGATCGACGTTGAGCGGCAGCGTATCGCCCGAAAGCATGGTGATCTCGCTGGTCAGCAGCGTGTGACAGTTCTTGCACTGGGCATCGGCCGGATAGACATGCGTATCCGTATGACAGGTCTGGCAGGTCTGATCCGGGCCCAGATTGGCAACCAACTCGGCATGGGTCTCGGCACACGCTTCGTCCTCGTAGGTCTCATGGCAGCTTTGGCACGTGCCGACGGGATCGGCCAACATCGCATCCACCGGCTCGGCCTCATGGCCGCCGTGGCAGTCGGTGCAGGTCGGCAAGCCTTCCTTGTCCTCAGCCATAAGATGGCCGGGATTGTGGAGCTCGATGGGTTCGTGACACTGCTGGCAATTCTGTGAAACGTCGGCGGAAAATTCCTGGAGCGTCTCGGCCGGATTGGGCTGATGAGGAAAACGGTAGCGTTCGTTGCCGCGATGACAGTCGACGCAGTAGACCTCTTCACCACCTTCAAGTCCACCGTGAAGTCCGTGGACGGACATATCGAGCGCGACAAGATCGACACCGAGCGGCAATTCTTCGCCGCTGGGCAGCGTCATAGCTGTCCGTTCTGTCGCCGTGACAGCCAATACAGGCGCTGTCCGGCGAGGGCTGTGCCGCCAGCACAGTGGCCGGCGGAGAAATGCCGAATCTTCCAAAAAATCCTAGGGCAGACAATCCTGCCAACGTGGTTAAGAGTAACGCACCTAGAATTCGGGCGCGTCTTCGTTGATCCATTGCTCGATCCATTCTAGTTCACGAGGGGCAAGGCTATTGGGATGCCCCGCTTTTTGTAGCTCGACGAGTAGGCTCTCGTCGGCGTTGCCGGGAACGATCGCTGGTCCGAAATTGCCGCCGGCCAGCAGTCCTGCGTAGCTATCTAGATAGAGGCCGGCTGTGCCGCCATGGCAGGCGACGCAACGCGCCTCCAGGATGGGGCCTACAAGATCGTTCCAGGTTAGATTTGATTCGGGATAGGTCGGTAACTGTTCGTCAAGGACATTGGTCAGCTCAACAATGCTCGGTGCGTTGAAGCCGGCATAGGTCCATTCCGTCGCATGACACGAGCTGTTGCTGCAGAAGCTTGTATCGCTGATTCCGCCGGGATCGCTGACAGTATGACAACCCTCACATGTATCATCATACTCGAAGCGATGGAGAGAGATCCAATTGCTGTCGATGTGTGATTCCGGTTCAAAGGTCTCTTCCAACGTCAGGATGGGCGAAGAGCCGTCTGCGGGACTCTTGATGGGAATCGAATGACAGAGATTGCATTCGATTCGAATGCTCTCGCCTTGCGGTGAAAGATGTTTGCCGTCGTGGCAGCGGAAACAACCGGCTGATTCCTGTGGCCCAGGTTGTCGGGATGCGCTCCCCAACTCGGCTCCATGGTCTCATACATCATCTTCTGGTAGAGATTTAGAACCTCATCGGCGGCAGTGTTGACCGTCTCCTGGTTGGCCGCGTAATAATCAGGGTACTGCACCTCATAATAACCTTTGAGGCCGAGAATGGCACGTTGCGCTTCGTCCATGTTGGGATAGTCACGTTCGAAGACGGCCAGCGCGTTCTGCTTGAAATAGGGAACTTCAGGCGAGATGGCGCCGCTTGCCATGGCGTTATCGATGGCCGTTGCCGGTGTTGGGAACTGGTGCGAGATGCGGTTGTGACAACTGGTGCAGTCCATGGTCTTGATCTTGTCGGCATTCTGTTCGACGAAGTCTGCCGGCAGATCGGCGTCGACATCGACAAATTCTTCGGTTTCGCCGCTATCGGCGTTGGAGACGCGCACCCAGGGGATCTCCTGTTCCAGATGCGGGTCATCGGTGGCAATGTATTCGATATCGTTTTCGATATGCCAGTGGATGCCCTTGCCTCGTCCCTCCCGGTCGGTACCGCCGCCGGTCTTGAAGGACATATACTGGAGCGTTTCCTCGTTGTTGCGTTCGGCATCGTAGTGCCTGAACTCGCGCAACGAATCAGCCGAGAATTTCTCAGGATTGTGGCATTTCTCGCAGACTTCGGAGGCCGGACGGAACGACTTTGTATAGACAGGCAGGTGATAGCCAGCTCCCGCGTACTTGAGCACATGGGTGATCTCTTTTGACTTGCGCGTCAACTGGGTGGCGATGGTGGCACGGCCAATGTGACACTCGACACACTTGACGTTGGCATGCGGCGACTCCAGATAGGAGATATACTCGGCCGGCATGGTATGGCAGGCTGTCCCGCAGAATTCGTTGCTATTGGTATATTCCCAGCCCGCGCCTGCGATCAGGAAGAGCGTCAGCCCACAGAAAAGGAAGAACGCATAGGGCATGATGCGTACCCACAGAGGCGATGTTCGTGCTGGGGAGAAAAATCGACCGATGCGTTCAAACATTCCTGCTTCTCCTGGAGCGCACGACGCGCACCACTAAATAGATCAAGATCCCCAACCCGATCAGTCCCATAAGGGCGAAAAATCCATAGCGCAGCCAGAGACCGGGCGTGCGAACCGCCACGTCTACAGGTTGGCCGACCGATGGCAACGGCGTTGGCGTCGGTGGCGCCGTTGGGGTTGGACCGGGTCCGAAGAACGAACTGTCGCCCTCCTGCTGTGTGATTGAATAGTTGATGATCTCGACGGCCCATTCCGGATCCTCGCCCAGGTCGGTGTGGCAGAGGTTGCAGGCATTGGGCATGGCCTCAACACTACCATGATCGATGCTGCCCTGAGGGTTGGGCTGTTGGAACGTGTGGCTGTGAATGTCATAGGCCACGGCGCTGGTCGCCATCTTCGGCATGTGACAGTCGGTGCAGGTGAAATCGTGCTCGGCGCTGGCCACTTCATGGTAGGGCATGTGTCTGATCAGGGCGCGCTTGTCGTTGTGACATTCGACACAGAGTTCGTTGACCGGCGCTTTGAGCTGGGCACGGCCAATGCCGCCGCCATGGACGGCATGACATGAAGCGCAACTGGTCGAATCATCGGGCCTCCATGCTGTTGCCCAGCGTCCAATCCAGGTACTGCTGGTTGTGCAGCTTGGCGCTGCCGTCGGGCCAGGAGTCTTCGGGGTCCGTCGTGAAAACGAAATGATCGGTCAGTTGATCGCCGGGGCGGAAGGTCGCCGGGAAGGGCAACCCGTCCGGCGACGTGCCGCGGCTGTGACAGGCGCCGCAGACCTGGTCGTCGATCTGGGCAAAGGGCACGACATTTTCCGGGTCGGCGATGTGTTCGGCCGACGGACCGTGACAACTTTCGCAGCCGATGCCGAACTCGGTGAACTCCCAGGTCTCGGTGTCCAGCCCGGTGATGTGGCAGGAGCCGCACGACTCTCGCCAGTCGGTCTCGTCCCAGGTGTCCGGGTGGTAGCTTGCCCACTCTGCGGTCTCCGAATGCCATTCAGCCGGCAACACATAGAATCCACCCTCGGAAGCGCTGATCTGCACCGGTTCGGTGACGCCCGCTGTTGCGGTCATGCCCGCCGTTGCCGTGATGCCCGAAGATGTCGATATCCCGGTTGTCGATATCCCGGCTGTCACCGTGATGTAGCGTTGCATCCACTCGCCGCCGATGGTGTAGGCGACGTCGGTCAGTTCGATGGTGCGGTGCGGATCGTCCACCGTGAAGTCAGCCACGATGGCATCGGGATTGGCCCGGACATCCTGAATGGTCGTTGCGTGGAGCGTGTCGCGCCAGCTCAGGTAGACATCCTCGTGGCAGCCCAGGCATCGTCTGCTGCCGCTGAATCCGGCGGCGCCTTCGCCGTAGCCGGGTCGCGTGTCGAAGAAAGACTCAGCCCAGCCGGCGGCCTCATCGCTATGACACGTCACACAGCGTTCGGGCATGAGCGTTGGCCATCTTCTCGAACGGCTCGACCTCGTGGGCGCTGTGGCAGTCTACGCAGGTCGGTGCAGGCATCTCGGCGCCGGCTGATTCCGCGTCGAGATCACCGTGAAACGGATTGTGCGGATAATGACATGACTCACAGGTTTGGGCGGCGACCACCGTGTAATCGCGGCGATCCGTGGCTGCGGTCGGTTCGTGAGGGAAGCGATAGTTGGTGTCGTTGATGTGGCAATCTGAACAGGATATGTCACTGTGTGATGAAGAAGATTGTGATGCAGATGCATGCACCGACTGATCCAGCAGATCGAGCGGGACCAGCAGCGGCAGAGTCTCGCCGGAGGGCAGCATCAGTTCCCGCTGATTGTCGCCATGGCAGCCGCGGCAGGCCAGATCCGGCGGCGATTGCGCCTGGGCGCTGCTCACGTCCACCCACGCCAATGTGAGGATGGCCAATCCAATCAAAAGGACAAAAAGTCCACAGAAACGAACAAATACGATACGCAAATGATTCACCCACGAAAACTCGAGATCCGACATGCCTCGGAAGCCGCTGCCATGGGCCGTGCCCGGAAAATAGTTGCCCCAATGTCCCCGGCACTGGCCGGTAAGAGCCTGGTCACACATTCAAGTTTGCGGCCAGTGTCGGGAACTTGCACTGGGGGTCTATTTTTTCGGGATCGGCCCTACTACCTCTTGTTCAACGATCCTGCCTCCTCGCGGTCATGGAAGCCAATGGCGGCTTCCTGGAGTTCCTCATCGCTTAGGTTGTCCGCGCGTCCATCTTCGTTGTGGCAACTTCGGCAGGCGAAATCAAGCGTCAGATAGGGTTCGGAGAAGGCGCCGTCCTTGTCAAACTGTGACGTTGCCATTGGGTTGATGGCCATGAGATGGGTGTGCATGTCGGCGCTGAACTGCTCCGGATCGGCCAGGGCGCTCTTTGTCGCATTGGGGCATGTGGCAGTCCACGCACTTGGCGTGGCGACGGTCGGTGATCTTCTGATAGGTATCGTTCTCAAAGTGGCAGCTCTCGCAGTCGGACTTGATGGCCAATCCCCCTGAGGCATGCTTGACCGTCTCGTGGGGGTTGTGACAATCGACGCAACGCATGACGCGCTTCTTCGATGCGAAGAGTTCGTCATACTGCTGGGTATGGTCGATGAAACCGTCGCTGGCTTCGATCTCAGTTACATCTCCGAGGCTGTGACATTGGCCGCAGGATTCCGAATCGCGGTTGATAGTGGCCGACACCTGATAGGGATCGTTGACATGGTTGCTGCCGGGACCGTGACACTCCTCACAGCCAATGCCGTCCTCGGCCCAGGTGCCGATGAGGCCGGGCAGTCCGTCTTGATTGCCTTCCGGAATGTAGCCGGTGGTGTGGCAACTGCCACAGTCGTTGGTTACCTCCTCACCGGCGTGGTAGGGGACCCAATCGTCACCCATCTTGAGTGTCTTGTTTTCGAGATTGTATTGGGTTGCGGCATTCTCGTCGCCGGTAATGATGTAGCCATCCTGGTCGACGAAGCGGGCCTTCCAGCCATAGCCGCCAATCACGTAGGAGATGTCATCCCACGTGTATCCTTCGGGCGGATCCGGCACTTCCGAAAACGGATATTCGGGCGCTTGTCCGTCGACGATCTTGTTGAATATGTAGGGGTGGCCGGTTTCGCTGTAGGTGGCGTAGATGTCTTCGTGGCACTCCTGGCAGTTTTCTGAGCCGACGTAGGTTGCAGGCATCCAGTTCAGCCCGTCTTCACCGGCCGGGCCGGCGGGACCGGCATCCCCCTTCGCACCAGGGGCGCCCGGCGCGCCTTGCGGACCAGGCGGGCCGGCCGGACCCATAGGACCTTCAACCGGCTCTTGCAACTGGCAGGCGGCGCTGGCGGCAATGACCATCAGCAGAACAGCTAGAAGAAAGACTGAACGTCGCATATCGACTCCCCAAATGAAGCGCCCGATCACGCTTCTGATGAAAATGATGAGTTGTCCAACCATTTGCAGTAGCAAGGAAACTCGACTTCGCCCTGAGCGGAACCAGGGAGATAGAGTCGCAAGTCTCTTTTTTCATGGCGGGAGAAACGGTAGTGTTGATTACAGTTGTTGTTCATGATATCCTACCTTCCAGATGAATACAAGTCCGTTGGTTTCAATCTGACCACTACACAACGTTCAGAGAAACCGCTGCGGGCGCATGTCGTCTTAATCCTCTCGATTATGCAAATCCCTGAATCGAATCGGAGAACCCGCCGAAAAATCGGGGGGGTGTGATCCCATGATGGAGGTGACCCTTGGCACAGCTTCAATGTCCACATTGTCAGAGCGAAGAAATCGACCGCGAGGCCAGGTTGGTGGCATCAGATCAGTCGACTTCAGTGGGTCGATGGCGCTTGAACTATGGCCTCGCAGTCGCTTTTGCCGCGGGATTGTTTGGGCTGCTCAGTCTGCTGGCAAGCTGGCTCTGGCTTGAGCCGCCGTTGAATGAACCCGCCTTCCTGATTGCAGTCCTGGCGTTTGTCTTTGCCGGGTTTGTTTTGGGCACGACGCTCTACTTTTCTCGCTGGTCCGCTGTTACCCAATACCGGTGCAGCAACTGCCATCTCGTCTGGCTCGACGACGACGAGAGCGCAGGTGGTTCGGCGCCTGAGGCCAAAGTAGAAAAATATTGATCCACGAAGGTTCACGAATTTCCATACAGGGTGGTTTCCTGACTGATTCTTCGTGGTCTTGGTGGATCAATATTTCTTTGGACTGTTCTTATTGGCGCCCTAGTGCCCGGCGCTCACTCGAAATAGACGTCATCTTCCTCAAGCGCCTGACGTAGCTCGGCATAGGGCAATGCTCGAATATCGCATCCTTTGGCGGCGGAAAGCGCGGCGGCTGTGCCCGCGGCCTGGCCCATGCCCATGCACGAGACGGTGTTGCGCGTCGACATGTGGGCGTTGTGGTCGGCTGTGATCATCATGCCGGTGGCGAAGAGGTTGTCCACGCCGGCCACGCAGAGCGCCCGGTAGGGGATGCCGTATGTGCCGCCGTCCTTGATCTGGAAGCGCGGGGCCATATCATGGAAGCCGTAGACGAAGACATCGTCCTCGAAGTGGCGGCCTTCCAGCACATCCGAACGGGTGATGTCGTAGTCGCAGGTAATGAGACGGCCACGCCGCGGATTGATGTGCGGGCTTGTGCGCGTCATGAAGGCATTTTCGCAGCCGGGCACAAATTTGCGGAAGAGTTCGATGGCCGCAACTTGGCGTCGACGCAGTTCCAACTCTGCCTCGGCTGTGGCGTCACGATCCGTGGGGCTGACCTTCATCTTGTAGTTGAGCTTGATGAACATGAAGTAATCATCGTGCACGGTCGTGATCACGGTGGCCATGCCGATGCGCCGGGCCTCTTCCATGAACTCGGGCGGCAAATTCTTACTGATGCCCATGAGCCGCACGATCTGGTCCTCTTTGCCGCTGCGCCAGCCCTCAGAATATTCCTTGACGGCGTCGTTCTCTTTGAGAAACTCGTAGTATTTCTCCACATTGACGCCGCCGACGCCGATACTATTGGCCACCGGATAGTCGTTGGGCTCGGAGAAATCGGCCCCGGCGTAGGCGCAGAGCGCGCCGAGACCGGTGCAGTCCACGAACGTGTGGGCGAAGATGGCCTCACGCCCGGATCGGCTCTCGGCAATAACGCCGGTGATGCGCGAGCCGTCCATGATGGCGCCGGTCAGCAGCGTGTTGACGCAGACGGTCACGCCTGCTTCGACCAGCATCTCGAAGGTGACGAGCTTGTAGATCTCGGTGTCGATGGCCGTGCAGATCGAGTCGTAGTCATAGCCTTCGGTCATCTCGGCGTGGCCCGATGTGCCGCCGGCCTCGGCCAGCCGATCCACGATCTCCTGGGGAATGCCCTTGACGACCTGGCGCTTTTCGACGCCGGGGAAGGCCTTCCACAGGTTGTAGTAGCTGTGCAGCGCGGTACCGCCTTCGACCACCGTGCCGCCAGGATAGCCTTTGGCCTCGATCAGCACGGTATTGGCGCCCCGTCGCGCCGCAGCCAGCGCGGCCACAACGCCGCCTGTGCCGCCGCCGGCGACCACCACATCGAACGTGCGTACAGGTAGCTCTTTGCTCGGTTCTTGATATGTGTTCATTTACGTTTTCCCTATAGGTGGTTGAATCTGGAGAATGAACAAGAGATCAGCCACAGATAGCCACAGATGAATAACGGATATTCACAGATGATATTCTGACAGATTTCGTGCTATCCGGCCTCATCTGTGGTTATCCTACCCCCATCTGTGTCCATCTGTGGCGAAATCGGTTCGTTGAAAATCATCGCGTATCTCGGACATCAGACGTCCAATGGTGGGGCTTGCGCGTGATGCCGGCCATCGCCACGGTCTCCCCTGCATAATTGCCGTGGCATTCGAGGCGCTCGAAGAGGATCTCATCCAGGTTGCGCAGGTAGGTGCGAATGTGCTCGAACCCGTCTTCCAAGCAGCCCGCCGGCAGCCCGTCGTTGAGATTGATCAGCCATTTGCCCTTGAGTGCCTTCCTGCGATTGTTGATGGTTCGGTTGACCCGCTCACGCGGCATCATGGCCAGATCGACCACGGAGAAGAAACAATATCTGGAGCGGGCGGTATCACGCACAAGCACGCCGCAGCGGGGTGCGTAGTTGATGCACTTGCGCACCGTCAGATCGTCCAAAATGAACAGATCGGCTTCGGGGATCTTGGTCGGCCAATGGGAAGCGCTATAGGGTTTGCGTTTCTCCTTGACCTCGAGGCGAAAGACGGTCTCGCCCTTGCCGGAGATCGTGAAGTCGAGATCCTTGAAGGACTCCGTGTTGTCGCTGAAGCTGGCGCCCTGCCGTGTGAGATAGTCTCTGACTTCCTGCTGGAGAGAGGGCATGGTTCCTCGATGGGGTACAATCGGTGTGGGCAATTATCGATATTGGAAATTGTAGCGCCGGAGACAAACCGTGTCAATCATCCCGCCCCTCGCCCACCGCCTCGCGTTGCCCCAATACTTCATGCCGGATGTACAATGATTCAAATCCAATCAAACCACGCCATTGGGAAGGAAAGCGATGAAGTACCAGGAAGTCACAGACTATTTCAGCCAACACGAAGACGAGATGTTGAAGACCATCGAACTGCTTGTCACCACCGAAACGCCCAGCGACGACAAGCCGCGGCTGGACGCCTTCGCAGAGCTGCTGGCCGGTCGACTGGGTGCGGCCGGGGCCGAAGTCGAGATCCTGCCGGTCGAGACCCAGGGCAACCATGTGCGCGCCCGCTTCGGCCAGGGCGACTATGGCGACGACGTCAAACCGGCGCTGATCCTCTGCCACTACGACACCGTCTGGCCGGTCGGCTCGTTGGAGACCCACCCCTATCGGATCGAGGAAGACGGCAAAGGCTACGGGCCGGGCATCTTCGACATGCAGTCGAGCCTCATGTTGTCAGAGTTCGCGCTGCGGGCCGATCCGCGATCTGGCGTTGGCGTTGCCCCGCCCCGTCACCATTCTCATGACATCGGACGAGGAAGTGGGCAGTCCCACCTCGCGGGCGTTGATCGAGGAAGAGGGGCTACGCTCCGAGTACGCATTGGTCATGGAATCGCCCCTGCCCGGCGGCGTGCTCAAAACGGCGCGCAAGGGCGGCGGCACCTTCAGTCTGGAGATCACCGGCCGCGCCGCCCACGCCGGCGTCGAGCCGGAGCGGGGCATCAGCGCCGTCCACGAAATGGCCCATCAGATCCTCAAGATCCAAGCATTGACCGACTGGGAGAAGGGCACAACCGTCAACGTCAATGTGGTCCAAGGCGGCACCAAATCCAACGTGATTCCGGCCAAGGCCGTCGCCAGCGTCGACATGCGCGCCTGGACTCAGGATGAGGTCGACCGGGTCATGGCGGCCATGTACGGTCTGGAACCGATCCTGCCCGGCGCAGTCATCGAGGTCTCCGGCGGCGCCAATCGTCCGCCGCTGGAACGCGCTGTCACCGGGGCGCTCTATGAACGCGTGGCGGCATTGGGGCGTGAGATGGGGATGACGCTTGAGGAGGGCAGCACCGGCGGCGGCAGCGATGCCAGCTTCACCGGCGCGCTGGGCGTGCCCACGCTGGACGGGCTGGGCATTCCCGGCCACGGCGCCCACGCCGACCACGAGCACATCGAGGTCGATCAGATCGTCGGGCGCGCCGCGTTGTTGGTGGCGATGTTGATGGAACTGTAGTTGGCGGGAGAACGGGTCTATATTGATCCACGAAGAGCACGAAAAAGCACGAAGGGCCACGAAGTGAAGAAATGGTTTTTCACCTTCGTGTTCCTTCGTGCTTTTTCGTGCTCTTCGTGGATCAATCCCTCCGAACCTCTCCCCCATAGACATCCGGTCGCCGATGCTTGAGGTTGGGCAAGCCGGCGCGGATCTTGTCCTGGGCGGCGTAGTCGATGTCGGCGATCACCACGCACTCGCGTTCCGGCGCGCGGGCCAGCACCGTGCCCCAGGGATCGACGATCATGGTATTGCCGTAGCAGGTCTTGTTGCCGGCATGGACGCCGATCTGCGCGGGCGAGACCATGTAGACCTGGTTCTCGATGGCCCGCGCCCGGATCAGCGCTTCCCAGTGATCCTTGCCCGTATAGAGTGTGAAGGCCGACGGCTGGAAGATGACGCGTGAGCCGGCCAGCGTCAAGGCCCGATAGACTTCGGGAAAGCGGATGTCGTAACAGATGGTCAGGCCGAACTGGCCATGCTCGCTCTCGAAGGCCACCATTTCCGTGCCGGCCTCGTAGCGTGACGATTCGTTGTCCGACACTGTGCCCGTGATGTCGATGTCGAAGAGATGGATCTTGCGATAGGTGGCGATCAATTCGCCGGCCGGGTCGTAGACCAGCGTGATGTTCCAGGCCTTGTCGCTGTCCGGCGTCTGCACCGGAATGCTGCCGCCGTGAAGGGTGATGCCATGTTGCTGCGCCTTGCGCCGCAAAAACCGGCTGGTGGGTCCATCCATCGACTCACGTCCGTTGCGGATCTCATCGGTTGTGCCGTAGATGTTGAACATCTCCGGCAGCGCCACCACGTCCGCTCCCTGGGCAGCCGCCTCGTCGATCAGACGCTCGGCCGTGGCCAGATTGGCTTCCTTGTTCCCCTGCGAATTCATCTGAACCGCACCGATACGAAATGTCATTACGAACTCCTCTTCAATCCTCATCGCCTTCAATCACACGCAACAACGCCTGCACCAGCGCTCGATGTTCTGCCTGATGCATGCGTCTTTCCAGCGTCTCCAGCGCGTCGCTGGGATAGATGGGCACGGTGACGCGCTCCAGCACCGGTCCGGCGTCGACCTGCTCGTCGGGCACCAGATGCACCATGAGTCCGGTCTCCTTGATCTCGCCCTTCTGATAGGCCTCGAAGGCCTGTTCGATGGCATGGGTGCCGGGGAACTTGCCCGGCAGGGCAGGGTGCAGATTGATGACCCGGTAGGAAAAATGGTCCAGGAAATCCGCACTGAGGATGAGCATCCACCCGGCCAGCACGACCCAGATCCGGCCTGTATTCTCTAACGATCTGAGCGAGATCGGCGTCATACTCGTGCCGGCTGCGACCGGCCTCTGTATAGGGCTTGAGCGCATGCACGCGTGTCGGGATGCCCGCCTTCTCGGCCCGTTGCAGACCATAGGCGTCTTGGCGATTGGAGACCACGACCACGATCTCCGCCGGCAATACGCGATAGCGGATGGCGTCGATCAGGGCCTGCAAATTCGAACCATTGCCCGAAATGAGCACGGCGATCTTGGCTGTCATGCAAAATTCCTTCCTAGCAGTCTGTCAGAGTGGGCATGAAATAGACCGCGAATGCGGCGGATTAGGCGGAATTTGCCTGATTTTTCAGATATTATCGGCATTTATCAGCCAAATCCGCCAAATCCGCGGTCTATCGGACTTCTCTCTGACAACATGCAGACATATGATTTCGCCTTACAGGATCAGCTTAACCTGTGGGTCCTGATCGTCTCGCTGCCCGATCTGACCGATGATGACGGCCTCCGGCACGGCGGACACCAACTTGTCGCCATCTGTCTGCCGGTACAATGCCGACCATGCCGATGCCCATGTTGAAGACCCGATAGGCCTCCCGTTGATCCATATCGCTCCATTCGAGCAAGGCCTGGAAGACCGGAGGCGTGGGCCAACTGGCGGCATCGATTTCGGCGGTCAGATGCGCCGGCAGGACGCGTGGAATGTTGTCCACGAAGCCGCCGCCGGTGATGTGGGCCAGCCCCTTGATGTCGACGCCGGCCTCGATCATCCGCTCGATCTCAGTCACATAGCAGCGATGGGGCGCCAGCAGCGCATCGGCCAGCGTCTGTCCGTCGGTCAGTGTCTGGTCCAGATCTGCGGTCGGCAACGACGCTGCGGATCAGCGAGTAGCCATTGGTGTGCGGTCCGGAACTGGGCAGTCCGAAGATCAGGTCGCCGGCGCGCATCTCATCCTGCTGCGGCCAGAGCGCATCGCGGTCCACCAGGCCGACCACCGTGCCGGCCAGATCGAACGAACCCTCGGTGTAGACGCCCGGGCATCTCGGCCGTCTCGCCGCCGAGCAGCGCGCAGCCTGCGGCCTGGCAGGCCTCGGCCACGCCGGTCACGACCGCGGCCACGGCCTCGGGCACCAGCTTGCTGGTGGCGATGTAGTCGAGGAAGAAGAGCGGGCGCGCGTTCTGGACCAGCATGTCGTTGACGCAGTGGTTGACGATATCATGGCCAATGCCTTGCCAGCGGCCCAGCTCGGCCGCCAGCTTGACCTTGGTGCCCACGCCGTCGGTCGAGGCCACCAGGACCGGCTGAGGCGGCAGGTTTTCCAGCGCGTAGAGACCGCCGAAACTGCCCACGTCGGCCAGCACGCCCGGCGTGTGGGTGGCACGCACGGCGTTCTTCATCATGTCAACGGCGCTCTGTGCGGCGTCGATATCGACGCCGGCCTGCTTGTAGGAATTTGGTGCGGACATGGGATTCTCATTGGCTAAGATCATGGATAGACGGTGCTCAATCAGGGCGTTTCCCATTGTAGATCATTATCACAGAGCTACCGATCCTCGAAGACCAGAACAATTTCTTGAGCGTGAACGTTTTTAAGACAACAGACGAGTCACCTGCGTTCATCTGCCGTTATTTTTGTTCTTGAGTTGTGGGTTTGATCGCCGATCCGGTCGCGGATAGACACTCTGAAAATCCTCGAACAGCGCAAAGGAGCGAAAGCCATGTCATATTTGGAGCTGATCCGTGAGATCGGCACAGACGCGGAGAAGTTGGAAACCTCCTATCGGACTGTGGTAGCAGAGGGCGACGAGCAAGCCTTTGTCGCCGCCATCGACGACGCCTACACCGACGATCCGGACAACCTACTCTACGCCGCCTGGCACTACCGTCTGGCCCATTCCCTGGCCGACCGGCTCGACGAATGGCGCATCGACTGGGCGTGGGCCATTCCGCTGGCGATTGTCAACGGTCTGCTGCTCTGGTGGTTGTCGGACGATGCCCGGTTTAGCGTGCAGATCATGGGGGTCGGCAACGAGCAGAGTTACAACTCGATTCCCCACGTGCTGTTGCTCTGGGCGCCTATCAGCGCGGCCGCTGTCCTGACCTACCTGGCGTGGCCGGACGGCGTAGATGGGCGATTCTGGTCGGTGTTGTCGGCGTCCTGGCGCTGCTCTCGGCCTACGTGCTCCTCTTCTTCTCGCAGACTGGCCCGACCATCTTTCAGGAACAGTACCTGATGCTCATGGCCCTTCACCTGCCCTTGGCTGCATGGGCGGCAGTCGGAATCTACCTGCTCTTCGGTCTGTCCGACGCCCAGAACGTTTTGCCTTCCTCGCCAAATCGTTGGAGGTCGCCGTGCTGGCCGGTCTCTTTGTCATCGCCGGCACTGTCTTCGTCTCGGTATCCGTGGCGCTCTTCGACGCATTGGGCGTGCAGATATCGAACTTGGCCATGCGCCTCCTGGTCGCCGGCGGCGGCGGCCTGATTCCGGTGCTGGCAACGGCCATCACCTACAATCCCGGTGTAGCGCCGTACCGGCAAGCCTTTGGCTCCGGCCTGAGCCGGCTCATCGCGCTGCTCATGCGCGTGATGCTGCCGCTGACACTGATCCTGCTGGTCGTCTATCTCGCCTTCATCTCGATGAATTTTCGGGCGCCCTTCGAGAATCGCGACGTACTGATTGCCTACAACGCCATGCTCTTCGGCGTGATGGCGCTGCTGCTTGGCGCGACGCCGGTCCGAGATCAAGACGCAGCCGGCACGGCCGGCGTTTGGCTGCGACGTGGCATCATCGCGCTGGCGGCTTGGTGGCCCTCCTTGTCAGCCTCTACGCACTCTCGGCCATCCTCTACCGCGCCTGGCAGGATCGCCTGACGCCCAACCGCCTGACCTTCATCGGCTGGAATGTCGTCAATCTCGCCATTCTGCTGTTGATTCTGTGGAAGCAGATCACGAAGCGGGGGAAGCCTGGTTGACCGCCGTGCACAGCGCCTTCGCCGCCGGCGCGCTGCTCTACACCGGCTGGACACTGGTCGTGATCCTGGCGATCCCATGGCTCTTCGGCATCAGCCAGGGCAACATCGCCGATCTGCCTTCGTCTGTTCAGTCCCTTGTCTACGAGCGCAGCGACCCCATTCTGCTCAAATGTCCCACCAGCCCGCACATCTATCTACTGGACGACGGCGAAAAGCGCTGGGTCCAGGACATCCCCACCTTTGAAGCCCAAGGCTACGTCTGGGGCGACGTCGCCCTGATCCAGTGTGACGACCTCCGCCGCATCCCCGACGGTCCGCCGATCCCGCCCGACGCCGGCGAACCGCCGCAGCCGTAAGCTATCTGGCGCTATCCACAAAAGCCGCCAGATCATCCTTGAGCCGGGCCAGCGACGGCTCGTGGACATACATCATGTGGCCGGCGTCGTAGTAGCCCATGCTGATGTTGGCCAACAATCCGGCATCGATGCCCAGGTGGTTGAAGGTGTAGCGGGTGGCGAAGTAGGGCGTGGCCAGATCGTAGTAGCCATTGGCCACGAAGATTTTCAGGAACGGATTCTTGGACATGGCTTGGCGTAGCGTCTCGGCCACGTCGAGGAACTGGTTCTGGTGCTTGCTGTAGTCCCAACTCTGGTAGAGGTCCGAGATGATCTCGTAGGGCATGTCGTTCTCGAATTTCAGTTCCCTGCGCACATAATCGTTGAACGCGCCGGTGTAGGCCCCGGCAATGGCCGAGTGGCTCGGATCGTGCTCGGTATGCTCGCCGGCTGCGTCGCGGTCGATGCCCTTGAAGCGGCTGTCCAGCCGCCCGACTGTGCGACCCTGGTCGCGCAGCAGCTCTTTGACGAAGCGGTGAACGTTGA
>CAVOQD010000019.1:0-107742 GCA_963698255.1 uncultured Chloroflexia bacterium | reverse complement strand
GCAGGGCCTCGTCATCGAACGGGCCGCAGTCGATGCGTCGAAGGAAGGACAATGTCAGCAGAACTGAAAGAGCAAGTCGTCGAGCCAATCTGCTGGTCCCCGACCACGGTCCCGAGACCTTCACCTGGGGCATGTGTCGGCCGACCGGGCCGCGGGATTGGCGGTCATCAAGCCCTCAGGTGGGTCCGATGGGAAATGAGAGCCGATGACATGGTCGTCGTGGCGCTGGAAACAGGGGACGTCGTGGATGGGGGACTGAAACCTTCCTCCGACACGGCGACGCATCTCGAACTCTACAAGGCCTTTCCCAACATCGGCGGCATCGTTCACACCCACAGTCGCTGGGCAACCACTTTTGCCCAGGCCGGGCGCGGCCTGATGGCGCTGGTAACGACCCACGGCGACTATTTCTACGGCGAGATTCCCTGCACGCGGAAAATGACGATGGCCGAGATCGAGGGCGAATATGAGAAGGAGACGGGCACGGTCATCATCGAGACCTTCCGGACAAAGACCCCGATGCGATCCCAGCGGTGCTGGTTCACAGCCACGGCCCGTTTGCCTGGGGCGCCGACGCCATGGACGCCGTTCACAATGCCGTCGTCCTGGAGGAAGTCGCCTTCATGAACTTCCACGCCATGATGCTGGAGCCGACACTCCCGCCCATGCAACAGGCGTTATTGGATAAGCACTATCTCAGAAAACATGGCGTGAATGCCTATTACGGACAGTAAAGCCGTTGCAAGAAAACGAATCCCGCGTAGGGACAGGTCTCAGACCTGTCCCTACGCGGGATCCGTTTTCTTGCAACGGCCTGAGGCCTGTCGGTCAGATCGATTGGTTTGTTCGCCTTTCACCATCGCGGATGTGCTCCACCGGATACGAGGGGAACATTGTTACTTTCCCGTCTCCGTCCAGAACCATGAATCCAGCGTCACTGAGCGCATAGTGAGCGTTCCACCCCACGCCAAATGTGGTTGGCGTCTCCACTATCCGGTATGGCAGTGGTTCTCCCAATTCTGCGAGCCGTTGGGCCAAGTGGTCCTCCGGATCAGCACCCATGCGTCACCCTCGGCAGTCGAGAAAAACATCAAATTGCCGAGAGTCACGACCTTGGCCTCGGCTCTTTGTGCGCTCTCAACGATTTGCTTCGCTTCGCGGCGTAACTGATAACTCTTCCCGGTGGAGGGTCTGTCTTCTGGTCTGCGGGCGTTTCTTCGTGCGCTGTTTCTTTTTGCGTTTCGCCATGTCAGTATACCCCCGACCTTGTTTCGTCGGATCAGGCTGGCGTCCTATCTGCTGACCCCGTCATTCGATTTTGTGGACGTTGCGCCAACCACCGCGCGAATGACGATTCACTTTCCAGAGACTGTTTGCCGAGCAACAAGCCTTCTACGCCAATATCTTCATCCAAATCAGGCCAGTGAATACCATATCCGGCGCCTGCAATCTCGAAGTTGGCTCGCTCTTCCGTTGTGCCGTACGCCAGCCGTGGAAACCACATCACCGGCACGGAGATTGTCCGTCCGTCCGCCAAATCGACGCTCAATGTATCATCCGTGACCGTGACATCCATCACTTCAGGTATGACTTGTAGCCCGTCGGCAGAAGTTGTCCCATTCATCTCGTAGTTTCAGTTGCGGCTTGGTCCGACATTTGGCGTTTTTCAGGCACGATCGAAATCAAAGTGCGGAGTGCCTGATTGACGGCCTGTGAATCCGGAAAGTACTCGTAAACATCCGGTTCAAGCGTGACCATTCTCTCGCCGGCGATGCGACGCTCAGTAACTGTGCCATCATCGTCGTCGATACCCGCACAATATAGCCGTCTTCGCGCAGAACTTTGTGGTGTTTGCCACGTACCCCGCCGGAAAAATCGTATTCGGTTCTCAACTCGTCATCCACAATCGCATCTGATTTAGCCATAGGTTCTTCTTCCTCGTATCGTTTTCGTTCCGATGGGGTCGCCTTGCGTGCGTGGATCAGGCGGATGCGCTAACCTCGTTCCGTGTATCCAACGACCAGCACGCGTCTGGTTGTCAGATGTGCCGATGTTAATGAACTATACCGCACGTGGAGCAAATGTCAATGGTGTTTTTGGGCATCTATTCGTTCGGTGCAGCATTTTTATTCGCAATCTCCCCATACAACCGCGCACTCGGTCGCTCTCGCCGCTCCTGCGTCTGCGGGTCCATCTCCACCAGGCCAAACCGTAGGCCCCAGCCCTCATTCCATTCGAAGTTGTCCACGAACGTCCAATGGTAGTAGCCGCGCACATCGCAGCCGTCTTCGATAGCGCGGTGAAGCTCGCGCAGGTGACCCAGCAGCCAGCGCGGCCGCTGGTCATCGTCGGCGTCGGGCAGGCCGTTCTCGGTGATGTAGATCGGCTTGTCGAAGACGCTCACCTCGCGGCAGATCTGGTGCAGCCCTTCGGGATGGTACTCGCTGTAGGGACCGTGTTGTCCGCTGTCTGAGAACTCGCCATTCTCGGAGAAGCGCTCGACGCCGAAGAGTTTGCGTGGATCGGGCGCGAATTGCACCAGCCGCCGCGTGTAGTAGTTGATGGCGAAGAAGTCGAGCGAATCGGCCAGCGGATGGTGATATTGGCCGATCCCCAGTGGCGGACGCAGCTTGCCGTCGATGGTCGCCATGATCCAGATGTGCTCGAAGAGATGGCGTTTGATGCCGGCGGCGTAGCGATCCAGGCTGCTCTCTTCATCGAACCCGCGGAAGAGAGAGACGGCCTTGGCGTAGGAAACGTGTGCATGGGGTTGACGAGCGTGGATCGTGTGATAGGCCGCGGCATGGGAAAAGAGCATGTTGAGGAAGACACGACGCGCCGGTCAGCGGATTGCGCTTGTGCGGCGGCCAGATGCCTCGAAACCAGCCTTGCCCCAGGCCGACCAGCGGCTCGTTGAAGGTCAGCCAGAAGTCGCACAGATCGCCCAGCGCATCGACGACCGTGCGTGCGTAGCGCTGGAAGAGCGCGACGCTCTCGCCGTTTTCCCAGCCGCCACGCGCCGCAAACCAGAGCGGATCGGTGAAGTGGTGCAGCGCCACCATGGGCTCGATGCCCCGGTCGCGCAGGCCGCCGACCATGGCACGGTAGCGGTCCAGCGCCGCGTGATCGATCTCGCCGGGGCTGGGCTCGACACGGCTCCACTCGATGCTCAGCCGATGGGCGTTGAGCCCCAGCCGCTGCATGTGATCGAAATCGCGCTCGGCATTGGACCACCAATCGCAGGCGAGCCCGCTGCGGTCGCCGTGCCGGATGGCGCCGGGCTGCTGCTCGTAGATCGACCACTGGTTGTTGCTGTTGTTGCCTTCTGTCTGGTACGAGGATGAGGCCGTGCCCCAGCGAAAGCCGGGCGGAAAGCGCAGTGCGTCGGCCATCAGTTGGCCGCTTCGATTTCTTCTGGGTGATAGACGCTGTCGGCGGCGCGGTCCGCGGGGCGTGGACCAGTTCGACGCCGGCTTCGGCGAAGAAGGTGCGGCTGTTCTCGTCCGGGTAGTTGCCGGCGTAGACCACCCGCCGCACGCCCGCGTTGATGAGCATCTTGGCGCAGGTGATGCAGGGCTGGTGGGTGACGTAGGCGCTGGCCCCCTCGGTGCTCACGCCATGCAGCGCGGCCTGGATGATGGCGTTCTGCTCGGCGTGCAGCGTGCGCACGCAGTGGCCGTCGATCATCAGGTGGCCGACATCATCGCAGTGGGGCGATCCGACCGGCGCGCCGTTGTAGCCGGTGGTGAGAATGCGCCGGTCGCGCACCAGCACGGCCCCGACGTGCGCCCGATCGCAGGTGCTGCGCTGGGCCACGGTGAAGGCGATATCCATGAAGTAGTCGTCCCAGCTCGGACGCTCGTTCGGGGTCATCCACTTGTCTCCAGATTGTGAGCAGCGGGAGCCACCGCCGGCATATCGGTTAGCAGATCTGCCAGCAGCCGCAAAGTGTCCGCCTCGCTGGTGCAGACCAGATAGACGGTCTCGTCGATTGTCTTCTCGCCGCTCAGTCGACCACTGGCGGGCCGTGTCAACCGGTAGTCGATGGCAACGGCTGGACGAGGCTGCCGCTCGAAGTGAAGCTGGCCATAGCGTACCTGCTCGATCAGGCTGCCTGTGCAGAAAATGTACCACATGCCCACATCCAGCACCGGCCATCGACCAACTTTGAGAAAACGGCGATCTCGGGCCAGGCAGAGCACGGCATGCTCTCGCGTGGCAAAGGTTCGAAAGTAGCCCGGCAGACGCGGTGAAACGGCGATATTGCCCTTCGACCATGAAATTGCCGGTTGCATAGACGGCCAGTTTGTCATTTGTCGAGAGTGGCTCGGGCGTCACTGAGGGCAGCGGCTCTTCTTCGAAGCGAACGAAGTCGGCACGGCGCAGGATGGACAGCGTAATGAATAGGGCAATCACGGCCGGCAGGGCGATTGCGATACCCAGCCAACGTGGCTGCAACCAGATCGCCCACAGTCCCCCGAGTCGCGATCAACGCGATCCATAGCCAACGGGTCAGCGGCGCTCCGCCCCATTCATGGCGAGAGAGGTTGTATAGGACGGCGCGCAGCGAGCGAGCCGGTGGATCGGGGAGAAATGCCGAGTGCACTGGCCTTCGCACCGAATTTGACGGCATCTCCAGGCTGGGCGCCTCCAAATTTGGCGGCATAGGAAAGGCCCCGCTGGATTCGGGCGGGGCCTTATGGTTTCCATTCAACTCATACTCGGTCGGAATTCGGGCGTGCTCACATCAACTACTCTCTTAAGATATTCTACATGATCCCGCAGTCTAGGCAGGAGCCGGAAGCGAACCGTTCAAGATCTGGCTTGCTGTCGCCGGGCATCTCGTCGCGTTTCTGTTCCGGCTCTGCCGATGTTGGCGTTGCCGGCTCAGACGGTATCGGCAGCTCATTGTCCGCAAATGGATCTTCGCCGCGCATCAACGCTTCGAACTGTTCGCTCTCGATGGTCTCAAATTCGAGCAACGCATTGGCAAGCAGTTCGACCTCGTTCCAATGTTCGGTCAAGATGGCCCGACACTGCACGTGCGCAGTGTCAACGAGCGATTTGACCTCTTCATCGATTTCCTGGGCAACCTTGTCGCTGTAGTTGCGATGCTCGCCCATAGAGCGACCCAAGAACATCATCTCGTCATGTTGGCCATATTGAATCGGCCCCATCTTATCGCTCATGCCCAACTGGGTGACCATGGCTCGTGCCATCGACGATACTTTTTCCAGATCGCTGGCCGCGCCGTCGGTAATGTCGTTGAAGCGGATCTCTTCGGCGACACGACCGCCCAGGGCTGAGATCAAGTCTGGTCGAGAATCGAGCTCTTTGGTGTTGCAGACGGGTTTCTTCGTCCGGCAGATATTGGGCATGGCCCAGCGACATGCCACGTGCGACAATGGTGATCTTGTGGACGGATTCGTGGCTCTCCTGGAAATGGCCGGCCACGGCATGGCCCGCCTCGTGATAGGCGACGATCTCCTTTTCCTTGGGCAACAGAATCCGGCTGCGACGTTCCGGCCCAATGCTGACACGGTCGATGGCTTCCTGAAATTCGGCCATGCTGATGGAGCGCCGGTTGCGGCGCGCGGCCATGATGGCGGCTTCATTGACCAGGTTTTCAATGTCGGCGCCCGAGAACCCGGGTGTCTGCTTGGCGACGACCTCCAGATCGACATCGGAGGCCAACGGTTTGCCGCGGACATGCACATCGAGAATCTGCTGGCGACCGCGCTTGTCAGGGGCGTCCATCATCACCCGTCGATCAAAGCGACCGGGACGCAGCAGCGCCGGATCAAGAATGTCCGGCCGGTTGGTGGCCGCCACCAGAATGACATTGGTGTCGGTGTCGAAGCCGTCCATCTCGACCAGAATCTGGTTGAGCGTCTGCTCACGCTCATCGTGCGAGCCGCCCATGCCGGCGCCGCGATGGCGACCGACCGCGTCGATCTCGTCGACGAAGATGATGCAGGGCGAACTCTTCTTGGCCTGCTCGAAGAGGTCGCGCACACGGCTGGCGCCCACGCCCACAAACATCTCGACAAATTCAGAACCGGAGATGCTGAAGAAGGGAACGCCGGCCTCGCCCGAGACGGCCTTGGCCATCAGCGTCTTGCCGGTGCCGGGAGGGCCGACCAGCAGCACGCCCTTGGGAATGCGGGCGCCCAGGTTGGCGAATTTCTCCGGCTCTTTGAGGAACTCGACGATCTCCTGCAGTTCTTGCTTGGCTTCTTCGCTGCCGGCCACATCGTCAAAGGTCACGGTCGGCGTGTCGCCGGTGAACATGCGGGCCTTGCTCTTGCCAAAGCTGAACGCCTGATTGCCGGATCCCTGGGCCTGGCGCAGAATGAAGAAGAAGAAGGCGCCGAGCAGCAGCAGCGGCAGGAGGGCCAGCAGAATGCCGCTCCAATCCTCCCACAGGGTCGGATTGGCGACCTCGATCTGCACACGGTTCAATTCCTGCGGCGTGACGCCGAGATTGATCAACGTTTCAACCAAGGCTGGCGTCGTCCTCAATCCGGGATTGGACCTCTTCGCCGTTGCGCTGTGTAACGAAAACCTTGTGATCCTTGGTGCTGATGGCTCTCTACATTGCCGCTGCGTACTTCTTGCCCGACATCCGCAATCGGTACGGTCTCCGATCGTGTTGCTTGGGCGACGCTCAAATGTCGTGTAGAGAAAAGCGCCCAATGCAAGTAGCAACAGCAGGTAGATGGCTCCACTGCGCAATCGTTTCGAATTCATCTGAAATCCCATATAATTGCTCATTGGTCAGGTCTGGACCGCTCGATAGCGATTCCCGGTTCTTTGCGGCTGAGGCGAAACTGACGTCATTTGGCCCGGATCAAAGATAGAACTGACCAACCTTGAGTCTAACATACGGTGCAGCGTGCGTCAAACAAATGAGCTAATTTTCATGTCCGCTCGACCTATGATGGCTACGACCGATGAATGGACAATCAGAACTCTACAGGAGAAGGTGGTCTCAAGCAGTAGGTTCGCTTCCACCAGACTGACCCGATCAGGGAATGCGCTAATCTAGCATCGGTGACAATGGTCGACATCAGCCGGCCAGCGTCCGGTATCGTTCACGCTGCCGATCTGAACGCCTGTGGACGCGGGCGGGTTCCAGCGCAGCAGGCGCAGTCCGTAGAATGTAACCAGTAGCGAGACGCCGACATCGGCGGCCACGGCCATCCACATGGTGCTCATGCCACAGAACAACCAACAGCATGAAGACGAGCTTGATGCCGATGCTGAAAATGATGTTGGTGCGAATGGTGCGCATGGTGGCGTGGCTCAGAAGCAAGGCATAGGGCAGTCGGCTGCAGATCATCACTCATGAGCGCGATGTCGGCCGTCTCCATGGCCTGGGCCGTGCCGCCGTAGGCAGCGCCGATGGCGATGCCGACGTCGGCTGAGGCCAGCGCCGGCGCGTCGTTGATGCCGTCGCCGACCATGGCAATCGGGCCGTAGGCCTCGCGTAACTCGTTCAACGCCGTCGATTTGTCGCCCGGCGCCAGACCGGCGCGTACATCGGTCACGCCGATCTGGCGCGGCGATGGCGTTGGCCGTGGCCGGCGAGTCGCCGGTGAGCATGGCCACAGCCGTGATGCCCGTTGCATAGCAGCGTCCGGATGGCGTCCCGGCTGCTTTCGCGTACCGTGTCGGCCACGGTGATGGTGCCGCGGTAGCTGCCGTCGACGCTGACCATCACCGGCGTGAGACCATGCTTGGCTTCTTCGTCGGCCAGCGAACACTGTTGGGGCGTGTGCGGCACATTGCTGTCAAAGTAGGCATGGCTGCCGATCAGGACAGTCTCGGTTGTCGACCATGCCGACGATACCGTTGCCGGTCAATGCCGACACGGTTGCGCCGGCCGGATAGCGTGCGAAGACCCGGCGGCGGTTGGCCTCGGCCACGACGGCCTGGCCGAACGGATGCTCGCTGCGCTGCTCGATCGCCCCGGCCAGCGCGACCAGGTCGTCGCAGACCGGACAGGCTGTCATCGATCGTCGTCGACCGATTCGCAGCCGTCGGCGCGCACCTGCACCACGGTCGGTCGTCCCTGGGTCAGCGTGCCGGTCTTGTCGAAGGCAATCACCTTGATCTCGTTGAGCCTCTCCAGGAAGATGCCGCCCTTGATCAGGATGCCGTTGCGGGCGGCGTTGCTGATGCCGCTGATGATGCTGACCGGCGTGCTGATGACCAGCGCACATGGGCAGGCCACCACCAGGAGGGCAAGGCCACGGTAGAGCCAGCCGAAGCTGCCGTCATCCGGGTTGAGGAACGGTGCGCCAAAGAGCAGCGGCGGAATGACGGCCACCAGCGCGGCCAGGACAACCACCGCCGGCGTGTAGTAGGTCGCAAAACGGTCCACGTAGCGCTGGGTCGGGCGCCTGAGCCTCCTGCGCTTCCTGGACAAGCTGGACAATACGGCTGATGGTGTTGTCCTTGGCCAGGCGGGTCACTTCGATCTCCAGCACGCCGTTGCCGTTGACGCTGCCCGCGAAGACCTCATCATCCAGCGCCTTGTCCACCGGCACGCTCTCGCCGGTGATGGGCGCCTGGTTGACGGCCGACACGCCGGCGATGACACGGCCGTCCATAGGGATGCGCTCACCGGGCTTGACGACGACGATCTCGCCGACGGCAAGCAGATCCACATCGACGACCTCTTCTGTCGGGCCCGACCGACCGCGGTCTTCGCCAGACTCCACGCCACCGGCCTCCACGCCACCGATCTCCATGCCGTCGTCGGTGAAGATCAGACGCGTTGCTGTGCTGGGCGCGACATCCATCAGACTGGTGATGGCTTGGCGGGCGTTGCCGGCCGTGTAGCCTTCGAGGGCCTCGCCCACCACAAAGAGCACCATGATCATGGCCGCTTCCGTGTAGGTTCCTATGAGTACGCCGCCCACCGCCGCGATGGTCATGAGTGCATTGATGTTGAGGTTGCGGTTGATGCGCAGGTTCCGCCAGCCGCTGCGCGCCACCGGGATTCCCGGCCAGAATCAGCGCCGCCACCGACGCCAGATTGACCCACCAGATGTTCCATGCCGCCTAGTTCGGTGACGAAGATGCCGGGCAGGATGAGCAGGCCGGCAAAGAGCGCCAGTCGTGTTTCGCGCCGGTTCCACATGTAGGTCAGGATGTTGCTGTCGCTCCGGCTGCCCTCGGGGTTTTCATCCTCATCGACGACATCGTAGCCCAGTTCGCGAATGCGATTCACCACCGTGGCCGCATCGACATCGCCACGGACCTGCAGTTGTCTCGCTGGTGAAAATCGACCCGGCACATGTCAACGCCGTCGAGATTGGCGACGCCCTGTTCCACGGTTCGCGCACAGCTTGCACAGTCCATACCGGACACTTGGAGTATCAATTCATCGGGTATCGGACATAAAGATCGTCCTTCATACAGTTCGCTGGCGAACCACCTCATAGAGCATCAGCGCAGTTGACGTTGCCAGGTTCAGGCTGTCGGTCATCCCGAACATGGGGATCGTAACCGAAATGTCGGCCGCTTGCAGTAGTCGATCACTCAGTCCATGGGCTTCGCTGCCCAGGGCGACTGCGGTAGGACCGGTCATGGCGCAGTCGGTGTAGACCGTCGATGCGCCGGGCGTCGCCGCGACAATGCGCACATTTCGTTCGTGTAGCCATGAGATGGCGCTTTCCGTGTCGGTCTCGACAATCGGCACGCTGAAGAGGGCGCCGAGACTGGCACGGATGACATTGGGATTGTGGACATCGGTGGTCGGCTGATCGGGCGTGTGCGCAGACGATCACGCCGTCGACGCCGGCTGCATCGGCCGTGCGCAGGATGGCGCCCAGATTGCCCGGTTTTTCGACGCCCTCGATCAACGCCAGGAAGAGCGAATCGCTCTGGGGCAGAACGCCAAAGGTGTGGGGCTGGTAGGGGATGACGAGCAACATGCCGCCGCTTTCGCCTCTGTAGGCCATGCGTGCGAAGACATCGGGCGTCACCTCGATGAGGTGCGTGATCTGATTGGCGGCAAGCACATTCAGATGTTCGTAGGCGGCCTGGGCAGTCGGGCGGTCGGGTAGCAAGCGCCGGACAGACAAAGACCTCGTCCGGAACGATGCCGCAGGCTAAGGCCCGAGAGATTTCGCGCGCGCCTTCGACCACGGTCTGGCGCAACTCGTCGCGCACGCGTCGTTTGGCCAGTTTGGCGACTTGCTTGACTCGTGCGTTCTGTAGGCTAGTGATCAAGGGCACGTTGGTCTGAATCCCAATCGGAATGGCATGCGGGCTCGACTCAGTCTTGCTTCGCCGGATTCGGCTTGCTACGCTCAGCTTTCTGCTTCTCCTGCTTGCCGGTATTGTCGGCAGCCCATCGTGCGAAGGTGCCGCTGGGCAACTGGCGGCCGAATGAGTCGGTGATCGTCATCTCGCCGCTCTCCATGACGCCCTGGCGCTTGCCCAGGATGGTCTCCAGTTGGTTGGCCAGGGTGATCGGGCGTGAAGCCGGGCGTATGGCAACTGTAGATCAGGAACTGGGCGTCCGGTCGCAGAATCGCACCACACGCTTCCAACAGCGGCATGATGTCGTCTTCGATCTTGAAGACCTCGCCTTTGGGGCCACGGCCAAAGGAGGGCGGATCGAAGATGATGCCGTGGTAGCGATTGCCGCGTCGGGCCTCGCGGTTGACAAATTTGATGGCGTCATCGACAAGCCAGCGAATGGGCCGCCGGTCCAGGTGTGAGAGTTGGGCATTCTTGCGCGCCCAATCGACCACGCCCTTGGCCGCGTCGACATGGACAACATGCGCGCCTGTCTGGCTGGCGGCCAGTGTGCTGCCGCCGGTGTAGGCAAAGAGATTGAGCACATGGATATTGGCGTGCTGGGTGTTCAACATGCGCTGGCGGATCTTGTCGCGCAGCCAGAGTCCAATTGTCCGCTTGCTCGGGAAAGAGGCCCATGTGTCCAAAATTGGTCAGCTTGATGTGGAATGCCAGCGAATTGAAGAGAACGTCAAACTCGCGTGAGACTTTGCGTTGCCACGCCCATTTGCCGCTGCCGCTGCTGTCGCGGACATAGGTTCCATCCGCTCGTTCCCATTCGTCGGCGCTCAGTTTCGGCAGCCAGATTGCCTGTGGCGATGGGCGGCGCAGCCGGTACGGACCCACCTGCTCCAGCTTTTCCATGTTTCCGCAGTCAAGTAACTTATAATCCGCTTCGGTCGTCATCAGGTCAATTCTCTATTCTTTGATCGGTTTATGGGTGAGCTCAAGGGACTCGCCTGTGGGCAAGTGTAGCACAGGTGCTTGCCCGGAAACAATCGATTGTGTACTATGTATCGATACAGTTAAGATTGTTATCCGAGCTGGAGAGATCGGCTGCCATTGGCGGCTTTCCTGCCGACATCGCCGGTGAGCGCAGATGGTTGCGGTTGGCGTGAATCATTCTGAGAGATAGATTTTGATGAGTACGGAAGATCGCCAGGCCGAAATCGATCTCATTGAGGCTGCGGCCAGGGATGCTTGGCCCGCTGCCCAAGCCGACTGGCTTGGCGGGTGGTTGCTGCGGTTTACCTACGGCATCACTCGCCGCGCCAATTCCGTCTGGCCCAATAGCGATAATCACGGCGCGTCCGAGTTGACTTTCGATGAGCGGCTCAATGAGGTGGAACTGTTCTACGCCGTCTACGAGATGCCGGCGAGATTTCAGGTCTCGCCCGCGTCTCGTCCGGCAGATCTGGACATTGCCCTGGCCTTGCGGGGCTACCAACGCACTGCCCAGACTGCCGTTCAGACCGCCAAGTTGAGCGCGGTGCTGCATGAGACAGGTCGACGTTTGCCCGGAGCGGGCTTTCAGGTGGACGTGTCGGAGCAGTCGAGCCGGATCTGGTTTCAGGCCTACGATGATATCGAGCAGTTCGGGAAACGCGCTGTGGTTGTGCGACAGGATATCATCAAACGTATTCGGGCCCGAACCGGTTTTGCCCTAGTGACGTTGGATGGTGAGCCGGTTGCGCTGGGCCTGGGCGTTGTGAGCCACGGACGCCTCGGTATTTTCAGCATGGCGACTGATGAACGGGTACGTAGGCGGGGCGCCGCCACCAGCATCATCCATGCACTGGCCAATTGGGCCCAGCTTTACGGCGCCACGCAGGCCTATCTGCAAGTCATGACCGTCAACGATCCGGCCATGGCCCTCTACCGCCGCTGCGGATTCTCCACGCTCTACCACTACCACTATCGGGAAAAAGACCTCTAGCAGGCCGTCGGAATGACAGAAAATGGGACGCGGATAACACGGATCTTGGCGGATAAAGACGGACTTCCCCCGATTTGTCTGCGGCAATCAGTCAGATCAGCGTCATCCGTGTCCTATCGTCATTTCTTCGGATTCCGCTCAATTCCAGGATTTCGCTACCCGTCGACCAGATCAAGCGTGCTCTGTCTTTGGCGATTGACAGTCAATTTTGTCACATCGGGACGCGAATAGTGTCCGGCAGGATCAAAGTTCTGCCGTTCCTCGCGCACGCGTCTGTGGTCGATGGTGGCCACGATCAGTTCCTCTACACCCACGACCGGCTCCACGATCCAGCGTCCGTCCGGCCCGGCGATGCAGGAGCCGCCGCTGGCCAGCAGCGGCGGACTCTCCTCGAAGTTGGCTGCTTCGACGATGGCGGCATAATGAGGTGTTTCCGGCGGAAAGTCGCTCAAGCGCATCAGCCCCGAGGCCGAGATCACATACGATCTTGACTCGGCGGCGATGAAGCGGGTCAGATCCTGGGTGTTGTGCAGCCCGCCCGGCCAGATGGCGACATGCAGATCCTCGCCCTGACCGTAGAGCGACGCCCGTGCCAGCGGCATCCAGTTCTCCCAGCAGTTGAGACCGCCCACGGTAAAGGCGCCCAGCTGATGGACGCGCAACCCATGCCCGTCGCCCGGCGACCAGGTCAGCCGTTCCTCATAGGTCGGCATCAGCTTGCGATGGACAGAGCGGATAGCTCCCTGCGCGTCGATGTAGACCAATGACGCGTACAGGCTGTGCCCGCCCCGATCCTGCGGCCGCTCGATGATGCCCAAGATCACGGCGATGCTCGCGACGAGCGGCCAGATCGCAGAGGGGCGCCAGATGCCCCGCTTCGATCTGAACCGCCTGGTGCATGTAGTGCGCGTGGATCTCCTTCTGCATCGGCGAGTTGAAGCGGGCGCCGTCGGTGCGCTCGATCCAGAATGGATAGCCGGGCAGCAGCGCTTCGCCGAATGCGACCAGATGGCAGCCCTGGTCGGCCGCACCGTTCGACGGTGTCGAGTACTTTGGCCAGCGTTTGATCTCGGTCGAGCCATACTGGCGCAATCTGTGCGGCGCCAACCACGAGTTGATCGCCGTGAATTTCCGCCATCTGTTTCACTCCTTCTACTTGGATTCCGATAGACGTTGACATTCGTTGCGCAGCATGCTGCGGCGCTAGCCTGCGTGCATTGTAGCCACTGTGGCGGGCCGGCACAAACAGCAAGGGGCGATATGGCCACGGCAATCCCTGTTGGCCGCAACAATTTGAAATTTGCAGATTCCTTGACACCCCGAATAGCGCTCTGTTACAATTATTACTTGGATCAGCTTGGAATTCACCAAGGTTGACCGGTCGGGGGAATCGGTCATGTCAACCATCGATCTTGATTGGAATGGCGCACCGGAGAGATTTGTGAGATCCACACCACCTTTCTACGCGGTATTTTACCGTCCTGCACAATCACATCATCTGGCAAAAATGCAGCCTTTGACACAGGTTGAGCGTCATGGAGGCGCCAATCCCTGCGGTCTTGCTGCATTGCCTCCGGATCCCGGCTGAAGAGAGGGTAGAGACAGCCCGGGTCGCCGAAGGCTTGTTTGCGTGGCCCAATTCCATGTCAACTGGATGTTTTCGACTAAGCTGTGGGGCGAGGGCTTCACGGCATTTCCTTTTTGCTTCCGGGGAAGGGGAATTCCGCGGTTTGTTCCGGAAATTGTGTTTTCTCAAGAAGGTCTGTCCGATCACTCAACTGTCGATGCGCTTGCTCGACAAGGAGGAGGAATGACAAAACAACCCAACGTGTATGGCCGACTCATTGGCTATCTGAAGCCCTACTGGGGTCAGGTACTCATCGGCTACGCGTCCATGATCGCGGCCACGCTGCTGAGTCTATTCGTGCCGCTGATCATCAAAGCAGCTATTGACCGGGGTCTGGCTGCCGACAACATGACGGCCATTGCCTGGGCGGCTCTGCTGATCCTGTTGCTGGCGGTCTTGCGCGGGTTCGCGGCTTTCGGACAGCGCTACTATGGACTTTGGCTAACACACCGGGCGGCCTACGACCTGCGCAATGACTTCTATGTTGCCGTCCAGCATCTGCCGTTCGCCTTTCACGATCGGTCCCAGACGGGCGATCTGATGAGCCGGGCCACCAGCGACATCACCGAGACCGAACGGTTTGTGGGCGTGGGCCTCATGGATCTAGTCGCCATCATCCTGCTCTCCGCCGGTGTGATCATCGCCATGTTCGCTGAGAGTTTCCAACTCGCTCTGATAGCGATGGTTCCCATCATCGTTCTGTTGGTTGCCACTGTGCGCTTTGGCGGTGTGGTGCGCCCCATGTTCAAATCGGTGCAGGAGCAGATGGGTGTGCTCTCGACCAATATGCAGGAGAGCATGACCGGCATCACCGTCGTCAAAGCCTTTGCCCGTGAACCCTATGAACTGGAAAAGTTTGAGGAAGAGAACACCGCTTGGTTCGAGCAACGCTATGCGGTCATACGGGTCTGGGCCAACAACTGGCCATTTTTTACCTTCCTCATCGGGGCCAGCGTCTTTCTGTTGCTCTGGTTCGGCGGGCCCATGGCCATCAACGGATCGATCACCGTCGGTTCGCTCTTCGCCATGATCGCCTACGTGCTCATGCTCAACGGTCCGGCCCAACGTCTGGGCTTTTTGGCCAATCTGGCCGCCACGGCAGGGGCCAGCGCCACCCGCGTCTTTGAAATCATGGATACGCCGAGCGAAATCATCGAGCATGACGACGCTCTCGTGTTCGATCAGATCAGAGGCGAAATCGATTTTGAGCACGTCTCATTCTCCTATCACGGCAGCGGTCCGGTTCTGGAAGATATCGACTTCAGCGTCAGTCCCGGCCAGACCATTGCGCTCATCGGCCCCACCGGCTCCGGCAAGTCGACAGTCATCAACCTTCTGCCGCGCTTCTATGATCCCGTGGAGGGTCGCATTCTGATCGACGGCGTCGATATCCGCGATGTCACGCTGCGCAGCCTGCGCAATCAGATCGGTATGGTTTTGCAGAATCCGTTCCTCTTCAGCGCCACCATTGGAGAGAACATCGGCTATGGCCGGCGCGACTCGACGTTCGAAGATGTCGTTGCCGCGGCCAAGGCGGCCGATGCCCATGACTTCATTGAACAGTTTCCGGAAGGGTATAACACCATTGTCGGCGAGCGTGGCGTTACATTGAGCGGCGGCCAGCGCCAACGCGTCGCCATCGCCCGTGCGCTGCTACGCAACCCGCGTATTCTGATCTTGGATGATTCGACGAGCAGCGTTGACACCGAGACCGAGCACTGATCCAACAGGCGCTGGATAAGCTGATGGAGAATCGGACGACCTTTATCATTGCTCAGCGGTTGCTGACCTTGAAACAGGCGGACCACATCATCGTTCTGGATCATGGTCGTATTGTCGAGCGCGGCACACATGATGAACTACTGGAGAAAGAGGGTCTCTACCGTGAGATCTACGATCTCCAACTCCGCGACCAAGAAGAATTTCAGCAGTTGGAGATCGGCGACTAAGGACTGGCGATCAAACAGCTCAGTGATTTGTGAGAGCGACCACTGTTCAGTTCGCACGCCCTTCGTGCGAACTGCATAGAGCAATTGGCCGCCATTGGGCGAGACCCGTGCGCACGAAGGGCGTGCGAAGTAAACACTTAAATCCGTGACTTAATTAGCCCCCAGTCCTAAGGAGCATCATGGGACAGACAAAAGAAAAAACGCAGCATAAGAGCGAGCATAGTTCGGCGGAATCCGAACAGAATTGGCTGTACGGCAAGGACATCACGTTTGAAGAGCAGGAACGCCGGCGACGCGAGAATCGGGTCCAACGCCTGCTGACCGAGGATGAGGACGACATACTCGGCAGCGCCTATGACTCACGGTTGTTGTCACGTCTCCTGCAATTCATGAAACCGTACGAGATCAAACTGATCATTGCCGTCGTGTTGATGATCGTCACCGCCGTCCTCAGCGTGTCCGGTCCGTGGATTGTGGGGCGAGCGGTCGATGACGGCATCCGGACCGGCGACATCGCCTCTCTCCGCCAATGGACCCTGTTGTTCCTGGCCGTGGTGACCTTCGAATGGTTGTTGAATCGATCACGGATCTCCATCATGGCCTTTGTGGGCACCAAAGTAGTGGCCGACATGCGCAGCGTGCTTTTTCAGCACCTGCACCGTCTCTCGCTCAGCTTCCATATCAACTACAGCGTAGGCCGGCTGATGAGCCGGCTGATCAGCGATGTCGGGGTGTTGCAGGACTTCGTCACCTGGTCGATCACCGGCCTCGCCCGCTCGATCTTCATTCTGGTCGGCATCGTTGTCGTCATGCTCTGGATGAATTGGCAACTGGCCTTGGTGACGTTCACCGTCTTGCCCTTCATGCTCCTGCTCACCAACTACTGGCGCAAGCGGGTTCGTTCGGCCTATCGCGCCACGCGGCAACGGCTCTCGCTGATCAACGGCTTCCTCAACGAGTCGATCACCGGCATTCGCGTCACCAAGAGCTTCACGCGTGAGAAGGAGAACGCCCAATACTTCGACGATCTAAACCTCTCCTACTTCGACGCCAACATCGACGCCGCACGCCTGGCCGCTATCTTTTTTCCCGGCGTGGACTTCATGGGCGCGCTGGCGACGGCGCTGGTGGTCGGCGTCGGCGGCTATCTGGTGCTGGGCGATGCGCTGACGGCTGGCACGCTGGTGGCATTCTTGCTCTACGTCGAGCGTTTCTTTGACCCCATACGAGAGCTGGCGCAGCGCTACAACACCTTCCAGGCCACCATGGCCGCCAGCGAACGTATCTTCACGCTGATCGATACGGAGCCGGAACTGGATGATCGGACGGACGCGATTCCGCTGCCGCCGGTCGTCGGCAAGGTGGACTTCGACCACGTCAGTTTCGGCTACAGTGACGGCGAGCCGGTGCTGCGCGATGTCGACCTGCATGCGCAGCCCGGCCAGCGGATTGCCCTGGTCGGCGAGACCGGCGCAGGCAAGAGCACGGTCATCCGTCTGCTGGCCCGTTTCTTCGACGTGAGCGATGGCAACGTGCGTGTGGACGGCTATGATCTGCGCGACGTCACGATGGCCAGCCTGCGTTCACAGCTCGGTATCGTGTTGCAAGATACGTTCTTGTTCAGCGGCACCATTGCCGACAACATCCGCTATGGACGTCTCGACGCAACCGACGAGGAGGTCGTTGCCGCCGCCACAGCCGTCGGCGCCCATCAATTCATCGTGAACATGACCGAGGGCTACCAAAGCGATGTGGGCGAAGACGGCATCAATCTGAGCGTCGGTCAGCGCCAACTCGTCTCCTTCGCCAGGGCGCTGCTGGCCGAGCCGCGCATCCTGATTCTGGACGAGGCGACCAGCAGTATCGACACCACCACCGAGAAGGTGATCCAGGCGGCGCTGGAGCGGCTGATGGAAGGCCGCACCAGCTTTGTGATCGCCCATCGGCTCAGCACCATCGTCAACTCTGATAAGATTGTGGTCATGGATCAAGGCCGCATCGTCGAGATCGGATCGCACCAGGAACTGCTTGAGCAGCATGGACGCTACTACAATCTGTACACCATGCAGTGGGCGAAAGACAATCCGTCGTTTAGCGTGAACTAGTGAATCCCGGCAGAAATCCTTACCCAGATCCCACCAATGGTAGAACCTGTGGATTTCTGTCGTGGTATTCACGCCGATCAACACTAGTAAAATTACTGTTTCGTGCAACGTGCTGCGTGAATAGTTTTTCACGCAGCACGTTGCACGGCAGCACTCATCCGGCCAATTGACCATGCGCATCCTCCTTGTCGCCGACGACCCGCACGCGCGTGCGGGACTGTCGGTGTTGTTACATGAAGAAGAGGCGATTGAGATCGCCATGCAATTTGCTTCCGACGATCCGGGTCTGATGGACGCGGTGCGTACGTTCGCGCCCGAGGCTGTGCTCTGGGACATTGGTTGGGAGCCGCCTGACGACTTTGAGGGGTTAGCCGAGTTTGTGGAGATCGGGCCGCCGGTTGTGGTTTTGGCCCCGGATATTCAACTTGCCCGCGGTCTCTGGACAGCAGGAGCAAGAGGCATCATCGACCGCGATGCAGCCGCTGCGCAGATCGTCTCATCGTTGGCTGCCGCATACCACGGCCTGGTAGTTGTTGATCCGAAGATGGCGGCGGTCCTTCCCCTGGCTCGCGCAGCCTCCGAGGAAGACCTTCTCGTTGAAGCGCTGACCCCGCGCGAGCTGGACGTTCTGCAACTGCTGGCCGAAGGGGCGACCAACAAGGCTATCGCTCGTCGGTTGTCCATCAGCGAGCATACCGTCAAATTTCACGTCAATGCCATCCTTGGCAAGCTCGGCGCCCAAAGTCGGACCGAGGCTGTCGTACGAGCCACACGTGCCGGCCTGATCCTGTTGTAGAAAATCAGTAGTTCACGACTTGGTGAAAAGCGAGATTCTTCGCCGGCCATTTGCCAGAGTGAAGTGTTCGGATCTACCCGATCAGAATGACAAATCGTGAACTACTGAAAATGCGTCCTGTCTGGCACGCATCACGCCTTCACCCTCGCACTCGCCCAATTGACCGGTCCCCACCTATCCATTCGGGCGATGTCATCGCCGTTCCATGCTGATACACTTACGAATGTAGCCGTGCCGACCAGACCATTCGGCCAGCATCACCCTTGGGTGGCCGTATCCTAAGCCAAGGTATACGTGGTCTGGTCGGCAGGGCGTCAACTGCACGTGATGTCGGATGTCATGGATTCCGGCACTGAATCCCATTGACGCCGGTGTTCATGTCATGTGCAGTCGGACTCAAATGGTTGACGGTTTAGGAAGAAAGGACTTCCACATATGAGCATCTTGTTTTCTGTATCAAATGAAATGGCCGATTTGGCCGAGGAGATCGGCAGGAGTGTCGTCACGGTAGATGCTCGACGCCGTATGCCGGCCAGCGGCATGGTCTGGTCTGCGGACGGCCTGATCGTGACCGCCAGCCATGTGGTGCGGCGCGACGAAAATATCACTGTTGATCTGGGCAGCGGGGCCAATCTTGAGGCCCAACTAGTCGGGCGAGATCCGGGAACCGATCTCGCATTGCTGCGCGTGGATGCTGCGCTGGAACCGGTGACGTGGGCGGAGGGAGAAAGCATTCGTGTCGGCCAGTTGGGGCTGGCGTTGGGGCGGCCCGGCCAGAGCGTGCAGGCATCGGCGGGCATCGTCAGCGCGTTCGGCGGACGTTGGCAAACTGCAACCGGCGGCCTGATCGACGCCTATCTGCAGGCCGACCTCGTCATGTATCCGGGCTTTTCCGGCGGCCCTCTGGCTGTGGCCCTCGAAGGCGGATTCGCCGTCGCCGGCGTCTTGACGTCGGCCATTGTCCACGGCATCAACATGGCGATTCCCACTTCGACGGTGGCACGGGTGGTTGATGCATTGCTGGCGCACGGCTACATCCCCCGCGCCTACCTGGGCGTGAGCCTGCAACCGGTCCGCATCGGGCCGGCATTGCAGGCGGAGCTGGGCCAGGAGTCGGGCGTCATGGTCATGTCGTTGGAAGACGATGGCCCGGCCGCGCATGCAGGCATCGTCCAGGGCGACATCATCGTGGCATTGGGAGGCAGTCAAATTCGCCACGTGGACGATCTGCAAAGCGCACTGTCCGCCGGCGAGATCGGCGCGGAGGTGAGCGTGCGCATTGTGCGTGGCGGAGCCTTGAGCGAAGTGACGGCCGTTGTCGGGCAGCGATAGGATTTAGGCCTGACCGTATTGACGGGGTCGTCAATGACGATCTGGGCACGAGCACGAGAACCAATGAGACCAACGCTACGGGAGGGACCCGTGGCGTTGGTCTGTTTATGGTGTCTTCTCAATGTTTCGGGGAACATCTTCCAGGAAGGTGGGCTTCACGCAAGTAGCGCCTCCCAAAAACCTTCCTGGAAGATCTCAGCCCCCAAATATTGAGAAGACACTGTTTATGGAGGGAAATGAAAACGGTTCCGGCCGACTTGTACGCTCTCATCACAGCGACTATACTATAGTTGAAATGTAATTGAATTTACATTCTGCCGATATGCGGCAGGGAAAAACAACGAACAGTCCAACGATCACTTTGATTTGTCGTACTGTTCACACAGAAAGGGAACTTTGACTATCATGGCAAAGAAAGCGCTTATGACTTGGGGCGGTTGGTCCGGACATGAGCCCGAACAGTGCGTCAATATTTTCGCACCGTTGTTGGAAGAGGCCGGCTTTGAGGTCAAGATCGTCGACACACTCGACATCTATTTGGACGAAGCGTACATGCGCTCGCTCGATCTCATCGTGCCGGTGTGGACGATGAGCAGCATCACCAAGGAGCAGGAAGCCGGTCTGTTGTCGGCGGTCAAATCCGGCGTCAATTTGGGCGGCTGGCATGGCGGCATGGCCGACTCCTTCCGCGACAATGTCGAGTATCAGTGGATGGTCGGCGGCCAGTGGGTGGCTCACCCGGGCAACATCATCGACTATCGGGTCAACATCACCAATCACATGGACCCGATTACCGCGGGCATCGAAGACTTCGACATGCATTCGGAGCAATATTATCTGCACGTTGATCCGGGCAATGTTGTGCTCGCCACCACCATGTTCCACACCGAGATTGCGCCGTGGGTCAACGGTACGGTCATGCCGGTCGTCTGGAAGCGCATGTGGGGCAAGGGCCGCGTCTTCTACTCTTCGCTGGGCCATGTGGCTGTCGATTTCGACGTGCCCGAAGCGCGTGAGATCGTGCGGCGTGGACTGTTGTGGGCTGGCGGCGCACTGTAGGGAATTTGAGATACAAAAAAGAGACCGGCGTTACGCCGGTCTCTTTTCATTTGCTTCTAACGTGTGAATCTAGGAAGACCTAGATCTTGCGCACGTTGGCAGCTGCCGGTCCCTTGGGACCCTGCTCGATGGTGAACTCAACTCGGTCGCCCTCGGCCAGTGTACGGAAACCTTCGGCGACGATAGCCGAATGATGCACGAATACATCATTGCCACCTTCTCGGGCCAAGAATCCGTAACCCTTGGCATCATTGAACCACTTGACGGTACCGGTGATTGTTTCTTCACTCATTGTCGAAACTCCTGAATCCTTCTGTGTAAAAAAACTTGACTCTTCGTACAAAACGTCTTTTTCCAACGAGTGAAGTAGGAGAACGCCATCAAAACCATGCTTCATCAACAGCGCGCAAGTACTTCTGTCGGACATGAAACATCTTGCAGCATGACTTTACTTCGATTTCAATTATGTGTCAAGTTCTGATCACGCTGAATTGCTATTGTGTGCGAAACTATTTGCCGAAGTTGCGCTTCGCGATGGGCCATTGTCTCAGTCCGCGCGTAATGATACACTTCTTGCGGGGATTTGCGCCCTTACTTTGGGCAAGGAAAGACTCGCTGAGACCTTGTCCGCGGTTGTGGACAAGGCCATTTCGGTCAGCGGGCCAGTGGCGAACTGGTCGATGAAGTGCAGGTCTACGGCACGACGCAGAGAGAGGCTCAAGCCAAACTCAATGCTGTGAACGCTATCACGGCCGAAGCATCCATTCTTTTCGAAAGGAAATCGAAATTATGACGAGCGCGACTGCTTCAATATCTCCTACATGGCCTTCATTGATCGACTACGGCATCCCTGAATGGTTTCTGGACGGGAAATTCGGCATCTATGCCCACTGGGGCCTCTACTCCGTGCCCGGTTTCGGGCAAGAGTGGTACGGCAAGCACATGTACGATCCCAAACACCCGATCCACGCTGAACATGTCAAGCGTTTCGGCTCTCCGGCCGAATTCGGCTACAAGGAATTCATCCCCATGTTCACCGCCGAAAAGTACGATCCCGACGAGATGGGCCGATCTCTTCTCTCGGTCCGGGGCCAAGCTACGGCGGTTTTTCGCTGGCGCACCATGACGGTTTTGGCCTTTGGGACAGCGATGTCTACCGCTGGAACGTCGGCAAAATGGGGCCGAAGCGTGATCTCTACGGCGAATTCGCCACCGCCTTGCGACGGCGAGACCTGCGTGTCATGGCTCCGTTCCACATCATTCGCGGCTTCAACTGGTTCCTGCCCGGCTGGAATCAGTGGGAAGAGAAATTTGACGAGGAATCTGTGCAGCAGGGTCGCGAGGAAGGCTGGGATATCTACGATCCCGCCTATGCCGATTTCTACTGGCCCCAATTCTCCAGCACATTCGCTGATTTTCTGGCCCAGTGGAAGGCTGTAGTGGCCGAGGTGATTGACAAGTATCAGCCAGATCTGCTCTGGTTTGACGGTGGCAAGTTCCGCGAGGATGCCTACGAGCCGGATGCGCTGGCGATGCTGGCCTACTATTTCAACCGCAGCCGGGAATGGGACAAGCAGGTCTGCGTCCTCAACAAACTGCCGGTGAGTTTGGTCTACAACTTTGATCCGGACTTCGGTGTTTGGAATTTCGAAGCCGGTCGCGATCGGCCTGCCTCCCCGCAACGTCCTTGGAACGACGACATGAGGATCGGCGACAAATCTTGGGGCTGGGTTGAGGATCAGACCTACGTGTCGGGCAAGGAACTGCTCCACGGCCTCATCGACCGGGTGAGCCGAGGCGGCAGCTTCACGCTGTCACTGTCGCCCAAGGCCGACGGCACGATTCCTGAGGCGCAGCAACAGTCGATTCTTGAGGTCGGCGACTGGTTGGCCGTCAACGGGGAAGCCATCTATGCGACGCGTGCCTGGACTGTGCAGGCCGAAGGCGAGACCGAGAAGCTGATCGATCGCTGCGGCGCGCACCCACGCTGGGTCTTTGCTGACTGTAACGCCGGCGACAAACGCTATACCCGCTCCAAAGATGGCAGCGCGATCTATGCGATGACGTTGGGTGTGCCCAAGGGTTCTGTCCGCTTCGATGCACTCGGATCAAACAGCGGCAATCTTGAACGCCCGATCCGCTCGGTCAAGATGCTGGGCAAGGATGGCGGCTGCCGCTGGGATCAGACCCCGGAGGGGCTCACGATTCACCTGGCTGGGGACGAAGCAGCGTCGAATCCGGCCATCGCCTGGAAAGTCGAGTTTTAGCCCAACTGTTGGAGGGAGAGATGTCTGACTACCAAGCTCAGCGGACGGCCGACTACTTCGACAAAACCGGCATCCAGGAGTGGGAACGACTCGTCGCGACGCCTGTGGACGAAGTGAGCCTGTATATCCACACCCACTATCTTGACCGCCATGTGCCGGCCGGTGCACGCGTACTGGAGGTCGGCGCCGGCGCGGGCCGCTTCACGCAGGTGTTGGCCGAATTGGGCGCACGCGTTGTGGTCGGCGATCTCTCCCAAGTTCAATTGGATCTGAACCGGCGCCATGCAGGCCAGTATGGCTTTGCATCCGCTGTGGAGTCCTGGCGTCAGATCGATATGTGTGACATGTCCGCCTTTGCCGACGCTACATTTGACATCGTGGTGGCCTACGGCGGGCCTTTCAGCTATGTGTTGGATCGGCGTGACGTCGCCCTGCACGAGTGCCTACGCGTCCTGAAGCCGGGCGGCCTTCTGATGCTGAGCGTCATGTCGATCTGGGGCAGCGCCCACCATCGGTTGGACGGCGTGCTGTCATTGCCGGTGCAGACGAATCGCCGCATCGTCGAGACAGGCGATCTTCTTCCCCAAAGCCAGGACGATCTGGGCAACTTCTGCCACATGTTCCGTGCCGTTGAACTGCGCGATTGGCTGGCGGCTGCGGATCTGAGCGTGTTGGATCTCTCAGCGTCCAACTGTCTATCACTCTGCTGGAATGACCTGTTGGTCGAGCTGCGCAACGATGACGCGAAATGGCCGGAGTTGCTGCGCATGGAACTGGAGGTTTGCGCAGACGAGGCCTGTATCGGCATGGGCACACACATGATCGCAGTTGCAAAGAAAAAATGAACTCGGGTTCCCTGGCGTCGTGCCCGAGTGGCCTCACGGCCGTGGCGCCATGTTTGATCCGCCGTTGACACCTTTATCGAAAGACAACCATGCCATTTGCTGACATCTCTGACGGTATTTCGCTTCACTACGGTCGGGTCGGTCTATCCGGTTCGCCGCTTCTCCTGATCTCCGGATTTGGCACATCGATGGTGGACTGGCCGCCGGCGTTTCTGGCGGCCCTCCAGGAGGCGCACCGGCTGATCCTCGTCGACAATCGAGGAATGGGGCGGAGCAGCGGTCCCATGGACAACTACTCGATGGCCGCCGGCGCGGCAGATGTCGTGGGTTTGCTTGATTTCCTGGCGATAGACAGCGTACACGTCTTCGGCCATTCCATGGGCGGCATGATCGGCCTGCACCTTGCCTTGGGGTATCCGCAGCGATTGCGCAGCCTAACATTGGCGTCTACAGCGCCCGGCGGCCCTGCCAACCCCAATCTCGTGGCGCCGACGCCCGAGGTGCTGGCCCAGTTCGGTCGACCGCCTTCGGGCGACCGTGCACAGGATGTGCGCGACTACTGGCCCATCGTCTATACATCCGCCTTCATAAAACAGGAGCGAGATCTGTTGGAAAGCATGCTGGCGACCAAGCTGGCCCATCCGGAGCCATCGCTGGAAGCCCACCACGGCCAGATGGTTGCGCTGACCCAGACCCATGATGTCTACGATCGATTGGCCGAGATCGGCTGTCCGACGCTAATCCAGACCGGCGCCGAGGACGTTCTGGTTCCGCCGCAAAATTCATGCATCATGGCCCAGCATATCCCGGATGCCCAGTTGATCGAATATCCAGGCTGCGCACATGGCGTTGTGGTTGAAGCGAACGGCGCTGTTGAGCGAGATCTGCTGGCATTTTTGGCCGGGGTCGATGCAATTTCCGAATTGACATAAGGGTCTAGGGCCTCGGCACTTCTCGCCCACGCGGCTTACCGTTACCCGCAACTTGTTTGGGTGTGTTCAAACTGAGTTGAGCCAGCATTCCGGGATTGCGACGCACCCTCTTCGCCAACCAGAAATCGCACTGTCGCAATCCCGGAATGCTTCTACACTCTCAACTGGTTTTGAACACACCCAAGTTGTTTGGGCCGTGACAAAGGGTATGTAGCGGTGGCGAATGCGCCTTTCTCCAACGTGCTTGAGCACGTTTTCCGTAGCAGATGCCGGTTTGAACCGGCATGGCCTAGCCGGAGCTAAACGGGCGACGGTTGAAACCGCCGCCTGCTACAGGAAACAGGCTCAAGCCTGTTCGGTCGCTATTTTCGTTTCTCCTGCCACATAGACGCGGGTAGAGGCAAGCCCAGGCGGGGAGAACTAAGTCGTCGTTTCCGACGAGGTTTGTGAAATGCCGCTCGTTTTTGAGACCACAAAACAATCGAAAGGAATAGCGCATGTCCGAAAGACAGCCGAACATTCTCTGGATCTGCACCGATCAGCAACGCTGGGACACGCTGGGGTGCTACGGCAATTCGTTTGTCCGTACGCCGAACATCGACGCGCTGGCAGCCGGCGGCGCGCTCTTCGAACGTTGCTTTTCGCAAAGCCCGGTCTGCACGCCGAGCCGGGCCAGCTTCCTGACCGGGCGCTACCCGCGCACCACACGTTGCCGCCAAAACGGCCAAGACATTCCTGAGGACGAAGTCCTGGTCACCAAGCTCTTGGCCGACGGCGGCTACCGTTGCGGCCTATCCGGCAAGCTCCATCTCTCGCCCTGCAATCCCAGCCACTGCACGACGACCGAGCGCCGCATCGACGATGGCTACACCGACGCTGACTTCCACTGGTCGCACCACGAGCGCGCCGGCTGGGGAACCAACAACGCCTACTGGGCCTGGCTGGCCGAGCAAGGCGTCGAGTTCAGCATGTCGCCCCATCCCGACTCGGACTATGTCATCGTGGGCATGCCCGAAGAGCACCATCAGACGACCTGGTGTGTCGAAAAAGCCATGGATTTCGTTGACGAGCGGGCGAGCGACGGTCAGCCCTGGCTCTTCTCCATCAACACCTTCGATCCCCACCATGCCTTCAACCCGCCTGCCGACTATCTCGAACGCTACATGGATCGACTGGACGAGATCCCGCTGCCCAACTATGCCGAAGGCGAATTGGCCGACCGCTCGCCCTACCAGGCGTTCGATCACGACGGCGCCTACGGCCACACAACGGGCTTTCCGTATGATCAGATGAGCGACTTCGACCATCGGCTGGTGCGCGCCGCCTATTGGGCCATGTGTGACCTGATCGACGTCCAGGTCGGGCGTCTGTTGGCCAAACTGGAGGAGACCGGCCAACTGGAGAACACGCTGATCATCTTCATGTCCGACCACGGCGAAATGCTGGGCGACCACGGCATCTATCTCAAGGGCCCCTACTTCTACGAGGAGGCCATCCACGTCCCGCTCATCGTCTCGTGGCCTGGCCACATTCAGCCCCGGCGTGTCAGCGGGATGGTGGAGCTGGTCGACATCGCACCCACCTTGCTGGATGCCGCGCAACTGGCCCCGTATCCCGGCATGCAGGGCCGCTCGCTCTGGCCGCTGCTCACAGGTGAAGCTGCCGGCGATGTACTCCGCGACGACATCTACTGCGAGTACTACAACGCCATGCCCTGGCATCGCAACCCGACAGCCCAGACGACCATGGTGCGCACGGGCGAGCACAAGCTGGTGGTCGACCACGGCAACGATCTGGGCGAACTCTACGATCTCGTCGTCGACCCGACCGAACGCGTCAACGTGTGGGACGATCCGGCCAAACAGACGATCAAGACGCAGATGCTTTTGCGGCTCTGCCATCGCATGGCCTGGACCGTCGATCCGCTGCCGCCGCGTTTGGCGGATTGGTGATTGTAGCGCGGCATTGATGCCGCAAGGCTGTGCTTTGGCTGGGCTGGGCGGCATCAATGCCGCGGTACATTGATCAGGAACTACGTCATGGACGGCTATCGTATTGTTCCGGCTCAACCAAATCACGTGGATGCCCTGCCCGCCATCGAACGAGCGGCGGCAACACTCTTTGATCAGACGGATCTGCCGCCCACGCTTCGGGACGAGATCATCGCCGTTGACGAGTTGCTTGCTGCTGCCAAACAAGGCCATCTCTGGGCGGCTGTTTCGTCAGCGGACGAGCCGGTCGGTTTCGCTCTCGTGAGCATTTCCGGCGACAACGTCCACCTCGAAGAGATGGACGTCCATCTCGGGCATGTCCGGCAAGGCATCGGCAGGACGCTTGTGCAGACGGTCTGCGACTGGGCGCGGGAACGAGGCTTTGCTTCCGTCACGCTGACGACCTTTCGCCATCTAGCCTGGAACGCGCCGTTCTATGCACGGTGCGGCTTTGCTGTCTTGGGCGACCAAGAGCTAACGCCGGCATTGCGTCAGCGATTGCAGGCCGAGGCTGACATGGGACTGGATCCGACCAAACGAATTGCAATGCGGTTTGAGTTGACATAAAAATATGAGGCTATGACTTAGCTGCGGGCTGGGGCAAGCCCAGCCCCTACCACGAATTATTGAGAATATACCTTCAATTTGAGAAAAATCCGCGGAAGTCCGCCCAATCCGGCATATCAGCGGTCTATCATTCAAAGTCTGTACCTCCACAAAAAATGAATGGCCAAAAGAGATGAACATTCCCAAAAGTGACCGAGAAATTCTACGCCAGTTGGCTGAACGGCAGGCGGAGATCGCCGCATTGCCCGTCCACCAGGAGACCATCCGGGGCTGGAAGCGGAGCAACAGCCTGGGCAAAGGCAAGCCCATGGTCTGGATCAACGAGATCCCCTGGCACGAGATGGACGTGAACGGCGAGCTGACGCTCCAGACCAGCCACGAGTTTTGCCGCATCCAGGAGCGGACGCTACGCCGCACCCTCTACCAGTGGGAACACATGCCCGGCGACATGGTCGTCGACCCGGTCTTCACCTGCCCACTGGTGGTCCACGACAGCGGCTTCGGCATCGGTGAGGACGTCGAAATTGTGCGCACCGACGTCGACAACGACGTGGTCTCGCGCGGCTTCCATGCCCAGATCGACAGCCTCGACGATGTCGAGAAGATCCGCATGCCGGTGGTCACCTACGACGCCGAGGCGACCGAGCGCAACTTCGCTTGCCTGGACGACCTCTTCGGCGACATCCTGCCCATCCAGAAACTGGGCCAGCGCGGTTTCTGGTTCGCGCCCTGGGACGAACTGGTGCGCTGGTGGGATGTGCAGAAAGCCATGCTCGACCTGGTCATGCGGCCCGAGTTGGTCCACGCGGCCATGGATCGGCTGGTCTCCGCCTACCTCTGCCGTCTCGATCAGTACGAGGAGCAGGGCCTGCTGGCGCTCAACAACAACAATGTGCGTGTCGGCTCAGGCGGGCTGGGTTTCTGCGACGAGTTGCCCAGCGCCGGCCACGATCCCGCCCACGACCGGATCGGCGCGCACACGTTCGATCTGTGGGGCTGCGCCACGGCCCAGATCTTCGGCTCGGTCTCGCCGGCCATGCACGAGGAGTTCGCCCTGCAATACGAGCGCCGTTGGCTGGAACGCTTCGGCCTCAACTACTACGGCTGCTGCGAGCCGCTGCACCAGAAGCTCGACATCTTGGCCTCCATCCCCGGCCTGCGCAAGATCTCCATGAGCCCGTGGGTCGACATCGACCGCGCGGCCGAGCAGATGGGCGACCGCTACGTCTTCTCGCGCAAGCCCAACCCGGCCATCTTCGCCTGGGACGTCTGGGACCCGGACGAGGCGCGCCGCATCCTGCGCGACGAACTGACCCGCGCCGACGGCTGCGTCGTCGAGGTCATCGCCAAGGATATCAGCACGGTGAGGTATGAGCCGCAGCGCTTGTGGGAATGGGCGGACGATGGCGAGAGAGGTGACGGAGGAGTTTGGGTAGGAGTGGGAAGGGACTAACGGTTAATAGTGAACGCTCAATTGTGAATTGTTAATGGCTCTGCCGCGTCGCCAATCTGAATTGTACTGCGGCATTTATGCCGCTCTGCCTGCTCCGCGCATGCCCTGGGCTTGCGGCATAAATGCCGCAGTACAGCGCTGCCGACAGGACAGCTTGTAGCACGACATTTATGTCGTAGCCTGCCGTCTCACCCGATAGCCGGCATTGCGACTTTCATGTCGAGTGACGGAATCAGCCACTGTTGTCGCTTGATGCAAGGCTCGAATTGGTCCGGGCGCCTACGACATAAATGTCGTGGTACAAGTTCTCCGCCACATTCATCTCGAAGCTTGCCGCCGGCGGGCTGCCGCGCGCTTGCCTTTGCGGGCCTTGCGCCAGGCCCGCAGCAGGTTCTCCCAATCGTGGACTTGCGGGTAGAGATGGCGGTAGACTTTGCCCATGGCAGCAACAATCCGGTGGCTTACGATGTGCCGAAACGCGAGATTCTTCGCTGGTCTGCTGTTGGGGCAGAGGTATTGCTTTGACCCGCTCAGAATGACGTATCGTGAGCGACGATACATCTGCCCATTTTCGCCAAAATTCGATCGCAGCGATGTCAGAAATCAGCGGGTGCTGCGCACCAAGATCAGAAACCAGGAACCAGAACACAGAAACCAGGACTAGATGGGGGCGACCACTACTCGAAAACCTACATTGGTGTACCCAAGACCAATGATCGCACCCGTCGATGACGGACGAGGCTCCGGAACCTTGGCCCTCTTCGCTCCACGATCCCCCCAGCAGGCATGCCATACTGGTTGAATCCATATCGCCACTCCACTCCCATACATTGCCGACCAAATCGCAGATGCCGTCAGACGTGGCGCCGTCAGGTACATGTGTACCGGCGTCGTGCCCCCAGGTCACTATTCGCAGTGTTGGCATAGCTTGGCATCGAAACGTGTCGCTCATCCAGGGATATTCTTTACCGTAGTCGTCTACGGACGGCGTGTTCCCATTCGTAGCGAGTCGGTAACCGTCACTGCGTGAGATGCTGCTATGCTGCCATTACTGCGCAGCTCGGCGTGTTAGCCACCTGCAGTAAGTGTCAGCCTCGTACCAACTCACTCCGACCACCGGATAGGTTGGCCGGTTGAATCGCTCATTATCCCAACGTCGCGGGACCGCTGCGCCAGGTTTCACTCCAGTAGCGATCCAATGCCTTGACCCCCTCGGCATCCCACCAGGGCTTGTCCGTCTCATAGCCGCCATCCTCCCAGAAACGGCGATACTGCTCGTTGGTGACCGGATACTTGGCCATGGCCAGGCCGTCGCCCAACTCTTTGCCTATTTCAGTCAGCGGCGGCACGAAGGCGTCCAGGTCGTCGGGCAGGTGACCCAGGTCGGCCGCGGTCTGGCCGGCTTCCAGCCGTTGCGTCGGCAAGCGCGGTGCGGTCCTGCATCAGGTTGGTGAGCAGTTGGGGGATCTTCACCTGCAACTCAGCCCCCACGTTGCCCGTCGCCTTCTCCGGCCCAAACTCAAGCCAGGCCTGGCCGGCCACCAGCAGGCGACGCCGGTCCTCGTCGTTGTCGAACGTGCCGCCCGCCAGTTCGGCCACCAGGGCTTGCAGTTCGCCGTAGCGTCCTTCGGCCGTCAGGTGCCCGCAGGCCAGCAACACCACCTCGCGCCAGATGTCGGATGTGGCCTTCTGGGCGGCCAGCTCGTTGCGCTGCGGCTCTTCCAGCAGCCAGCGCGCGGCCAGATATTCCTGAAAACTGCGGTGCGGGTAGGTGAAGGTGTCGTTGTCGGAGGCCAGCAGCAGCCCGCCCCGCTCGCGCATGAGGTCGACCACGCGTGCGGCCCAGGCCTTGCCGCCATATCTCTTGGGGTGCAGTTTGGCCAGGCGCTTCTCCAGATCGGCGGCGGGCAGTTCCACATCCTCGCGGCCGCTGCGGCCGTGGGCGTGGAAGGTCATCTCCCAGAGCAGGCGCTCCAGATCGACGGTGGAGAGCGTCTTTTCGCCCTCGATGGTCAGCAACGTTTGCAGGCTCTCGAATGTGCCGTCGGCCTCAGGCTCCTTGACCTTCTCCCACTCCCAGAGCAACTGGTTGGTGCACTCGCCATACAGTTCTGCGCGTCCCTCGGGCAGCCGGCCGCGCAGATTGACGCGTGCCAGCATGGTGAGCAGCAGCGGCGTGCCCGCCATCTCGCGCAGGGTGGGCCGGCTGGCCAACGCCACGGTCAGTTGCTCGCGTGCATTGGCAACGTCGTCGCTCGAAGACTGGCCGACGCGTTCGATCTCCTCGTGCCAGCGGAGCGTGAAGCGGGCGATGCGTTCGTCATCCAGGTCTTCCAGCGTGTAGGCGGGCAGATCGTCGAGCCGGCTGTGGCCCTGTTCGTAGGGTCGCACGCGGCTGGTGACCAGCACCGCCGGCTCAGGGTGGGCCGCGCAGAATGCCTGCACGCTCTCGACGATGATCCTTCGGCGGTCGAAACCGTGGCCATTTTCGTGATTTTCGTCGGGGTCGGCCGGCGGGGCCTCGTCCAGCCCATCGAAGAGCAGCAGCGTGTCGCGTCGTTGCAGCCGTGCCAGCAGGGCGTCCGCGTCCAGACCGGTGGCCGTCTGCAAGGCTTCGTTGATCAGCGCCGCGCCCGGCTTGCTCTGCGGCGTCAGCGTCGCGCTCACCCGGCGCAGGACGACACGCATGGGGAAGAGCGGCGTTTCGAAGCGATCCTCCAACATGGCTGACCAACCCGGCTCCTCATCCAGCAGCCCGCCGGCCATGGCATAGGCCAGATGGTTGACAAAGGTGCTCTTGCCCGAGCCGGGCTTGCCCAGCAGCACCAGCCGCCGTTGAGTGGCCAGCGCCTCCAGCGCCGTGATCTTGCGCATGGCCCGGCGCAGCGCGTCCTCGTCTTCGACCCAGGGGCGCAGCGGGTGATCTTCGAAATCCTGTTCCCGGTCGCCCAACAACAAACGGTCAGTGCCGGCGACCATCTCCTCGGCCAGAGCATCCGGTCCATCGCTCCCGTGTCCGCGAGAGTTGCATGGCCGCTGTCAACTGCGGCCATTCCTGCTCTGCGATACCCAGACGGCGGAAGATCTCGGCCAGCGTCGGCGCAGCGTCGGTCTCCAGGTTGACATAGACCCGGGCCAGTTCGGTCGGCCGCCCATGCTTGCCGCCCTGGCCGCGCTCATCCTGGGCCAGCGACAGGGGCAGCTTGTTGCACGTATGGCGTAGCTCGTGCAGGGTCACGGTCTCCTGCGCGCTGAGGATGGGCGCGATCGATCTGGCTGGCCGACCCGGCTTGGCCGAGCAGGGCCAGCGCCTCTGCCAGCAGCCTGCTGAACTGGTCGAGTGCGAGGGTCTGGCCATCCAGCAGGGCGTGGACCGCTGCGGCGGTCTCTTCGGTGGCCTGGGCGATGCGGTCCTGGTAGGAGACCACCTGCACGCTGGCGCGCGCCACAATGGCCGTGTTCTCCTCCAGTTGGTTCATCTTCGCCAGGCTGCGCAGGTCGCGCAGCAGTTCGCCCACGCCGGTCACGTCGTTGAGCAGATACTCCTCGATGGCATCGAAGAGGCTCTCCAACGACGGTTCCAGCGCCTGCCAGCGAGCGCTGTTGGCCGGGCCTTCCAGGTCGAGATAGGCCCGACGCAGACGTCCAAAGTCGGGCCGGCCGCGATAGACCAGCCGCCCGACCAGTTCCTTGGCAAAGGGCGGATGGTCGAGCAGCGCGATCAGATCGGCCAGCATGTCGTCATCGGCGTCGAGCAGCCCGTCGATGGCGTCCTGGCGCAGATCCAGGCGTGCCGACTCCACAGCCGCGGCCATCGCGGCCTCGACCGCGCTCAGCGGCTGCTCTTCGACCAGGCTGGCCGTGCGCCGGATGCGCTTGGCCAGCGCCGGCGTCGCCTCGACGCTCTTGCCGACCAGCGCCTCGGTCGTGCCGCTGATGACCGCGCCAAGCATCATTGCAAAGGTGATTGGATCGGCAGGCATGAAGGAGGTCTCCTACTTGAGGTTGGTGTGGGCGTAAAGGAAATAGTCAATGATCAATTGTCGATTGTCAATAGTCAATGTTGACGCGACAACACCCACATTGACAATTGAACGTTGACAATCGACAATTGACCATTGCTCTTCTACTCTGTCAACGCCACCATCTCCGCCAACTCATCCTCCAACAACGCGCGTTCTCCCGCCGCCGCATTCATGATCGCCTGCGCCGGCGACTTGGCCCCCGGAATCGCCAGCGACACGGCCGGATGGCTGAAGACAAAGCGCAGCGCCGCGGTCACCATCTCGTCGCCCGGCTCGACGGCCTGCTTGAGGCGCTCGACCTTGGCCAGACGCTCGGTCAGCGCGGCCTGGCTCTCTTCGCTGGCGTGCCAGTTGGCGCGCACCGTGTCGGTGAAGACCGTGTCGGTCGAGTAGCGGCCCGAGAGCAGACCCATGGCCAGCGGTCCGCGCACCATGACGCCGATGTCGTTGGCCTGGCAGTAGGGCAGGAACTCGGCTTCGGGCGTGCGGTTGAGCAGCGAGTAGTCAACCTGGACCACGCTGCATGTGCCGTTGACGTTGAAGCGCTTGAGCACATCCAGACTGTTGGTCGAGATGCCGTAGGCGCGCACACGGCCCTCGTCGACCAGCGCCTCGAAGCCCTCCAGAGTAGACCGACGGATCCTCGATGTTGCCCTCGTGGCAGAGGACCACGTCGAGCCAGTCGGTGCGCAGGCGATGGAGCTGGGCGTGGGCGCAGAGGCGGATCATGTCGACCGTGGTTAGGGGCACGCCTTGCCCGGTGCGCTTGCCCCAGTTGCCGATCTTGCTGACCACATAGACGTTCTGGCGGATGCCGGCCAGGGCCACGCCCAGCCGCTCCTCGGAGAGACCGTTGGGGATGCCGTAGGACTCGGCCGTGTCGAAGAGGTTGACGCCCGCTTCGTAGGCGGCGCGGATGGTGGCCCAGGAGGTGGCGTCGTCAATGTCGCCCCACTGGTTGCCCAGGTTCCAAGTGCCCAGGCCGATGGCCGTGACCTGCCAGCCGGTTTTGCCGAACGTTTTGGTAAACATAAATTGCTCCGTGGTGTTGATGGTGTGGATGATGGATGAAGGAACTGTACGCATGAGACGCTCTCAAGAAACTGGCCCAATTGTAGCGACAGATGCTCTGTCACCCTGAGTGAGTATACATCGACGGAATGATGTGCTTGAGCGATCAACGAAGGGTCTCGACATTGCCGCCCAGATTCTTCGCTGGTCCGCTACCATGTTCGATCTGTAAACGCGAACACGCTCAGAATGACAGAGGAACCGTTAAGTTCGCCTTGCTTCCTTCAGTTCTGTGAAGCCCTGCTTCGCCAGGTACTCCGGGCGGCAGAAGACCACACTTGCCGATGCACCTTGCGCGCAGTATGATAATTTTATCACAAGTCGAAATGAGGATGAATGGTCGTACAAATAGTCAATTGACAATTATCAACGTTCAATTGTCAATGGTTGATTCGAGACAATGTGAGACGTACTTCATTCACAATTCACAATTGATCATTGACAATTGACTATTGTTTTAACAGGAGCTTCACCAATGCAATACGGCTACATGGGCGCATCCAACCTACGCGTCAGCAAGATCTGTCTCGGCACCATGCACTTCGGCGGCGTCACGCCCGAGGCTGAATCCCACGCCATCATGGACAAGGCGCTGGAGATGGGCATCAACTTCTTCGACACGGCCAATGTCTACGGCGGACCGGCCGGCACCGGGGCCACCGAGACCGTCATCGGCAACTGGTTCGCCCAGGGCGGCGGACGGCGTGACCAGGTCGTGCTGGCCACCAAAACCTACAACTCCATGAATCGGCCGGCCATCGCGGCCGATCCCAACGACGACAAGGGCGTGTCGACCTACAAGGTGCGCCGCGATCTGGCCGCTTCGCTCAAGCGGCTCCAGACCGACCACGTCGATCTCTACCAGGTGCATCACATCGACCGGCGTGTGCGGCCCGAGGAGTTCTGGGGCACGTTCGGCAAGGTCTTGGACGACGGCGACGTGCTCTACATGGGCACCAGCAACTTCCCCGGCTGGGGCCTGACCAAGTTCCAGAGCTTTGCCCGCCAGCAGGGCCGGCTGGGCCTCATCTCCGAGCAGGCCCAGTACAACCTGCTCAGTCGCTATCCCGAGCTGGAGGTCATCCCCGCGGCCGAGGATTCCGGCATCGGTCTCTTCCCCTACATGCCGCTGGCCGGCGGTCTGCTGACCGGCCAGAAGAAGGCGGTCGAAGGCTCACGCACGCGTGCAGTTGAGTTGGAGTATGGGCTGGATCTGGGGAGCGAGCAGTTCGCGGCCTGGTCCGCGCTCTGTGCAGAGATCGGCGAGCCTGAGTTTGTGGTCGCCATCGCCTGGGTGCTGGCCAATCCGGTCGTCTCGTCGGCCATCGTCGGCGTGCGCACCCTGCGCCATCTGGAAGGGCTGGACCGGGCCGCAGAGTTGACCCTCGACGCCGACGTGCTGGCCAAACTGGATGAAATCTTCGACATCAACGTGCAGCGTCCGCTCAAGATGGCCCCCGCGCCGGAAGCGTTTGCGTGGTAGCGCCCATGTACCGCGGCATTTATGCCGGCGCCTCGCCGAAGCTCGGCTTTGGCTAGGCGCTGCGGCATAAATGCCGCGGTACAGGACCGTTCCCTACTTGTTGATCATGGGCAGATAGGCCATGAAGCCCGCTTCGCTCAGCGTCGTGTTGCAGGTGAAGCCGACGATGGCCACATGCACATCGCCGCCGCTCGATGCCGGGCCTGCCGGTGGCGGCGACGCGCACGGTATGGCTGCTTTCCTCCAGACCGGAAATCTCCAGATACTTGATCCAGAGCGCCCCGCCGTTTCCGTGACCGTAGGTGTTGCCTTCCCAGAGCGACGATGTCATGATCGTCTACGCTGACCCGGACCCAGCCGTCGTTGTCATCGCCGCGCAGTTGGATGCCGACCGATGTCGTCGCCGGGCATGAGATCTGGATCCACTGACCGCCGGCGGTCAGCGCCACAAAGCCGCCGCCGCGATAGAGTTCGTCGGGATGGCTGCACGTGAGCGGACCGTCACACTGTTCCCGCTCGTACGGGTAGACGACTTGTGTCTGATCCTTGATTTTGTCCAGCCAATACCCGTCGTGCAATGTTGGTATGCCGGCCAGTGTTTGTCCTGCCGCAGAAGCTACCTGGATATTGGACACGGCCAATGTGAACAGAAATCCGGCCATCAGGGCGACCTTCGCAATCCTCATGGTTTCCATCCTCTCCATCCTCGCTTGCTTGGCATGCGCCACAGTCAGTTTCGGGCCGCCTATTTGGAGCCCTGGTGCGGACGTCACAACTATCGCCGGCCCGCCTCCACCCCGTTATAGATGAAGGTGCGTTTCCAATCCGTTTCGTCAATTGTCGCCAAGCGTTTCCTGAGCGCACGAAGGGCCTGCGCACCAAACATCTTTCGTACGCGATCTCGGCGCTTTGTGTGCGCCGGTTTCCCGTGGGCATCCTGCTCATGGAAAACGGTCTTTCGAGGCAGCCAGTGTGTCTTCGGACGGTTGCACTGCCACTCAAAATGACCGATAATCGGGCACGCCTGTGTCGTAGGACACAGCCGACCATTGTTCCTGAACACAGGACATTCACCCCCGATCGGCTACAATTTGGAGAGAAGCATGCAGGACGGACGGACGGCCCAACGCGTGGCGCGTTTGCGAGAAAACCCGGTGTTTGCCGAGTTGAACGATGGTGAGCTTGGCGCGATCGTCGAGAGCTTTCGGGTCCGAGAATATGGGCGCGATGAAATCCTCTTTCGCCAGGGTGACGACAGCAAAGAGGTCTATGTGATCCTCAGCGGGCGGGTGCGTATCTTCAAGATCAGCCCTTCCGGCCACGAAACGACCATCGCCATCTTCGGCAAACAAGATCTGATCGGCGAGATGGCTGCGTTGGATGGACGCACCCGCTCGGCCACGGCCAAGACGATCTCGCCGGTGACGCTGCTCTCCATGGTTCAGGAACGCTTTGTGCAACATGCGGAAACCATGCCCAAGCTGGCCTTTGGCTTGGCCCGCCTGCTCTCGCTCAAGCTGCGATGGACCGCGTCCTATGCCGAGTCGATAGCCCAGTTTGATGCCGCGGGCCGGCTGCTGCACATTCTGCTGGCCCACAACGAGCGCTACGGACAGGAGATCGAGCCGGGCAAGCGCTATCTCATCGACCTGGGCTTGACACAGGGCGATCTGGCCTCCATGGTCGGGGCTCGACGTGAGTGGATCAATCGCATCCTGGGCGACTGGAAACGGCGCGGTTTGCTCGAATTCAACAAGGGCGCCATCACCATCCTCGATCTGCCGCGCGTCGTCGCCGAACGTGACAGCCGGATAGAGGCGAATTTGGGGGAGAGTGATTGGTGAAAAGAGGAATAATGGTGAATTGTTGATGCTCAATTGTTAACGATTGGGTCGCTCACCGGTGCCCAATCACTTGGGTATGTTCAAAATGAGTTGAGAACCGTAGGGGCATGTGATGGGGCGGGAAAACAGATCCAACCACAAGGGTGAGTTCGCCCGCCCTATCACGTGCCCGTCGCCGACAAATCTCCACCTGCCGCGACGGGCACGAGTACGGGCGGATGGACAATTCGGAAAGAGCGGAGCACCATTCCCGCCCGTACTCATGCCCCACGGATTGTCACCCAACCGATTTTGTTTGCGAAGCAGGCGCAATGCGCCAACACACCCAAATCACTTCGCCCTACGAGGAGAAGCTATGAATATTCGAACTGACCCAATAACCAACCGACCCGCACTGTTGCTGGCCACCTTTGCCTTGCTGCTGACGGTTGTCGGCTGGCGGCCCGTGTCCGCACAGGAACTGCCGCGTATTTTTGTGACGCCAGATGTGGTTGTCGGCGGCCAAAGCGTGACCATCCGCGGGCTTGACTTCACGCCCGGCGGCTATGCAGGCCTGATCCTGTGGGACGGCGTCTGGACTGAGACGTTGACGATTCCGGACGGTGGCGATTTCAGCGTGCAATTTCGCATCCCGCCGACCGCGAACGCGGGCAAACATGAGGTCAGCGTCTGCGCTGCCGATGCGCGCTTCCAGTGTTTCACCGGCGAGTTCGCCCAGACTGCCGTTGCTCCCGTGGAAGTCACCGCGCCGGCGCCGATTCGCATCTGCAAGGAGACGGTCGACCCGTGCGAACCGCACACAAAAGCCATCGTACACGACATCACCACCGGCAAGGACTTTGACGTGGACGACGAGGGCTACATTCTCGACCGTGAGGCCATTGGCGAGGGTGATCTGCTCTGGGCCGCGGCCGTCAACTCGACGACCACATCCTATCGCGTACTGGCCACCTCCGGCGATCCGGTCGAAGTCATCGACAAATTTTTCAACGGCGATCCGGCCGAAATGCGTATCCCCGTTGGCCTGGACGATCCGCTGATTCTCTTTGATCTGGACGTGTCGGCTGAGTGGTATGTGCAGGGCGACCCACAGTACGCGGCCTGGCTGGAAGGCGCGCTGATCGACGCCGGGCGCTATCTCTATGAGTTCACCGAAGGCCAGATGACGCTGGGCGAGATCGCCGTCAGCCAGAGCATGGATGGCTGGGCCGACGCCGACATGCGACTCCTGGCCAACAACTCGTTGCGCCCCAACGCCGAGATCGGCGGTATGGTGGAAATGGAGGTGGTCGATCCGCTTTCGGAAGTCACCTATGTGCCGGGTCAGGTCTACATGGGTTCGTACTGGAATCGCTATGCCGTGCCGCCCAATCAGCCGGTGACGGTCGGCGGCAATGTCGTACCGCCGGAGACGTTGGTCGACGACTGGGCCACGGCCTTCGCCCATGAATTGGGCCACTATCTGCTCTTCCTCTACGATACCTACCGCGATGCCGACGGCAACGACAGCGCCGAGATCGCCGCGCTCTGCACCGGCTCGGCCATGGGCGATGTCTACCAGTCGAACAACCACGCCTTCATCGCCGACCCCGGCGAGTGGAAGGCCAAGTGCAGCGCCACCGAGGCCTATGCCCGACATCGCGGCTTCGGCGAATGGGAGATCATCGCCGCCGCGTATCCGTGGATCACGCCGCCGGCCGGCCCTTCTTCGCAGCCGGATGTTGCGCCGGTGAACATGACCGAGGTCTTCTTTCTCGCCCCTTCGACGTCGCCAGGCGCTCCCGCCCCGAGCCAGATCTTCGATCTGAACTATCAAGATGGAGAGTTGAGCTCCGGCGAGGCGCGGGTATTCCTCTACAGAAACGACCGCGTGATTGAGCAGGGAAAACCGGCGGCCGGGATCAACCAGGCATCGCTGGTCGGCGCGCAGATCGATGATCGGCTCTGCGTCTATGATGTCAACGACTACGCCCAGGCCGACGATTCGCCCCGCCACCAGTTCGGCTGCGAGCCGATCCAGCCCGGCGATGCTGTTCTGGACATGACCAAGGATCTCTCATGGAGGCCGGTCATTCTGCTGACCCAGGTCGCGACCGACACGTTGACGATCTCGGCCACGCTGCCGGTTGGCGGCGCGCGCATCGACACGCTGCAGGTCCGGGTCTATCCGGAATATGAGACGGGCTACGAGCCGGTTGAACTGGTTCAAGATGTGGGCGGTGTCTATCACGCCCAGTTGATCTTCACCGACACGGTGCCGCCGGCCTATGTACAGATCTGGTCCGATGACGCAGTGATTGGTATGGCCACCCGCCGCGAGACCATTGCGGATCGCGGCACAGGGGGCGGCGGGCTGTTTGGTTTTGCGCGACGCTTTGGCGGCGCTTTCATCTATTCATCCGACGGCAAGGCTTCGTTCAGGGTGGACGGTGATCTGGAACTGAAGGACGGTGAGTCTATCGCCTGGCAGTCAATGCCGGGCACGCCGCGGCTGCCGGTCGACAAGCGCATCAGCGGCCAATCCTATCGCCTGACCGCCTATCCTGAGTCGCTGGTGGATACCGGCACGGTCGAGATTGAGTTCGAAGCGCTGGCGGATAGCCCGTCTCGTTCGATCAGATCATCATCCGTCAGATCATCGTCCGGCGGGCAGACCGCTGAGCCTGTTGTTCATTTCTATGACGGCAAATCCTGGGCTGCGCTGACGACCACCATTGGTCAGCCGAGCACGGCGCAGGACGGCGTGCAGATCGCGTCTGCACCGAGCATGGGCGTGGGCGTCTATGCAGTGCTGGCGGATCGTGATGTCGAGACGATCTGGCTGCCGGCCATTCTCGGTCCTTGACTTGATGTACCATTGTATCTTCCAGGAAGCTGCCGGCTTCCTGGAAGGTGTACGGCATTGCAAGTCGCTACGAAGCCGACTCATCGCCAAGTCGCGATGTCTGGGCGATGATCTGCCGGTTGAAGGGCAGATTCTCCAGAAATGAGCGCTTCAATGTCTCGCTCTGCAGACGCCCAGCCTGAGTTTGCACCAATCGATGGGCCACGCTCAGGCATTTGTCCGCAAGCGACGATTCGTCCAATGCTCGATAGACATTTGCGCAGACCCAGTAAGCCCGCTGTGGAAAGCTCGAAGCGTCGAGATCGGACTGTTCCAATCCGACAAGGGCGTCGTCGGCGAACTGGCGTGCGTCTTTTTGGTTGCCAATGCGCAGCGAGGACAGTGCCAATGTGGTCAGATTGGTGAGGTTGCTTTCGTCGAGATCCAGCGCCGCGTAGATCCGTAGCGACGATTGAGCCTGCGCAATCGCCTCTTCATCACGCTGTTGCTCCTGGCTGATCAAGGCCATCTCCATCAGATAGTTGGCCTCAAGTCCTGTGTCCGCTTGTTTGCGCGCTAGATCGATCCCCTGGTTCATCAATGTCTCCGCCTCATCCAGCCGAACCTGATAACGACGGATCTGTCCCAGGTTGCACAATGCATAGGCGACGCCGGACTCATCGCCGATCTCAGTGCTCAATGAAAGACCAACTTGCAGGCTCTGCGCGGCTTGGTCAAGCTGACCGACGAGTCCAGCGTTGATCGCCAGCTCATTCCAAACGATGGTCTGCCACCATAGATCGCCCAACGCCTGATGGATCTCCAGCGCTTCGGCCAGCAGACGATTGGCATCCTCGAAGTCCCCGGCCGCGCTGACACCCTGGGCCAGGCTGACCAGGCCGGCGCCCAGCCCCGCCCGATCGCCGGTCATCCGATAGAGGTCCAAACCAGCTCGATAGGCGGCCAGCGCGGCGTCCAAATTGTGTTGATTGTTCTCGACATGGCCGATGGCGATGCGCAGCTTGGCCTCGGCCTGGCGATTGTTCTGCGCCTGAACCATCTCCAGCGCGATGTTGAACTGGGCCAATGCCGCGTCATATGCACCCTGCTGTCGATGGACCAATCCAAGACCGTAGTGCACATCGGCCGATTCATCTTGAAAGATCGGTTCCTCCGCCAGCAGTTCCAGCGCGCCACGATATTGGGCCGCGGCCGCCTCAGACTTGCCCTGACGCCAGGCAATCAGGCCCAGCCTGGTCAGGCAGCGCGCCTGGCCCGCACGGTCGTTTTGGTGTGTCGCAAACTCAAGCGCCTTCTGCACCTGTTCGATGGCCTGATCGTATTCACTGGCTGTCTCGAAGTATTCAGCCCAGGCAAACGCCAGTTGGAAGGGCGGCGTTTCGGCACAGTCGGTCAAGCGTGTGAGCGCCGCCAACTCGTCATCGCGACGGCCCAAGAGGTGGTAGAGCGCGACCTGATCGGCCAGCCACTGCCAATGGGTTTGGAGTTCGAGCATTCGCTGCAAGTGGAATATGGCCGCTTCATTCGCATAGTCGCTGCGGGCGCGCTGTGCGGCACGGTCAAGATGCTCGATCGCGCGTGCCCTCACCGCCGGATCATCCAGCGGCGCGTGGTAGAAGTGATGGGCCAACAGGTCGGATGCCATCGGCGCCGTGCGCTCCAGCACGCGACCGACGCTCAAGTGCAGATCCTGGCGCTGTTCCTCCAGCAGCAGGCGATAGATGACCTCCTGGGTGATGTTGTGGATGAATTCGAAGCCGTTGGCTGCCCGGCTGGGGACGCGACGCAGGAAGTTCTGCCGGGTCAGGCGGTCGAGACGATCCGCCAGATCTGTGCGCGCAATTTCAGATGGGTAGGCCGCTTCAATCAACGGTGTCGGCGCGGTGCGCCCGATCACGCTGATCACCTTGAGCGTCAGCTTGTCCGCTTCGTCCAAGCGGTCAAATCGGGCAAGCACCGCGCCGTGGATCGAGTCGGGGAGCCCAGGGGCGACGCCGGCCAACGTCGCTTCATCGCTCAGCCGCCACTCGCCCTCCCGTTGGACGAGACAACGCGCCTGTTTCAGCGATTCGATGACCGCGGCAGAGAGTTCCCAACGCTGCCCGTCGCGCCCACGGGTCTCCCGCAGATCGCCGGACGCACATAGTGCACCGATCAACTCTTCGCAGTAGAATGGATTCCCCTGCACTTGTCTCTCGATCAGGTCGAGGGCCAGCGGCGATATGGCTCTTTGCAGTCGCGACTCGATCAGGGCATTGATGTTTGATCTGTCCAGTCCTGCCAACAAGAGCTCGGCTCTGTTGGGCAACGCTGTCAGGGCTTCTACTGTCGATGCCGTCTCCCGCTGGGCCGGTCGGTGGACGATCAGCAGCAACACCGGCGTGCGGTCGACGACGCGTGCAAGGGCCGTCAACAAATCGAGTGACGCTTCGTCGAGCCACTGGGCATCCTCAACCAGCAGGACCAGCGGCGTGGCTTGTGCGGCGGCCTGGATGATCTCGGTGGTCAGTGTGATCAGTGCGGCGCGCCTCAACTGCGGTTCGAACGCTGCGGTGGTCTGGTTGTCCGGGATCGGCAGATCGAGCAGATCGCCGAGCAGCGGAAGGCGTAGCAGCCATTCGGGGTTCAGGCTCTCCAGCATCGTCTGGACGTGAGCGACCTGCGCGGCAGGCGGGGCCTGTTCCTTGGGGCCCAGGCCAAGCAGCCAGCGGGCCATCTGGCGCGCCGCCAGGTAGGCCGTGTTGCGCTCCACATTGCGGCCGGCGCCGGCTGCAATGGTGAACCCACTGGCCTTCAACTGGTCGGCAAAGGCCGCCACCAGCCGACTCTTGCCGATGCCGGCTTCACCCTCGATTCGAACCACGCTGCCCTGCCGGTCGTCCCGCAGCCGCTCTGCCAGATCGTGCAAGTGTCGCAGCGGTTCGCTTCGCCCGTAGATTGTCAGATTGTCGGTCTCGCCGAAGGCAATCGGCGTATTTTTTCTGGCCGTGCCAAGCGCATGCAGCGACATCGGCTCCTTGCGCCCCTTCACGCGCCGGTTTGCGACCGGCGTTAGGCGATAGTGGGGGGCGAGCGTTGCGGCCATCTGCTGGTCCAGCAGGATCTGGCCCGGCTCGGCCGCCATCATTAGGCCGGCCGCCAGGTTGACCGCCGGCCCCTGAACGCCAAAGGTACGGCGGGAATCGCTGCCGTAGGGGCCAACGCGCATTCGTCCACGCGCGATGCCGGTCTGCACGTCGGGCCGAAAGGCCAGGTCAGTGGGCGGCTGCAACAAGAGCCGTGCGACCGTTGCAGCCCGCCGCGGATCGTCGTCATGGGCGACCGGCGCGCCGAAGGCCGCATAGAGGTAACCGCCCTTGTCTCCGGTAGTCACCTGGATCAACGAACCCTCGACCTGGGCCAAGATCTGCTGGACCCATCGAACGTAGGCATCCAGCTTGGCAGGGGCATCCGGATCGTGTTCGGTGTCCAGGCCGTTGATGCGCACAAAGAGGGCGACCGCAGGGCGCAACTCACCCAGGTAGCCGATGTGGCCGCCCGCCAGCCAGTTTGACACGGCGGGCAACAGCCACTGCTCTGCCTGCTCGCTCGGCAGTTCGACCTCGACGTCCGCAACGCTGCAGGGCTGTGGAATGTTCTTGACTTCGTTGCTGGCGATGGGGCGAACGACGGCGAAACGTTGGCCATCCTTGTTCAGCCGCCAACCATCGATCTCGACCGCCTGCCGGACGGCAAGCAGCGTCTCTTCATCGACCAATGTTTCGCCCTGGTTGGCCAACTGTTCGGCGGTCGACGTACGATCAACGACCTTGCCTACGAGTACATCGATTCGTTGGATGGCCGGATCGCCAACCACGAAGCGCCGTGCCGGCCCGCCGGCAACCGTCGTCTTGATGCCGAGATGAACCGCCATTGAGTCATCGATGGGGATGGTTGCAAAGGGCCGCATACGCTGTTGGACGGCGAACGCTGCGCCGAGCGCGCGGCGTAATGCCGTCCACTCGCTGTCGCTCTCGTCGGCAAACCAGCAGAGCATGCCGTCGCCGCTGAAGCTGATCACCGCGCCGCCGTAGGCGTGGAGGGTCTCGATCAGGGCGTTGTAGACCTGGTTGAGCCGGCGCGTGGCCTCGTCTGCGCCGCTGCGCGCCCCGCGCGCCGTAGCCAGCGCCTCGGTCAGCGCGGTGAAGCCGGAGATGTCGGCAAAGAGCACCGCCCCGTCGGCCGTATGCGGGAGTTCCCGGTTTGCGGCCAACGCCGCGCGCCGGTCTTCCGGGATGTAGGTCATGGCTGTGTGCATGGCCCTATTGTATGCGAGGGTAGGCGTGGGTTCAAGCGGGGGCTATGGTTTCGGCCAATCGCCAGTTGTGATTTGATCTGGTTTGATGTATGTTTAGCGGCGTTTGCTATTTCAACCGGCGTGCATGCCAAGCGCCGCTATGCTAAATGACGAAAGGGTTGATTGATGTCGCAATCTGACTACAAGGTGCGGGCCGTTCACTGCGACTACCGCGCCGGCGACGATGAAATATATGAAGCGCTTCGCCGCGTGACCGATCCGCTGACCGAGGCCTGGGAACGGCTGGGCAATGCCAAGCGCATTGGTATCAAGTTCAATCAGGACAAAGAACCGAAAAACTACGTCGTTCACGAAGGTCATCTGCAGCAACTGGTCAGCAAGCAGGTGGCGCGAGCCTTTTTGCGGCTGATGCGGGAGCGGACCGATGCCGAATTGGTCGCCATCGACGTGAGTTACTATTCCATGTACCATGGCGCATCTATCGTCGAAACGACCACCTTCGCGTCGCTTTTTCAGGAATTTGGCGTGCGCTATGCAGACGGCATCATGCCGCCCCACAAGATGGTCTCGGTGCCTGGCGGCGGACAGATGTTCAGCGAATATCTGCTGCCCGCGGCCGTCGTCGACGTGGACGAGATGGTCTCTGTGGCCGTGCTCAAGAACCATGCCTTCATGGGGATCACGCTGACGCTCAAGAACTTATTCGGGCTTATGCCGGGTCTGTTGCCGGCTCGGCCGCGCCACTACTACCATCACCTGGTGCGCATGCCCTACATGCTCGCCGATATGGGACGTATGATCAACCCCGTGCTCAATATCGTCGACGGGCTGGTCAGCCAGGCCGGGCGCGAGTGGGGCTATGACGGCAAGGACGATCATCCGCGCATCTGCAACACGTTGATTGCCGGCGACCACACCATCGCCACCGACGCCTGCGCCGCCCACCTCATGGGCCACGATCCCCAGTCAGACTGGCTGACGCCGCCCTTCCATCGCGATCGTAATCCGCTGTTGGTGGCGGCAGAAGGCGGCTTCGGCACGGTTGACCTGGACGAGATTGACTTTGAGTCCGAGGTGACAGCGCCGGTGGGAGACTTCTTTGCCGATCTGACGGATACCCAGGAGCGCAACATCAGTTGGCAGCGAACGACCGCGGAGCAGGCGCTCTATTACGAGGAGCATCGGCAGAAATTCTACAGTAAGTATGCGGGCGAATTTATCCTGCTTCAGGACGGCGAGGTCCGCTGGCATAATCCGACCGGCCGCCTTGGCGTCAGCCGGCGCAAGCTCGCCGGCAGCAATCCCGATCTTGCCATGTGGTTCAAGTTCGTGGATCCGGAGGAGAAAGAGGGCGAGCATTACGAAGTGTACGAACACGCCCTGGAACGCGTGTTGGCCCTCGATACCGTGGGCCAAACGTAGGGATAGGCCTGGGCAGGGACAGGTCTCAGACCTGTCCCTGCGAAATCCTGGCGCCTGAAACCCAAACAAAAGCGAGGCCGGGCTTGTGCAAGCCCGGCCTCGCTTTTGTTTGACTATGCTCAGTAGTTCACGATCTGTCATTCTGAGCGAGTGTTTTTGAAGACGCCACTCATGCAATCGTCCAGCGAAGAATCTCGCTTTTCAAAAAACCGTGAACTACTGATGCTAACTATTGCTGATGTTCTCTGCAACCATTGCTGCGATCTCATCGGGGTGGCGGGCCACCCGTGCGCCTGCGGCGCGCAGCGCATCCATCTTCTCGGCTGCGGTGCCTTCGCCGCCGGAGATGATGGCCCCGGCATGGCCCATGCGCCGTCCAGGAGGCGCGGTCTGGCCGGCGATGAAGGCCGTGACCGGCTTGCTCATCTCGCTGGCGATGTACTCTGCCGCCTTCTGCTCGTCGGTGCCGCCGATCTCGCCGATCAGCACAACCTGTTCCGTGGCCGGATCGTTCTCGAACAATCGCCAACACATCCAGAAACGTGGTGCCGATGATCGGGTCGCCGCCGATGCCGATGGCCGTGCTCTGGCCGATGCCGCGTGCGGTCAACGCATAGACGACCTCATAGGTCAGCGTGCCCGAGCGGCTGACCAGCCCCACGGTGCCCTTGGTGTGGATGTGGCCGGGCATGATGCCGACCTTGGCCTCGTCCGGCGTGATCAGGCCGGGACAGTTGGGTCCGATCAATCGGGTACTTGGTGGTGTCGAGATAGGCGCGCACGCTGACCATGTCCAGCGCCGGCAGCCCTTCGGTGATGCAGACGACCAGATCGATGCCGGCGTCGGCCGCTTCGATGATGGCGTCCGGGGCAAAGCGGGCCGGCACATAGATGATGCTGGTGTTGGCGCCGGTGGCCTCGACGGCCTCCTCGACGGTATCGAAGACGGGCGTGTTGCCGACTGCCCATTCGCCGCCCTTGCCCGGTGTGACGCCGGCCACGACGTTGGTGCCGTAGTCGATCATCTGCTGTGTGTGGAAGGCGCCCTCGCGGCCGGTGATGCCCTGGACGACCAGGCGTGTCTCTTTTCCAACCAGGATGCTCATGCGCTCGCTCCTTTTGCTGCGGCCACTGCCTTCTGGGCCGCGTCGGCCAGGCTGGTGGCGGTGGTCAGGTTGGCTTCGGCCAGGATCTGCCGGCCTTCCTCTTCATTGGTGCCGACCAGGCGTACCACAAACGGCACCTGGACATCCAGCGTGTCGATGGCTTCCAGAACGCCGCGTGCCACTTCGTCACAGCGGGTGATGCCGCCGAAGATGTTGATCAACACGGCCTTGACGCGGTCGTCCGAAAGGATGATGCGCAGGGCTGCCGCCACCTTCTCGGCCTGCGCGCCGCCGCCGATGTCCAGGAAGTTGGCCGGATCGCCGCCGTAGAACTTGACGATATCCATGGTCGCCATGGCCAGCCCGGCGCCGTTGACCATGCAGCCGATCTCGCCGTCCAGGTGGATGTAGCTCAGCCCGTGGCGACGGGCTTCCAGTTCAGATTCATCCTCTTCGTCAGGATCGCGCATCTCGGCCAGATCGGGGTGGCGGAAGAGGGCGCTGTCATCCAGCGAGATCTTGCCGTCGACCGCCAGCAACTCGTTCGTCGCCGGTGATGACCAGCGGGTTGATCTCGGCCAACGTGGCGTCGCTCTCGACATAGGCCTTGTAGAGACCCTTGGCGATATTGATGAAGGCGCTGACATGCTCTTTGGGCAGCCCGATGCCGTCGGCCAGAATACGGGCCTGGTGGTCTCGCAGCCCGAGGAAGGGGTGGACCGGCGACCGTGATGATCTTGTCCGGCGTCTCGGCGGCGACCTGTTCGATCTCGACGCCGCCTTCGCTGCTCGCCATGAGCACCACGCGGCGGCTGGCACGGTCCAGCACTGCGCCCAGATAGATCTCCGTCTCGATAGTCGGCCGCCTGGTCAACCAGCACCTTCTTGACCGTCAGTCCCTTGATGTCCATGCCCAGGATCTGATCGGCACAGGTCTCGGCATCGTCCGGCGTCGGCGCCAGCTTGATGCCGCCGGCCTTGCCGCGCCCGCCGACAAGCACCTGGCTTTTCACGACGACGGGGCCGCCGAGCCGTTGCGCAATGTCACGCGCCTCAGACGGGTGAACTCGCCACTTCGCCGTTGGGGATCGGAATCCCGTACTTGGCGAAAATGCGTTTGGATTGATATTCGTGTAGATTCAACCTCGTCCTCCTTGCAGGTGTGGGCTTGCATCTATGGACTAGCGCCAGTGGGTGTGCGCTTGTGTGATGGTAGGAACTCTTCAAGTGATTATAGTCTTCGGCGCGAACAAACGACAAATTGGTGGCGAACCGTCAGGCTCGATCCGCCTGGCGGGTTATTCATGTGGGTTTGCTTTCGGTATCTGGTGGTTGGGACGGTATAATGCTGACTTAACAGTGGTTCGTTTAGTCAGGCGCATGCCTGCGCACGATCCGATTTGCACGTTAGTGGAGGTTTGACAATGAATTTGAGCGCGTCCTCAATGAAACAGATTGCCTTGATTGCCGTTACGCTACTTGTCCTGATCAGCCCCCAGGTTGTTTCGGCGCAGGATCCGGCGCCTGAACGGACAGTCTTGAACGAGAGTCTTGAAGCGAACAGCCTTGAAGCGTACAGCGATGACTACACAGTCGTCAGTCAAACCGCAACGCCGGACGGCGTCAACACGGTTGTGCGCGTCAACGTGTCACAGGATTCCTTTCTCTCCTCTGCACAGCCGAACAGCAACTACGGCAGCTTCCACCGATCTCCGCATGGGCTGGGAATCGGGGAGCTACAACGCACTTCGTCCCATGATTCAGTTCGATCTGGGCGGCATCCCTCCAATGCCACCATCCACAGCGCTACGCTCTACATCTATCTGTTCCAGTCGATTCCGTCCAATGACTATCCCATGACATTCCGTGCACAGTTCGTCACATCGTCCTGGAATGAATATGGCGTGACCTGGAACAACGCCAACTATCTGGGCGGAACAGCATTGCCGCTGGAAGACAGCCAACAATGCGATCGGCTGGAAATCGACAGATGTGACCGTCGACTGATCCATACCTGGCAGAGCGGCAGCCAGCCCAACCATGGCCTCATCTTACCGGCGATGAGGTGCCGAGCGACGACCGCTCGCGCATTTTTGGCTGCACGCGAATCCGGCGTAGGCGCCTATATTGAAGTCGACTACAGCGTGCAGTGCGACAATGTGGCGCCGGTTGCCTATGTCGAAAACCTGCCTGTCTATCAGCCGGGCACCTACCTGGTTTCGTGGACCGGCCAGGACTACGCACCCACCGAATGCACCCCCAGCGGCATCGCCTATTATGATGTCTACTATCGAATCAACTACGGTTCGTGGGTGCATTGGAAACAGCAGACCACAGTCGACAAGCAACCACTTCAAGAACTATGCCAGCAACGGCGACTATGTCGAGTTTACGGCGACGTGCCACTGACCGGGCAGGCAACGTCCAGCCCGTGGGTCCCACCCAGACCGCGACGACCATCGACACCGAGCCGCCGACAACATCGATGACAGCCGCTGCCCAAATACACGGCAACATCCTATTTCACGGTGAACTGGAGCGGCACGGACAATCTTGCCGGCGTCAATAACTACGATCTCCAGGTGCGCGAGGGAACGGCGGCGCCTGGGTGACATTGGTCGAAGGTACGATGCAGACCTCATACAATGTAACCGGCGCACAGCCCAATGACACGTACGATTTCCGGGTTCGAGCCACCGACAACGTCGGCAATGTCCAGGACTACCCCGAGAACCCGCAGGCAACCACGACGATTCGAGACTACCCAGAGGCTACGGTGCTTCCGTTCCAGCCACCGATCATCAAGCCGACGGATGCGGTCACAGATCGATTTACTGTCAACTGGTCCGGCTTGGCCGCTCCCGGTACGGAAATTGTCTCATTCCAGATCTTCTACCAATACGAAGATGCCGGGTGGACTGCCTGGAAGACCTTCCCCGGCACCCAGTACAGTGAAGTCTTCCTGTACAAGGACATGGGTTTAGGCGATGGTTACTACGGCTTTGAGGCGATTGCCACCAATAACCTGGGACAAACACAGCCGCGTACGCAGCAGCCGCAGGCCGGGATACTTGTCGATCTGGCGGATCGCTACTATACGGTCGGGTATCTGCCCATGATCCCGGCTGAGTAGCTGGGAAATTACGAATACCATGGCAACGAGCGGTGAATTCAATTACTGTCCATATTGCGGTACGTGGCTGGAGCGTTTGGAAGTCTTTAACCAGGTGCGTCCTGTCTGTACGCAGTGCAGCTTCATCCAGTTCTATGACCCGAAGGTCGCCGTGATCGCGTTTATCACGCACAAGGACAAATTGCTCTTGATCCGTCGGGCGGTTGAGCCGGCCAAGGGGAAGTGGGCGCTGCCTGGCGGCTACATGGACGCGGGCGAAATGCCCGAAGAAGCACTACGTCGAGAACTGGATGAGGAAGTCGGGCTGTGCGTCAATGTCACGCGCCTTCTGACTATCTTTCCGATGGAGGCGCCGGGACAGGCGCATCGCGGCATCGTTCTGGCCTACGAGGCCGAGCCGGAATCCGATGATCTGATCACATTGCAGTCGAAAGATGATGTGAGCGCCGCGGGCTGGTTTGGCCCGGATGAATTGCCCGTTGAGGTCGCTTTCGAGTCGACCGAGATGCTGCTGGCGACCTGGAAGGCAGATTTGGATTCGCACTGAAACCGGTCTATGGCGAACCCGTCCGTTTCATAGGGCAATGGGTTGGTGACCGGCAAGATTCTGATAGCAAGGAGTTGGATCTATGACAGAGACGAGCACGACGGAGACGGAAACACAGCCCGAAACAATGCCCGTATCGGACGGTACGGCTGCCAAGACCTATTTGGTCACGGGGGGCGCCGGGTTCTTGGGTATCAACCTAGTTCGCTATCTGTTGGCGCGAGGACATAAAGTCGTCTCGCTGGATATCGCCGATTTCGACTATCCGGAACGGGATCAGATTACCGAGATCGTTGGTGATATCCGCAACAAGGACGATGTGGACAAGGCGATGCAAGGCGCCGATATTGTCGTGCATACGGCTGCAGCGCTGCCGCTCTATTCGCCGGAGGACATCTACTCCACGGATATCGAAGGCAGCCGCACGGTTCTTCAGTCGGCCTACGAACATGGTGTAGAGCGCTGCATCCATATCTCGTCGACCGCAGTCTACGGCATTCCGGATCACCATCCGCTCTACGAAGATGATCCGCTCGACGGTGTAGGTCCCTATGGTGAATCAAAGGTTCTGACCGAAGGTGTCTGTGTTGAGTACCGCGAGAAGGGCATGTGCATTCCCATCATCCGGCCCAAATCCTTTGTCGGACCGGAACGGCTGGGCGTCTTTGCGCTTTTCTACGACTGGGCCAAGGACGGCAAGGGCTTTCCCATGCTGGGGAGCGGCAACAATCGCTATCAACTGCTCGATGTTGAAGACCTCTGCGACGCCATCTATCTGACGGCGACGTTGGACCGTGACCGGGTCAACGATGTCTTCAACATCGGCGCACGTGATTTCACGACCATGAGGGAAGACTATCAGGCCGTTCTCGACTACGCCGGACACGGCAAGAAGATCAGCGGCCTGCCGGCAAAACCGGCCATCTGGACCCTGCGTGCCCTGGAGGCGGTGAACTTGTCGCCGCTTTACAAGTGGGTCTATGAGACCGCGACCGAAGATTCTTTTGTCTCCATCGAAAAAGCGGAGCAGGTGTTGGGCTACGATCCCAAGTATTCCAATAAGGATGCACTGGTACGCAACTACCAGTGGTACATCGATCACCTGCAAGAATTCGAAGGCCGCTCCGGCGTATCGCACCGGGTTCCCTGGTCTCAGGGCGCGCTATCCGTCGCCAAGTGGTTCTACTAGAATGGATGGGTGTGAATGGAAAAGCGGGCCTGCGATATTATCGCAGGCCCGCTTTTCCATTCAAAAAACTTCTCTGGACTAGCCCTTGTCGATGGGAATGTCCTGGGATTGACCGTCGTCGGTCACTGGATCGTCCGACGACGCTCCGGCGCTTGAGCCGGCCTCGCGTGCGTTGATTTCTTCGCTCCACGTCTCCAACTTGGCGGTTAGCATACTCAAGCCTTTGACCAGACTCTCGCCGAGATCACTGACAGCCTGACTCGAACGAAGCTTGCTGCCGACCGAATCGGCCACGCCGTCGGCCTTGTCGATGACTTCTTTAGCCTGTTCGTTCTCGACTACCTTCTGAAATCCCGATTCCAGGCTGGTCGCCACCGAGGAGATCCCTTCCTTGAGATCGTCCTGAATCTGTTTGCGTTCGTCGCTGTTCCAGGCCGATTGGATCACGTCGACGAAGCGACTTCCCAAAATCGTCAATTCTTCAAATAACTCGTCGGTGACCTTTTCCGTATTTGGGGCCTGTCCGTCTACGCCCTTTTCTTCTTCCGGTCTTGGATTGTTGTTCGTTTCCTTCTCCATCAGTTCCCTCCACAGAGCGATTGCTCGACTCAAATTGTTTTGTCAATGTCCACTACGTGGTCGGACGGCGAAAGTCGCGGTCACCGTTTGTTGCTATCGATACCCAAATTAAGATTCGTTCTCGTTCTCGTTCTCGTTCTCGTTCTCGTTCTCGTTCTCGTTCTCGCCCAAATACCACGAATCATTCCCTGAACACCGATAGTTTTTCCGCTCTCGGACCTACGCCTACTGGACCGGAATCGGCAATTCCGCGTCATCGCCGGCCGACTGGCCATCGACACTGGCGGGCAACCGGATGTTGCCGTCGGGATTGTAGAGCCCGACTTGCAGCCGTAGATCGCTGAGCGGGATGCCGGCCGGCAACACAACTGAATGGAGCGTGCTGATATACTCGCTTGGCAGCCAACTGCCGGTCGGTGCACGCCCGTTTGCCGTCGCCGGCGGCCCATCGTCCTGGGCCACGGTTTCACCAAATTCGTTGTCCAAGTGTACAAAGATGTGGTGGGGCGGCAGCAATGTCTGCTCCACCTGCCAGTGCAGTGTCAGGTAGAGTTTGTTGTCCTCAGCGTCGGTATCCAGATCGTAGCCGATCAGGTTTGCATGGGTGCCGAATTGGACCGGCGGGTCAAGCGCGAACTGGATCTCCGGCTGATCAAACGCGGCAGTGCGCTGTTTCACCGCAAGCTTGCCCAGCGAAACCGGCGGACTTTTTTCGCCGGTTTGCGGATCGAGCAGCCCGGCGATCAGTTCATAGTCGCCGTCGGTCAGCGTGGCCGGCACATGCAGCGAGACAGGCACCTGGACCAGGGCTGCCTGCGGCCAGGTTTCGGTCGGGTAGCTCGGCAATGGCCATCCTTCCCATCCGCCTACGCCGACACCCTTTTCGAGAATACTCAAGTAGAAGTGGCGGGCCGGCGGCGTCAGGCTGGCGTTCTGGATGAAGAGCGTTAGATCGATGTCGGCGCCGGCCAAATGCGCACGGTTCGCGTCGATTCCGGAAAAGCCGAGAAAGCGTAGTCCGTCACGCTCCTCAGGCGGGGCCAGCCGATGCTGGATCGGCAATCGCTGAACGGGCTGGGCCAGCTCCGGCTGATTCACCACAATCTCGCCTATCGAAACTAACGGGTCAGTCTCTGCCAGCGCGTAGGCCGGATAGAGCAGCGTCTCGGTGCCGGAGAGCGAGATCCCCACGCTGACGTCGTAGCGATTGGGCGGCAGGCCCACCGGGACGATCAGCCCGACCCTTTCCTCGATCGCTTGCCCTATCGTTGCGCTGGCGGAAGCGATCCCTAAACTGCCCAGCGGGGCGTAATCCCGGCCGGCCCAGACCCGCCCATCACCGTCACGCAAACGCAGCGTAACGTTCAGATCTTGCATAGTTGGCACAGAGGACTGTACATCGACGCTCTGCCAGGCAAGTGCGATCGCAACGGAGCTGTTGTCGCTGGCAACATCACCCGGCAGGATGCCTGCTTCGGTTAATTTAACCGCGCCGAAGTTGGCTGGAACCGGCTTTTTCGTCGGCTCGCCCAACCTATGCCAAGCGGACAGGCGTGTCGCCGGGCTGACCCAGCGATTCTCCAGATTTGTAGCCTGCCGGCTCAGATAGCCTTCAATCTCGCCGGGCAATGTGCTGCCGAAGGAAAGCGGCGCGGGAAACCAGACTGTGCCCTTTGCCAAGGCGTCATCCAGCGCGTCGCTGACGGCTGTACCCCATTCGAGGGCATTGTCGCCCACCAGCAGCGGAGAGGGAGATGAAGCGGATTCAGCGTTCTCGATGTTGACATAAGCGCGCCAGTAGCCCAGTTGCCAGGGAAAGACGGTGAAGAAGGTATCTTCCGCCTGCCCCTGCTGCACCACTTGGCCGATCAATGGTCGGTAGTCATGTTCGGCGTAGCGCGGCGTCGTATAGAAGGCAACGATACCGGCGACGCAACTCACTGACAGCAGGATGGCTGCCGCTTTGCCCAGATGATGGAACCCCCACAACTCATCGATGGCTGACGCCGTCAGCAGCAGCACATACGGCAGCGCATAGAGGAGCAACCGTTCGCCGCCTTCGGGGAAGAAGGGCAGGCGTAGATTTAGGACGAAACCGAGGAACAACGGTACCAGCATGAAGGTCCAGAGCGCTGGGTAGGGAGAAAGGGTTGAGGGGCTGCCGGTGGTGACTGACCGCTCTGTTTGGTTATTTGCGCCGCTGCGTATTCGCAGTATCGCGCCGATGGCCAGCAGGAGCAGCGCCGCCGTTCCTGCCAGAGTCAGCCAATGCAGGGCCGGCTCCCGTGAAACGATATGGCCGCCGGTGAAGGCCCACGTGTGCCGAAATACGTATTGGGCCGGATTGAGCGGCGAGTCCTGATCCGAGAGTACCTTGCCCCCGACATAGGCGACCAACTTGGGCCCGGCGTAGAGAGCCCACGGCAAATAGAGCAGGGCAATGGCGGCGAAGGCCCCGACGACCTGCCACATGCGTCTGCGGGCTGCACGAAGGGTCCAGATGCCCCAGAGGGCGTGGGCCAACAACAGAAAGCCGAGATAGTAGAGCGTGTAGATTCCGAGCGTCGCTGCAAGTATGTAGCCGATCAGTACGAACAGGCCAGCCGGGCGGGTGACGACTTTCCAGAAGAGCGTAGTGGCGACGATGCCCAGGACCAGGGCCAGGCCGTACATGCGTACTTCCTGCGCGTAGAATAGGTGGATCGGGCTGAATGCCAACAGCAGGGTTGCCAGAATGATCGTGCGCGGACGCTGCGGGAAGAGATCGGCGGCCAGCCAAGCCATCAGCGGAATGGCGAGCACGCCCATGGTGACGGAAAAGAGGCGGAGTGTGATCGGGCTGGGTCCGCCCAACAGGGCTGACCAACTATGCAGCAGTCCGTAGTAAAAGGGCGGGTGGATATCGTGGGCGGTCAGTCGAACCATACGGGAGAGCGATTCGGTCGCAAAATAGACGCTGTACCCCTCATCCCACCAGAGAGGCTGCCAACCGAGGCGCAGACTTCGCAGCCCCAATGCGACAAGTGTCAGTAGCGCCACCGCAGTCGCGGAAACGGCGCGTGTACGCGGTGTGGCCAACATGCGGTTATTGACGTTCGTAGCGTACGTAGAGTTCCAGATTGCTGTCGCCGGGTGCGACGTCAAACGTAGCCAGCGGTCCGACGATCCGGCCGTCGCTGTCGATCAACTCGACTTCCCAGCGACCTTCCGGCGTCAAATCAGGGAACTCGGCCTTCCAGTTCTGCGAACGCTGGCGTGCATCCTGGAATGGCCAGGTGAAGCCGGGTGAGCCGCCGAATGAGACCACATTGACCGGCACGGCGACGCCGTCTTTGCGCACCCAAAGCGAATAGCCGACCAATCCTTCGTTGCCGCTGTGTGCATACATGAAGATGCGTACGTTGGCCGATTCCGGGAACTGTTCCTGGTTTTCCAGCACAAACTGGATGTCCGGCGCCTGGTCGCTCAAGACGGTCTGGGGCGCGGCCGGCGCGCCTTGATCGCCGCCTGCCGTCAACTGGCTGGCGCCGAAGATCGGTACTGCATCGACGGGGCCGTCCGTGTCCACAAGCTGACCGATGACCCAGACCGGTTCGTCTTCCACGCAGCAGACCTGCCACCACTCGCTCAGCGCATCCTTGGCCAGGATGTCAAACTCTTCACCCCGCTCAACGATGGTCACGACTTCGTAGTCCAGGCTGGGCCCGGACCGCGCGTTGACCAATGGCGTGTTGACAATCGCCTTGGCGCCCGAGGGTCCATTGACGGCTGCAGTTGTGAGCACGGCGGCGGTTGGCGTGGCCGCAATCACGATACCGGCCTCATTATCAGCACCGGGTTCGGCGGCCACGGCTGCCTGCGGTTGGCCTGGCGTGGGTGTGAACGTCGGCCTGGGCGTGCGGATCATGGACGGTTCCATACCCGGCGATTGTGCTTCGCCCCGCCGGCATGCACTGACGGACAGCAGCGTCAGGCAGACGCAGAACAGCAGCGCAGCTTTTGAGCGGAAGTTATGGGATAGGCGACGGCGCAATCGGCGGTCCAATCGACGTAAAGACGACAATGACATCAGCGAACTCGATTCCATCCAATGTAGACCTCGCGGTTGAGATTGGTCGGCGAGGTGGTAAAGGTAACTTCTTCGGAAAGCTGGTTCCCGGCACCGTCTACAACGAAGAAAGTCCATGTGCCTGTTCCAAGCAGATCCTTACGAGTCAGGTTACCATCTTTGCAGGACTGGACAAAGTTGGGCGGCAGCGAATTGCAGTCGATGAGCTTGGGATCGGGCGGCAAGTACTCATATTTGTAGTTGTATTCGACGCGGTTGCCCGCGCCCTTCGCCGCACTTTCAAAGAAGGCATTGGCGCTGGGCCGTTGGTCGTTGGTTGGCGGTCGCTCGAAGCCTTCGAAGAGGACTTGCAGATAGTATCCTTCGGCTGGATCCGGCGTTTTCTGCGGGTCTGGCTGGACAAACATTTTGGACCAAATGGTCAGAAATTCGTTATTGGTCGGGAAGAATTGGGGGCCGATGGCCTTGTCAAACGGGTAGAGCGTGGCCGTGGCCGTCGGCGTCGGCGTGGCTGTGACCGTGGCCGTACCGGTCGGCGTCGGTGTTGGCGGCGGCTCGGCCGAGACCAGTTCAACGCCGGCAATGCTGTTGACCAGTTCGATGCGTGCACGTTCAACCCAGACGGAATCGCCGCTCACGCAGCAGATCTGAAGCCAAGTGCCTTCGGGGTTCTGGCCGATGACGGTCACTGGAATGTCGGGGCCGAGTTGCGCCACCAGTGGATAGACGATACCTGGACCTTCGCGTAGGTTGACCAGCCCGGACGGCACCCGGATAAAGGGTGTTAGAGTGGGGGTAGGGGTCTCGGTCGGCGTGGACGTAAAGGTTTCGGTCGGCAACGGCGTCCACGTCTCGGTGGGCGTGGCATCGGGCGGCACGGGCCCTGATCCGCCGCCAGGCACTGAACCCTCAGCCGTCGGCGGCACGGGCGTCTCGGTCGGATCCGGCAACACGTCCTTCGGATCTGTGCCCGGCGGAACGATGATGACGCCCGGCGTTCCCGCATTGGGCGGCGTCACGATGATGATTTCATTGATGACTTCGGGCGTCGGTGTGAAGGTGGGCGCCAACTCGCGAGTCGGCGCGCCCGTGGGCGTGGGTAGGTCGCGCTGAACCAGGTCGGCGGCTGAACAGCCGAGCGTCAGCAGGAGAAAGACGGCGAACGGTATAATAAACGACCGATATTTTTCTCCTGCGCGTATGAATTGGCGGAACACGGTGTCCTTCACGATGGATGGTCTGTCAATGAGATGGGTGGCGAATTTGGCTGGACTCTACCGACCTATGGGGGAGTCCAGCCGGTGGTATTTCGCCGGAAATTGATCTTGAAACGTGCCATTCAAGCTGCGGTGCAAATAGACCGCGGATTAGGCGAATCAGGCGAACAAAGTCGGATCAATTCGGATTTAATCCGCGGTAATCAGCCTCATCCGCCGAATCCGCGGTCTATCAGTATATGGCTAATAGTACCCTTGAAACAATCGCCGGGCAACGGCCTCAGTCCTGCAACAACGCGCTCAGCGCGTCCTCGGTCGCTGCGGCAATCTCCTTAAGCGCCGGCATCAGCCCTCGGATGGTCTGACAATCCGCGGCTTTGCATGCATCTTCAATCGTCAACGCAATGGCTGCCTGGCGAAACGCGCCGACGTTGCTGCTCGACCCTTTCATCGTATGGATGCTGAATCGCAAGGCTTCAAGATCGCAGTTGTCAGATTCGAAGGCAGACCGGGAGATCTCTTCCATCAGGCGTCGATTTTGATGGTTGAACTCACGGATCAGTTCCTGCATAAAGCCGCTGTCGGCATCCAATGCCCACAGTTCAGCAATTGTCGTTGCGTCCAACAACGGTTCTTCTTCAAACTGATGACTCATCGTCCGACCCGTTTCAGCTTTGGAGAAGGGCCGTTGTTTACGCCCTCCTCACTTGGCTCAATCTGTCGGAGGAAGGGTTTCATTTTACGGTGTTGGCGTCATTTCAACAAGATCGATTGCTCGCGGTTTTGGCGTCTGGCCGCATATTGGCTACAATATCCAGTCGGTGTCCCTGTCATTGCTTGGGCGCCGGATGACTCAATCGTAGCCGCGACTAATCTGTCGTTTAATTTGTCGTTGTGCTGCACACTACGCATCAAAACCGAACGATGCGCTCGACGCAGAAAGGACCGTACGATGGCTCGTATCAAAGTATTATTGGTTCAGGATGTTCCGGAACTCGGCCTGGCCGGCGATATCTATGCCGTGGCCGGCGGCTATGCACGAAACTACCTGATTCCCCGCGGCTACGCAATCTTGGCCAGCAAGGGCGCGCTCAAGCAGGCCGAAGAGATCCGTCAGGCCGGCATTCGTCGGCGGGCACAGATGCGCGCCGACGCCGAAGCCCAGGCCTCGGTTATCAATGGTCAGCGTCTGCTCTTCCAGGCCAATGCCGGCGAGACCGGCCGTCTGTACGGTTCCGTGACCGCTGCCGACATCGCTGAACAGTTGGAAGAGAAGGCCGGCTTCGAGATCGATCGCCGCCGACTCATCCTCGGCCAATCGCTGCGAGACTTGGGTATCTACGACGTTGAACTGCGTCTGATGCCCGAAGTTTCCGGCATGTTCAAGGTGGCTGTCGTGCGCGAAGAAGAGGGTTGGGCTGACGCTGAAGCGCGTGAAGCCGCCAGACTCGAAGCGGAGGCCGCCGCGGCTGCTGAATTGGCCGCAGAGGACGAAGAAGAAGAGATGGTGGACGAGTTGGAAGACATCATCGAAGAGGATGATGACGATGACGCCGATTACGAATAGGCGACCACCGGTCCCTGTCGCAATCGGGTCGATATTGCCCTGACAAAAGAGCGCTGCCAATCCGGCAGCGCTCTTTTTGATCACCAACTGTACAGCCTTCCGCAGATAGACCGAGGATTAGGCGGATCAGGCGAATGCAACCGGATTGCCCAGATCACTGAGTTGTTTGGCCACTGCTCGCCAACGGCAACGGAATCTCAGCCAGGTTCTCGAATCCGTCCTCAGTCGGCCGGTAGAGAATCAGCAGGATTCCGTCCGCTTGTGGCGGAAAGGGAACCCGGTAGGCATCCAACAGTGTGGCCGGGCCCGTCGGCAGCGCGCCGTCCAGGCGCACAGCCGCCGGCTGCGAGCGATCGACCTGCAGAATAGCCGAGGACTCGGCGGTCGGGTCCGGCAAAAATGCGCCGGAAGCCGTAGGGCGAACGCTGACGGCCAGGCCATCCGGCCAGCCCTGAGCGCCGATCTCCCAGAGCAATGACAGGTCTACGCTGCCGGGGCTGTCTATCACGAGGGGGGCGCCCTTGGGGCTGGGCGCCACAGCGAAAGCTGCCAGCGTGACACCGTCGATGATTCGGATACTGCCGGATGCGGACGGCGGCGCCAGCGGCAACACCGGTGACAACGTTGCAGTTTCGTCACCGGTTGGCCCAATGGCAACCCAATCCGGGCTGAACGCTGCGCACCTGTATGGCCCGCTCGTCCGGCAGCGCCTCACGCAGTTCGTCGAGCAGAATGGGCGCTGACTCGAGGGTTGCGAACAGGGCCTGGCCCTGGGCAAGCTGATCGGCGGCCTGTCCGCTGCTGACGGTTCTATGGCTGTCCGCAACGCCCCAGATGTCGATCAGATATTGGAGCGCAAGCGCGTCGTCAACGGCCGCAAAGAGCGGCGCGCCGGCCGGGAGACCCTGATCCAGCAGGATCGCGGCGCGGACGAGCGCCGTGTCCTCTGGGCGCTGCCGACTGTCTGCCGCCGGTAAGGAGGCGCTGACCCGCCAAATGACGGCCATCGCCAGCAAGATCAGCGGCAATGCTTGCACGACTCTCCTACCGACATTGCGATCGCCCCTCCGGTCCCCAATCCTGGGGGAGGTTTGCGAAGCTTGGTCAGGCCAAGCAGAGTGTTCCTCCCAACCTTGGAGGGCTGTTTGCGTGTCTGCGGACGCCGGGCCGTTCCACGCCTGCATCCAGGCCTCTGCGACGGCGGCAGTGCCCAGCAGTATCAGCGGATAGGCCGGTAAGATCACCTGGTACCAATTGCCGTAGCGGTAGGCCCAACTGAAGAGCAGGGTGAGCCCGATCATGCCGTAGAGCAGTGTGGCCAGCTTGCGGTCGAGTAGCAGAATGCCCAGCAGACCGAGTATCAGCAGCGGCAGGCTCAGCTCCTGCCAGATCAGCTCGGGGAATCCGTTGCCGAAGAAGGCCGCACCCGGCTCAAAGCCCCAACCCAGCTCCTCGCGGCCCTGTGCCGTGCTCAGGAAGGAGAAAAACCAAGCCTGTGCGTTGGGCCAATCGCCCTCCCCCCACCATTCAGGATGGGCTGCGCCCCGCACATAGACAAAGGCGTAGGCAAGCAGCGGCAGGGCGGCGGCGATCACCGAGCCGACAATCGCCTTGGGGCTGCGCAACAGGTCGGGACGCTGCCAGAGGATCACGATCACCAGCGGCGGCACGATGAAGGCAATGGTCAGCATGTGGGCCAGGGAGAGGCCGCAGAGAAAGGCGAGCAGGAAGAGGAGGCGAGTGGCGTGGGGCGTGGGGCGGGCGGCTGGATCTGCCGTCGACGCATGCTGTTCGGCAAATGCAGCGTCACGCCAGAGCAGGTAGACATAAACGATGGCCAATGTCTGGGCGATGGCGCTGCTGTACTGTTCGGTGGTGGTGGCGTAGTACCAGAAGAAGTAGGTGACGGCGTAGAAGGCGGCCAGCAGCCAGGCCAGCGGCCAGTTTCCGGCCGGCTGGTGTCGATCCACGCGTCAGCCGACAGACGATGGCGTAGAGCAGCCAGATCGAGAGCAACGCCCAGAGCGTGCTGTAGCTGCTCAGAATCGGGATCGGATTGGCCGGACTCCCGTTCAGGTAGTCCGCCAGCGTGCGGATGCCGTGAAACCAGAGCCAGCCGCCCATGGTGTAGAGCGGATAGCCGGGCGCGTTGCTGGGGCGGGCCTGCACCTGAGCATATTGGTGGGTGATCAGATCGCCGCCGTGCAGTTCGTAGGGCTGAAGACCGGTGTCTAGGGTGGCCACGTAGAGCACTGTTGCCGCCAGAACCAGAATCAGGCCGGCGAGCCGTTGACGCCACACGGCGCGGCCTGAGACCGGCAGCCCGGCACTGTTTCCTGTTGGTTCTCGCGGCAATAGGGCTGCCATTGGCTGTCAAACCTGTGTTGCGCACGCTCAGCAGTTCACGATTTGGAGAAAATCGAGATTCCTTCGATTGCACTCAGGACATGCCTTCGCTGGTGTAGTGCCAGAGTGAAGGCTCCAGATCGACCCGCTCAGAATGACAAATCGTGAACTACTGACTCTGGATTCAATGACCACAACAGTAGCACAGCCGAAAATTTGGTGTCAAGGTTGACGAGCGGCACAAAACTAGCAACATCGGGGCGATCTTTTGTCAACGAGCCGCCAAATCACTATAATGGCCTGATTATGAACCGTAACCTGCGCGAACAACCTTTTTTGGAACGACAGGGCGCATCAACCTTGGGGCGACCTTTGATCGGCGTGCCCACCGGCCGTGAGAAATCACAGCGCTTCTTTGGTCTGCCTCTCTACATCATGAACCAGTCCTACCTGCGCGCATTGGAGATGCTCGGTGCGCTGCCGGTGATGATTCCGTTGCAGATGAGCGATGCCACACTGCGCGGCATTTTTGAGCGGCTGGACGGTCTGTTGCTGCCGGGCGGCGAGGATGTCGACCCAAGTCGCTACGGCGATCAGCGTCATCCGCAACTAGGGCCGACCGACAGGGAGCGTGATCGCACGGAACTGATGCTGGCGCGCTGGGCGCTGGATGCCGGCATGCCCCTGCTTGGCGTCTGCCGCGGCGTCCAGGTGATGAACGTGACCTGCGGCGGAACGCTCTATCAGGATATCCACAGCCAGCGACCGGATCTGGACAAGCATGACTTTTTTCCGCCCAAGTTCGAGCGCTTCCGCATTTGCCATCAGATTTCCGTTCCCCACGATAGCCTGCTTGCGCGTTCGCTGGGCAAGACCCACGAAGTGAACTCCATGCATCATCAAGGGATCGCCAAGATCGGTCGTGGACTGCGACCGGTCGCCGCGGCCGAGGACGGGCTGATCGAGGCGCTTGAAGTGCCCCAATTGCCCTTCTTTGTCGGGGTGCAGTGGCATCCCGAGGAACTGGCCAAGACAGACCAGTTGAGTTCCAGCCTCTTCTACAGCTTTGTTCGGGCCGCGGCAGGCGATTGGCGCTCGGCCGTCCCTGCCGATTGGCCTGCCCAGTTGCGGCAGATGGGCATTGCTTTGCCCGGAACCGATGTCGATGTCGAAACCTCGGTCAGTATCAATGGCTCTTCTGTCCAGCCCTCCACCGAGGAGCATCCCCACCCAACCGCCCACGCACAGCTTTAGCGGTCTATCAGCGTGCGGCCAAACACTCGCCATGCGTTTTTGCCGCCGGGACAAATGTTCGGTTCTCCTGTCCAGTGGTTCGCAAAAATCCCGGATTTCGGGTATAATTCTATACTGTTGAGCGACTGAAATTCGGTGGTTTCCGTTTTGCGGCGAAGTGAGATTCCTTTGATTGTACTCAGGACAAGCCTTTGTCGGCATTCCATTCGGCTGTAGGTGGTTGCGCTGACCCGTTGTCGCCCTGCAACCGCTCTGCGAACAGAATGACAATTCGTGAACTGGCGAAATTAGCGGGAGTGTTTGAATGGATGACAATCTGACCAATGGCGGCGAGCTGAGTTCCGCCGAGGACGGCAGTGAGAATGGGATCGCCCCGGTGAACGGTGAGCTGACCGGTGATCTGAACGGTGGCGGAGCCGGCATCAACAACGCCGGCAATATCCGTCCGATTTCCATCGAAGACGAGATGCGTTCCAGCTATCTCGACTACGCCATGAGCGTGATCGTGGCCCGTGCGCTGCCCGATGCGCGCGACGGCCTGAAGCCGGTCCATCGCCGCATTCTCTACGCCATGCACGACATGGGCCTTCAGCCCAACACCAGCTACAAAAAGAGCGCGCGTATCGTCGGTGAAGTGCTGGGTAAGTATCATCCCCATGGCGACACCGCGGTCTATGACGCCATGGCGCGTATGGCGCAGGACTTCAGCCTGCGCTATCCGCTGGTCGACGGCCAGGGCAACTTCGGTTCCATCGACGGCGACAGCCCGGCGGCCATGCGTTACACCGAGGCCCGCCTGGCGCCGATTGCCGCCTTCATGCTGCAAGACATCGACATGGACACGGTGGACTGGGCCACCAACTTCGATGACAGCTTGCAGGAACCGACGGTGCTGCCCGGCATGGTGCCCAATCTGCTGGTCAACGGCACCAGCGGCATCGCCGTGGGCATGGCCACCAACATTCCGCCCCACAACCTGAGCGAGATCGCCGACGCCGTCATCTTCATGATCGACAACTGGGAGCGGCACGACGAGATCGGCCTGGATGAACTCATGGAGTTCGTCAAAGGGCCGGACTTCCCCACCGGCGGCATCATTCTGGGCACCGAAGGCATTCGCCAGGCCTTTGCCACCGGGCGTGGCAAGGTGCGTCGTGCGCGCCAAGACCGAGATCGAAGAGATCCAGCAACGGCCGCTTCCGCGATCATCGTCACCGAGATCCCCTATCAGGTCAACAAGACCACGCTGATCGAGCGCATTGCCGAGCTGGTGCGCGGCGGGCGTCTGGATCAGATCAGCGACCTGCGCGACGAGAGCGACCGCACCGGCATGCGCATCGTCATCGAGCTGAAGCGGGGCGCGGCGCCCAAGAAGGTGCGCAACCAGCTCTTCAAGTCCACCGCGCTTGCAGTCCTCCTTCGGCGTCAACATGCTGGCGCTGGACAATGGCCAGCCGGTCACGCTGAGCCTGCGTCGCGCGCTGATCATCTACATCGAGCATCGCGTCGAGGTGCTGACCCGGCGCACCGAATATCAGCTGGGCAAGGCCCGCGAACGCGCCCACATTCTCGAAGGGCTGCGCATTGCGCTGGAATTCCTGGACGAGGTGATCCGCACCATTCGCCAGAGCGACAGCGCCGACGCTGCACGCACGGCGCTGATGGAGCGCTTTGGCCTCTCGCAGGTTCAGGCCCAGGCGATCCTGGACATGCAGCTGCGACGCCTGGCCGCGCTGGAACGGCAGCGCATCGAGGATGAATATCAGGAGATCATGGCGCGCATCGCCTATCTGTGAAGATCTGCTGGCCCATCCCGACAAGATCCGGGCGCTGGTCCGTGATGATATTCTGATGCTCAAGGAGAAGTTCGGCGACGAACGCCGCAGCATGATCGCCGTCGGCGCCAGCGGCGACTTCAACGAAGAAGATCTGATCGCGCAGGACAATGTGCTGATCAGCTACAGCGCCGGCTCCTACATCAAGCGCATGTCGGCCTCCGACGTTCCGCGAGCAGGGCCGTGGCGGCCGCGGCGTCAAGGGCATGACCACCCGCCAGGAAGATGAGGTGATCGAATCTGCTCTTTGCCCGCACGCTGGACCATATCCTCTTCTTCACCGACAAGGGCCGCGTCTACAGCAGCCGGGTCTATGAACTGCCCGAGGGCAGCCGCACGGCGCGCGGGGCGCACATCGCCAATATCCTGTCGCTCATGCCCGACGAGACGCGTCACGACCATGCTGGTGGTGCCGGACTTCGATCACGCCGACTACGTGACGCTCATCACGCGCAAGGGTCGCATCAAACGCATGGAACTGAGCGCCTTCAACAACGTGCGCACCAGCGGCCTCATCGCCATGAACCTGGACGACGACGACTCGCTGGATTGGGCGCGCCTGACCTCGGGCGATGAGGACTTCGTCGTCGTCACCCGCAACGGCAAGGCGCTGCGCTTCCACGAAAGGCATGTGCGTCCCATGGGGCGCACGGCGGCCGGCGTCATGGCCATTCGGCTGCTGGACGACGATCAGGTCGATCGGGCTTGAGGTCGTCAAGGAAGGCAGTTCGACTCTTTGTGCTGCATGAGGGCGGCTGGGGCAAGCGGGTGCTGCTGGATGAATACAGCCCCAAGGGTCGCTACACCCAGGGCGTGTGGACCACGGATCACCGTCGCCTGGCAAGAGATCGGCCCGATCGTCTCGGCCAGGGTGGTCGAAGAGACCGATCAGATCACGATCATCACCAGCAAGGGCATTGTGCTGCGCACCTCGGTCGCCGGCATCAGCCAGATGGGGCGATCGACGCGCGGCGTGCGTGTGGTCAATCTGCGGCAAGGGCGACACGGTTGCGGCCGTCGCCGTGCTTACCGCCGAGGATCTGGATCGGGGTGTTGACAGCACCGATGAGCATCCGGGCGGCGTAGCGCCGGGCCAAGCGATCCCCGTGATGGCCGGCGATTCGGCTTTGGAAGCTGAAGATGCTGCGGATTACGTAGATGCAGGCGAGGCATGGGAGATGGCCGATGATGGCGATGTCACGGCTGACGATGCAGCAGATGGCGAGGCGTAGAAATGTTGCCGGTTTGGGGGTGTTGGCTTCCGACCGGGCTGGGATGTGTAGAAAGCCATGAGATCGACTAGCGCACTCTTGCGACAGGGGCCGGGTCCGCAGGTCCATTTTCTGTCCGATGCCGATTCAGAGCAGATTGCCGAGACGATCACCGCCTTTGCCAACAGCGAAGGCGGCACGCTGATCTTGGGGATCGATGCTGAGGGCGAGTTTGGCGATATTCAGATGGAGGATGAGATCGACGCTGCTTTGGAAGCTGTCGCTTCGTCACTGTCTGCCGCCCGTCAAGACGAATTGGCAGCAGGAACAGGTGAACGGCCATACCATCGTCGCGCTGCAGGTTGACCGCAGCACTGACATCCACACGCTGGACGACGGGCGCGTGCTGGTGCGCAAGGGGAGCCAGAACCGTCCTGCCGATCAGCGCGATCTCGAATTGCTTATGGCCGCACGTCCGTCGGGCGACTTTGAGTTGCAGAGCGTGCCCGGGGCAACGTCTGGACGATCTCGACGAAGAAGTGATCGCCGACTACATGGACAAGCGCCAGAAGCGCAATCCCCGCCACACGCTGATGCCACGCGATCGGTTGCTTCAACAGATCGGCGCGCTGGACGCCAACAACGCTCCGACTGTCAGCGGCCTGCTGCTCTTCGGCAAGGAGCCGCAACTCTTTCTGCCCCACAGTCGAGCCATCTTCGTGAAGTTTGCCGACACCCAGCCGCGTGGCCCCGAAGGCAGCTTCGGCTATGGCCGCCGCGAAGAGATGCTCGGCCCGCTGCCCCAGATCATTGAGCGCGCCTGGCGCGTGATCTGGGAGGAGATGGACAAGCAGGCCGTCGTCAAGGGCTTGCAGCGCCAGGAGGAGACCGAATATCCCTTCTCCGCCGTGCGCGAAGCGTTGGTCAATGCCGTGGCCCATCGTGACTACAAGCTCAATGGACGCAGCATCGAGATTCGCATGTACACCGACCGGCTTGAGGTCACCAGCCCCGGCGGGCTGCCGGCGCAGATTACCATCGACAACATCGTCGACGAGCACTACAGCCGCAATCCGCGACTGGTCAATGGCCTCTATCAGTGGGGCTATATCGAGGAACTGGGCTTGGGCGTCGACCGCATGATCGAGGATATGGTCAGCGCCGGCCACGTGCCGCCTACCTTTGAAGCCAAGGCCCATCGCTTCACGGTGCTGCTCTACAACAAGAAGGATCCGGCTCGTGCGGTTCCCGAATGGGAGCAGAATATGAACGATCGGCAGATCAAAGCCGTTGAGTATGTACAACGCAACCGGTCGATCACCAATCGGGAGTATCGCGAACTCTGCTCCCATGTCGGGGCCGAGACGCTGCGCCTGGATCTGGCCGATCTGGTCAGCAAGGGCGTACTGCTCAAGATCGGCGAAAAGCGGGGCACGCGCTATATCCTCAAGGAAGGATAGCGCAATTTGGGTTATTTGGGATATCTATTTGGGATAAATTGGGATATCTTGATTCCTGGGATAATTTGGGATAATTGGACGCTTGGGATAATTGAGAAGACTTGTGCAGTTGTCGGCGTCGTGCCTGCGGGTCTACATGGGCGGCGGAGATGGAGTTTTTTGTATGACTGAATCGACCAGAGAAGTGAGCGAAGATCTGACCGTTCCTTCTGAATTTATGCTCACGGACGAGAAAGCGGCAACCTCAGCGCAGGTCGCTGGTTCCGCCTCGGTCGGATGAGCAACCGGCCGCGACAGGGTGGTCGTTGGTGCGCGAGCTGTTGGAGACGGTCATATTGTCGCTGGTGATCTTTCTGGTGATTCGCCAGGGCGTTCAGAACTATCGTATCGAAAGCCACTCGATGGAGCCCAATTTCTTTGAAGGACAGTTTGTGCTGGTCAACAAGCTGGCCTACAAGCTGGGCGAGCCGGAGCGGGGCGATGTCGTGGTCTTTCGCAACCCCGGCAATGAAGACGAGGACTACATCAAGCGTGTCATCGGCATACCGGGCGATACGATTCAGTTTGCTGACGGTGAAGTCTATGTCAACGGCGAATATCTGGATGAACCCTTCGTCAACGCCCCCACCTTGGCGCCGATTCAGGATCCGATCGTGGTCAGCCCGACCATCTTTTTGTCATGGGCGACAACCGGCCCAACTCACGTGATAGCCGCAGTTTTGGCCTATTGGACGAGGATCTGTTGATCGGTCGGGCATGGGTACGGGTATGGCCCATCAGCGAGTGGGGGCGGGTCGGACACCTGCCGCTGGAACCGGGCGTGCCGTTTGAACAACAGGAGTAAGGACTATGGATAGGATAGGGGCCGAGGAACTGGAACTGCTCGTTGCAGAGGCTGTCGCCGTCGCCCACTATGACGCCGACTTCAAACCTGCGGCGCCGGCCGAGATGGACGCCGGCTGCAATTGCGGCTGTCATCGACCATACCGCGCTCAAACCGGACACGACATCGGCCCAGATCGACCGACTCTGCGACGAAGCGCGCCAATATGAGTTCGCCAGCGTCTGCGTCAACCCGACCTGGGTCGCGCGCTGCGCCGAACGCTTGTCCGGCAGCTCGGTTCAGGTCTGTACCGTCGTCGGCTTTCCATTGGGCGCAACTTTGCCGTCGGTCAAGGCATTCGAGGCCGGACAGGCTGTCGCCGACGGGGCCACCGAAGTGGACATGGTCATCAACGTCGGGCGACTCAAGGACGGCGACTACGCCACTGTCTACGCTGACATGGCCGGCGTGGTGGATGCGGCCCACGCAAGCGGCGCCCTGGTCAAGGTGATTTTGGAGACCTGTCTGCTGACGACGGAAGAGAAGATCGCCGGTTGTGTGTTGGCCAAGGCAGCGGGTGTCGATTTCGTCAAGACATCGACCGGCTTCAGCAGCGGCGGGGCCACGCTGCCCGATGTGGCGCTGATGCGCGCCGTGGTCGGTCCCGGACTTGGGTGTCAAAGCTGCCGGCGGCGTGCGCGATGCCGAAGATGTGCGCAATATGGTGGCCGCCGGGGCCACGCGCATCGGCGCCAGCGCCGGCGTCGAGATCATGCAGAGCGAGTCCGGGCCGTGCGTCGAAACATCAACGTCGACACCAGCATCGGCCCCGGCAGAGGAAGCCTATTGATGGCCAGGCGTGTATCTGATTTTGCGCTCATGATGGGCCATGCGTGGCGCTGTGCAGAGTGTCGAACTGACTTGTTGGAGCAACCGGAACTGACCTGGATCGGCTTCAAACTCTCGGCTGAACAGCGTGAGAGCGTCCGCGAGATGACGTTTGACTCATTTCAGACGGTGATGCGCATGGCCGAGGCCACCGGCCTCGACATCGAAGAACTCTACGAAGCCATCGATCACCCGCGGGCGCGCCTGCGCCACCTGGGCAGCATCAAGGGCGAATATTACTCGCAACGTCGGTAACTATCACCGAGTCCACGGCAAGAACCACGAATTTCACCGAATTGCACGAATTGTCTATTCAGTGGTGACAATGCTGTGTCACTTCGTGGTTCTTGTGACTAGAGCTCATTCACCGGACATCGGATACAGGACAATCTATGAAACAGATCGTACCGGGATTGTGGGAGATCGACGAGATCGGTGATTTCGTCCATTGTTATGCGTGGGAATGGGAAGAAGGCGTCACCCTGATCGATGTGGGCATGCCTGGCACTGCACAGGCGTTGCTCGACGCCGTCACCAATCATGGCTGGCCGCTGCACACGGTGCGGCGCGTGATCGTCACCCATGCCGACGTAGACCATGTCGGCGCGCTGGCCGATGTCAAGCGCGCGACCGGCGCACGTGTCGCCTGTCACACGGTGGAGAAAGATCTGTTGGAGCATCCAGAGCGACGAGTTCCGGCCAAGTTCTATTTGCGTCCGCTCTTTGGACTGGCCAGACTCTTTCCCAGCTTCCGAATCCAGCCGGTGACGCCCGATGAACTGATGGTCGACGGCCAGGTGACCCCCGAAGGCTTCACCGTCGTCCACACGCCGGGCCACACGCCCGGCCACATTTCGCTACTGCACAAGGAGCGGCGCATCCTGATCACCGGCGATGCCCTCACCAATCGCAAAGGCAAGCTTTCGCCCCCGCCCGCCGCCTTCACGCCCGATCCGGACAACGCCCTGCGCAGCATCTGGAAGTTGGCCAAAAAACATGGCGACGAGTTCGAAGTCGTCGTCTTCGGCCACGGCCCGCCCATTGCCCAGAACGGCGGCAAACGGATTACGTCCTTTGCCAGCCAAGTCTTCTCGACCGAGATTTGAACTGAACCGAGGGCAAGGTTTTCGGTCACAAAGATCATGAGCGATTCGGCCTCGCAAGAAATTCACCGCGGATTGCATGGATACAGCGGATTACCACGGATTCTTTTAGAAAAATCCGCGGCAATCCGGTAAATCCCGATCGGTGAATTGAAGGCATGAATCGTTCAATAAACCTTCCCTGATCTACACAAAAGGAGTCATCATGCGACGGGTACTGATCACGGGCGCTAACCGGGGCTATGGACTCGCCCTGGTCCAAGAGACGCTGGCACGGGGCGACCGTGTCTTTGCGACCTGCCGTCGGCAAGCGTCGGCGCCGGAACTCATGGCACTGGCCGAAAACGAGCGCTGCACGGTTCTTGAAGTCGATCTGCTGGACGAAGGCCAGATCGACGACCTGGTTCGCCACGTTTCGGCGGAGACCGATGCGCTCGATCTGTTGCTGAACAATGCCGGGCGCATGGGCGGCGACGATCTGGAGAGCCTGGATGCCGAAGAACTGAGCGCCAAGTTTGCGGTCAATGCCATTGCGCCGCTGTTGCTCAGCCGGGCCTGCGTACCGCTGCTGGCCGCAGGCGACCACCCTTGCATCATGATGAGTTCGTCATCCTGGGGATCGCTCTGGTACAAGACCGATCCGACCAATAACGCGCCAGACAGCGTCTTCGGCTACTGTGCCAGCAAGGCCGCGCTCAACATGTTCAGCCGCACACTGGCCGGCGCGCTTCAGCCCCAGGGCATCACCGTCTTGATGCACCATCCTGGCGGCAAGGGCGATCCGGCGGCGGCCCGGCAGACGCCCGCGAGTCCGCCAGGGCGACCCTGGCCCTGGTCGATGCCCACGGCATCGAGGACACCGGCCGCTTCTATCACTGGCGCGGCCACGAGTTTCCTTGGTGAGGTGGTGACAAGGGGACAGGGGGACAAGGGGACAGGGTGAATGACGGAGCAGTCTTGATTTGCGCCGGGGCCTACGGCGACACCGTCACCTTGTCGCCCTGTCCCCCTGTCCCCCTGTCCCCACCTGCCTCCCCACCACATTCGCGCAGACCTGCACCGGATCGTAGACCGGCGAGTAGGGCGGCGCGTAGGAGAGATCGAGCAGGCCGAGTTGGTCGACGGTCAGCCCGGCGGTGATGGCGGTGGCGATGATGTCGATGCGTTTGTTGACGCCGGCTTTGCCCGCCAGTTGGCCGCCCAGGATTTTCCCATCCCGTTTGTCGATGACCAGTTTGGTCCTTGATCTGCTCGGCGCCGGGCCAGTAGTGGGCCTTGTCGTAGGCCGTGATGACCGCCGCGCCCACGAACTCGCCGTCTGCGCCGAATTTGCCGCTGGCTACGGCCGCGTGTTCGGTCAGCCCGGTGACGGACATGGTGTAGTCGAAGACCTTGACCACGGCCGTGCCCAGAATGCCGGGGAAGGCCGTCTCGCTGCCGCAGATGTTGTCGCCGGCGATGCGTCCGCCCTTGTTGGCCGACGGCGCCAGCGGAATCCAGACGTCCTCGTCGAGCACGATGTGGTGATGCTCGACACAGTCGCCGGCCGCGTAGATGTCCGGATCGTCGGTGCGCATGTGGTCGTCGACGCGGATGGCGCGGCTCTTGCCCAGCGCCAGCCCGGCATCGGCTGCCAGCTCAGAATTGGGCCGCACGCCCACCGAGACCAGCACCAGATCGGCCACGATCTCCTTGCCGTCACCCAGCGCGACGACCAGCCTGCCCCCAGCTTCGGTCACGCCTTTTGAAGCGACGCCCAGATGAAGTTGGACCCCCTTCTCGCCCAGATGATCGGTCACCTCGCCGACCATGTCGGCGTCGAAATTGGGCATGATCTGGGGCAGCATCTCGACCATGTGTGTCTCCAGCCCGCGGTCGATCAGCGCCTCGGCCATCTCGACGCCGATGTAGCCGCCGCCGATGACGACGGCGGTCTTCGGGTCGGTCTCGGCCATGTAGGCGTGTATGCGCTGGCTGTCGGCCAGGGCGCGCAGCGTGAAGACGCCGGGCAGATCCATGCCGGGGATGGGCGGACGCACGGCCGACGCGCCGGTGGCGATGACCAATTTGTCATAGTGCTGGATGGCGCTTTCGCCGGTATCCAGATTGGAGACGTCGACGCGTCTTCTCTGCGCGGTTGATGGCCGTGACCTCGTGGTGCATGCGCACGTCGATGCCGCGTTTGTTGCGCGCCACCTCCGGCGTGAGCACCAGCAGATCGTCGTCCGATTCAAGCGTGCCGCCGATCCAATAGGGCATGCCGCAGGCCGAGAAGCTGATGTGCTCGCCCCGTTCGTAGACGATCACCTCCGCGTCCTTCAGCTCTCGTTTGATCTTGCTGGCGGCGCTCATGCCGGCTGCGTCGCCGCCGATGATGACGATGGTTTGCATGGTTGATGCCTTTCGGTTGACGCCGGGCGATGATGGCCGGCGTTGAGTGTCCGGTGAATCGTATACTCTTTGGATGAGCGATGGCGCCAAAGGTTACAGCTTTTGTACCACGACATTTATGTCGTGGCCGATGCCGGTGTAGGATACGCCAACGATCATAAGATGTACGCTGGTATAGAGGTGCTACATGTAGCACGAATTTATGTCGTAGTATCACTGCAGTGAATACTACGACATAAATGTCGTGCTCGATTCCATGGCCGTACTATCGTAACCAATGTCGTGGTACAGATCGATCTACCCATCCGCTCTCGTGTAGACGATCTCACCGTCAAAGATGGTCATCTCGACCTGGGTTGCGGCGATCTCGTCGCCGTTGATGCCGTCTGCTGCCAATGCCAGCAGATCGCGGTCCAGCACGACCAGGTCGGCGCGCTTGCCCGGCTCGATGCTGCCGATGATCGACTGCCAGCCTGCCGCCTCTGGCCCCGCTTTCGTGTAGCCAAGAATGGCCTGCTCCATCGAGATGCACTCGTCTGCATACCAGGCCGGCTGGTCCATGCGCTCCGGGCGTTGGCGCGTGACCGCGGCGTGCATGCCCGCGTAGGGGCTGACGTCGGCCACGGGCGCGTCGCTGCCGTAGGCCGACAGCGTGCCGAGATCGAGCAGCGTGCGAAAGTTGTACATGTGAGCGCCACGCGGTCCCATGAAGCGATCGGCGGTGTCGATGTCGTCGGTGGCGTGGATGGGCTGGACGCTGGCCGTGATGCCCAGTTGGGCCAGCCGCGGCAGATCGACCGGATCGATGATCTGGACGTGCTCGATGCGGTGGGGCAGGGGCGGCTGAAGCCCGGCATCGGCCAATTCCTCAAAAATGTCGAGCACGACGCGGTTGGCCCGGTCGCCGATGGCGTGCACGCTGATGGGAAAGCCCAGTTCGGTGGCCTGGCGAAATTCGCGCGCCATCTGCGCCGGCGGCGTCACGCAAACGCCGTAGTTGTCCGGCTCGTCCGGTTCCAGCGCTTCAAACGGCTCCAGCAGCCAGGCCGTGCGCGTGCCCAGGCTGCCGTCGGTGAAGAGCTTGACATGGCCCAGGCGCAGGTAATCGTCGCCGAAGCCGCTGCGCAGGCCCAGCCCGGCCAGGTGCGGCAGGTCGTGGGCGGCGATGTTGCAGTTGACGCGCAGCTTCAGCCGGCCCTGCTCGCGCAGCCGCCGGTAGGCGGCCAACATGCGCGGCCCGTCGTCCTGATCCTTCATGCGCTGGTCGTGGATGGCGGTGATGCCCAGGCTGTGCAGCGTCTCCATGCCCTGGATGCAGGGCGCGCTCCAGTTCGGGGCCGTCCGGTTTGGGAATGCAGATCGGCCACCAGCGCAATGGCCAACTCGCGCAGCACGCCGGTGGGATTGCCCGCCTCATCCCGGTCGATGAGACCGCCGTCGGGATCTTGTGTCGCCGCCGTGATGCCGGCCATGCGCAGCGCGGCGCTGTTGGCCACGGCCCCGTGCATGTCGGCGCGCCAGAAGAGCGCAGGCCGGTCGGGACCGGTGACCGCGTCGACATCGGCCGCGGTGGGAAAGTCGGTCTCGCCCCAGCGGCTCTCGTTCCAGCCGCGCCCGGTGATCCATTGGCCGGCTGCCGATTCCGGGATCGGTTGAGCCGCGCGTTCGGCGATGCGTTCCATCATCTCGGCCTTGCTGCGCGTGCCGGCAAGCTGCACCTCTTGCAGGCTCAGGCTCCACTCGTAGAAGTGGATGTGGGCGTCGCAGATGCCGGGCAGCATCAGCTTGCCGTCCAGGTCGATGATGGTCGTGGCGTCGCCGGCCAGAGGCAGGATCTCGGCCTGTGAACCTACGGCGACGAAACGATGTTTGCGAATGGCGACGGCCTGGGCCAGCGGCTGGCCTTCGTTGACGGTGTAGACTTTGGCATTGGTGAGGATGAGGTCGGGATCATTGGGTAGGCTGGACATGGCGTGCGCTCCATTGGATTGCGGATGAAATACCGATTCGATGCACACTCCAATCAAACCACGAATCGGTGGGGAACTGCAAGGCGAAGGTTTCTGTTTCGCGGGAACCTGTAGCACGACATTTATGTCGTAGCCCTGCCACTGAGTCCAGTCGGTTGGCTACGACATAAATGTCGTGCTACAAGCGCGCAAGGCGAAGCGCAAAGGCCATCGTGGGTGGTGGCCTTTGCGCTTCGGCATGTATTGCGACGACTGAAGTCGTCACTACGAACTTGGTGTGAGTTTGGCGGTTGGATGAGCCTATGATGCGTAGACCTCAGATGTCTCATCGATCGCTGTTGTCTGTTTGACGGCCTGCGTACGGTCTAGCTCGATCTCGAACCGACTCAGCAGGGCGTCGGCGGCCATGGTCACGTCACGGATGCGTCGTTTGCGAGTCTCTCCGCTCACCGGTCCAAGCTGATCGGACCAGACCTGTGCCAGGCGAGTCGATGCCTCATGGCGGCTGAGCTTGTGAGCGGCGAAGTCGTTCAGGATCGGCTCGCCGGCGTGGCTGAGGAAATGCTCATCGAAGAGCGCATCGACTTCGTTGCGATAGTGGTCGGAAAACCGGGCGAAGGCTCGATCCAGGGCCGTCTTTTGCTTGCGGCTGAACAGGTCGGTGACGTTGAAGCCGGAAATCGTGGGCAGGTTCTGAACGAACTGGGCAATAGTGGTCGGGAAGGTTGCGATGGAAGTCATGTCTGGTTCTCCTTTGGATTCACTCGTTTGTCGTGCCGGGTTTCGTTTGCGTCTGATGGTTGTAGAATATCCGAACAGCGTCGCGGGAACGTCGCGGGCTGAACGTCGCAACTACAGACGATGCTTGAACCAGTTTTTTTACAGTTTGGTCATTTTTGGAAGGTACGTTAAGGTAACGGCGCACTTCTTCTGATCGTATCCAATCCTCACGATGCAGTGACAATCGGACCAGCAGTTTGTTACATTAAATTTCTACGGTAGCGTTTGTCGGCATCCATCGTCGGCAGATGGAGATGAAACTATGCGCAATCGTTTGCTTCTCATGTGCTCGGTCTTTCTTGCCCTGTGCACGACACTCTTTGTTGTCAATGTGACGCTTGCCGGCGTCAGTGTGGAGTCCGGCCTCGAAACGCGCCGTCAGGTTGAAGATCCGCCGGCGGATGAAGCGGACGCCAACGACGGCGCGGTCAACGAGTCGGATCTCGATGGGCTGTTCGACGATGAGTTCGGTGAACCCGAGCTGCCCGAACCATTGATTCTATCGCCCCTGCCGCCGATCATTCCGCCAGATCTGTTTTATGTGGACGGGCCGGCGCCATTGGCCGTTGTTCGCGAGCCGAGCTGGTATTCGGAAGAATCCGACAACACTTCGAGTGTGGCCTGGGCCGATGTCGATCTGGATGGCGACATGGATCTGGCGGTCGGCAATGAATATTCCGACGTCGGTGTGGCGATCTATCTCAGCGATGCCGGCGATCTGCCTGCCGCCGCCACCTGGGAGACCAAGGCCATCACCGGCGTGATGGATCTGGCCTGGGGCGATATGGACGGCGACGGCGATCTCGATCTGGCTGTGGCGCGCCAAGAGACGTACAACAGCGATCAGCCGGCTTCCAGCGTCGTCTTCCGCAACGATGGCATTGACCAGAACGGCGATCTGGTCATGGCCTTGAGTTGGAAATCGCTGCCGGGCCAGGCCACTAGCGTGGCCTGGGGCGATGTGGACGGCGACGCCGATCTCGATCTGGCTATCGGCGCCGGTGACGCCTATGAGAAAGACGTGATCAGGGTTTACCTCAACAGCGGCGACGTTCTTTCGACGACCGCGGCCTGGGAAGATTCGGTCGCTGATGCCACCGCCGACGTGGCCTGGGGCGACATGGACGGCGACGGCGATCTCGATCTGGCTGCCGGGATCGACGGGCGGAACCTGGTCTTCGTCAACCAATTTGCAGAGACGGGCCGCTTTGACCTCCAGCACGTGTGGACATCAGACGATGATCTGACCACAAGCAGCATCGCCTGGGTCGATGTCGACCAAGATGGACATCTCGATCTGTCGGTCGGAAATTTTATCGCGGCGCCCTTTAGTGATGGAACGCTTGAATCTGGAACGGCCAGCGCCGCAGAATACGGCTCCAGCGCGCTGATCTATCGCAATGGCGAAACCGGCCTCTCCTCCTCGCCGGCATGGCAGACTGACCGCATCGCGCGCACCACCGGCATCGACTGGGGCGATGTCGATGCCGACGGCGATCTGGATCTGCTCATCGCCAACGATTTCTGGACCGGCGGCTACGGCGCCACTCAGGTCTATCGTAATCTGGGGACGGATCCGGACGGCTATCTGACCTTGATCGAGTCATGGACATCGACGCCGCTGGACAACTCCTACGACGCCGCCTTTGCCGACGCCGACAATGACGGCGACCTCGATATCACCGTGGCCAACTGGGACCACAACCTGATCTACGAGAACCGGACAGGGACCATCGGCTCGCAAGCCGGCTGGCAGAGTGACGAATCAGTGGCTGCGACAGCGACCCGCCTGGGCGACTACGACCGCGACGGCGATCTGGATCTGGCCGTGGCCTTGGCGGACGCGAGCGGCGTCATCGTCTACCGCAACGACGGCGCAGATGCCGATGGACGGCCGATCTATGTCGAAAGTTGGCGCGTCGAAGACCGGCAGAACGATGGCTTCACCTGGGATCTGGCCTGGGGCGACGTCGATGGCGATGGCGACCTGGATCTGGCCGTCGCCAACGGCCACACCGAGATCCCCAACGATCCCGGTTCCATCGATCGCGTCTACTCCAATGACGGCGTCGATGAAAACGGCAACCTGCTCATGTCGGCGTGCTGGGAAGCGTCCCACCGCGACACGTCGTCCAGCGTGGCCTGGGGCGATGTGGACGGCGACGGCGATCTGGATCTGGCATTCGGCGTGGTCGAAGGGCGCAGCAAGCTCTATCTCAACCAGGATGGGCGGCTGGCGGATGAGCCGGCTTGGCAGACCGACTCCGGTCTGGTGACCAGCGTGGCCTGGGGCGATGTGGACGGCGACGGCGATCTCGATCTGGCTGCTGCGGTCCATCAAGGACCCAATCGACTCTACCTCAACGATCAAGGTTCGCTCGGTACGACGCCGTTTTGGCAGTCAAACGATCGCGATGGCACCAACACAGTGGTCTGGGGCGATGTCGACAACGACGGCGATCTGGATCTGGCGGCGACCAACTCCGCCATCCCGGCCAAGCTCTATCCAATCAAGACGGCCAGTTGACGCGTGACGCGGCCTGGCAGTCCGCCGATGTCGGCGAGACCAGCGGCGGTGAATGGGGTGACGTAGACGGCGACGGCGATCTGGATCTGATCATGGCCGACGGTTCGTCGAGCATCCGCATCTACCAGAACCGCGGCGATGCGCTGGAACTGCGCTCATCGTGGCGGGCCGGCGAGCGCACCAACGCGCGTGGTCTTGCCGCCGGCGACGTCAACGGCGACGGACTGCTCGACATCGTGACCACAAACTCGGACGCTGACACCGACCAAGCGGCTCCCGATTGCCATTCATCTTGGACAACGACCGGCCCAGCCCGGCTTTGGCGGCGGCCCAACCAGCCTCTCGATTGCAGCGACCCAAAGTCCGGCCAACTTCTATGCCCTCTCCGCCATCCAGGAGACAGGCGAAATTCCCTTCAGCCTCTCGCTGCACAACCCGGATCGTTTGCCGTTGCGTGCCGTGAACGCCGCCTATGCCGCCGGCATCCCGACGCAAAATGGAGAACGCTGGCTCCCGGCTCAACTGACGGCGCCCATCAGCCAGACGGCATTGGCGGACGGCGGCGCCTATCCCTTTGTCTGGGACGTCTATGCCAGCGGCTTTTTTGGCCGCAGCGACAATGTGACGGTGCGTTTGGAAGGCTATCCCTCCTTCGTGCCGCTGCCCCATGGGGTCGCCGGTCCCTATCAGCGCGCCTATCTTTCGACCGAGACGCTGCCGATGCGCGTGCGCGGCATCCAACCGCGGGTCATGGATGAGCAGGGCAACCCGGCCGAGCATGCCATGGTCTTCCGTGTCAATCGCCAGGAACGCTCGCGGGCAAGCGCCATCGGAGCCGAGTCGGGCGATGCCTATCTCACCGATGCCAATGGTTATCCTGGCCGGCCATGCTTCGCTCGGCGAGGAGGATCGCCTGATTGCCATGGCGCCCGTGAGCGAAACCCATGCCTACATTCTCTATCACACCAGCGCAGCGCCGGCCAACATGATCGGCGTTGAGATCAAACCGGGGTTGGTCCAGACACTGACCGTCTCCGCCGACAACCCCCTCTATGTCTTCAATCTTGAAGCCTCGTTGGAGTGGGACGCGCGCAATGACCTGGTCTTTCTGGCCGATCTTGAGAGCGCGTTTCGCGAGGTGTCGGACAAGCTGTACGACATCACCGAGGGGCAAGCGGCCATCGGCGAGGTGCGTGTCTACCATGCCAAGGAAAACTGGCTCAACAGCGACATTGTCATCCATGCCAGCAACAATCAGCGCCCGCGCGCGACCCTGGGCGGTGTGGTGGTGAAGACCATTGACGATCCGGGCGGTCGGCTTCCGGCCGCCTACAGCCCCGGCCAGGTGCGCATCGGCCCGATCTGGGATCCGTATGGTCAGAGCCGTGAGGAGTTGGGCGAAGACTGGCGCAATGCGCTGGCCCATGAGTTGGGCCACTACTTGCTCTTCCTGCCCGACAACTACCTGGGCGTCGACGAAGAGAATGGCATCCTGCGCAAAATCGACTGTGCCGGCAGCATCATGACCGATGCCTATGAGGTTCGCTACAGCGAGCTGCTGACGCGCGAGGGCTGGGACCAATCCGCGCCGTGCCGGGAGACCCTGGCCGAGCACCTGACCGGACGCTCGGACTGGGAGACGCTTTCGACATTTTTTGAGGGCATGCTCGTCCCGGAGGGTGGCGTACAGAATCCGGGGCCGTCGTCGCTGCCGCTGGAGATCACGCAGGTCTTCTCCATGATCCCTGAGGCCGAACTGGACATGGAGACCAACATCTACCCCGACCGCTTCGTCGATCTGCGGCAGGGAGAACTAGGGCCTGTGACCCGCTTCCGCGAGGCCCACGTCTACCTGATCAAGACCAACGCTGCAATTGGGAAGTATCTGAGCAGCATGGAGGACGACACCATTGTCTACCTGGGCAGCACCGGCAACGGCGATGACCGTATCAAGGTGCGCGGGGCCGCAACCGGTGATCGCCTTTGTATTGTGGTCCCCGATTCGTCGCCGGCCGGCGGCGGCTGCACGATTGTGAACTCGCGTACCACGTCGCTGGATGTGGAGGCCTTGTCTGCGGATTGGCCGCCGGCCATCGTTGTGTCGCCGGTCACCTCGCGTACGGTATCGATCAGCGTGACAACGCCGATTTCAACCTTGAACGTCCAACTTCTGCCGGCCTACGGCCCGTACACCGACACCCCGTACATCGATACCGTGGCCGTCCGATCTCCCTATACAACGCTGGTGGCTGCGAACACGCCGACGCTGTCGGCGCCCGGTGGTGATGACGTCGGACAATCGATGGTCTACACGGCCACTTTGACGCTGCCCTATCCGGCGTTTCAAGGCTACGTGCGAGTGTGGCAGCCGAATGCGTCCGTCGCGCACGAGGCCTTCGTGAGCTATTTTCTGAGTACGGACTATATCTCGGACAGCGAACAGTTTGGGCCGAACTCCAAGGGGTTTGGTCCAAACTCTAAGGGCTTCGGTCCCAATTCCAAGGGCTTTCGGTCCAAACTCCAAAGGCTTTGGCCCCAATTCAAAAGGTTTCGGTCCAAACTCGAAGGGCTTTGGCCCGAATTCAAAGGGTTTCGGCCCGAACTCGAAAGGCTTTGGGGTCAACCGTGCCTGGGGCGCCAACACGCGTGCCTTCGGCGCGCCGATGGCATCCGGAGACGGCAAGGTGACGATCTTCAATGTGGCCAATGTGCTCGATGACTCGGGCATTGCTTCGATTTCATCGGTCACCAGTCTGCCGTCGCTGCCCAGTTGGCTGCGAGCCGTCGGGCCGGGCTATCGCCTGGCCAACAGCGTCGATGTCGCAGCAGCCGAAGGACGGACTATCGCCTTCCAATATCTCCAGCGCGAGGTCCCGGACGGCAGCGAGCACACGCTGAAGCTCTACCACTCGCCCGATGAGGGTGAAACCTGGATTCGGCTGCCGACGCTGCTGGACCAGACGAGCAACTTTGCCGCCGCACGCCTGCCGGACACGGTGAGCCAGGGCGAGGGTCTCTATGCACTGGTGGCGACGATTGAGCTGCCCGCGCTTCAGCCCGGTTGGAACCTGCTGGCCTATCCGCTGGCTGCGGCCCAGACCATCACCGAGTCGCTGGCCTCGCTGGCCGGAGAATATGGGGTCATCTACGCTCAGGAACCCAATGCGACCGAGGTGTGGCGTCTGTTTGATCCAAGCATGGAGACAGCCGATCCCGATCTGCGCCGGCTGGTCAATGACTTGACCATGCTGGAGTTCGGTCGCAGCTACTGGATCTATGCCGACAAGTCGGCCACGCCGATGTTGCCGGTTGTGCCGTCTGAGGACGCTCCCCGTGCGTACACGCTGACGCCCAGCGAGCCGGTCACCACGCTCGTCTACGCCGGTCTCGCTGCACCGCCTGTGGAGCCGCAACTGCCGCCGTCCACATTCTACGGACCACTTGTCACTGGGAGCGGCGCGGGGGGCGACATCGGGTCGTTGGACGACGCGCTGATCACAGCCGAGATCGACGGCATAGCCTGCGGCCGTGCCGGACCTGTCCAAGTTGGCGAGGGCTATGTCTACAAGATCGTCGTGGCTGCCGAGGCCGAGAATAATGGCTGTGGGTGGACCGGCGCGCCGGTTCGTTTCCTGCTGAACGGCACGACAGAGATCGGCCAGGCGACATGGAACAATGCACGTGTGCAATGTCTGCCGCTCTCGGTGGACGGCCAAGATGTGACCGCTGAGGCCACGGAGCTAGGCTGTCCCGCGGTCGAGTGAGTGCGCCGACGTCGACTGTGGCACGGTCTGTAGCACGACATTTATGTCGTAGCAGTTTGTTGCAGGAGGCTACGACATAAATGTCGTGCTACAAGGTGCTATAAGATCTGACCCACATATCAAACTTGACCCATGAGTTGCAACAACTCGCGGTGAAACGGACCGTTCTCGACAAATCGGCGGCGTGTGTCTGCGTCCGCAATCAGTGCCGCCCGTCGATTTAGCTCATCGTGCCCCTGTTTCAGGACGACACCGGCCTGATGGGCATCGAAATCGGCGAACCCGGCGCAGGCTCTCATCAGCGTGACGCATGTGGCAAACGCACGAAATGGAAACTCGATGCTGCTGATGTCGGGGGCCGCTAGATTCTCGGCGATGCGCTCGACATGCAGCATGGCGGCATCGATGTCGCCACGTTCGTAGCATGTCTGGGCCAGACCGACCAGTGAATCGGTCTGCGCGCCTGATTGGCCGTCGTCGCTCCACAGGTCCAACGCCTGCGAAAAAGTAGGCGGCGGCTGCATCGAAATTGCGTCGCTCCACCTCGATCATGCCCAGGTGATTGGCCGCGTAGGCGATGCTTCTCACATCGCCGATGTCCTGCTGGAGCAGCAGCGCCCGGCCGCAGCTTGCTTCGGCCGCATCGATCTCGCCGCGCATCAGGTAGATCAGACCCAGCGTATCCCGGCAGATGGCCTCGCCGCTCTGGTCGTCGAGATGCAGCGCGATCTCCAGCGCTCGATGCTGGTAGATCTCGCTGCTCTCATATTCGCCCAGATCGAAGAAGTCGTCGGAGAGATAGCGCAGGCAGACGCCGGCGCCATAACGCCAGCCGATGGACTCGCAAATGTCGAGCGCCTGTCGGTGCAATGTCTGCGCGCTGGTGTACTCGCCGTTCTCCTTGTCGATGATGCCCAGCATGGCGACACAGCGCGCCAGCCCCATGCGGTCGTTGCCTGCTTCGAAGCCGCGGCGCGCACGGTTGAGCCATTCGGTCGCCGCCGCCGAGTCGCCTTCCTGCTGGTAGGCGACGCCCATGTCGTAGGCGCACAGCGTCAGCTTCTGCGTGTCGCCAATGGTTGTCGCGATCTGCAATGCGTCGGTCAGCGCGCTTCGAGCCTGCTTGTATTGCCCCATCTGCCAGAGGATTCGCCCCAGGAGATGGTGGCATTGGAGCTGTAGGTCGGCCTGATTGTTCTTCGTGGCGACGTCCAGCGCAACATCAACAGTATTGCGCGCAGCCACGAAGTCGCCCGTGTTGCGCTGGTACTCGGCGCGTCGCAGTTGGATCGTAGCCTGATCCGTCGAAGAAATCGACGGCAGCAGCGTCAATAGCGCGTCCAGATCTTGCGTTTGTCGCTCGCGGTCGCCCAGCACATCGAGCACCGTCTCTCGATTCAGAAGCAACTTGGTGCGACTCGCCGGGTCGTCGGCCGGCGTGAGGGCCAGGGCACGTGAGGTGTAGCGCAACGCATCCTCGTTGGCGAACTGATCGGCGGCGTACTCACCGGCCCGCTCGGCATAGAAGCGCTCCTCGTCGTAGGCTTCGCCCTGGTGGTAGTGGTGGACCAACTCGGCGTAATGGGGCGCCGGTTCGCCGGCATAGATGGCGCGCACGGCCCCGGCCGCGTCTCTGTGGAGGCGGCGCAATCGCGAGCGCAGTTGCATGTCGTAGGCGGCGTCGCGCAGCAGGGCGTGGCGGAAGAGAATTCGGGCCTCGTTGATGGCCGACCATATCTTGGCCTGACTCGGCCTGCTCCATCTGTTTTTCCAACTCGTTACTGCCTTGGAGCATGGTCGCGAGCACACGTTTGTCAAACTCACGGCCCAGCACCGACGCCGTCTGCACGACCTCCTTGACCGAAGAAGGCAGTTGGTCCAGGCGCGCTGTCAGCACTGCGCGCACATCGGTGGGCAAAAAATCTGTGGATTGAAACGCCGTCTCGTCCAGATCGCTTTCGACCCATTGCCAGCCGTGCTCGCCACGCTCAAGCATCCCATGTTCACGTAAATAGAGCGCGATCTGTTCGACAAAGAATGGGTTGCCATTGGCCCGCGACGCAATCAGGGCGGCGAGCTGCTGTTGACGGCGGTCCGTCCAACAAGGCTGTGACAATCAGCTCAGATCTGTTCATCGTCCAGCCCGTTCAGTTGGATCAGCGTGTGGGACCCATCGTCCGTGGCAACGGCTGCTGTCCCATCAACGGGCCGTTGGGTGACGACCACGGCGAACGGGAAATCGTCAACGTTGCGCGTCAATTGGTCGAGGAACTGGCGGGACTCGTCATCCAGCCAATGGGCATCTTCCAGCAGCAGGATGGCCGGCTGCACCAGGCTTTCGGCCTTGATCGAGGGTCTTGAGCGCATCCAGCATGTTTTCCAGGCGAAGCTGGGGCTCAAGCTGGGCATAGAGCGAGCCTTCCCAGTGCAGGTCAACCAGCGCGGCCAGGAAGGATCGCGACCGCTTCAACTCCTCGGCCAGAACGCCGGCAGACTCGGTGTCCGGCATGGAGCGCTGCAGGTCATCCAGCACTGTGTCGAAGGCGGTACGGTTGGCCTGTTCCGATGCGTCTGCGGACTGGCCGAAGTAGTGGCGAAGCCAGTAGCGGAACGGATTGAGCGGCCTGCGCAGAATGTCGTCGGTCCGGCAGAGAAACCAGCGTGGCGTGGGCTTCAGCGACCCGGTATCCCGCTCGAATTCGTGGACCAGCCGGCTCTTGCCCAGGCCGGCCTCGCCTTCAATCGTGACGATCCCGGCAAAGTCTCCGGCAAAGATAGGCTGAACAGCCTGCGTTGAGGTCCTTCGATCTCGGCTTGCCGCCCGATCAGCGCGCCGGCATAGAATGTCTGTGGATCAGCCGTCTGGCGGCCCATCAACATGAAGACCGGCTGCGGATCGGCGAACCCTTTGAAGCGATGGGTCCCACGCCGCAGTCGTCTGAAAGCGGCGCGCTGACTGGCGCGCGCTCTCGTCGTCGATCCAGATCTCGCCCCAGCCGGCTGCGATCAACTGTCGGGCTGCCAAATTGACATAAGAGCCGTAGCAGGTGTATTCCTCGGCCAGAGACGAACCGACGAACCCGGCGTAGGCCAACCGCGTGGTCACGCCGGCCCTCAAGCGCACCGGCGAAGCTTCTTGCAGATCAAGGATGAAGCCGAGCGCACGTTCGACGTCATGTTCCGAACTGGTGGGCGCGCCCCAGAATAGCAGCAACGTGTTGCCGTTGTCCTTGCCGCCGATCTGGCCGATCCGGCCCAGGAACCCGTCATATTGATCCAGCAGGCGGAAGAGGGTGGCTTGGAAGTCAGCGAGTTCCGCCGACATCAAAGGGGCGCTCGAAATTGACGAACATCGTGACGACCTGGCGGAATTCTCCCTGGAGCGGGGACGAGAGCAACCAACGTGGGAAGAAGTCCGTGGCGTGTGGCTGATTTGTCGATGGAACGGCAACCGTCCGCGATGGGGGAGAAGCGCCCAAACGCGCCGTATCGAGCCAATCAACCCGCAGATATTTATCTACGGGCGTCGTGGCCAGCCCATCGTCAGGTAGACCGACGGTGAGCGCGTCGGTCACAACGACTTGGCCAACGCCGGCGTACGGATCGATGGCCATGGCATGGGCCAATCCCTCTCCGCCGAACAGACTCGCCGCGCGCTGGCTGCGCTCGTTCTCTGACGCATCCTGCCAGATCGCCCAGTCCACCGGACCGGATGCGGCGCAGACCTTGCCGGAAAAGGTGAACTCGCCGAAGCGGGTCGATTGGCGCGGGCTATCGACCAGGCGGGTGCGGATGGCCCAGGCCGCCAGCAGCGCCCGGCCAAAGACCGCCTGCCTGTCGGAGTCGGCTTCGATGGGGAAGACCGCCTTGAAGGCGTCGCCGGCAAAGCCTGCGATGAAGCCGCCTTGCGCGTAGACAGCGTCGATCAGCGGTTCGAAGACGTCGGCCAGCACGTCGGCCAGCACCTCGGCGCCTTCGGTCCCATGCTCCATCAGGGCGACGGTCAGCGGCGTGAAGCCGGAGATGTCGACAAAGAGGCAGGCCGCGTCAAAGCTGCCGGTTGTCTCTCCCTGGGCCAGCCGGTCGAGGATAAATTGCGGCGTCAGTCGGTGTTGCATAGGTTTTTACGATGCCGGGGAGGGTTTCTTCGACGGAAGAGAAGCCAACGTGTCACCAAGCCCGGTTGCCGCCGCCGCATAATCCGTGTTGAAGTAAGCCGGCGGGACCGGACTCTCTATGGAATTTCAGTCTTGTCGTCGTGGCTTCGGGCTGCCCGAGACAGCCACCCAAGTGTCCTCATTGTAGCCAATGATCGAGCCGACAGCAACAGGGTGCAAATGCAATCCAGTGTGATTGCCGCCGGCGTGGCGACGAAGAAGCCGAACAGGCGTGATGCACGCACCATGATGGCGCGTGCAATCCAAGGGCGCATCTGCGGCCCTTCAGCCTGACAACCAGTTCTTTGTTGTCCTATGTCATGCTACGGCGGACAGCGCGCTCGTGGCTGAATGCGCTGAACGATGGTCATCGGTTGCCCGCAGTGAGGGCAAATGATCGCCTTGGCATCCTGTGGCTCATCTGCGTCCGTCGCCTGAGGCTCATTGCGTTGTGGCCGTTGTCTTGCCAAGCAGACGTTTGGCTTGGGCCAGTCGCTTCCGATTGCCTGGCGCCAGCAACCCGTAGTAGCGCACCTTGACAAAGCCTTTGGGCAGTACATGCTGCAGAAAGCGATGGATGAAGGCTTCGGCTGACAGAGTGCAGGTACGTTGTCGTTTGGTCGCGCCGTCCTGATAGCGGAAGGTGACCTGGCCATCCTCCACCTTGAGGATGCGCTTGTTGCTCAAGGCAACACGGAAGACATAGGGCGCCAGATACTTGAGTGCGGTCTCCCCCTTGCCCACCGGTCGGCAGTCGACTACCCAATCCTGACGCCATGTTTTGTCAGGAACCTGCGCGAGAAGCCCCTGCTTGCGCAAGCCATCTCGCATCTTGCCGCGGAAGAGCCTGGACAACGGTTTGACGTGGACGAAGAAGTGATTCTTGGCGCGTAGCCAGTGCTGACCATCAGCCGAAAGGCCACCGCCTGGGACCAGAAAGTGGACGTGCGGATGGTAGCGCAGATCACGGGTCCAGGTCTGGAGGATGCCGACCATCCCAATTTGACCGCCGACAAAGCGCGGGTCCTGGGCCAGTTGCTGCAAGGATTGGGCAGCAGATCGAAAGAGCAGGTTGTAGACGGCCTTCTGTTCGGTACGTGCCAGCGAGCGCAACGACTGCGGCAGGGTGAATGTCACCAGGAAGTAGGGCACGGGCAGGAGCAGATCATGCTGTTTCTCCAGCCATGTCTGTGCGGCATCCTGTTGACACTTGGGACAGTGGCGATTGCGGCAAGAATGGTAGCTATACCAGCTTTCATCACAGTCGGCGCAGTAGTAGAGATGGCCGCCCAGCGCCTCGGTCCGGCACTGCTCGATGGCGCGCATGGCCGCCAGGTGGCTGGGCAACATGCGTGGTCCGTACTTCTGCTCGATAGGCTGGCCCATATTCACGGAAGATGTCGGCCAGTTCGACTATATCAACCCTGCCACAATGCGATTGATGGCTTCGCTGGCAGTCATCTCCGCCGGTCGTGTCACGTGCGTGTAGCGGGCAGTGGTCTTGGGGGAACTGTGGCCCAGATAGGCCTGAATCAAGCGCAGGTTGACGCCCGCTTCCAGCAGATGGGTCGCATAGGAGTGGCGCAAGCGTGTGGACTGTTGCATGCTTCTGGATGCCGCATCGCTTTCACAGCAGCACGCATGGCCCGTTGCACGCCACTCGAAGACATCGGCTGTGTCAGCTGCTGCATAGGGTTCCCCTTCACTCTGGGCGTCCCGGAAAGAGCAAAGTGGGATGGCGATGAAGCGTCCAGAAGCTGCGCAACATTTCCAACGTGGCTTCGGGCAGAGGCACATAGCGGTCTTTGGCTCCCTTGCCCTGGCGCACATGGAGCAACATGCGTTCACCGTCGATGTCGGCGATTTGGAGCGAAATGCCCTCGTTCAGCCGCAGACCGCAGGCATAGATCGTGCTCAAGCAGATCCGATAGCGTGGCTTGTACACGCAGCCGAGGATCTGTTGCACCTCGTCCACACTGAGCACATCTGGCAACTTGCTCTCTTTCTGCGGTCGAATGACCAGATCTGCTGGCCAGGCTTGGCCAAGCGTGTGCACATAGAGGAAGCGGATGGCGTAGTGAGCGACCCGGCAACTGCTGGGGGAGAGCTGCTTCTCGTTCATCAGATAGAGGAAGTACTGGCGCAGTTCCTCCTCGTCGATCTGATCCGGTGGCTTGCGGTAGTACTCGGCCAGTTGCCTGACCGCATTGAGATAGCTCTGCTGCGTGCGCGACGACAGACCGCGCAACTGCATCTCGTCCGTCATCTGTTGGCGTAGGGACGTCATGGTAGTACCTCCTGTCTGAATGGAAAAATGGATTCGACAGAAGGTATGGAAACACGATCAATAACAGAGGGGAAGTGGTGAGGAAAAGCAGGGGCTGCTGCATAACCCCCTGCGCGGAGCGCTTAGTTCAACGATGCACTAGATTTTTCGTCGAAGGTGGGCAAGCCGGTCGATGGTCTCTTCTGCGATCTCCACCAGGGCAGAGACTCCAACTTCAGTCACGTCCGGCTCGATCTGAGTGGATCTGATCGTCAGCGGCCAACTGTTCGCGCAACGCGACGATCTGAAGTTGCTGCCGGCGATCAAGTCGGTCCACTTGCGCAAGCATGGCCAGGATCTGCCCGGCGGGCTGCGTTTGGCCTGATTTCGCAAAGATCCCGGCCGATCCCAGCAACGCCGTCGTCAGCGCGTGGGGCGATTCGACGCGGATTGCGGTCTGTAGCGCATCCTGCAACGTCTCGATGGCCAGCGCCATCTGCTGCTGCTCGGCGGCGATTTCAGCCAGGCGGGTCAGCACGACGCTGGTTTCGATCAAACTGCCGATGCGTCGGAAGGTCTCCAGCGCGGCCTGGTATTGAATGCGCGCGCCGGTGAACTGCCGGTCGGCCAGGGCGACGTTGCCCAGATTCTGCTGCGCCAACGCCACGCCACGCGGATCCTCCAACTCCTCGGCGATGTCCATTACCTCGGCGAAGTAGGTGCGGGCAGCCGCCAATTCGTCGCGGGCCTGGGCCACCCGGCCCAGATAGGTCAGCGAGTAGATCATGCCCCGTCGATCGCCGATCTTGCGTTTGAGCCGCAGCGCGCTTGAGCAGCGCTCCTGGGCGGCGTCGAAGTCGCCGAGTCACAAAGGAGACCTGGCCCAGGGTGTTCAGCGCCAGGCTGGCCGCGTAGTCGTCATGGTTGCGGGTGGCGATGGCCAGGGCCTGGCCGAGCCGCTGCTGCGCAGCGTCCGATCTCCCCGCGGTGACGTAACACCGCGCCCAGGTAGTTGAGCACGAAGACGATCTCTTGGTCCACGCCTGCTTGCGCGAGATCCACCTGCTCTCCGCTCCAGCTTGCAGGCCCTCAAGGCTGGCCAGGGCTTGGATCAACATCTGCTCACTTGTGTCGTGTTCGCCGAGGTGAAAGAGGAACCAGGCCTGTCGGGCACGCAGCACCGCCAGAGGAACGCCGTCTCCTGGTCTGGTTCGCCGTCTCGATCGGCGCTTGTTGAACGGCATCGGCCGCTTCGCCAAAACGGGATGCGCCTTCCTGGAACCAGCCGCGCACATCGTAGAAGCCAAAGAGGCTGTCGGTGCAGGCTTGCAGGAAAGAGCGGGCGACCGATCTCGCCCTGTTTTACCTGAGCAGACGGCCCATTGCTGGGCCGCACGCAGGTTCTCGATCTCTGCGGCGATCTGTGTCAGCGCACCGTGTTGATCGCCGCTGCGCAGTTCGGCGGCTAATGATCTTAAGAAAACTGTCAAAATAGGCGGCGAATGCCCGGGCTGTGGATGGTCTCTTGCTGGTTGGCCTCAAGATGCTCGGCTGCGTATTGGCGCAACACTTCGGGCATCTCGAAGCGGCTCTGCTGCTGCGTGGCCAGTTTCAGCGCGCCTGATCAGCGACTTGTTGACCAACAGTTGCAGGGTCGGCAGACGGGCGCCGGCCACGGACGCAGCGGCCTCGCGCGTGAAGCCGCCCCGGAAGAGGGCAAGCTTCTGAACCGTCTGCTGCTCATCCTCAGACAACAGCCGCCACGACTGGTTGAAGACCGCACGCAGGCTGCGATGGCGGTCGGGCAGGTCGGGCATGCTGCTCTCCAGGAAGTCCAGATTGGACTGGATCTCCTCGGCGATCTCCTCGCAGGAGAGCATGGCGGTCCAGGAGGCGGCCAACTCGATGCCCAGCGGCAGACCCTGCAACAGGCTGCACGTGCGCGCGATGGCCTTGCCGGTCGCCTCGTCGACCTCAAATCCGCGGGCGACCGACTGGGCGGTGGCGATGAAAAGCTGCCCGGCCGGACTGGCGCGTACGTCGTCGATCAGATCGCGCTCGGGCAGCGGCAGGCCGTCCAGCACCACCACATGTTCGCCGCGCACGTTCAAGCGCGTGCGCGAGGTGACCAGCGCGGTGACGCCGGGCGCGTGTTGCAGCAACTGGACCAGAACGTTGGCCTGGGATTGAAGCTGCTCGAAGTTGTCCAGGATCAGCAGCAACTGGTGATCGGCCAGGCTGCGTTCCACCTGCGCCAACATGTCGGCATTGCCGGTCATGTCGAGTTGGAGCGCCTCGGCGATCGCGGCCACCATGCCCAGACCGGCGGCGTCGGCGTCGGCCAGCGCTCTCCTCGACCCCTGCCAGCGACACGAAGTAGATGCCGTCCCGGGCCAGCGCTCTGATGTCGAGACTTCCCTCTTCGGACGGCTCGTTTTCCAGTGCCGCTTCCAGTGTCCCCAGCAGCCGATGCCCCACATGCTGCACGAACCGGGATTTGCCGATCCCGCCCGCGCCGTTGACAGTCACCAGACGAGCGCTCTTCTCGTGAAGCACGGTCATCAGACGGTCGGTCACCTCGACCCGGTCGAAAAATTCGGTCATCTCGGCCGGCAGATTGTGGAGCCGGCGACGGGGCAGGTTGGGAAAGGCAAAGCCGGAGCCGAAATCGCCGGCCTCGATGCGGTCGGCCAGTTCCTGGGTCTGGGCATCGGGTTCGAGGCCCAGTTCGTCCCCCAGAACCTGCCGGCACTGTTCGAACTGGGCCAGGGCGGCGCCGGCCTGGCCGTCCATGGCCAGCAGCAGCATCAGGTGGCGATGGGTCTCCTCGCGCAGCGGGTCCAGGCTGAGCAGGCGGGCGGCGGCCGACACGCCGCCCAGCGTGTCGTTGCGCTGTGATGGCGGACTGCACCAGGGCGTTGAGCGTCTGGGCGATCAGATGGAGATAGCGTTCCTGTTCACCGCGCAGCCAGTCGTCGAAGGGTTCGGCGTCGTCGGTGTGAAAGCCCTCCATGAAGTCGCCGCGGTAGAGGCCGGCGGCTTCGTCCAGCGCGGCGATCTGTTCTTCGGCATTGTCAGCAAGCCTTGCCGCGCCGGCGATCAGTTGTTCAAAGGCCAGGCAATCGACCGTCACGTTCTGACTGAAATCGAAGCCGGCATCCTGGCGACTGACCAGCATAAAATCGCCCAGTTGTTTGCCCAGGTGGTAGAGCGCACCGCGCAGATTCTTCTTGGCCGTGGCGCCGTCGTAGTCGGGCCAGAGCAGGCCGGCCAGCGTCTCGCGCGATGTGGGCGCGCCCGGTCGCAGCCAGATAGTAGGCCAGCGCCGTCACCTTGCTGGAAGGGAAGCCGGTCACGGTCTGGCCGTCCACGGCGATGGACGGGTTTCCGAAGAGAGTGATCTGCAAGTTGTGGTTCGCTCATAGGACTAAGTGGTATTCCGGCAATGGATCGTATTGAGGTGCGACGAATTGAACCTCTTGGCGCAGGCAAATCCGCGCAACCTTACGGGCATCGATGCGGCACAATTGTAGCATGGGGCGGCGAAATGCGGAATCGGTTTGCCGGCAGCGGATTCGCTGCGTTTGAAGCAAAATTCAGCGTATCTGATTTGACAACAAATTGGCTTGATGATAGGATGCATTCACTCAAGCAATTGAGTGTGGAGGCGTGGTGTAGCGGTTAGCATATTGGCCTGTCAAGCCAAAGGTCGCGGGTTCAAATCCCGTCGTCTCCGCACGTGTACGCTCTGAATCAGATGGTCTCCAGATCCACTATGATAAATGGGTCAACCGTGTATTCGGTTGGCCCATTTACGTTATGGCCCAAAACCAGATGACAGTTGGACTTCAACGTCATCGCCACCACTTGCTCGTCCTGCACGTAGACTCGCTCCACAATCTGCTTGATGAGCGCGCTCTGTGCTTCGATGTCATCCCCACATGCTTCCCAATGAGAAGTGAAGTTGGTCAGCAGATCGACCGCTCGCTCAAGATCGTTGTTGTCAACCGGTGTCAGTTGCTCCAGCTCCTGCTGTAGTTTGATGCGTTGTTCCAGAAACTTCTGCTCGTCGGTGATGAAGCCATGATCCCAGCGCGTGTCCATGCGTTCGATGACTGTGCGGATTTCCGTAAGCCTTGCCTCCAGATCTTTCTCGCCCAATAGCTCGCCGATCGAGTGCGTGATGTTTTCGCGCCAGTGTTTGGGCGGTTGCAGGCTCGACAAGATGTTGATCACTTGTTAATCCAGCGTTTCGACGTAAACTCCCAGTTGCTCGCATGTGTAGCCGAGCTCTCTGCCCGACATCGATAGAAGAGTTTGTTGCGGTCATGGTGCTTGTGGTCGCATCTTGCCATAGCTAGGCACGACCTTTCCATCCGGGTGATTGGTGCAACAGCGATAGCAGTAGACGACATCACGTAAGAGATACGGATTGTATTTTCCGTTGATTGACGATGTTGGCGCGCTTACGCCGCACCTCCTGACAACGCTCGAAGAGTTCATCCGAGATCAGTGCCTCATGTTGACCTTCGAACCACTCGATGGTGCCGGTCTTGCAGCGTGAACCGTCGGCATGACGTTCGGTCTTCTGGTAGCGAACCTTGCCTGTGTAGGTACGGTTTTGCAGGAAATCGCGGGCCGTGTCTTTGGAGAAGCGCCGACCGCGCTTGGTCTTGTAGCCTCGTACATTGAGCATCGTCGCGATCTCCATGTCGCTGTGCTGGTCGGTGGCGTACATCTCGAAGGCGAGACGTAATCCCTCGGCCTCGACCTCCATCCGGCACTAGATAGCTTGGGACAGAAAAGTCATTGAGAATGAGTCAAGTTTTCATGCGGCGAGTGTAGCCTGGTCAATCCATTGGTCGATGGCGGCATCCAGATGCTGGAAACGATGTTGAAGAGTCGAATTGTTATCAGGTACGTCGGGCATGATGAAGGCCATGCCGGGACGCAGGATGCGGCAGTAGGTGCGGTTGAAGAAAAAGGCAACGCGGATGCCGTCTTGAGTCAATCGGTAAGCGTGCGTGCCATCAATGCGTTCAATCAAGCCATGCAAGCGCAGTCGTCGCAGTTGATAGGTCATGCGGCCCGGGGTCATTTGTTCGGGTGGTTCCCCGAGAAGTGCAGCGAGATGGCTGCGCAGGTCGCGATTGCGAAACCCGTTGGGCAGCAGAGCAAACATCAAAAGGAGACTGAGAATTGCTTGGACGGTTGGGTCGGCGTAACGCAAGGCGGCAGCGCGTTGGCCGTCGACGTCGACCGGACGGTTCAATCGTTGGAAAGCATCTTCGCCGATAGAGCAATCATGGCTGAGTGATTGGACGTCCAGCAGACGTCGGTTGGCTGAGAAGCCGATCTGACGCAAGTCAGGTAGATTGGGCAGCCGTTTGCCGATGGCGAAGTCGCGGGTATTGTTGATAGTGGTTTCCGTGCGTAGGGCACGGCCCTCCTTGAAATATTGCTTGATGCGGTTCGACTTGTAGTCGACATACAAGGATGGAGTGACGTCTTGGGTGATGATGCGCGTGCGAAATCGACCAGGCGTACGTTTGGTGACTCGTCGGCCAAAGATGAGTTGCACCTGGTCGGGACGCCCAAGAGCCAGATTCTCACGGATGATATCTTCAAACAAGATGCGACCGCTGAGCGGTCGGTCCAAGACCTGAGTCAAGGCGAACTCCGCTTGCAGAATCGAGATGTCATAGCGATAGCCGGCGGCACGGTCTTCCGGCGTGAAAGGATGGGGCAAGAGAGCCAACCATTTGCGTACCAGACTATCGATCTTGGCTGGGCCAAGTCCATCACAGATCGCCTGTAACTGCTCAAGGTCTTCGCAGGTGAGAAAGCCGTTGTCCAGTGCTTCATAGCCGATACCACGTTGACTCAGTTGGCGTTTGGCGTATTCGTGACCATTGATACAGAGTCTCCCATTGTAGGGAAAGTAGGAGCAGAATTTGAGAAAGAAGGGGCCAAAGTCCCGGTCAACGGCATAGATGTAGTACTGGTTGACCATGGCCGTCGAACGCACAATCCAAGGATAGCTTTGTCCCGTCTCCGGATTGCGCCGTTTCTCGGTCCGGAAGACGCTGACTTTCTCTTGAGCAACGCCGATGAAAAGAACACCTTCTTCTTGGTTGAATCGAGCCAAATACTCAGCAGCCACATCGTCCTTGCGCTGACCCTTGACAAAACGGACCAGCGGGATCTCATTCACCTTGGCATACGCTTTGATCGCCGCCACAAACGCATCCGTCATCGGCGCCATCAGCGCAGACGAGGCAAAGGTCGCACCACGGTGATAGCGAAAAAACGAGGCGATTCCCCCTTCGTATTGCAGCTTGGGCACATAGAGATTCAGGTACATCCGGTCGATGCTTTCCACTTCAAGCGTCACATGGTCACGCAAAATTTCGGTCACCGTTTGTGGTATACTCATTGTAGGCTCCAGTTGGGAGTGCCTTCACGGCAATCGATCGCTTAGCGATCTAATTCAGGAGCGGTTCTACCGCATCCGACTTGTTCTCACCAACTGGAGCCTACCTCTATTGGTCGGTCACTCGTCAACCTACATCTCGTCGGTCTGAGGCGCAGCCTCGCTAGACTTTAATGACCTTCCAGACATATCCTCCGATGAAATAGCTCAACTGGCCGAGAGCGCAAACCTCGATCCATCGGACCTGCAGGAACTGGTAGATAGGCATGACGAAGGCTGGCGGTATCGCGACCTATACCGACTGCTCCACAATGCTTCAGAACAGAGTGACGACGTGTACGGCGCAGCTGGCAAGTATGAAGCTGCAAGCCAGGCGAGAATCCTCATGCAGTTTCTGCCAAAAGCACGTAGGAACCTGATTGACCTCACGGTCAATTCGATTCCGGATGAGCAGCACCGCGCCGTCAGCATAGAGGGAACCATTAGCGGCCAACCGCCTTCTCATCTCGGAGACGCTGTATCTAGACCCGCTTCACCCGGTACACACTCTTGAAATTAGCAACGCTCCCTTTACTGAAAGCATACAGCTGAATCAAGACACTGAAGTGATTCGAGTTGTAGTGACTGTGCGACTCTTGACGGAAGAAGAATGATGGGCTCTCGATCGAGGCGTCTATTGACGAAATAGGGATCCTTAATCCCGGTGTCGTACTCAAGGAAAACGGACTGCCTGGCGTACTTGATGAAAACGGACTGCACAAGCATTTCGGTCTTGTTGATGTCGGTGTTCCTATCGCTCAGCTTGTACTACAAAATCCACGTATCATTCCCCTAAAGAGTGACGCCTGGTCCAGCAACATAGCGATATCCGACGGGGAAACACCTGGAATCGTTAGCGGCATAAGCAGAACAAGAACCGTTGCGGCAGGTGAGAGGCAGAAATCTCAAATGACGATCCGTCCGTGTTGTTTTCTGTCGCCAATAAGCAGGCTACGCAGGATTTCGGCACTGCTGAGAAGAGCTTCAGCGGTACACAAGCGCTGAGCGACTATACAGGAATTGATCTATTTACGGAGGTAGATCAACAGATGGCACCCGCTCTGCCTTTGCCAGTCTTACCTTACAGAGTTACGTGCTGCAGTATCAATTGGGCAAAGCCCGGACATGACTGCCGACTCATTTCCTTACGAGGAATGGCGCTGGTTGCAGAGTAAAGGAATCTACGATGCCGCCGTAGCCGTGGCCGCTCACCCTGAAGAGTTTCTTATTCGTGGCACATACGATGCATGCGTACTGCCTCATATGATCAAATGGTTCCAGCTTTGAAATGAAGTCACCCACTCTCGCAAATGCACGCAAAGCACTCAACCAACGAGATGTACATGAGCCAAAACTTGACTCAAATGCAACGACTTTTGTCTCCAAGCTATCTAGTTCACATATCTTGTCCTGAGTACCATTGCGCCAATTCTGGCGTGCCGGGGCGCACCTCAGTCTGTGCTACAGCAAACAACATACTTTTTCATAAACGTTCAGTCGGTTACCCACAAACGACAAGGAGCATTTGACGTGTTTGCTAGAACACAAGCATCATCTTTGCGAGCTATCTTCTCCTGGATAATTATGCTGCTGGTAAGCATCTTCTATTCGATCTCCTGTGTGTCATGTGGACATCCTCCCCCCGGTTCATATCTACCTGCGGCAACGACAGCCACAGTCGAAATACCAACCCATGATTCTACACCCCCAGTCATTGAATTGACCGTCGAGGGAATTGGACCTGATTCCGTCGAGCTGCGTTCCGGTGTACCCAATCAAGAACATGAAATGGAGGGCGGCAAACATACACTCCGCGTCAGAGCCACGACGGTTGATAAAGATGGTGGTGCCAAAGGCGCAACCATACATATGCAAGTCTCTCAACGATGTACTTCGATGTTGGCACCTATCGATCCTTCGCTTGCGTTTGCATTACATGAACCCGTACAGTCTGAATCGCCCAAGGCAGATGAAGAGAAATCTCCTGGCGATACGGCCAATGTAGAAGTCACTGTCTCACGAACTTTTGACGTTGAGGACTACACAAATGACTGCATCTGGGTCAAGAAACCTGTCGTACGGGTTGATCTTCGAATTTGGGCGACTGGAGAGAACTACCACGGTCTAGAGACCTCTACCAACTCGCTCAAAATATCAGTCTGGAGCGACCGTGATGGCAACGCAACTGATTCGGATACGCGTATGGCACTGATCACAGATGATGACCCGGACGAACTCCAAACAGAGCAAAAGATGGGGGCAGGTGTAATGGGAGTTCTTGCCAGGTTTGATCAAGAATGGTCGATCCCTGAGGTACTTACATGGTTCAGTCGCGCTCCAGACCCGGCTTCTGTTAGAAGTAACTATGCTGACATCTCATTTGAAGAGAGGCGAATCCAATTCGCGCTCATCAAGTTTCAAAACGAGAAAAACGATGACTGGGCCGTTCCCGGCTATGCGGTGGCGCTCAAAAGTGACGGAGAGACACTGGCCACGAAGTTCATCGGGCTTGCCAAAGTGGAAGATAAAGATTTTTGGGATGATTCCCCGCCATACGTCGATTTCAAATCTGCTAGTCGGACCTTTGCGAGTGATGTAGATGAAGTACTCGTTTGGCAGACGATTAAATGGTCCTTCTTTGAACCCGATCTCGAGGAGTATGAATGGATCGACCTGAGTGACGACCCCTAATCTCGCACATGGGGATCGTTTCAGGCATTAACGCGACCTGAAGTTAGATACTAAAAGTATGGATACACAAGGGAGGCAGTTGTGCAAACCCAGAATCGGATCCGGCATGCATTACTCACTTCATCGTTGATTCTGTCTACGTTGGCTATCTTCATCAGTGGAGCAATGCTTAACGACAATAACTCAATGAATGTGGTTGCGGCTGATAGAAATCAGCTATTGCTGCGGATGCAAACAGCCGTTCCCACCGTGTCGACTTCTCCCAGCACACCTGCTTCCCAAGTGCCTACCATCCCTCCAGCCCCTGTTCCCAGCGTTCTTGTCGGGAACGCGACACCAACTGTCACGCCAACGGCTACACAGCAAAGGACGGGCAGAACGATTCATATCCGGGGATCAGTTTCGCCCTTGTCATCAGAATCAGAGTTTCCACATGTCGACTTTGACCGTGAGATCCTTCTAGATCAAGTGGACGAAACAAAGGCATATTCCTTCATGCTCACTAGTTCGCACACCGTTACTCCGACGGTGCTAGGAGAGATCAGATTTGATTCTTGCTATCGCTTCTTTCAGATGGCCAGACCGTGTCTGTTTCTCTGTATCTGTGCGGTGACAAAGGTTGCAATACTAGCATGCTCAATGATTCATTGGACTTTGGACAAAGCGCCATCACCTCGACTGAAATCGAGTAGAGAGCGAACCTTTACAATTGAATAATCGAACCAAAATCAGGCCGCTTGAGCAGCGATCTGGCTCTTAACGACCACTTTTCGGCGTGGTCGTTTGGGCAATTTGGTGCCCTTGCGCCGTCCCGTTGAAATAACTCGGGGTTTGGGCGGTTGAGCCGGTGTCCCCAACTGGCGAATAATCCTGGCGAAATCTCGCTGCACCAGGGTTGGGGAAGTGAGACGCTGCTTCATGGCCGGCAAGTAGCGTTCCCAAGGATTTGGCAGAACATCAGCCAAATGACGGGCCATCCAAAGTTGAGCATAGGCGATATGAACGAGTTGCCACCAGTGTTCTTCATGCTCGACATCGGGCGTCTGGAAATCAGCCAAAAGCAGCTTCTGTTTGCCGAAACGAAAAAAGTGTTCCTGATCGAAACGGCTGGTATAGGCCTGCTGGATGTGCAACAAGGTCAGTTCATGGCGTCTTTCACCCATGACGATCAACCAGAGCGGATGCTTGAAGGCCGGCTTGCCATCTTCATCGTAGCGCACGATGCGCACCAAGGTGAAAGGATGTTCGTGCATGGGTAAGAGGACGGGTTTGCGCTTACCTGTCATCAACAGGTTATGCCATGCTTGCATCTCTACTTGATAGACTTTGCCTCGACGACTTGTCTCCGGCAAGGTCAGGATTTCATCCGGCTTGCCCCAAGTTGTCGGGTCTGCCAGAGCAAACCGTTCCCCATACCAGGTAGGATGACCGGCCTTTGTAGCCGCTTTTTCCTCTTCTGTCGGTTCATATTGACGATAGAAGACTCGATTTCCTCTGGCCCGAACGATGGTGACCAGATCCGGAAACTGACGGTGACTGTAGAGATAGGCCGGCTTGCTGTAGCTGCTATCCCCCACCTCGACAGTGAATTCTCGACCAAATGGCAGCTTTTCATCTCGTAGCAATGCCTTGATCTGGTCAGCGCCAACCATCTCTTTGTCTTGAACGGTTGACACTCGTTCGTTGAGCAAGGGCAGCACCCAACTGGTAGAAAGACCTTCCTCGACCTCCAATCCCAGCGACACTGTCGAATACTGATGACCGATAGTCACCGGCAACTTGCCTTTCACCACCTCTGGTTGATAGACCATGCCGCGGTCTTCCAGTGTATGCGCATAGGGTCGAGGCGCAGGCGTAACGTCTACCATCAACAGCCAGAATGGCCATCCTTGAGGCCTTGGGAGATAAGGTGCCAACCGATGGGGCAACCACATCTCCTCCAACTCCATCTCGGCTATCGCTTTGAAGAGCGTCGAGTAACTCGGCCGAAAAACGCTGGCCAGGCTATATTCCACCACCGATTTCGCCGATGGCATACTGCACATGGCATCCAGCAGGTCCATCAACGTATCGGCTCGATTTTCTAAGTTCTGGTATAATGACTCCCGGAACTGCTCCAGGTCTGTAGTGGCTTGTTTGATATTCATGCCCTACTTCTGGCGCAGTTCTTCTTTATTGTCAACTATTCGGCCACGTTATGTAAGGCCGCTTGTCCAAAGTCCAATAATGACGTAGAATCCGTCCAAAACTCATCTGTGAAAATCTGAGCCTATCCGTGTTCATCTGTGGCTGATCTTTTCACCATCTTTACCAAAGCCAGGAGCTAGGAGCGTGGGCGATCCAAAGACCAAGCGCACAGAACCGATCCCGCTGCCGACCGATCTGTTTGACAGCAGTCAACTGGTCACCAACCCGGTCGAGCTGATCACCTACGAGGTTGACGCCGGCTTTGATCGCGGCAAGCCTGACGGTGCGATCTATCCCCACAGCAGTGAAGATGTCAGCAAGTTGGTGCGCTGGTCCCACGAACACGGCGTGCCGTTGATCGCCGCGGCGCGGGCACAGGGCTATCCGGCGCGGTCGTCCCGGAGTTGGGCGGGATTGTCGTCGTCTTTTCGCAGATGAACCGCCTGCTTGAGTTGGACGTACGCGGGCGAACTGCCCATGTGCAGAGCGGCGCCGTCAACCTGGTCGTCGATCAGATGGTGAAGACGGTCGGCCTCTACTACCCGCCCGATCCGGCCAGCGGACGCTCATCGGTCATCGGCGGCAATCTGGGCACCAACGCCGGCGGCCCCCACTGCTTCAAATATGGCGTCACCACCAACTACATCATGGGCCTCACACTGGTGCTGGCCGACGGCCAGATCGTGACGCTGGGCGGACAGGCCGTCGACTATCCCGAATACGATTTCAGCGCACTGGTCGTGGGCGGCGAAGGCACGCTGGGCATCGTGACCGAAGCCCGGCTGCGCCTGATCGCCAATCCGCCCGGCGTCAAGACCATGATGGTCTCGTTCGAATCGGAGACCGCGGCCGGCAAAGCCGTCTCCGCCGTGATTGCGGCCGGTCTGGTTCCCGCCACGCTGGAGTTGATGGACCAGCGCAGCATGCGCATGATCGAGGAGTTCACCCATGCGGGGCTGCCCATCGACGCCGGCGCAGCGCTGATTGTCGAGGTCGACGGCTACCCCGAGAGCCTCGATTCGCAGATGGAGGAGATCGCCGATCTGCTCGACAACAACGGCGGCTACGATATCCGCTTCGCCCAGACTGAGGAGGAGCGACAGCAGATCTGGTATGGCCGCAAGAGCGCGGCCGGAGCCTTCTCCCGTCTGTCGCCCAACTACGTGCTGACCGATGTCACCGTGCCCCGCAGCCAGTTGGGCGCAGTCCTGGCCGAGATCACCGAGGTGTGCGACCGCTATGATGTGCGCACGGCCAACTTCTACCACGCGGGCGACGGCAATCTGCATCCGCTGATCCTCTGTGATGTCAACGACGCCGAGCTGATGGAGCGGGTGCATGCAGCCGGCAAGGAGATCATCCAGATCTGCCTGGACCGCGACGGCAGCATCACCGGCGAACATGGCGTCGGCATGGAGAAAGCGCGCCTACATGCCGCTCATGTTCAGCGACGCCGAGCTGGCGGCCATGCTCGATGTGCGGGCGATCTTCAACCCGGACAACGTCTTCAATCCGGGCAAAGTCTTTCCCGACATCACGCCGGTTCCGGAGCGCTTGACCCCGCTGATGCCCGCCTCGGACGTTTTCACGCCGGCCAATGCGCAGGAAGCTGCCGCCGGGCTGGCCGCACTGAGCGAAGCGCGCAGCAGCGTGCGAATCGGCGATGGCCCGCTGGGCAACGCCGAAATCCGCCTGTCGACCGGGAAGATGCAGGGCATTCTCGCCTTCGCGCCCGACGATCTCAATGTGACGGTCGGCGCAGGCACGCTGCTCTGCGACGTTCAGTCCTTTCTGGCCGAACACAAATTGCAGACGCCGCTGGCCTCTCCATGGCCCGAGACAACGGTCGGCGGGCTGGTGGCGTCCAACATCAACGCGCCAAAACGCATGCGCTACGGCGGTCTGCGCGACATCATGCTCTGCGCCACGGTGGCCATGGCCAGGGGCGAAGTGATTCGGGCCGGACGCCCGTTGGTCAAAAACGTGGCCGGCTACGATCTGCCCAAACTCTTTGTCGGCTCCCATGGCACGCTGGGGCTGCTGACCGATGTCACGCTCAAGCTCATTCCGCTGCCGCGCGCCCGGCGCACGCTGGCGATTCCCGTGTCGACACTGACGCAAGGACTCACGTTGGCCGGACATGCGATGGGCCACGCCTTGATTGCGTCGGCAGTTGTGCTGGTGCAAAATGCCGACGTTCCGGGTCTGGCAGGCGCGGACTACACACTGCTCTACACCGCCGAAGGTTTGCCCGAAGATGTGGAGGCCGAACTGGCGGCGGTCAGCAACACATTGAGAGCGCACGGAGCGCAACTGATCATCGAAACCGATCGAAGCGGACTCGATGTCTGGTCCGGGTTCCTCGCATCAACGCAGGACGATCAGATGCTGATGCGTGCCGGCGTGCCGGCCAAACATCTGGATCGCTTCCTGGCCGAACAACCCGGCAACCGCCCAGTCCGGAGATGGCCTGCAACTCTGCATCGACTGCGCCAGCGGACTCGTCTACGCCAAGGGACTCTACACCGACGAAGCGAGCGCCCAGGCCGCTGTAGCTGCACTGCGGCAGCCTGCAATCGGCCATGGACGGATATGCTGTCGTTTTGTCCATGCCGGAGTCATTTCAGGACACAATCGAGCGTTGGGGCTATGAGCCGTCGGCTCAGACGCTCATGCGTCAATTGAAGGATCGCTGGGATCCGGCCCATATTTTGAATCCTGGTGCGTTTCTCTTTACGGAATCAGGCTTTCGTAGGTCCGACTTGCAGTCGGACGAGCTTCATTAGCCGAGTCGTCGCCTGAGTTGAACAGGTCTCATTCGCGGAGTTGTCACACTGCAAGTGTGACCTACAACACCATGCATTCATTGTGCTTTCAAGTTAGGTCGACGATTCAGCCTCGTTTTCTTCACCCACCTCTCGGTGGCATGGGGTATGCAGCGGTCGCGAATGCGCCATCCTCCAACGTGCTTGAGCACGTTTTCCGTAGCAGATGCCGGTTTCAACCGGCATCGCCAGGCCGGGCCAGGCGGGCAGCGGTTGAAACCGCCGCCTGCTACGGAAAACAGGCTCAAGCCTGTTCGGTCGCCATCGGCGTTTCTCCATGCCACCGAGATGTGGGTAAAGGAAAACCAGGATCGGGGCTGGCAGGCTGAAAGCCGGCCTCAGAACCTGTGTGACCATTCGCTCCAACCTGTACTGAGTCCAATATCGCGGAGTAAGCTGTGACTTCGCTACGGCGCTACGCCGCCTATGCGCTTGCGGGTCTGGCCGTCGTGACGTTGCTCGCCATCCTTGCATCAATCCTGCTGATCAGCGTCGGCGCCCTCTTTCCACAATCATCAGCGCCTGCCGGGATCACCGGCATCGCTGCCCAAGCCCTGTCCATTGCACGCAGCTATCTTTTTCGCCAGCGCTGCGCAACACGCTGATCGTGCTGGCCTTCACCCTGCCTCTCGGTCTTTCTGCTTGGCTTTGCCGGCGTCGCCCTGGTGGAGCAGGGCAGGCGCAACCACGGCGGTATGGCCTGGCTCTTGCTCCTGCCGCTGGCCATGCCGTTCGCGCTGACCATGCCGGCCTGGCGACAGATCTTCGCACCCACGCTGGCCCTGGCCGGCGAGGACATCTGGCCGACGTTGTTGGCCATCGCCGCCATCCAGGCTTGGCGGATTCTGCCCTTCACCACACTTTTCCTGCTGCTGGCCTGGCCGTTGAACCGGCGCAGCCCGGCCATCGGTCTGACGCTCTGCTTCAGCGCCTACGTGGTGCTCTCAGACGCGGCGGTTGTTCTGTTGCTCAATGGCGGCGCTCCGTTCAACGCTTCGCATCTGTTGGCAAGCTGGATCTATCAGACCGGCGTTGCCGGCGGTCTGCCGGTGCATTCAGCCGTCATGGCGCTCTTGCTGGTCCCGCTACTGGCGCTGTCGGCATGGGGGATCGTCCATTTCTCGGGTAAGAGCCAATCTGTCATGGCGAGTCGAGGTGGAAAACCGGAGTTGGATGATCGCAAGCCGGCAACCGGTCAGCCCGCACATACGTTTGGGCGGCCGATTCTAGCAGGTCTTGCCATGGTTGCGCTACTCTTGCCGCTGTCGGTGCCGTTGGTTATGAGCCTGAATGTGGCCGAATGGCCCAGTGCGCTTCGCCAACTCTTCGGCAACTTCGACTACGGCTATTGGTTGGCCAACACATTGGTCATGGCGGGCATCACCGCGCTGGCGACTGTAGCCGTCGCCCTTCCATTGGGTCGCCAGCTTGCCGACTGGAAATCTCCCTGGTCCGGTCGGCTTTCCTCGGCGCTTGGCATTCTCGGCTTGGTAACGCTGCCGATCTGCATTTGTCCCGCTGGCCGGCTTGCAGAGCCAATTGCATTTGGGCGATGGCCGTTGGCTGCTGACATTGATCTACGCTTTGGCCGCTATCTGCATCGGCACCTGGTTGGTTGCTCTGATGCTGCGCGACAACAAATGGACTGATCGTCCGGGCGCGGTACAGAACGGCGTAAATAACCCAACAGATCAGTCAGCCACCGCCGGCAGCCCCCCTAGCCCCCCAACCTTGGGGGGAACGCCGGCGCATCCAAGCGTTGCTGAGCCAGCCTCCCCCAGGATTGGGGGCCGGGGGGCCGACCGAACCACCATCGACCCACTACATCAGTTCCGCCGCCCGTCTCTAACCAAGTGGTTGGTCCTGCTCAGCTTCCTGATCGTGACCCACGAAATGGCCGCTGCACTGGTGCTCTCCAATGGTCGATCTCGAACACTGGGGCTGGGCAGTGGCATGGCCAGCCGGCTGGTCTTTGATCCGTCGATAGCGCCGACCGTCATTGGCCTCGCCATTTTGCTGCCCACGGTTCTGTTGCTACTCTTCTATTGGTGGCTGTTGCGCGGGTCAATCGATCCGCCGATGAAATCGGCCAAGAAGAAGGATTCCCAATGATGGAAGAACCGATACGCCCACGCCTGATGCTGCTCACCGGTGCGCGCAGCTATCGCGCCGGGGCTTTTCACCAGGCAGCGGAGCAGCTTGGCATCGACGTGACGCCGGTGGTCAACATGAGCCGGGAACTGGCCGATCACTGGGAGCAGGCGCAGGGGTTCGACTTCGACGATCCGGGCGCGGCCCAAGCCATTGCCGAGCTTGCCCGCCGACGTTCGATCAGCGCCGTGCTGGCGGTCGACGACAGCGGCACGCTGATCGCGGCCAGGGTCGCCGAGTTGCTGGGGCTGCCCCACAACTCGCCCGAAAGCGCCTACGCGGCCCGCGACAAACATCGCATGCGCGATCGGATGGATGCCGCCGGCGTGCCCTGCCCATGGTTTCGAGCGCTTCTCCACCGCCGACGATCCCCAGGCCGTGGCCCAACAGATTCCCTACCCCTGCGTGGTCAAGCCGCTCAATCTGAACGGCAGCCGCGGCGTCATCCGTGCCGACAACGCAGATGAGTTCACCGCGGCCCTTTTTCGACTGACCCGGCTGCTGAATGACCAGTTTCCGGCCGATGCAGCCCATCCCTATCTCGTTGAATCATTCATTCCGGGCGTCGAGGTGGCGTTGGAGGGACTGCTCGACGATGGGCGCCTGATCGTGTTGGCGCTCTTTGACAAGCCGGACCCGCTGGATGGCCCCTTCTTCGAGGAGACGATCTATGTGACGCCATCTCGGCTGCCGCAGGCGGTCCAGACCGCCATTGCCGACACCGTGGCCCAGGCGGCACGAGTCTCTGGGGCTGCGAACGGGGCCTGTCCACGCTGAGCTGCGCGTCAATGACGACGGCCCATGGATGCTCGAAGTGGCCGGCCGATCGATCGGCGGACTCTGTTCGCAGACGTTGCGTTTTGGGATAAATGGGTCGCTGGAGGAGTTGATCGTGCGTCAGGCCTGTGGATTGCCCCTGGAGGCGACGTCACGCGAAGAGCAGGCCAGCGGCGTGATGATGATTCCGATTCCTGAGGCCGGCGTGCTCAAGGGTGTGGATGGGATTGACGATGCCGCCAACGTTTCGGGCGTTGAAGGGGTGGAGATCACGGCCAAGATCAACTACTCCATCTCGCCGCTGCCCGAAGGCGACAGCTATCTCGGCTTCATCTTCGCCAGAGGGCGTAGTCCGGCGGAAGTCGAGTCGGCACTGCGCGCTGCACACGCCAGACTCGTCTTCGACATTGCGCCTGAGTTTTTGCTCTTTGGGGGCTAACTATTTGGCCTGCTGCAAGGATAGACCGCGGATGGAGCGGATTAGGCGGATCTCCGTGGATTTTTCCGGATTTTTATCCGGCCCTATTCGCCAAATTCGTCTAATCCGCGGTCTATCGGTGATGTTCTGGAGCCGTTACTTCTGCGGCGCGCCCTTGACCGTCTGCCCTTCGGGTGTCCAGCCTTCGGGCATCTGGGCGTCCTCGCCGAAGAAGAACTCTTCCATCTGCTCCTTCATGAAGTCAACGGCCCGCGGATCGGCGAAGCTGAGTCCGTAGTGGTTGATCAGAATGACCGAATGCGCCATCCAGGCATCCCAGCCGTCCTGCGATACGTTGTCGTAGATTCGCTGGCCCAGTTCGCCGGGATAGGGCGGTTTTTCCAAACCCGGCAGTTCGCGTCCAAGTTTCACACAGTTGACCATACGTGCCATGGGTTGCCTACCTTTGTTGGTTGCTTCCGGTTTTTGCCACAGATGGACACGGATTTCCACGGATTGGCACAGATATTTCTGGGTGATACGGAGTTGTGCAAGAAAATATCTGTGAATCTGAGTCCATCTGTGTTTATCTGTGGCAAAACTCAGATCCATCGACCTATCAGTATCTGTGATTATAGGTGTCAGGTGGAAGAGATGTCAACCGAACGCGCAATGGGGAAAAAGCGCGGGTGATCTTCTGGGGCATGAACGGTGTCTATTCGCGGACTGTGCTGGAGATCTTGTTGCAGGCGGGCATCAACATCGCTGCGGTGATCATCGACCGTTCTGCCGTGCCGAGCGTGAATGGATCGCCGGCGTATGAAAAGATCGATCCGCCATCGGCGACTGCGCCGCCTGTCGATGAACTGGAGATCAGCCTTGGCAGCGGGTCATATGTGGCGACCAATACCGTCAACATAGCGTGGCAACATGGGCTGCCGGTCTATGCCTTGGACAGCTTGACTGCACCGGAAACCGTCAAGCTATTGGCCACACTGAATGCCGACATCGCCTGTGTGGCCTGTTTCCCGAGACGGATTCCCGCAGCAGTGCTCGCTATGCCGGCGCACGGCTTCCTCAACGTGCATCCGTCTCGTCTGCCCGACTATCGTGGCCCTGCACCGCTCTTCTGGCAGCTTCGCGACGGCATCAATCCGCTGGGCGTAACCGTGCATTGGATGGATGCGACCTTGGACACAGGCGACCTGGCCGATCAGGCGGATGTGCTGCTGCCGGACGGGATCGACGGTCCCGGTGCGGATCGGCGACTGGCCGAAGTCGGCGGCGGACTCCTGGTCGACGTGCTGGACACGATCGAGCGAGGAGAAGAGCGGCGTCAAGCGCAACATCCGGGCGGCAGCTACCAGCCATGGCCGCAGGCCGAAGATTTTCGCCTGGATCGCGCCTGGTCGGCCCGCCGAGCGTTCAACTTCATGCGCGGCACGGCGGAATGGAGGAGTCCTTATCGGCTAACGATTGGCGACGAGGAGCTACTGCTCAAACACGCGCTCGACGTTCCGGCCACAACACCAGTTGCCGACGATTGTGGTTCACGAGGAGAAGGCGATGCACATTCAGTTTGCATCGGGTGTGCTCGTCGCCGACAGTTGGTGATGAAAAAGTCAACATACGCAACCGCGCAATTCCTACTCCCCGATCGCCAATCTTCGATCATCAATCCGCTGTCATTGCTACCCATCTAGAGGCCGTCTAGAAACAAGTTTCCGTGTAGAAGTTCGACCTATGTAGGGCGGAACGCCATTCCGCCTGGCCAAGCTAAGTGAGCGTTCAGATCATTATGTTTCGACCTTCGTGGAAGCTGAATGCAAGACGTCCTGTCCTTCAGGAAGCTTCCAGGAGGGCGCAAGCCGGGAACTTA